>CAYMAG010000019.1:24559-63437 GCA_964388335.1 uncultured Vicinamibacteraceae bacterium | reverse complement strand
AGCGCGTCGATCATCGCCGGCACGATCTCGAACAGGTCGCCCGCGATGCCGTAGTCGGCGATCTCGAAGATCGGCGCCTCCGGATCCTTGTTGATCGCGACGATCGTCTTCGCGCCCTTCATGCCGACGACGTGCTGGATGGCCCCCGAGATGCCGAGTGCAAGGTACAGCTTCGGAGCGACCGTCTGTCCGGAGCTGCCGACCTGACGGTCCATCGACAGCCAACCGTTGTCGCAGATCGGCCGCGAGGCCGCGAGTTCCGCTCCCAGCGCCTCGGCGAGCCGACGCGCGAGTTCGATGTGTTCCGGTCCCTTGATCCCACGTCCAACCGAGACGACTCGCGCGGCCGCCGTCAGGTCGACAGCCTGCTTCGCCTCGGTGAACGGCGCCTCCACGCGTTGACGAATCGCGGAAGCGTCGACTGAGACGTCGAGCGCACGGGTGGGCGCCTGCCCGGCGCGCAGCGCATCGGCGCGGAAGGCCCCGATCTGTACCGACGCGAAATGCGGTGTCGGCCCGTCGGCGACGACGTCAGCCGACAGACGCGCCTGGAACATGGGCCTGCTGAAGACGACGCGGTCGCCCTCCATCCGGAGCCCCACGCAGTCTGGCACCATCGGACGGTCGAGCCTTGCCGCGAGGCGCGCCATGTAGTCGCGCGCCTGATAGGTGTGTGCCGTGAGCACCAGCGTTGGCGCCAGTTGCGCCACGACCTGCGCCAGCGCCTGTACGTAGCCGTCCGCCGTGTAGTCTGCCAAATCCGGATGCGAGACGGTCACGACCTCCGAAACGTCCGCGCCGGCCAGCGTCGCTGCGGGACCGGCGATGTCGTCGCCCAGCACCACGACGGCCACCGGCTGCGGGAGGGCCTGTGCCGCGACGAGGGCCTCGTGCGTCGCGGGGTGCAGTGCTCCACGCCGATGCTCGGCGACGACCAGAATCATCGTCCGCCTCCGTCGAGGACGCGCGCGTCCTCGCGCAAGGCGCGCACCAGCTCGCGCGCCGCCTCGGCTGGCGAACCGGTGATCATCCGCGTCTGCTTCGTCCTGTCGGGAGCAGCGATCGCAGTGATGCGATGGCGCACCCTCGAGACCTCCGCATCCACCACGCGGATCTCCTTCTTCTTCGCGCCCATGATGCCCTTGAGCGTGGCGTACCGCAGCTGATTGATCCCGCTCTGGATGGTGAGCAGGGCCGGCCGGGACAGGGTGATCCACTGGAACCACCCCCCTTCCAGTTCACGCTTGACGCGAAGGTGGTCGCCCTCGACCTGCACCTCCATGATGATGGTGGCGTGTGGCACGTCGAGCCGCTCGGCGAGGATGACGCCGACCTGCCCGAAGCCCTGGTCGTCCGACTGCAGCCCCGTGAGCACCAGGTCGGCTGACTCGGGGCGGATGGCGTCGGCCAATGCGTCAGCAACGACGAACGCATCGGCTTCGGCGAGCGCGTCGGCGGATACGTGGATGGCGCGGTCGGCGCCACGCGCGAGGGCCTCCCGGAGCACCTGTGCCACGCGGGCGGGACCGGCCGACACGGCCACGACTTCTCCCCCGTGGGCCTCCCTGAGGCGCAAGGCGGCCTCGAGCGCGTAGGCGTCGGGTTCGTTCATCTCGAACGAGGCGTCCTGGTCGCGAATCCACGGACGCGAGCCGTCCGGTCGAGCAGGCCAGTCGCGCGTCACGACCTGCTTGAGGCAGACGACGATCTTCACCCGTCGACCTGTTTGAAGAGCAGCGAGGCGTTGGTGCCGCCGAAGCCGAACGAGTTCGACAGGGCGTAGCGGATGCTGGCCGCGCGCGCGACGCCGGGGACGTAGTCGAGGTCGCAGCCCTCGGCCGGGTGGTCGAGGTTGACCGTCGGCGGAAGGGTCTGGTGGCGCAGGGCCAGGGCGGTGATGCCCGCCTCGAGACCACCGGCTGCGCCGAGCAGGTGCCCGGTCATCGACTTGGTGGACGACACCGCGAGTCGTCCCGCGTGCGCACCGAAACAGTTCTTGATCGCCAGCGTCTCCGTGGGATCGTTGATGGGGGTGGACGTCCCGTGGGCGTTGATGTAGTCGACGACATCGGCCTCGACGCCGCCCTTCCTGAGCGCCATGCGCATCGCGCGCACTGCGCCCTCGCCATCGGCCGGCTGTCCGGTCATGTGGTAGGCATCAGACGACATGCCGTACCCCGCGACCTCGCAGTAGATCGTCGCGCCCCGGCGGCGGGCGAACTCGAGGTCCTCGAGCACCACGATGCCGGATCCTTCACCGATGATGAAGCCGTCCCGGTCGCGATCGAACGGACGGCAGGCCCGTTCCGGCTCGCCGTTGCGCGTCGACAGGGCCCGCATGGCGCCGAACCCACCGACGCTCATCGGCGTGACGGCCGCCTCGGCGCCGCCCGCGATCATCACGTCGGCGTCGCCGCGCTTGATGATCTCGTACGAGTCGCCGATGGCATGTGCCGACGCCGAACAGGCGGTGCAGGCCGCCATGTTCGGTCCCTTGGCACCGAAACGGATGGACACCTGCCCCGACGCGAGGTTGATGATGGCCGACGGGATGAAGAACGGCGAGATCCTGCGGGGGCCTCCGGCGAGATACGCCTCGTGCTCCCGTTCGATCGTCCCGAACCCCCCGATGCCGGAGGCGATGAAGACACCGACCCCGTCAGCGTTGTCCGGCGTGATGGTCAACGCCGCGTCATCCATCGCGTACTGACTGGCCGCGATCGCGTACTGGATGAACGTGTCGATCTTCTTCACCTCCTTCTTCTCGACGAACTGCAGCGGGTCGAACTGCTTGACCTCTCCGGCAATCTGCGTCGAGAAGGCGGCTGCGTCGAATCGGGTGATGCGCGCAATCCCCGTCCGGCCCGCACGAAGGGCGTCCCAGTTGGCCTGGGTACCAATGCCCAGCGACGACACGAGGCCGACGCCCGTCACCACCACTCGCCTGGACAAACCGCCTCCGATCTCCGTGCTACTTCTTGGCCTTGGCGTGCGACTCGATGTAGGCAATCGCCTCACGCACCCGGGTGATCTTCTCGGCGTCGTCGTCGGGAATCTCGACGCCGAACTCCTCCTCGAACGCCATCACGAGTTCCACGACGTCGAGCGAGTCGGCGCCCAGATCGTCGACGAACGACGCATCCGGCGTGACTTCCTCTTCATCCACACCCAGTTGCTCCACGATGATGCTCTTGACCTTGTCTGCTACAGACGACATCGCTTCTCCTCCTGCTAGGCGTACATCCCGCCATTGACGGCCAGGACCTGCCCGGTGATGTAACTTGCCGCGTCGGACGCCAGAAAGCACACCGCTGCGGCGATATCGTCCGGCGTGCCGAGCCTTCCCAGCGGGATGTTCGCCGTCCAGTTGGCCTGGGCGTCCGAACTGATGTCCCGCGTCATGTCCGTGTCGATGAGGCCCGGGGCCACGACGTTCACGGTGATGTTGCGCGAGGCGACTTCGCGGGCCAGGGCTTTGGAGAAGCCGATGATGCCCGCTTTCGTCGCCGCGTAATTCGTCTGCCCGGGGTTCCCGCTCTGCCCGACCACGGAGCTGATGCTGATGATGCGACCGACCCGCTGCCGAACCATCGTCTTCAGCACGGCCTGCGTGCAGGTGAACGTGCCCGTGAGGTTCGTCGCCACCACCGCGTCCCAGTCTTCACGCTTCATGCGCAGCAGCAACTGGTCGCGAGTGATGCCGGCGTTGTTGACGAGAATGTCGAGGCGTCCCCAGGTCTCGAGGACGTGATCCACCGCACCGCTCATCGCCTGGGCATCAACCACGTCAGCCGCGACGGCGATCGCCTCGCCACCGGCCTGAACGATGTCGTCGACGACCGCCTGCGCGGCGTCACCACGCGACGTCACGACCACACGAGCACCGGCACGTGCAAGCGTCAGCGCAATGGCGCGTCCGATACCCCGCGATGCGCCCGTCACGAGCGCTACCTTGCCTGAAAGATCGAGCGTCACGATGCTGCGAACAGCGCCTCCACCGCCCCCAGTTGATCAGGTGCGCCGAAGCTGACGACCTGAGCCTCGCGGTCGATCTTGCGCACGAGTCCCGCCAGCACCGTGCCCGGACCCACTTCAACATACGCGTGGACGCCAGCCGATGCAAGGTGACGAACCGTCTCTTCCCACCGCACGGCGCCGGAAATCTGCGCCACCAGCGCGTCAATGGCCGAGGCCGCATCGACCTTGGGCCTGGCGTCGACGTTGGCCACCACCGGGAAGGCGGGGCGGCTGGCCGGAAGGGCACGCAGCTCGGGCTCGAGACGTGCCTGCGCCGGCTGCATCAAGGCGCAATGGAACGGCGCGCTCACGTTCAAGGGAACGACGCGCCGCGCGCCGCGCGCTTTCGCGGCGACGCCGGCACGTGCCACGGCCCCGGCGGTACCCGCGATGACGACCTGCCCAGGCGCGTTCAGGTTGGCAGGGCTCACGACCTCTCCCTGCGCCGCGTCGTCGCACGCGGCAGCCACCGCGTCCGCGTCGAGCCCCAGGATGGCGGCCATCGCGCCCGTGCCCACCGGCACGGCCTCCTGCATGTACTGACCGCGATGCCGCACCACCTGCAGGGCATCACCAAACGAGAACGTGCCCGCGGCCACGTGCGCGGAGTACTCACCGAGACTGTGGCCGGCCACCACGCCGGGGCGCAGGCCGCGCGCGTCGAGCACGCGCCAGGCGGCGACGCTGGCCGCAAGGATCGCCGGCTGCGTGTTCTCGGTCAGCGTGAGCCGCTCGTCCGGGCCGTCGAAGCACAGGTCGCGAAGCGACCACCCGAACAGGGCATCGGCCTCGTCGAACACCGACCGCGCGTCCGGAAACGTGTCGGCGAGGGCACGCCCCATGCCGATGGTCTGGGAGCCCTGCCCTGGGAAGACGAATGCGATCATGGAGCGGAATGAGGGTAGACGATTACGACTGCAGCATGGCCCGCGGCGCGGCACTCAGCCCCTGCCGCAGACGCTCGACGAGTTGGTCGCGCACGAATCGCGCCGTCAGTCCGATGCCACGCTCGATCGCCCGGGCCGACGACCGACCGTGTCCGATGACGCACAATCCCTCCACGCCGAGCAGTGGCGCTCCCCCGTACTCGGCGTAGTCGAGCCGCGCGCGAAACCGACGGAACGCTCCGCGCGTCAACAGCGCTCCAACCTGGGCGGTGACCGTCCTGGCTACTTCGTCGGCCAGCAGGTGTTCGATGGCCTCGACGAGCCCCTCGCTGGTCTTGAGCGCGATGTTGCCGGTGAAGCCGTCGCAGACGACGACGTCGGCGTCGCCGACGAAAAGGTCCGTGGCCTCCACCGCGCCCACGAAGGCGAGAGTCGATGCCTCGAGCAACCGATACGCCTCGCGGGTCAACTCGTTGCCCTTCCCGGCTTCCTCTCCGTTGGACAGCAGGGCGACTCGCGGACGAGTCAGGCCCAGCGCGACACACGCATAGGCGGCGCCGAGCTGCGCGAACTGCAGCAGGTGCGCCGGCCGGCACTCGACCGTCGCCCCGGCATCGAGCAGCACGGCCGCCCCACCCATCGTGGGAATGGTCGCCGCGAGCGCTGGACGGTCGGCGCCGGGCAGACGCCCGAGCGACCCGTGGGCGGCCAGAATCGCCGCGCCCGAGTGCCCCGCCGTGAACACGGCGTCGGCCAGACCGCGCCCGACGAGATCGGCCGCGACCCGTACGGAGGTCCGACGCTGACGCCTCGCGATGGCCGAGAACGGCTCGTCCATCGCCACGACGTCCGGCGCATCGACGATCTCGATCGGCAGGGCGGCGGCTTCGGGGTACCGGGCGACCTCGGCCTCGATGACCGCCCGCGGCCCGACCAGCAGCAACCGGATCGGATCCTCGCACGCCGCCGCGACGGCCCCCTGCACGACGACGTCGGGCGCACGGTCGCCGCCCATCGCGTCAACGGCGATGCGCATGCCTGGAGGGGGCACGGCGCCGAACTCAGGCCTCGTCGGACACCGGACGCACCTGGCGTCCGTGGTAGTACCCGCACGTGGAGCACACCAGGTGGGGCGGCTTCAGCTCGGTGCACTGCGGGCAGGGCCCGAGTGAGGTGGCCTTGAGGGCATCGTGGGTCCGGCGCTTGGCCGTCCGACTCTTGGAATGACGTCGCTTTGGATTCGGCATGACTGGATTACTCGGGCGGCCGCTCAGGCACCAGCGCCTTCAGCGCCGCGAGTCTCGGATCGACCCACGTACGATCACAGTCGCAGGTCGTGACATTGAGGTTGGCCCCGCACTGCGGGCACAGGCCCTGACAGTCGGGACGGCACAGGGGCTTCATCGGCAGCGCCAGGTAGCACTGCTCACGTACCAGCGCGGCGACGTCGAGCACGTCGTTCTCGTAGAACTCGGTGGTCAGGTCGTCATCGCGAATCTCATGGTCCTCACTCGCCGCAAGCTGCGAGACGGGCAACAGACGCACGTCCAGACGGGCCGACAGGGGCATCGCGAACGGCTCGAGACACCGCGAACACGGTACCTGCAGCATCCCGTCGAGCGTGCCGTCCAACAGGTACTCACCACCGCCCTTACCCAGGAGTTCGCCCGCCAGGCGCAGCGTCCCGTCGACGCTGAAATCGTCGGCGGCCACCGCGAGCGATTCCGCGGCGACGTCGCGCACGACCGGTGTGCGATCCGACGTCAGGGTGGTCAGGTCGAGAAGCATGGCAGGCTGCACACCCGGACACGGGGCGCGCAAACACGAAAGTATAGCAGAAACGACCAGGCCAGACGCCTACAGACTACCCGTCCACGCGCAGCTCGACCCAGGGACGCGGAATGAAAAGCTCCTCGTAGAGGCGGACGGCAAACCGGTCGGTCATGCCGGCGAGGAAGTCGCACGCCGCGGTGTCGAGTCCCTCCTCGGCCATCGTCGTCGCATCGAGGAAGCGCTCGGGGCGGTCCCGCACGCGTTCCCAGAGGCCACCGAGAATGCCGGTGGCCTTGGCGAACTCGGCCGTCGCCATCTCGTTCTCGTACACCCGGGCAAACATGAACGCGCGGAGTTCCAGCAGCGCGTCGAGCACGGGCTCACTCATCCGCAGTTCCGAGAGGTCGACCGCCAGTGTCTCCGTGACGACGTCGGACACCATGCGTCCGATGCGGGCCGATGAGTTGACGCCCAGAACGTCGAGCGGACCGGTCGGCAGATCCTCCGCCTTCAGCACGCCCGCACGCAGGGCATCGTCGATGTCGTGATTGACGTACGCAATGATGTCCGCGACCCGCGCAACCTGCGCCTCGAGCATCACGGCGCGTTGTCCCGAGGGCACGTTGATCGGCAGGCCGTGCTTGCCCTTCGAGTGCGTGGAGATGCCCTGGCGCACTTCCCAGGTCAGGTTCAGCCCCTGTCGGCCGTGTTCGAGCACCTCGACGATGCGGAGGCTCTGCGCCGAATGGCTGAAGCCACCGGGCACCAGCTGGTCGAGCACGCGCTCCCCCGCGTGACCGAATGGCGTGTGGCCCAGGTCGTGCCCCAGCGCGATGGCCTCGGTCAGTTCCTCGTGCAGCCGGAGGACCTTCGCGATCGTACGAGCGACCTGCGACACCTCCAGGGTGTGCGTCAGGCGGGTGCGGTAGTGGTCGCCCGTGGGCGCGAAGAACACCTGTGTCTTGTGCTTCAGGCGACGGAACGCCTTCGAGTGGACGACGCGGTCGCGGTCGCGCTGGAAGGCCGGCCGGATGGCGTCGTCGGGTTCGGGCCTGGCACGTCCCTTCGACGCGGCGCTTCTGGCCGCGTGTGGGCTCAGCGTGTCGTACTCGCGCTGCTCGAGTTGCTCGCGGATGGTCATCATCATCGTGGGGTTGCCAGGGCCTGAAGGAAGCTGGTGCCGTTCGGCAGCGACGGTATCTGGAAGTTCTCGGCGAGGGTCTGGCCGAGGTCGGCGAAGGTTGAACGCGTGCCGAGGTCGACGCCCGACACCACACCGCTGCCGACGACGAGCAGCGGCACGTACTCCCGGGAGTGATCGGTACTCGGTGTCGTGGGATCGTTCCCGTGGTCGGCCGTCACGATGAGCAGGTCAGTCGCTCGCATCTGGTTGCGAAGGAGGCCGAGGCCGGCGTCCACGCGCTCGAGGTTGCGCGCGTAGCCGTCCACGTCGTTGCGATGACCGTACAGCTGATCCGAATCGACGAGGTTGGCGAAGACCAGTCCATCGTCGGCAGATTGCGCTGCCTCGGCGAGCGCCAGGAGGCCGTCGCTGTCAGACACAGTGGGCCGGTGGGTGACGATACCCCGGCCGGCGTACAGGTCGTGGATCTTCCCGATGGCATGCACGGCATGCCCGGCGTGCGTCAGACCATCGAGCAGCGTCGGCACCGGCGGTGCGAGTGCGTAGTCGTGACGGCGAGACGTCCGCACGTACGCGCCCGACGTCCCGACGAAGGGCCGGGCGATCACGCGCCCGACACCCAGCCCACGGGCCACCAGCTCGAACGCGATCTCGCAGTATCGATACAGGTCGGCCACCGGCACGACGTCCTCGTGCGCGGCCACCTGGAAGACGCTGTCTGCCGACGTGTAGACGATGGGATAGCCCGTGCTGACGTGCCTGTCGCCGAGTTCGTTGATCACCGTGGTCCCTGACGCGACCACATTGCCGAGCGTCGGTCGTCCGATGCGCGCCTCGAACGCATCGATGACGTCCCTGGGGAAGCCGGCGGGGTACGTGGGAAACGCCTGCTGCAACACGACACCGGCGATCTCCCAGTGGCCCGTGACCGAATCCTTGCCGGGCGAGGCCTCGGCCATCCGGCCGAAGGCACCCGCCGGCCGCGCAGAGGATGTCCTGCCGAGATCGGGTACCAGGTGGGCGAGGCCCCAGGAGACGAGCGTCGGCAGGTGCAGGGGCGTCGCGCGGGCAAGATTGCCGAGCGTGTCGCTGCCGACGTCGCCGTATCGCGCGGCATCGGGCAGTTCGCCGATGCCGACGCTGTCGAGAACCACGAGGAACACCCGTGAGAAAGTGCGCACGAGAGCGGCGCGCGAGGGCCTAACCGTCGTGAGAGGACGACGAGGAGGCGGCGGCGGCGGACGACGACGAGAAGTAGTTGGCAATGGACCGGTTCGACCGGATCGTCGCGATGGCGTGCTTGAACACCATGTGATCGGCCCCGTCGTGCTCCACGACGAGGGCGAAGCGGTCGAAGTTCTTGATGCGTCCGTCGAGAACCTGCCCGTCAATCAGGCGGATGGTCACGGTCAGGCGCTCGCGCCTGGCAGAGTTGAGGAAGACGTCCTGAATGTTCGGCGCTGCGGACGACTTCGGTTCACGGTGGTTGGCCATCAGCCGGACACTCCCAGAAGTCAATCGCCTGGCACGCGGATGCGAAGGTGGCTGGCCATTCGCCGGCGCCATCGAGCCACTTCAGCGTAGGCTCTTTCCTGAACCAGATCAACTGGCGTCGAGCGTACTGACGGTTCTCCCGCACGATGAGCGCGCGCGTCGCGTCTTCCCCCCGGACGCCGTCCAGCATCTCGAGGATCTGGCGGTAGACGAGGCCACTGAACGGGTGAGCCGTCCGCGGAACGCCGGCTGCCAGCAGCTGCTCGACCTCACGCACGACGCCTCTCGCCCACTGCGCCTCCACGCGACGCGCGACACGCTCGCCGATGGTCTCCGCAGGCAGACGCAACGCCACGCCGCACACGCGATACTCGGGCAGCGGGGCTCTGGTCTCGGCGAAGTGCGCCGACAGCGGACGGCCCGTCAGCAGGCGAACCTCGAGGGCGCGGATCAGCCGCTTCTCGTCGCGGGGCATGATGCGCGACGCCGACGCGGGGTCGAGTCTGGCCACCATCGCGTGGAGACGCTCGACGCCGCGGCGTCGAGCCACGCGGTGCAGGCGGTCTCGCAGGGCGTCGTCGCGCCCGGGACCGTCGAAGAGCCCCCTCGTGAGCGCGCGGAAGTAGAACCCGGTGCCCCCCACGAGGATGGGCACCCGTCCTCGTGCGGTGATCTCGCGGATGCGCGCGGCGGCGTCACGCGCGTAGTGCGCTGCCGAGTAGACCGCCGTCGGGTCGACGTGGTCGACCAGATGGTGCGCGATGCCGCGCTGGTCGGCGAGCGGAACCTTGTCGGTGCCGATGTCGAATGCGCGATACACGGCAGTGGAGTCGCAATTGACGATCTCGCCGCCATAGCGTTCGGCCAGCGCGATGCCCAGGGCACTCTTTCCCGTGGCGGTGGGCCCCAGTACCGCCAGCAACCGGGGAGCAGAGGGAGCAGACACGGCCGGTACCCCTATTGCGACGGGGGCTGTTCGTTGTAGAAGAACGTCACCGTGAAGAACGCCGTGGGTGATGGATACTCCGGCGGCAGCGGCTGGGTCGGGTTCGACCACGACAGCGCATTGGCGGCCGCGCGATCGAACGAGTCGGTGCCTGACGGGCGCATGACGGCGATGTCGGTGATACGACCGTCCTTGTGCACGTGGAACGTGATCGCCACGTGTCCCTTCAGCAGCATCGCCGCCTCGGGGATCAGCCAGTTGCGCTTGATCTGCGCGATGAAGCGGCGAATCCACGGGCCGAACTCGACGCCCTTGGTATCGAACTGAATGTAGGGGCCGAAAGGAGAGTTGCCGCCGCCGGGGTTGTTGAACGCCTCGGTCTGCACGTACTTCTCGAGGTTGCGCAGGGCTTCGCCCAGCGCGCCCCCGGGCGGACGCGCTGCCGCCGCGTTCCCTGCCGACACGCCCACCTGCGGGCTGACGGTGCCACGGGTCCCCCGCGCGAGCACGCCGGTCTCTGCCTGGCGCATGTCCAGGCCCCCTTCCGCGGCCTCTGGCGCCTGAGAAGGGCTGGGGACCGCCGGAGTGGCCTGCGCCGCTGCGCGCGCCGCCTCGGCTGCCCTGGTGGCCTCCGACGGCTCGGGTGCGGGCCCGCGGCCCTTCGCGAGTTCACGGGCCTCGGTCCGCTCGACGAACTCGAGGGAATCGCCCTCGGCGAACGGCTGAGGATTCGAGGCGTCCTCCGACCGCTGCAGCGTCCGAGCGCTCCGATCGAGGTCTGCGAGTGGCGCGTTCTCGCGCGGACGCTCGTTGGTCAGGTCCATACGCGGCTGCACGAACACGAAGCGCGGACGGTCCTGCTGCTGTTGCTGTTGCTGCTGCTCGAGCAATTCCCGCAGGGCCTCCTGTCTCGCCTGCTCGGCCTCTTCCTGCCAGCGCTGCACCATCGGCAATTGGGGAGCCAGCAGCAGCACCGCCAGAAAGACGCCGTGCAGGAAGATCGACAGGATCACGCCCTCGCGACGCGACATGGCACTGTCGATCGTCGGCGGTTCCGGGCGTTGGTCTTCGAGGTCGATGAACATCAGCGGTCGATCATGTAAGTATAGGCGGCGAGACGGTCCGGAGCGAACCCGACCGCCAGCGCCCCCTCACGGCCGCTGCGCCACGTAGAGGTAGACGACGCCGAGGGTCAGAGGGACGGCCCTCGCCGCCGCGAAGCCCGCCGCCTCGAGCTGGGCAACGAAGTCGTGCGGCGCCGCGAATCCGTCCACCGACGCGGGCAGGTACGAGTAGGCTTCCCCATGCCTGGAGATGAGTCGGCCGACACGCGGAAGCACGTGACGGAAGTACCAGAGGTAGGCCTGCCGTATGCCGAGTAGTTGCGGGGTCGAGAACTCCAGGATCGCCACGCGTCCGCCGGGCTTCATCACCCGTGCGACTTCCCGGAGGGTCATGCGCGGGTCCTGCACGTTCCGGATGCCGAAGGCGATCGTCACCGCATCCACGGACCGGTCGGCCAAGGGGATGGCCATGGCATCGCCACGGGCGAGTGGAATGGCCGACAGGCGGTCCTCCGCCTCGAGCTTGCCCCGTCCGACCCGGAGCATCTCGGCCGAGAAATCGATGGCGAACACCCGCCGCGCCTTGCCACCCCTGATGATCGACCGCGCCACGTCGCAGGTGCCGGCACACAGGTCCAGCGTGGACGCACCATCGGCCACCTGGAGCCGTCGCACCGCCCGCCACCGCCAGTAGACGTCGAGGCCGCCACTGAGCACGTGATTGAGCAGGTCGTATCGCGCGGCAATGGCGTCGAACATGCCCGCGATCCTGACCGGCTGCTTGTCGGTGGAGGGCTGAAGCCCGCCGTAGCGGTTGGCTGTCGATGGCATTGAATCAGGCCGATGCGTCGGGATCCCAGACGGGGTACAGATCGTGCGGAATGTGGAGCAGCGACAGGATACGTCCGGCCATGAAGTCCGCGAGGTCGTCGAGCGTCCGCGGCCGCTGATAGAACCCGGGCATCGCCGGCACGACGAGGGCACCGGCCTCGGCACAGGCCACCATGTTGCGCAGTTGCGGCAGGCTGAGGGGCGTTTCGCGCGGCACGATGATCAGCGGACGCCGCTCCTTCAGCATGACGTCGGCAGCCCGCTCGACCAGCGATCGCGAGAGACCGTGGGCGATGGCCGCCATCGTCTTCATCGAACACGGGACGACCACCATCGCGTCGGCCCCCCGGCTGCCGCTGGCGATGCGCGACCCCAGGTCCTTGTTGCTGTGCAGCATCCACTGGCCGCGTCTGACCGACTCGCCGTACTTCTCATCGAGCAGATCCTGCAACCGATCGACACGCGCGTCCTCACCGAGTTCGTCCACCATCAGCCGGCGGCCGTACTCGGTGGCCACGAAGTCCACCATCTGCCCTGCCTGGAGCAGTGCGGCCAGCGTGCGAACGGCGTAGAGGGCGCCACTCGCACCGGTCACTGCCACGACGATGCGGCGAGTCGATTCAGCGGACATAGAGGCTCAATCCGGTAGTCGCGAGATAGAGGATGCCGACCCAGCCGTTCAGGTCGAACGCGCGCTTGACCTGCGAGAGATCGTCCTCGGAGACGAGTGACTGCTCGAAGACCAGCAGCAGGGCGACGAGCACGACACCCCCCTGGTAGACGATGCCGAGGCCACCGACAGTGCCGAGCGCCGCCAGGCACACGACCGTAGCGACATGCAGCAGGCGCGACAGACGCAGCGACCGCGCCACTCCGAACCGCACGGGAATCGAGCGCAGGCCGTGGGCCCGGTCGAACTCGAGGTCCTGGCACGCGTAGAGGATGTCGAAGCCCCCCACCCATGTCCCGATCGCGAACGCGAGCAGGACCGGTTCCCACGAGGCGTGGCCGCCAGCCGCCAGCCAGCCCCCGACCGGCGCGACCGCCATGGCGAGACCGAGAAACAACTGCGTCGCCCACGTGTACCGCTTGGCCAGCGAATACCAGAAGACGATCGCGAGGGCGACCGGTGACAGCCAGCCGCACAGGGCGCTGAGCTTGAAGGCCGACCAGACGAACACCGCGGTCGATACGGCGAGGAAGAGCCAGGCTTCGCGCGACGACATCGCACCGCGAGGCAACTCCCGTTGGGCCGTTCGGGGGTTGAGCGCGTCGTACCGCGCATCGACGATGCGATTGAACGCCATGGCCGCACTTCGCGCCCCGACCATCGCCACGACGATCCACCCGACCCGTACCCACGTCAACGGCACGAACCGGCTGGCGAGCAGCGCGCCGACCAGGGCGAACGGCAGGGCGAACAGCGAGTGGCTGAAACGGACGAACGAGAGATAGATCAGCAGCCGCTGTCTCATGACAGTCTCGCGTCGAGCCATGACCGATCAGACGGCCGCACGCCCCCGCTCACCAGCCACGCCTCGACGTCATCCACGTGCTCCGGCACGTCGACCACGAGCAGCCGGGCCGACCGTCCGGGCTCGATCGCACCGAGATGGGCGAACCCGAGCGCGTCTGCGCCGCCCTGCGTCGCCGCGCGCAGCAGCCACGCGGCCGGGACCGCCGGTGCCAGCGCCCGAAGGGCTTCCAGTTCGCTGAACATGTCCATGTCGGCCACGCTCGCCAGGCTGTCGGTGCCCAGCGCGACACGAATGCCGGCAGCCCAGGCCTCCTGTACGGGTGGAGCGCCCACGCCGACCCATGCATTGCTGCGAGCACACAGCACCAGCGTGGCGCCGCGGGCCGCCAACCGCGCGAGGTCGTCGGACGTGAACTGCGTGCCGTGGACGAGGAGCATTCGCGCGTGCAAGCCACCCAATCCCTCCAGATAGGGAACCGGACTGCAGCGTGGCACCTGCCAGCCGGCATCCCACATCTCCAGGGCCTCGAGCATCTCGCGCCAGGGACCGACACCCTCAGCCAGCAGCTGCACCTCCTCGGGTGACTCACCGAGGTGCACTGACGACCGGCGGCTCGGCACCGCGTCGAGGCCAGCCGCGATCGACGCGATCAGGTCGGGCGCCGTCGAGTACGGCGCGTGCGGTGCCACGCCACACCGCACGCCGCCTGCCTCGGAGCGAGCGTCGGCATGCCGCCACGCGTCGGCCGCCCGCGACGGTCCGGTCCCTCCACGAAACCCAAGGAGTTCGTGAAAATGCCAGGCGTCGAGCCCTGACTGCTGCAACGGCCCCAGCGACACGCAGGAGTTGCCGATGTCGGCGATCGCGACCGTGCCCGTCGCGCGCGCGTCGACGATCGCGGCGGTCATGTCATCAGCGTCAGGATCACCCGCCTCGCGACGCGCATCGAGTAGCGTCGTGACCCAGGACAGGAAGCTGGTCGAGGGGGGCACGCGGCCGCGCAGGTGCGCCAACTCGAGATGCGTATGCGCGTTGACCAGCCCGGGCAACAGTGCAACCGCACCGAGTTCCTCGACCCTGGAGCCAGCCCACCCATCGGCGTCGCCGCGCCGGCCCAGGCCAACCACGCGTCCGTCCTCGACGTCCACCCACCCGTCGGCGATGGGCGCCGAGGTGATCGGCAGGACGTGTGCGGCATGCACCCGCGTGCGCATGGTCGGGCTCAGGCCCCCTGGCTGGTCTGCTGTCGGGCGAGGCGTGCGGCGCGGCTGCGTGCCTCGTAGGCCGACAACTCCGCGGGCATCAGCACGTCACCATCACGCTTTGCCACGTCGAGCGAAAGGCGTCGGGGGACGGAACGCTCGCGGTAGATGGGGTCGCCAAGCACCTGGTAGTGCATGTTGCGGCGCTTCGCGGTGAATCCGGCGTTCTCGATGTTGCGGACGATCTCCACTTCGTCCATGCAGTAACTCGCCCCGGCGGCCCGCACCACGTTCTCTTCGATCATGACGCTGCCCATGTCGTTGGCCCCGAAGCCGAGACTGAGCTGGCCCACCCTGCCCCCCTGTGTGACCCACGAGGCCTGCAGGTTGTGGACGTTGTCGAGCACGATACGGGCCACGGCCAGCGTCCGCAGGTACTCCGCGCCGGTCAGTTCGACACCGGCGAGTTCGGTGTGGTCGGGCTGATAGCTCCATGTGATGAACGCGGTGAAGCCGCCGGTATCGTCCTGCAGCGCCCGCAGCCGCACGAGGTGCTCGATGCGCTCGGCCGGCGTTTCGACGCTGCCATACATCATCGTCGCCGTGGTTCGCAGCCCGGCACGATGGGCCTCACGCATCACGCCGATCCATTCGTCAGCGGTGGCCTTGTTGTAGCAGTTGAGCCGCTTGCGGACGCGGTCCACGAGAATCTCGGCGCCGCCACCAGGAACGCTGTCGAGGCCGGCATCGATCAGCCGGGCGATGACGTCGGGCACCGTGAGGCGCGACGTCCGGCTGATGTGCAACACCTCGGGCGGAGACAGCGCGTGCAGTTTGAACTCGGGATACCGTGCCTTCACCGCACGAAACAGATCCTCGTACCAGGTGATGGGCAGGTCGGGGTTGTGCCCGCCCTGCAGCAACAGCTGTCCGCCGCCGACCTCGATCGTCTCGTCGATCTTCCGGAAGACCTCGTCGTGCGACAGCACGTAGCCGTCCGGCGAACCGACCGTCCGGTAGAACGCACAGAAGTTGCAGCGGGCCACGCAGACGTTCGTGTAGTTCACGTTGCGATCGATGATGTACGTCACGACGCGGTCGGGGTGGCGCCGGGCGCGAATCTCGTCGGCCAGCTCGCCGAGCAGCCATGTCGGGGCGTCGAGGTACAGGGCGAGCGCTTCGTCCGCGGTGACGCGCGTCCCTGCCCGTATGCGCTCCACGATGGATTGAATCGACACGATGGCTGTCCTCTCTTCCGCAGGACGCGGGGTCAGGCCCGCACCTGGAGTGTCGGCGTGTCGCCGACCCACGAATGCCCGCCCGCCGACGCGGGCGCCAGCCCGAGGTCGACGGCCATCCGGAGATACGTTGCCAGGCCCTTGCGGGCGTCTCCGTCGAGGTCGTACCTGATGCGCTCGCGGAGGTAGCACAGGGCTCGCTGCTCACGCGCCGCGTCGCCCCTGGCATAGTGACGCGCGATGGCCGGTATCGCCTCGACGCCGGCGTTCCGCACCTGGCGCAGCCGGTCGGCCTGGCCGGGGGTGAGCGCTCCCGCGCGAGAGGCCCAGACCGCGAAGACGAACGGAAGGCCGGTCATGTCCCACCACGCCTGTCCAAGGTCAATCATCTGGAGCCCGATGTCGCGCCATGGCGCATCGAGGGCCGGGTCGCCGATGAGCAGGGCCGCATCGGCCTGCCGCACCATCTCCGGCAGGTCGGGCGGCAGGTCGACGAAATCCGGTTCGATGCCGAAATGCGCAGCGCACAATATCCGCAGCAGCGTGGCCGACGACCGGGAACTCGTGTCGAGCGCGATGGTGCGGATCTGCGACACGGCGACCCGGCTGAAGAGCGCCACCGATTCGACGGCCCCCCGACAGGATATGACCGGCCCAGCCACCACATCGTAGGGGCGTGGACCGCGCAGCACCTCGATTGCAGGAACCAGCCCGAGATCGATCTCGCCGTCGTGCAGCAGCCTGGCGCAGACGGAGGGCACGTCGAAACGCACCTCGCACCACGGCTCCCGGTTCAGGCCGCCCACCAGCGGCCGCGCGTTCAGGAACTCGACGGCCCCTACCCTGATCATGTCCCGGCGCCTGCAGGCGCCGTCGCTGGGCGCTCATGGAAGGCGCCTGTCCGCTCGACAGGCACCAGCGACACCGCTCGCAGATTTCTTCGCACCTCCTCGAGCACCGACCGGCGGGGTCCGTGCAGCAACGGATCGCGGGCCGGCACGTCGTCGATGTCGTCGGCCCCGAACAGCAGGCAGGCCTGCGACAGCTTCGCGCCGGCCCTGGTCCAACTCACCTGCAGATGGTCAACGTTGTCGAGGACGAGGCGCGCGGCGACGGTGGCGCGCATGTCGTCGAACCCGGTCGACGGCTCGCTCTCGGGGACGTCGAGCGCGAGGGGCTGATAGGCGCGAAAGACACGATACCGTGCCTGCCAGCCTCGCACCTGTTGGAGCAGCGCCAGCAGCGCATCGCCCGTCACAGGCCAGCCTGGCGCCAGCGAGTTCACGGAGAGGCCTGTCTGGGCGATGTCCTCGAGCCATGCCTCGTCGAGCTGGTCCGCACGGGCCAGTGCCACCGCCGCGAGACCGGCGGCGCGCAACGCCGTGCACCAGGCGGCGAGGTCGCGGCCCGCAGCCAGCGCCAGTTCGTGCACGGAGAAGGCGGTGACCGGCACCGACGCGCGCGCGGTCAGCGCGGTCACTGCCGCCAGGGCGGCCGACAGATCTGCGGGCGCGCCCGTCAGGCGAACTTCGCCGGCGTCAGGGGCGATGTCCCACTCGGACGCCTCCGAGAACGGCAGGACGTCGACTCGGACGAAGGTCGCCCGATCGCCCCGGACTCTGGCCCGCGCCTCCGAAGCCACCATACCGAGTTGCACGATGTCGTGCGACTCGATGACCCAGCGCTGCTGCGCCGGGGCCAGCGGCAGGCCGGCCTTGACCTGCTCCATCACCTCGAGTGTCATCTCGGTCATCATGTCCACTCTGCTCGCCGCTACGTGCACGTCATGGCGTCGTTGATGCGCTGCGCCAGGGCGAGCGCACGGCGCCCGTCCTCGCCTGTGACGCGCGGCGCGCGCCCCTCGCGAACGGCGTCGAAGAAATCGTCGATCTCGAGGCGCAACGGCTCGCCATCGGGCACGGGCACCGGCCCCCCCTCGATCACCGGCCGCGCGCCTTCCTGGCGGCGCAGGCGCCACACTTCCACGTCGCGGCTCGCGTAGTCCACCGACACGTAGGCGGCCGGCTCGATGAACCGGATCTTGCGCACGCGATCGCGACTGATGCGGCTCGCGGTGAGATTCGCGATGCATCCGTCGGCGAATCGCAGTCGCGCGTTGGCGATGTCCACCCGATCGGTCAGCACGGGCACGCCGACCGCTTCGATACTGACGACCTCCTGGCGAAGCGCCGCCAGCAGGAGGTCGAGATCGTGAATCATCAGATCGAAGACGACGTCGATGTCCAGGCTGCGGTCAGGGAACGTGCCGAGCCGGTGGACCTCGATGAAGCGAGGCTTCGTCAGGAACGCCAACGCCGCGTCGACTGCGGGATTGAAGCGCTCGGTGTGTCCGACCGCCAGAACGACCCCCCGAGCCCGCGCCCGGGCGATGAGATCGTCCGCCTGCTCCAGCGTCGTCGTCATCGGCTTCTCGACCAGCACGTGCAGGCCGGCGTCAATCAGCGCTGACACGACCTCGTGGTGTGATCCGGTCGGTGTCGCGACGCAGACGGCATCGGCCCGCCCTATGACCTCCAGGGGATCGTCGAACGCGGCCACGCCGTGCCCGCTGGCGATCTCGCGAGCGCGGGCCGGGTTGGTGTCGGCCACGCCGACGAACTCGATGTCCGGCGTCGACGACAGGATGCGGGCATGGTGACGACCCAACGCGCCGACGCCGACGACCGCTGCCCGTATGCGCTCAGCCACCGTGCGACTCCACGCGCCGTCCCACGACGGTGATGCCGGCAGCCGTCGCCGCGTCGAGCATCGACTGCCCATCCACGACGAGCGTCCTTCCGGCATCCACCGACAGTACGGATACCCCGGCCTCGCGCAGGACCTCGACCGTCGGCACTCCCACGACCGGCACGTCGAAGCGCATGTCCTGGGCCGGTTTGGCCACCTTGATGACGCAGCACCCCGGACCGGCGATACGGCCGGCGCGACGGACTGTCTCGTCGGTGCCTTCCATCGCCTCGACGGCCACGACTGCCTTGTCGTTGACGACGATCGTCTGTCCAATGTCGAGACCGGCCACGGCGTCGGCCATCCGGTAGCCGAACGTGAGGGTCGCCTCCTGCTCGGACGACAGCGCCGGGCCGGCCAGCAGTCCTTCGCGCGCCATGAGGGGCTGCAGAAATGCCGTCGAGTCGAGCAGTTCGATGCCCTTCGTCCGCATCACGTCGGCGATGGCGGAAATCACGGCGTCGGTGGACTTCGCCCGCAGACGCATCAGCACCTGCATGAACGTCCAGTCTGGCGTGATGCCGGCAAACAGTTTGGCATGCTTCACCTGCCCCGCCATGACGGCCTCGCGGCAGCCTGCCGCCTGCAGAATCTCGATACAGCGCCCGAGCTGTCCCAGAGAGACCCAGTGAAGCGAGGCGCCGCGCGCGTGGGCGAAGGCTTCGAGATCGGGCCCGGCCTCTTCCTTCACTGCCACAACAGTGACTTCGCGACCGAGCGCACGCGCGGCATCCAGGACCAGCGACGGAAATCGGCCGTTTCCGGCAATCAGGCCGAGTGCGCCCGCCTGGTCACTCATCGGCCGACACGTCCTCCGGCCGGCGTACGGCGCGCCGGAGAATCACGCCGCGACGCGAACCGCGTATGAAGTCGACCAGGTACTGCACTTCATCGCATCGCAGTTCGGGATCTCGTTCGATCTGGGCGAGTGCGCGCGTGGTGTTGAGCTTCGAGAGCAGCAGGTAGCGGTAGGCGTGGCGCAGCTTGGTGACCGCCTCCGGAGTGAACCCGCGACGAACCAGCCCGATCGTGTTGAGGCCGTAGTTGCGCGCCCGGTTGCCGACGGTCCTGGCATACGGCATCGCGTCCTTGGTGACGACGGAGTACCCGCCGATGAACGCATGGCGTCCGATCCGGCAGAACTGATGCACGCCGGAGAACGCACTGATGGTGGCGAAGTCTTCGACGGTGACGTGGCCACCGAGTGTGGCACCGTTGCCGAAGATCGTGTGATGTCCGACCTGGCAGTCGTGCGCCACGTGCGAGTAGGCCATGAACAGGTTGTGGTCGCCGATGCGCGTGACGCCACCCCCTCCAGCGGTGCCGCGATGAATCGTGACGAACTCGCGGAACACGTTGTGGGCGCCGATCTCGAGGCGCGTCGGCTCGCCCCTGAACTTCGTGTCCTGGGGGATGAGCCCGATGGACGCGCAGGGGAAGATGACCGTGCCTTCACCGATGGACGTATGACCGTCGATGACCGCCCCGGCGCCGATGCTGCACTGCCGCCCGATCTGCACGTGCGGACCGATGACCGCGCCCGGCCCCACCTCGGTGCCCGCGCCGATGCGCGCGCCGAAACCGACGATGGCCGTGGGGTGGACGTTCGGCAGCTGGCCGTCCACGGCGATGATCAGTCGGCCCTCGGCCACGACGTGGTCGCCGACGTACGCAACGCTGCGCACCCACGCGATCGGCCCACGCCGGCGCTCGGTGGACACCTCGAGACGCACCTGGTCGCCGGGCACCACCTGACGGCGGAACTTGGCGCCACGGACGGCCCGGATGGCCGTGCGCTCGGTGGACAGCTCCGTCGCGCCCTGCAGCAGCAGGATGCTCGCCACCTGCGCGAGCGTCTCGATCATGAGGACGCCCGGCATGACGGGTGACCCCGGAAAGTGGCCCTGGAAGAAGTCTTCGTTGACCGTGACGTTCTTGATCGCGACGACGCGTTCACCCGGCACGAAGTCGGTCACCGCGTCGACCAGGAGTGTGGGATACCGGTAGCACAGGCGGTCGACGACTTGGGGGATGTTGATGGACACGGAGGTCTCGAAGGGCTTCGAATGCGTGCCGCGCCGGCAGCGGGCGATGGTCCCGCGCCGACGCGGCGAGGAGCAGCGGCGAGAAGCCTTACTGGCCGGCCGGCGGAGGCGTGGTCGTCCCCGCGTCGAGCGCCGAGATGACGTCGACGGTGACGTTGAGCCCCGGGTCGACGTAGACCACGCCAGAATCGGCGAGGCTGAAGATGAAGTGGAGGCCCTTGGCCGAGGCCACGCCCGCAATCACCGGCAGCAGCCTCTGTTGGAACTCGAGCTGGAGTTGCTGGGTGAACTCGCCGACGTCCTGATTGGCGTCCTGGGTCGCACGCTGCAAATCCACCTGCATGCGTTCGATCTCCTTGGACTGCTGGGCACGCGCCGACTCACTCAGCAGCGCGCCACCCTGCTCCAGCTTCTGCTGGGCAGCAAGCAGCGCCTTCTGCTTTCCGTCGAGGTCGGCCTGGATCTTGCCCTGGAACTCCTTGATCTTCTGGCCGGCGGCCTGACCCTCCCGCGATTGCGACGCCACCTGGTTGAGGTCTACGTACGCCACCTTCGCCCCCTCGGGGAAAGGTCGTGGCGGAGCAGGGGCCGCCTGCGCACCCGCGGGCATGGCCGGGGTTGGCGCCGCGGGTTCCTGGGCCAGTGCCGGCCCGGCGACGAAAGCACAGCCCAGCACAACGGAGACGAATACGGACTTCATGAACACGTTCCTTTCACACCTTGAATGTCGGCCATCGGGCCCACGTCATTGAAACACACTCGAGCGACAGCCCGTGCAGGCCTGTACGTCAGAACGTCGAGCCCACGGCAAAGCGGAACTGGAACTTGCGGGCGGGCGTGAAGTCGTTGTTCAGCACGTCTTCCCGCTGCGGGTTCATCGCGAAGATCAGCCGGAACGGCACGTTGAGCACCGGCATGAAGAACCGCACTTCGGCACCCGTCGATGTCTTGAACTCGCTCCAGGCGTAGCTCTGGCCTTCGGCGAGCACCTGCCCCGCGTCGTAGAAGAGCACGAGACGGACGGGACCCGCGATGCTGATGAGGTACTCCCCGTTGAACAGCAGGCTCTTGTTGCCGCCGAGCACGACGCCGTTGGCGGCGCGGGGGCCGATGCTCCGGATGTCGAACCCGCGCACGCTGTACTCGCCGCCCTGAAAGAGCCGCTCGAAGATCGGCAGCGCGAAGCTGTTGCCGTAGGGCCGGATGTACTCGATTTCGGCACGTGCTCCGAGAGACGTGCGGCGCGTGTGCTGCCAGAACTTCACCGCCTCGACCCGCGGGTTCAGGAACCGCGTGTTGCCACCCAGGCCCGCGATGTCCATCGACACGGTGAGACGCTTGCCGGTATTGGGGAAAATCGGGTTGTCGACGGTGTTGTGCACGAGACTCGGCACGACCTTGCTCACCGTTCGCGCCCCCTGGCTCTGGCAGTCGACGCCGCCGTTCGGCTGCTCTTCGGTAGGGGGCGTGGGCGTACAGTTCAGCAGCAGCGAGTCCTGCAGGAATGGATTGTTCTGCACGTACGTCGGGTCGGTGAACAACGTGTTCAGGTCACGGATACTGACCCGCTCGAAGCTGTACTGCATGAACGACCGCGTGAAGTTGCCCGTGCGGAACCCCCACACGGTGTTGCCGCCCACCGACTCCTGGGTGAACGCGCCGATGTACTGGATCTGCCGCTTGAAGACGTCGATGCCGGCCGTGATCGGCCGGTCGAACAGATACGGCTCACTGAACGACACCTGATAGAACTGTGTCCGCGACCCGGCAGCCAGCGACAACGACAGCGTCTCGCCGCGCCCCATGAAGTTCGACGTCGAGAACGCGAGCTGCCCGAAGAAGCCTTCGAACTGCGAGACGCCCGCGCCGAACGTCAACTGGTTGCGGTTCTGCTCCTGCAGCTTGAGCGTGACATCGACCTTGTTCTTCTCGCCTGGCGTCTTGGCGACGTCGATGCCCTCCTGCCCCTCCTCGAGCTGCTTGAAGTACCCCAGCTGATTCAGACGGCGGACGCTGAACTTGAGCGCCTCGGTGTTGAAGACGCCGTTCTCGAGCAGGTTCATCTCGCGCCGGATCACGTTGTCGCGGGTCGTCGAATTGCCCACGAAGGTGATCTTGTTCACGAAGTACTGCTCGCCTTCCTGCATCCGCATCGTCACGTCCACGACCGGCGGACCGTTGGGGGGAGCACCGTCCGGCAGGAACTGGTCCGGGTTCTCCGGGTCGATCAGATCGAGCGGCTTGAGGTCAGGAAAGCCGGTGAACTCGAAGTAGCCGCCTACGCCGTACAGCTCTTTCGCCTTCTCGAACCCCTTGCGGATGTCCTTCTCCGAGTAGTAGTCGCCCGACTTCATCTTGAACACCGTGGCCAAGGCCTCGGACTTGACGACCGTGTTGCCCTCGAACTCGAACTTCCCGATGCGGTAGCGGCGGCCCTCCGTGACGGGAATGCGCAACGCGATCCAGCGATTCTTGCCGTCTGCCGACGTCTCGAGCGTCCGCACCTCGGGCTGGCCGACCCGCGCGGCGATGTAGCCGTTCTCCCGGTACAGGGCGCGAACGTTCTCGGCGTCTTCATCGAAGGCGGCGGCCTTGTAGACGCCACCGCCCGTGATGAAGCCGAACATCCCGCGCCCCTTGTTCTCCTTCATCCGGCCCCGCAGCTTGCCATCGCTGTAGGCTTCATTGCCGACGAACTCGATCTCCCGGATGCGCACCTTCGGGCCGTCGACGATCCGAAAACTGAGATTCACCAGTTTCGGACCGCCCGCCACCGGCGTGATGACGTGCGAGACCTGGGCGTCCATGTAGCCATCTGCAGCCAGCAGCTCGCGGATCACCGTCTGCACGCGACGAATCTGTCCGGGATCGATGAACGAGTCGAGGCGGATGACGTTGTTGATCTCGCGCAGCTTCTCGTCCACCTTCGTCGACTCGAGCTTGTCGCTGCCCACGTACTCGACCACCTTGACCCGCTGACGCTCCTCCATGCGGATACGTACGTGTTTGCCCACGACGCCGTTGGGGAAGGGCGTGTCGATCACTTCGATGGCGAGGTCGTCGAGGAAGTTCGTGGTCCAGAGCCTGCGGAAGTCCTCACGCAACTGCTCTTCCGCCTCCTCGTTCCACGGTACCCAGGCATTCTGCGAGGGGCGGCTGCCGCGGGTGCGGATGTAGTAGAGGTACGTCTCGGCGTCGATCGACGAAGCATTGCCCTGGGTAGGCAGGCACAGTTCCACGTTTCTCAGGATGGGGCCCGATCCCGCGGGAGGCTGCGCCGCGGCGGTCGCCGGGGGAATCGGCTGGCAGCCATCGACGTCGAGAACGCTGCGCACCGGCGTCTCCTCTCGCGGGGACACCGGCTCGTCGCCGCCGAGCGGCGGCGGCGTCGGTGCGGCAGTACCGCTGTCGGCCGGCTCGGGCGCGGGCTGTGAGGGCGGCGGAGGCGCAGGCGGCGCCTGAGCGGCCGTCTCGACAGGCCCGGCCAGCAGGAAGGCGCTCAGGGCCGCAGCCAGCACCCCGGTTCTCGAAGCTTTCGTCATGCGTTGAACGTCTGCAGTCGCGTGGCTACGTCGGCACCGTGGGACGCGCACCGGCGCGGGGCCACACGGCGGGCCGCTCCCCTGATGGCAGCCATCGGGGGAGGCCAAGCCGACAGTTTACTGGACATGAGACGGAAAGCGCCAGCACCCGGTTGGGCCCTTCGCTCCTGCTACACCGTCACGAGCTGATGCCCGGGCTGCTCGGTGCCGGCCGGGCGGTAGTGCAACTGACCGCCGGCCATGTAGACCTCGAAGCGCCCGCCTTCCTGGAGCCGCCCGCGGATGAGTTCCTCGCTCAGCGGATCCTCGAGGTACTTCTGCAGGGCCCTCCGCAACGGACGCGCGCCATACGACCGGTCGTTGCAGGTGACGTTGATGATCCAGTCCACCACATCGTCGGTCAGGACCAGTTCGAGCTTTCGGTCCACCAGGTTGGCGTTGAGCTGCCCGAACAGCAGGCGCGTGATGGCTCGCAGGTCCTCGTCGGTCAGCGCCTCGAAGACGATGATCTCGTCCAGCCGGTTGATGAACTCGGGGTTGAACGTCCGCTTGACCTCGCCGAGCACCTGCTCGGTGAGTGCCTTCGTATCGTGTCCTTCGCCCGGGTGGAACCCCAGCGACGCCTTCTTCTGAATGAAGCGCGCACCGATGTTCGACGTCATGATGATGATGGTGTTCTTGAAGTTGACCCGATTGCCCAACCCGTCGGTCAGGTGGCCGTCCTCGAACACCTGCAGCAGGATGTTGAACAGGTCGGGATGCGCCTTCTCGATCTCGTCGAGGAGCACGACGGAGTAGGGATTCCGCTTGACCTTCTCGGTGAGCTGCCCGCCCTCTTCGTGTCCCACGTAGCCCGGAGGCGAGCCGATCAGCTTGCTCACCGAGTGCTTCTCCATGTACTCGGACATGTCGAAGCGGATGAGCGCGTGGTCGCTGCCGAAGAGGAAATTGGCCAGTGCCCGGGCAAGCTCCGTCTTGCCGACACCCGTCGGGCCGAGGAACAGGAAGCTGCCCACTGGACGCGCCGGTGACTTGAGTCCCGCCCGCGAACGGCGGATGGCACGCGACACGGCGGAGATGGCCTTCTCCTGACTCACCACCCGCGCATGCAGCTCCTCTTCCATCCGGAGCAGCTTGTCGCTCTCGTCCTCGTTGATCGAGGTGATCGGCACGCCCGTCCACTTCGACACGACTTCGTCGATGTCCTGCCGACTGACCGACACGCGGCGGTTCGTCGATGCGACGTCGAACTTCTCGCGCACGAACTGGAGGTTTTCGCGCGCCATCACTTCCTGCTCGCGGAAAAACTGCGCCCGCTCGAAGTCCTTCTGCGAGACGGCGCTCTCCATCTGCTCGACCGCGACACGGATGTTGCGGTTGATCTGACCGAACTCCTCGCTGTAGCCGGCGTCGCGCAGCTTGGCGCGCGAGCCCGCTTCGTCGAGCAGGTCGATGGCCTTGTCGGGCAGGAAGCGATCGGTGATGTAGCGGCTCGACTGGTACACGGCCGCCTCGAGCGCCTCGCGCGTGTAGTCGACGTGGTGGAACGTCTCGTACCGCTCCTTCACGCCGAGCAGCACGCGGATGGCTTCGCTCTCGCTCGGCGGATCGACCTTGACGGCCTGGAAGCGGCGCTCGAGCGACCGGTCCTTCTCGATGTACTTGCGGTACTCGGCGGGCGTCGTCGCGCCGACGCAGCGGATCTCCCCCCGAGAGAGGGCGGGCTTGAGGATATTGGCCGCGTCGAGCGACCCTTCCGCCGATCCAGCGCCGACCAGCGTGTGCAGCTCGTCGATGAACACGATGATGTTCGCGTTCTCGACCAGCTCCTTCATGATCGCCTTCAGCCGCTCTTCGAACTGCCCCCGGTACTTCGTACCCGCCACGATGAGCGAGATGTCGAGCGCGAGGATGCGCTTGTCGGCCAGAAAGTGCGGCACGTCGCCGACGACGATCTTCTGCGCGAGGCCTTCGACGATGGCGGTCTTGCCAACGCCGGGCTCGCCAATCAGGACGGCGTTGTTCTTCGTGCGGCGGCAGAGCACCTGCTGGACGCGCTCGATCTCCGTCTCGCGGCCGACGAGGGGGTCGAGCTGGTTCTTCATCGCGGCGTCGGTGAGGTCGCGGCTGAACTCGGCCAGCAGCGGCGTCTCCTTGACGCGCGTCATCGTCGTCTTCTCGTTGAGCAGAGACACGATGTCTTCGCGGACGGTCGCGAGGCGCATGCCCTTCTCGACCAGAATCGTCGCGGCCACCGACTGGTCCTCGCGGAGGATGCCCAGGAGCAGGTGTTCGGTACCGATGTAGTTGTGCGACAGCTGGTCGGCCTCTTCCGCCGCGAACTGCAGCACCCGCTTCGTCTCGGCGCTGAAGGGAATCTCGACCGACGTCGCGACCTTCTCCTTGAAGACCGTGCGGCCCTCCACCTCCTTGCGGATGGCCTCGAGCGACAGGTGCGATCTCGCGAAGATCCGGCTCGTCAGCCCCTTGCCCTCGCGGATCAGCCCGAGCAGCAGGTGCTCGGTCTCGATGGACACGCTGCCGAGTTGGCTGGCCTCGTACCGGGCGAAGAACAGTACGCGCCGGGCTCGCTCTGTATACCGCTCGAACATCCGTTTCCCTTGAGATTCGAGCGCCGCGGCGCTCAGGTCCACCTGTCCCCGTATTATACGGGATTGCCTGTGGGCTCACGGGGGCGTCGGGCCCGGTATCGGTGCGCCGTCACACATACGGGACGAGACCGGACGGGCCCTCGACCCCCTGAACTCGAGACGACGGTCGGCCGGCGTGGTGGAAGCCACCGGAACGGGCCATCGGGGCCCTACTGGCGCTTCAACTGGCCGCCTTCGAGGCGGTACACCACATCACAGGCCGCCGCCAGGCGGCTGTTGTGCGTCGCGATTACCGACGTCAACTGCTGTTCGCCGTGCATCTCCCGCAACAGGTCGTGCAAGGTGCTCGCCGTGTGCTCGTCGAGGTTCCCGGTCGGCTCGTCAGCCAGCAGGAGGATCGGAGACATCACGAGTGCCCGGGCAATCGCCACGCGCTGCTGCTCGCCGCCCGACAGGGTTCCCGGCCGGTGCGTCAGTCGCGAGGCGAGTCCGACCCGCGTGAGGAGCGCCTCGACGCGGGGACGCGCCTCCGCCATCGGCACGCGCGCGATGCGCAGGGGCATCTCGACGTTCTCCTGCGCGCTGAACTCGGGCAGCAGGTGGTGGAACTGGAACACGAAGCCCACACGCCGGTTCCTGAACGCGACCCGCCCGGCATCGTCCAGCGTCGTGATCTCGGTGTCGGCGACGGTGATGCGGCCGGCGTCGGCCCCGTCGAGCCCGCCAAGGACGTGCAGCAGCGTGCTCTTGCCCACGCCACTGGCCCCCATGATGCCCACCATGCTGCCGGCGTCCACCTCGAGATTCACGTCGCGCAGGACCTCGACGGCGCCGCCCGGCGTGGCGTACGACTTGCGGAGTCCCACCACGGTCAGGAACGCCACGTCACTGGTACCGGAGCGCCTGCGCGGGGTCGAGCCGGGACGCCTGGCGCGACGGGTAGATGGTGGCCACGAAGCACACCACGATGGCCGCGGCGACGACGAGCGCGAAGTCACGCCACTCCACGGTGAAGGGGACGTACGACACCTGATAGACATCCATCGGCACGCGAATGAGCTTGTAGGTATCGAGCAGCCACGAGACGGCCAACCCGCCCGCGGCGCCGACCGTCGTTCCGACGGCACCGATGATGAGGCCCTGCAACATGAAGATCCACGTGATGCTCCGCGCCGGCGTCCCCATGGTCTTGAGGATCGCGATGTCGCGGCTCTTCTCCATCACCAGCAGGATCAGCGACGCGACGATGTTGAGCGCGGCGACCATCACGATGAGGCCGATGGTAATCGAGATGGCGACTTTCTCCAGCCAGAGCGCCGAGAACAGCGACTGGTTCATCTGGGCCCAGTCCTGCGTGATGTAGGACGTGCCCAGTTGCTGCACGATGCGATCGGCGACCTCCGGTGCGTCGTACATGTCATCGACGCGCACTTCGATGAAGTCGGGCGCGTCCCGGCCCAGCAGACGCTGCCCCGTGGGAAGATCCACGAACCCGTAAGCAGAGTCGAACTCGTACAGCCCGAGGGCGAAGATGCCGACGACTTCGAACCGCCGCGTGCCGAGCATGGGACCGAACGGTGACAGCGGGCCGTCCGGCGTCATCAGACTGATCGGGTCGCCAATGCTGGCACCGAGGCTTCGGGCCAGGGCCTGACCGATCACGATGCCCGGAAGGCTGTCGGTATCACGGTCAGACAGGGCCGCCATCGAGCCGCCGACCATCCGCTCGGATACGTCGGTGACCTCATGCTCCGTGGCCGGGTCGACGCCCTTGACGCTGATGAACGCCTGCTGCTCGCCAGACGAGGCGAGCGCCTTCCCCATCACGCCCGGCGATGCGCCGATGACACGGGGGACGGCGCGAATCGCCCGCATCTCGGCGGCGGCATCGGCGAGGCCGTCGCCCGCCTTCAGGACGTAGATATGGGGCGACGCGCCGACAATCCGGCTGCGGAGTTCGCCCTGGAGTCCCGTCATCAGCGCCAGGGCGATGATGAGCGCCATGACCCCCACCGCGACGCCTATCGTCGAGATCACCGAGATCAGCGAGATGAAGGCCTGCTTGCGCCGCGCGACGAGATAACGCAGGGCGATGAAAAGCTCGAACGGCATGCGGCGGCTCAGCCCTCCCGCTTCCGCATGAGCGGAAACAGAATCACGTCGCGAATCGACGGACTGTTGGTGAGCAGCATGACGAGACGATCGATGCCCACGCCTTCCCCGCCGGTCGGCGGCAACCCGTACTCGAGCGCGCGAATGTAGTCTTCGTCCATCTGATGGGCCTCGGTGTCCCCCCGCGCGCGCTGGCCGATCTGCGCCTCGAAACGGCGCCGCTGTTCGGCCGGATCGTTGAGTTCGCTGAAGGCATTGGCAAGCTCGAAGCCCCCGGCATAGAGTTCGAAGCGCTCGACCGTGTCGGCGTCGTTGGGCTTCTGCTTGGACAGCGGCGACACCTCGGTGGGGAAATCGTAGACGAAGGTGGGCTGCACGAGGTCAGCTTCCCACAGGTGCTCGAAGATAGCGGTGGCCGTCCTGCCCGCGCCCTGCCCATCGAGGACCTCCATGCCGAGCGCCCGCGCCACGGACGCCGCAACGGGGGCGTCGCGGAGCATCGCGGGCTCGACCGACCGTCCCAGACGCTCGGAGGCACGCGCCGCCGCGGCCTCGCGCAGCGACAGGCGTCTGAAGGGCCGCGCGAACGAGATCGAGTGTTCCCCGAACGGCAGGTCCGTCGTGCCCACCGCGGTCAACGCCACGGTGTGCAGCATGTCCTCGGTGAGCTGCATCAGGTACTCGTAGTCCACATAGGCCTGATAGAACTCCAGCATCGTGAACTCGGGGTTGTGCTGGGTCGAGATCCCCTCGTTGCGGAAGTTCCGATTGATCTCGTAGACGCGCTCCATGCCACCGACGACCAGCCGCTTGAGGTACAGTTCCGGCGCAATCCGCAAGTAGAGCGGCATGTCGAGCGCGTTGTGATGCGTCGCGAACGGGCGCGCCAGGGCGCCACCCGCAATCGGCTGCATCATCGGGGTCTCGACCTCGAGGAATCCCCGGTCGTCGAGGAACCGGCGGATGGTGCGCAGCACCAGGGCCCGTGTCTCGAACACCTGACGGGCGTCGGGATTGACGATCAGGTCGAGGTAGCGCTGGCGATAGCGGGTCTCGATGTCCTGCAGCCCGTGCCACTTCTCGGGCAGCGGCAGGAACGACTTCGCGAGAAACTGGAGTTCCCGCGCCCAGACGCTCAGTTCGTTCGTCCGCGTGCGGAAGACCCGTCCAGCCACGGCGATCTGATCGCCGAAGTCCAGCGCCTTGAAGAGCGCGAAGTCGCGCTCGCTGACCGAGTCGTGCCTGACGTAGGCCTGTACCGTGCAACGCCCATCGGACAGCACGATGAAGTTGGCCTTGCCGAAGGTGCGCAACCCGAGGATGCGTCCCGCGACGCGTACCTCGTGCCCGGCGGTCTCGAGCGCCTCGCCCGTCTCCTCACCGTACGCCTCGACGAGGGCGCTGATGCCGTGCGTCGTCTCGCAGGCGTGGGGATACGGATCGACGCCGAGGGTGCCGAGGCGGTCGAAGTTCGCTCGCCGCTGCGTGATGAGTTCGGATTCCTGGGACATGGAGGGGATGGGGGGATGCTTCATGTTTCATGCTTCATGCTTCATGTTTCAGGCTTCGGGCTTCAGGCTTCGGGCTTCGGGCTTCGGGCTTGGGCTTCATGCTTCGTTTCGCGTCGTGCGAGGAGCGGCGCTCACGCATCGGGGCGGGCGGGCGCCGCCTCGGCGGCGAGACGTTTGCGAATGGCGTCGAGCACGCCGTTGACGAAGCGGACGGCATCGGGTCCGCTGAACGCACGCGCGAGTTCGAGCGCCTCGTTGATGACTGCGGCGGCCGGCACCTCCTGCCGCTCCAGCATCTCGTACGTGGCAAGACGCAACACCAGGCGATCGAGCACCGCGAGGCGTTCGATACGCCAGTTCTTCATGGCATCGGTGATGAGGGGATCGATGCGGGCGAGATGCGCCGCGGTGCCGCGTGCCAGGCTCACCGCCAACGCGTCACGCTCGGCAAGCAGCGGACGCAGTTCGAGGTCGCGAACGCCCTCGATCGCATCCGGCAGGTCACCCCCGCTCATCTCCCAGCTGTAGAGCATCTGCACCGCCGCTTCGCGGGCGTGACGTAACTGTGTGGCGTCGAGGGTCACACGCGTGTCCCCGGCAGCGGTCGCGCGCGGCCCCATTGCAGCGCGAGCACGGCCATCTCGATGGCAGCCTGGCCCGCTTCGAAGCCCTTGTTGCCGGGGCCCGGCTGCACCCGCGCCTCGGCCTCTTCCAGGGTGTTGGTCGTCAGGACGCCGAAGGCCATCGGGACGCCTGTCGACAGGGCGGCCTGCATGATGCCATGCGCCACGGCCGACGCGATGTGGTCGAAGTGCGGGGTCTCGCCCTTGATCAGGCAGCCGAGACAGACGACGCCGTCGACCCGGCGCGACTCGGCTGCGATACGTGCCCCGAAGGGCAACTCGTAAGCTCCCGGTACCGACAGCTGCTCGATGGCGTCGGGTGCGACACCAGCCTGCCTCAGCACGTCGCGCGCGCCGACTTCGAGACGCGAGGTGATGTCGTCGTGATACGACGAGACCACCAGCGCGAACCTGAGGCCAGCGGCAGAGGGGACCGAACGCGCGAGAGCAGGGCGAGACACGGCAGACTCCTAGCGACCGGTGAATGACGGCGAACGCTTGCCCAGGAAGGCCGCGACGCCTTCGCGCATGTCCTCGCTCGAAGCGGCCAGCCCGAACAACGTCGCCTCGATGGCGCAGCCGGCGTCGAGTCCGACATCGAGACCCTGGTCGACCGCCGCAAGCGCATACGCCTGGGCGAGGGGCGCCCCACCCGCGAGTTGATGCGCCAGCGCGACGGCGTCGGCGACCAGCTGATGCCCCGGTACCACGCGCAACGCGAACCCGGCCGCGAGGGCCTCTTCAGCCTCCACCTGTCGGCCCGTGAGGATCCACTCCAGCGCACGTTCCCGCCCGATGAGACGCGACAGGCGCTGCGTCCCCCCGAACCCGGGAATGAGGCCGAGCTTGACCTCCGGCAGCCCGACGCGGGCCCCTTCGGCCAGCAGACGGAACGTGCAGGCCAGCGCCAGTTCGCAGCCGCCGCCCAGGGCGAACCCGTTGATGGCGGCGATGGTCGGGCGTCCCAGCGCCTCGAGGCCACGCAACACCTGCTGTCCCTCGAGCGCGAAGGCCCTGGCCTCACCGGCCGTGAGCCCCTGAAACTCCGTGATGTCGGCTCCAGCCACGAACGCCGTGCCGGCGCCGGTGATGACGAGCGCCCGCGCGGCGGTGTCGGCCCGCACAGCGTCCAGCTGCCGGCGCAGTTCCGACAGCGTCGCGCGATCGATCGCGTTGCGACGCGCCGGCCGGTTGATGGTCAGCACGCGTACCGGGCCTTCGGACGTGAGCAGCAGCGGAGTCTCTGGCATGAACGCGTGGCGAGGATGGACGCGGCGCGCGGCGGAAACAGTCGCGTCAGGAACGACGGGCGCGCCTCCGCAGCAGTATAGCCCACGCCCATCCGAGGCCCGCCGCCACGGCGGCGCCGGCAGCGTCGGCCGCGACGTCGGCCACGTCTGCCATCCGCCCCGGCACGAACGACTGATGCCACTCGTCGGTGATGCCATACACGACCGCCAGCACGGTCGCGAGGACCGCCATCCCCCCGGTCACGCGATGCCACGCACCGCCAGCCATGCCGAACAGACACGTCAGCGCCAGGACTCCGAACGTGAGCGCGTGCCCGTGCTTGTCCGTCAATCCGCCAGGCGCGCTGGGAAGCCAGGGCTGCGACGACAGCAGGAAGATGGTCGTGGCCCAGGCAGCAGCCGGCAGCCAGCAGACCCAGGGCGCGAGGCGCGCGGCCCTCACCACGGAAGCGGGAACATGAGCCAGCCGATGACCAGGGCCGCCAGTGTGAACCCACCGGCCATCATCAGCGCCATCCGGACCTGCTCCGCGGGCGTATCCTTCTGGATCACGGCCATGACGGTCGAGACGCACAGGACGAACACGAGGAGCAGCAACAGGTGATTGGTCATGCGGGAGGACGTCAGCGTTTACGGCCGACGATGATGTCGTACGCGTCGAGCACGACCAGCGCGTTCAGCAGGCCGGCCACGATGAGGTACGTGTTGGCGTACTCGTACGCCGGTGCCACCACGTTCCCCGCGCCGAACCCGGCCATCCACGCCAGCAGGTACGGCGCCCCGACCCCGATGTTCGCGAGCGCTGCGAGCGCCACGAGGGGCTGAGACGGTTCGATGGGAAAGATGCGTCCCTCGAGCCAGAGCCCGGCAACGAACAGCACGACGATCGGCACGAAGAAGGCGACGGCCTTGTCGCGCTTGCCGAGCAGGGCGTGGCCGGCGCCCGGCAGGGCCCAGGCCACGAGGCACAGCACCATCGGATGAACGGGCGCGGTGACTCGCGCAGGAAGGGCGGACGAACTCATACCGGGAGCAGTGTACCCGACTCGCCCGTGACGGGGATCGGCCATCACCGCCGGGCACCGGCGAGTTCACGCCCGGCCAGCCAGCCCACCATGGCACCGAGCGGCAGCGACCCCAGCGCGCGCGCCGGAGTGCCGGGGTCCAGGACGGTCCATTCCATCAGGAACAGCAGGACTGCCGGCGCACCCAGGGTGAGCAGCCAGGTGACTTCGGCGCGGACCGGTCCGGCGGGCCAGAGCGGCTTGCGCGGCCACGAGAGCCAGCCCCGTGACGTCCACGCGGCTGCGGCGGCCACGATCGTGCCGAGCGCGCCGGATGCGTAGAGGGCGAGACAACGCCCGCAGACGGGGAACGGCACGCCGGACCAGAGAAACGAGCGCTCCACCTGCTGATGGCAGATGCGGCTCGTGGCGTGATACAGCGCGACCACCCACCAGCCCGACCCGCGGTCGACGTTCCCGGACGCCACCAGGATGGGCGCGGCGATCAGCAGGACGACCCACGCAGTCGCGACGACGGCCAGGGCCGGAACGCCTGCCCGCATGACGTCAGGACGCGACGAGGGTCCCGAACTGCCCTTCGTATCGTTCGCGGAACTCCGCCATTGAGTACGCGTGGCTCTGTCCACCGACGTGTTCGAGGGAGTACGTTGCGGCGACGCTGCCGAGCCGCCCGCACGTCTCCCAGTCAGCGCCGAGGGCCAGCCCTTTCATCAGGCCGCCGCGATAGGCATCACCCACGCCGGTCGGATCGGCCACCCGGTGCTCGGGCACGGCCGGCACATCGACCCGCTCGGCGGCCGTGTAGATGGACGAGCCGTCCTTGCCCCGCGTCACGATGACGGCCTCCGACCGCTCGAGCAGCGCATCGACGTCGAGGCCGGTCTTCTCGCGAATCAGCTCGAACTCGTAGTCGTTCGAGATGACGATGTTGGCGCCAACGAGGCCCGCCTTCAGTTCCTCGCCGTCCATGCGGGCGCACTGCTGGCCGGGATCGAAGATGTAGCGCAGCGAGAGCGCGCGGCACTCCTCGGCGTACTGCACCATCGCCTTCGGATCGTTGGGCGAGATGATGACGAGGTCGGCCGGGCCCGCGGTGCGGAACGACAACGTGTCGGCGTCGGCCATGGCACCGGTATAGAACGACGCGATCTGGTTGTTGCTCTTGTCGGTGCTGCAGAAGAAGGAGGCCGTGAACTTGTCGGGCACCTCGGTGACGAGTTCGGTGTCGACACCGGCGGCCTCGAGCCAACGCCGGTACTCACCGAAGTCCTGCCCGGCCGTGCCCATCAGGCGGGGCCGCTCGCCGAGCAGCGCGAGCGTGTAGGCGATGTTCGGCGCGCAGCCGCCCCGGCGCTTCTCCATCTCGTCCACCAGGAAGCTGAGGCTGAGTCGCGAGAGATGCTCCGGCAGAAGCAGGTCGGTGAACGTTCCTGGGAACGTCATCAGGTAGTCGTACGCAATGGAACCGGTCACGATGAGTTTACGCATAGTCTGAAGTCGAAGAGGCACGGGCCAGGAAACAGGTCGAGGCGCACGGGTCGCAGATCCGGCGGCCCGTCAACTCAGGTACTTGCCCATGATGACGTCGAGACGCCGGCGGGTCGCGTCGGGCACGACCTCTCGACGCGTGATGATGGCGGTGGCCAGCGCCGTCGCACAGGCACAGGTCCGCGGGGCGGTATCGATGGCCTCGACGGCGGCGGCGATGACCTGTTGCGCGGTCCGGGCGTTCTTCGTGAGGTGATCGATGATCATCTCGACGCTGACGTGATCGTGGTCCGGATGCCAGCAGTCGAAATCGGTCACCAGAGCCAGCGTCGAATAGCAGATCTCGGCCTCCCGCGCCAGCTTGGCTTCCTGCAGGTTGGTCATGCCGATGACGTCGGCGCCCCACGCGCGATAGAGGTGCGACTCGGCCTTGGTCGAGAACGCTGGTCCCTCCATGCACACGTACGTCCCACCCTGGTGCACCGTGGCGCCCACGTCCACGGCGCCCCGATACAGCAGGCCACCCAGTGTCGCGCACACCGGATCGCCGAACGCGACGTGGCCCGCCACGCCGTCGCCGAAGTACGTACTGACGCGACCGCGCGTCCGGTCGATGAACTGGTCGGGCACCACCAGATGGAGAGGGGCGATGTGCTCGCGCAGTGACCCGACCGCGCTGGCCGAGATGATGCGCTCGACGCCCAGAGCTTTGAACCCGTAGATGTTGGCGCGAAAATTCAGCTCGGACGGCGTCAGGCGATGTCCGGCACCGTGCCGCGCCAGGAACGCGACGCGACGGCCACGCAAGGTGCCCGTCACATACGGGCCCGAGGGGTCACCGAACGGCGTCTCGAGAATCACGTCGTCGCGGTCGGTCAGTTCGGCCATGTCATACAGGCCGCTGCCGCCGATGATGCCGATGGAGAGAGAAGACATACGGGTGGTACCAACGCTCCCTTGACGCGGCGCGTCTGCCGCCAGCGACACATCATGCAGGCCCGGACCGGCCTTGTCCAGAACCGGGGCCGCCCCCGCGGCGTCGACTGGCGTCCCAAGCGCCTGCGCGAGGACGTGGCCGGCTGCCGACCAGGGGTCGACCGCGCGGGCCGCGATGGCGTCGACGACTGCGTCGAAAGCCGCGCCAGGCAACACGACGTCGCGGACGTGATGCAGGAACCGCTCCGCGAGCACGGCCCGCAGGCGCCAGGCTGCGTTCCCGCGGCGGCGTTCTCTCGGGGCGGCCGCGTCCCGGGTGCGGAACGCGTCGACGGCCTCCCAAAGCGCGACGATGCCCTCGCCCGTCGTCGCCTGTGTCCGCACGATCGGCGGACGCCATGCGGGCGCCTCGTCGCCGCGGAGCGCCAGCATCAGTTCGATCGCCGATACGGCGAGATCGGCGCCGTCGAGGTCCGACTTGTTGACGACGAAGATGTCGGCAATCTCCATGATGCCGGCCTTGAGCGCCTGGACATCGTCGCCCGTGCCCGGCACCAGCACCACCACGCAGACGTCAGCGGTTCGGACGATGTCGACTTCGTCCTGCCCCACGCCCACGGTCTCGATGATGATGACGTCGCGGCCGGCCGCGTCCAGCACGAGCGCAGCGTCGGACGCGGACTGTGCCAGACCTCCCACGTGTCCACGCGTCGCCATGCTGCGGATGTACACGCCGGTGTCGAGCGCCTGGCGGTGCATGCGGATGCGGTCGCCGAGCAGGGCGCCGCCGCTGTACGGACTGGAGGGATCCACCGCCAGGATGCCGACGGTGAGCCCCGCGCCGCGCACGTGCGTCGCCAGCCGGTCGACGAGCGTGCTCTTGCCGGCCCCTGGCGGACCCGTGATGCCGATCAGGCACGCGCGTCCGGCGTGGGTGTGCAGCGCGGTCAGGAGGGCACGGGCGGCAGGATGCTCGTCCTCGACGAACGAGATGGCACGGGCGATGGCACGGATGTCGCCCGCCCTCACCCTCGCGGCGAGGTCCTCGACGCTCACGCGAGCAGCTGCCTCGCAATGACGAGCCGCTGGATCTCGCTCGTGCCTTCGCCGATGGTCAGCAGCTTCACGTCGCGAAAGAACTTCTCGGCGGGGTAGTCCTTCACGAAGCCGTAGCCGCCGTGAATCTGTACGCACTCCTCGGCGGCACGGACGGCCACCTCGCTGCTGTACAGCTTCGCGATCGACGAGGCGCGCGTCGTGCGCAGGTCCTGGTCGCGCATGGCCGCGGCCCGGTAGGTGAGCAGGCGGGCGGCATCGATACGCGTCGCGAGATTGGCGAGCTTCCACCGGATGCCCTGGAACGACGCGATGGGCTGCCCGAACTGCCGGCGCTCGCGGGCGTAGTGGCGCGCCGCGTCGAAGGCACCCTGCGCGAGGCCCACGGCCAGCGCCGCGATGCCGATACGCCCGGCATCGAGCACCTGGAGCGCGTGGATGAACCCCTCGCCCACACCACCGAGGCGCTGGGAATCGGGGACGTTGCACTCGTCGAACACGACCTCGGCCGTCTCGCTCGCGCGCATCCCGAGCTTGTTTTCCTTGCGCCCGGCACGCATGCCGGGCGTCCCCTGCGGCACGAGGAAGGCCGAGATGCCTCGCGCGCCCCGGGTCTTGTCGGTCACGGCCATCACCACCATCACGCCGCAGATGTTGCCGTGGGTCGTGAACGTCTTCGCCCCGGACAACCGCCAGGACGCCCCGTCAGGCACGGCGATCGTGCGCAGGCTGGCCGCGTCACTCCCGGCGTTCGCTTCGGTCAGGCCCCACGCGCCGAGGTACTGCCCTTCCGCGAGCGGCGTGAGCCATGTCGATTTCTGATCGGGTGTTCCGAACATCGCCAGGTGCGCGGCGGCCAGACCGTTGTGCGCGGCGACGCTCAACGCGATGGCCGGGTCGACGCGCGCGAGTTCCTCGATGCACACGCAGTAGTCGACGGCCGACATCCCGGAGCCCCCGTACTCCTCGGGCAACTGAATGCCCATCAACCCGAGTTCCGCCAGTCGCGGCAGCAGGGTCATGGGAAACTGCTGCGCGTCGTCCCAGGCCGCCACATGCGGCGCGATGTCTCCTGCCGCGAACGCGGCCACGCTGTCACGCAGCAGACGCTGATCGTCGGAGAGTTCGAACTGCATGACGCGGCCTTCAGCGGACGGCAATCATCAGCGTGTTGCCCGAGGGGTTGCGGGGGTCGAGCGTGGCATCCAGGCGCTTCTGCAGGGCTGTGGCCTCGGCCGGCAGCACCGCCTCGATCAGCACGTCGAGGCCGGTACGATCGGCGTCGTTCCCCGCCTCCGTGGGTACCTGGACGAAGTACACGAGGTTGCCGTCGGGGTTGGGCAGGGCCGACCGATGGATGCGCAGACCGGCCGCCTGGATTCGACGGCGCTCGACGGCACTCGCCCGCATCGCCGCGTGGACGCGCAAGGCGACGGCCTCGAACTCTGCCGCCCCGGCCGGTTGCACGTTGTAGATGACCAGCCAGATGTCCGAGAGATCGGTCGGAGCGGCCGCCGTGGCGGCCGGCGGCACGACACCCGCCGGTCCCTGCTGCACGCCGGGCGACGTCTGCAGCAGCGAGCCGCCGACCAGCCAGACCGCCAGCATCCACGTCGTCATGGCTGTCCCTCCGGAGCCGATACGGTCGTCAGGTTCGAGGCCTGCACCGCGGGTTGCACGTGGGATGCGAGAAGCGCCTGGTAGAGCGCGGCACCTTCGTCGGGGTAGACCTCTGCCAACAGGCGTGCCATGTCGTACTCCTGTCCGGCGACGACCGGGTCGATGACCGACACGTAGATCAGATGCCCCTCGGCGGTCGACGCGTTCTGCTTGAGCAGGCGCCACCCGCCGATCTG
>CAYMAG010000019.1:17054-24459 GCA_964388335.1 uncultured Vicinamibacteraceae bacterium | reverse complement strand
AGCGTACGGGCGGTTCATACGTGAAAAGACCCCGGACGCGCGCGGGTGGCTGTCCGGGGTCGAAACGAACACACGAGACGACCTGGCTACATGCCGCCCAGTTCGAGCACCTGGTTCATCGGCACGGCGGCGTTCAGGCCCTTCTCATTGATGAACGTCTGCAGTTCATCCGAGAGCGTCTTGGCTTCCGACGGGAACACCTCGTACAAGAGCATGCCGGGGTTGTATTCCTGCCCCTTGGTCACCGGGTTGATCAGCAGCACGTAGGTCTGCGTCCCGTCCGGCGCGCTGGCCGTCGACTTCAGCAGCTTCATGCCCTGCGCCTGCTGACGTCGCTCGGGACGCTCGCTCTTGGCCATCGCTTCCTTGACGCGGCCGAAGAAGCCCTCGAAGTTGGCCGCGCTCTCGCCCTTCACGGCGTAGAACCAGATCACGTAGTCGGTGTCGAACGTGAGCTGGGGCGGCTGCGGCGCAGCCGGAGCCTCGGCCGCTGGCTCGGCGGGCGCCGGGTCCTGCGCCATCGCGTTGAAGGTCGCGCCGCTGGCCAGCAGGGCGGCGGCAGTGAACATTGCTCGAATTCCCGCGCGGCGCACACGTGGCGCCCACAACATCAGATGCATAGCACCTCCTCGGTACGGAAGCATGTGGTACAAGGCCGATACTGTAGCGTATCCGTGCCCCCATTCATACAAACACCTGCATGACCTCGCTGGCCAGCAGCAGGCCTCGTCGTGTCAACTGCATGGTATCCCTGTCGATGACCAGCAGGCCAGCGTCCTGTGCGGGCTGCAGTGCGCCGCCGTAGCGCGCCAGCACGTCCACGCCGTACCGGCTCTTCAGGGCGGACAGGGAAATGCCGTCCGTCAGGCGCAGGCCCATGAAGAGCGCCTCGGCCAGTTGGTCCTCGGCCGACAGCACCCAACGCTCCGCCACCGGATCGACGCCAGCCTCGACGCGTGCGACGTAGTCGCCGGCGTCGGCGACGTTACGGTAGCGCTGGCCCTGACGCCGGCCGTGCGCGCCGACGCCGAGGGCCAGCCACTCGCCGTCCTGCCAGTACTTGAGGTTGTGGCGGCACCGCCGGCCTGGCCGCGCGACGTTGGAAATCTCGTAGGGCTGCCAGCCGCCGGCCTCGAGGCGGGACATCGCCTGCTCGTACATGTCCGCCGCGTCATCGTCTGCCGTCTGCGACCACTGCTGGCGAGCCATCAGATCCCGGAGCGGCGCGTTGGGATACAGCTCCAGAAGGTAGAGCGACGCGTGGTCGGGCGCGCAGTCCATCAGGACGTCCACCGACTCGAGCCACTGTGCCACCGACTGGCCGGGCAACCACATCATGAGGTCGACGCTGACGTTGTCGAACCCGACGCGGCGCGCGTCGGAAAGCGCGGATCGTGCCCGTGCGACGTCGTGGATGCGCCCGAGCCGCTGCAGTTCGTCCTCCCTGAACGACTGGACCCCGAACGACAGGCGGGTCACGCCCGCCTCTCGGAAGCCCGCGAGTCGCGAGGCCGTCACGGTTTCCGGGTTGGCCTCGAGCGTCACTTCCACGTCGGGGGTCACCGCGAAGGCCTCGCGGCACGCGCCGAGAATCGAGGCCACCTCGTGCGGCTCGAGCAGCGAGGGCGTACCGCCCCCGAAGAAGATCGTGTCGATCGGTTCGCCTGCTGCCTCACGCCGGACATGGGTACCGATCGCCCGCACGTACCGTTGCTTCAGCGGCTCGTCGAGCAAGCCGCGGTTGAAGTTGCAGTAGTGACAGATGGCACTGCAGAACGGGATGTGTACGTACAGGCCGAGCACGTGGCTACTTCGAGCCGGCACGTCCGCCGGGCCAGCGCAGTTCCGGGGCGGCGCCTGTGCCGATACGCGGCCCCTCCTTCAGTCGTGCCCGCAACGGCGTGCCCGCCTTGCCCGGCAGGCGCTGGGCCGCGGGCTTCTGACGCATGCGCCAGAGCGCGACGAGGTCGGCCTCGCCGCCGTTGGCCGGCAGCTCGCGGTAGTCGGCGCCATCGAGGTCGAGGAAGTCGCACATCTCGTGCAGGCGCGACCGCATGCGGAAGCCGATGCGGAAGACGAGCGACTCGGGCGCGCTCGCGTCCGGATCGTCCACGAAGTTCGACGTGAACAGCGTGAGCCGCTTCTCGTTGTAGCGCGTGTTGACGATCAGGTTCAGGGTCTCTTCGACCCACTCCGACGTCTTTTCAGCGCCCAGATCGTCGAGCACGAGCACGTCGGCCTGCATGACCGGACGCAGGATGTCGAGTTCGGTGGTGCGGACGATGGGGTCGTACGTGCTGCGGATCAGCCGCAACAGATCGCGGGTGTCGTAGAAGATGCCCCGCGCGCCGCGCGTCACGATGAGGTCGCGCAGCACGGCCACGGCCAGATGCGTCTTGCCCACTCCGGGTGGACCCAGCAGGAAGAGCCCACGCTCGCGCGCCGGGAAATCACGCGCCAGCGCTCGCGCTGCGGCGAGGGCCCGGTCCAGCGACGGGTTGCCGTAGCTCAGAAAACGGTCGAAATCGCAGTGCAGATAGCGACGAGGGATGCGCGCCTCGCCGAGGCGTTTGTCGAGCGACGTCTGACGCCAGCACTCACAACGCCTGACGCGCTGGACGCCGTCTCGCTCGAACGGCATCCATCCGGTTCCTTGGCAGTGGGGGCAGAGCATGGAGGCATTCACCGTACGAGCCCCGGATCATACTCTCATCCTGGCTCGTCGGTCGCCTGAGGCGCCGGAGGCGCGGTACGCACGAGCCCGGCAGGCGACGCTTTCACCATCGCCGTGGACAGACGCTGCTCCCAGTCGCCAAGGCCGCGCGTCATCTCCTGCTTGACGTACGCCATGAACTCGTTGACTTCCTGCTGCATCTGCTCCATGCGCTCCCGCATGTTCAGGATGATCTCCACGCCCGCGAGGTTCACGCCCAGCTCCCGCGTGAGCGTCAGAATCGTCTCGAGCCGCTCGAGGTCCTCGTCCGCGTAGAGCCGCGTGTTGCCCTCGGTGCGCGACGGCAGCAGCAACCCCTCGCGCTCGTAGAGGCGAAGGGTCTGCGGATGGATGTTGTATCGCTGGGCGACGGCGCTGATCATGTAGTGCGCCTTGCCGGGTCGTCGCGTCGCCATAGGGTTCAACCTGCCTCGTCCAGTTCGAAGTCCTTCCGCACGTCGTCCGGATGCAGACGCGCGAACTCGGCCATCAACGCGCGACCCCGGGCATCGATCACGCGCGGCAGGACCAGCTGCACGGTGACGACGAGATCGCCTCGGATGCCTGTGCGCCGCGACGGAACACCGCGTTCACGGAGGCGAAGACGCTGACCGCCCTGCGTTCCAGGAGGCACGCGCAGGCGGACAGACCCGTCGGGGGTGTCGAGGTCGAGCCTGGTGCCCAGGACCGCCTCGTGTATCGCCACCGGTACCGTCACGTGCAGATCATCGCCGCGACGCTGCCACCGGCCATCGGGCACAACGCTCACGCGAATCCGGAGGTCGCCTGCGGGCGCGCCGCCCACGGCGGGGTGCCCCTGCCCGCGCTCGCGCCACTCTTCGCCATCCCCGACCCCTGCCGGCAGATGGACCACGTGCGGATCGATGCGCGTCTGCACGCGCGTGCCGTGACACCCGGGACACAGCCCATGCCGGACGAGCCCTTCACCCGCACACGCCTCACACGGACGAACGAAGGTCATGTGCCCGCGCGCCAACCGAAGCTGCCCGTCGCCGCGACACGACGCGCAGCGCACCGCGGTATGCTCCACGCGCCCGGACCCGCTGCACACCTGACATGGCAGGCGGCGGGCCACCGGAATCGTTCGCGACGCCCCCCGGATCACGTCCTCCAACGTGAGAACGACATCGGCGTGGACGTCCCCGCCACCGCTGCCTGCTGCGGGCGTCCGTGAATCTGCCGCGGCGCGGAAGACATCGACGAACAGGTCGCCGAAGGTCGTCGCGGCACCGCCCTCGACGGTGACGGAGAAGTCGAAACCCGCGAACGCCACCTCGGCGGACGGCCCCGTCGTGCCGACATCGCCCCCCTCGTCGTAGAGGCGCCGCCGTGCGGGATCGCCCAGCACGTCGAACGCCCTGGTGACGTCCGCATATCGACGAGCCGCCTCCTCGTTGCCAGGGTTCAGGTCGGGGTGGTACCGCCGCACCAGGCGACGGTACGCGCGCTGCACGGTCGCAGCGCTCGCACCCCGATCGAGACCCAGCACGTCGTAGAGGCTCACGTCTACTTCTCGTCCACGACCTCGGCGTCGATCACATCGCCATCCGTCTGGGTCGCGTCTGGCGCTTGACCGGCTCCCGGCCCGGACGCCTCACCAGCGGCGGTCTGCTGCTGGCGGTACAGCACTTCGGCAGCCTTGTGCTGGGCCTGCGTGAGCCGCTCGATGGCCGCGTTGATGGCGGCCACGTCCTCGCCCTCCATGACCTTCTTCAACTCGGCCACCGCGTCCACCACGGGGTCCTTCTCGGCGGAGGACAGCTTGTCGCCCGCGTCCGCGACCATCTTCTCGGCCTGATAGACCATCTGGTCGGCGCGATTGCGCGCCTCGATGGCCTCGCGCCGCTTCTTGTCCTCCTCGGCGTGGAGTTCGGCGTCCCTGGTCATGCGATCGACCTCGTCCTTGCTGAGACCGCTCGACCCGGTGATGGTGATCTTCTGTTCCTTCGACGTCGCCATGTCCTTGGCCGACACGTTGACCACGCCGTTGGCGTCGATGTCGAAGGTGACCTCGATCTGCGGCACGCCGCGCGGCGCCGGAGGAATCCCGTCGAGGTGGAACTTGCCGAGGCTCTTGTTGTCGCGTGCCAGCTGCCGTTCACCCTGCAGCACGTGCACTTCCACACTCGGCTGACTGTCCGCGGCCGTCGAGAACGTCTCGCTCTTGCGCGTCGGAATGGTCGTGTTGCGCTGAATCAGCGCGGTCATCACGCCGCCCAGGGTCTCGATGCCGAGCGACAGCGGCGTCACGTCCAGCAACAGCAGATCCTTGACGTCGCCCGAGAGCACACCGGCCTGCACCGCCGCGCCGATCGCCACGACTTCATCGGGGTTCACGCTCTTGTTGGGCTCCTTGCCGAAGAACTCCTTCACGATCTGCTGGATGCGCGGCACGCGCGTCGAGCCGCCCACGAGGACGATCTCGTCCACCTGATTGGGTGCGAGTCCGGCGTCAGCCAGGGCCTGACGGGTGGGCCCCATCGCCCGCTGCAGCAGGTCGTCCACCAGCGATTCGAACTTGGCGCGCGACAGCCGGAGCGAGAGGTGCTTCGGACCGTTCTGATCCGCCGTGATGAAGGGCAGGCTGATGTCGGTCTCCATCGTGCTCGACAGCTCGATCTTGGCCTTCTCCGCCGCCTCGCGCAGACGCTGCAGGGCCATGCGGTCGGTGCCGAGGTCGATGCCTTCCTGCTTCTTGAACTCGGCGATGATCCACTCGATCACGCGCTGGTCGAGGTTGTCGCCGCCCAGGTGCGTGTCGCCGTTGGTCGACTTCACCTCCACCACGCCTCCACCCACTTCGAGGATGGAGATGTCGAAGGTGCCGCCGCCGAAGTCGAAGACGGCGATCGTCTGTTCACCCTTCTTGTCGAGCCCGTAGGCCAGCGCCGCCGCCGTGGGCTCGTTCACGATGCGCTTCACCTCGAGGCCGGCAATCTGCCCGGCTTCGATCGTCGCCTGCCGCTGTGCGTCGTTGAAGTAGGCCGGCACGGTGATGACGGCCTGCGAGACGGATTGCCCGAGGTACTCCTCCGCCGCCTGCTTCAGCTTCTGCAGGATCATCGCCGACACCTGCGGTGGCGCCCACTTCTGCCCCCCGGCGTCGATGCGTACGTCGTTGCCTTCGGGCACGACCTTGTAGGGCACCAGCTTCATCTCGTCGGACACCTCGTCGAACCGGCGCCCCATGAAGCGCTTGATCGAGTACACGGTGTTGTCGGCGTTGGTGGCGGCCTGCCGCTTGGCCACCTGCCCGACCAGGCGCTCGCCCGACTTGGCGAATCCCACGACGGACGGCGTCAGCCGGCTGCCTTCGGGATTGGTGATGACGGTGGGCTCCCCACCTTCCATGACGGCGACAACGGAGTTCGTTGTGCCGAGGTCGATACCGATGATCTTGCTCATATCTGCAGTCCTCGCACGTTGTCGTGAGTCGGCGCTCCTGACCACTCCGGAGTAGCCGCCCTAATAACGTTGCAATCATAAAACTTTAGTGTATGACTGTCAATACAGAAGCCTGCTCGCGTGCAGCCTCGACCGCCGTACGCCTCGCGGTTCGCCCGGTGTGCGTCAGGCGTTTTGCTGTGCAGGACCGCCGTATACTGAAAGAGCCGCCTGTTCTGAAAGGACACTCATGGATCGCTCCCTTCGCTCGATGACGCTGGGGCTGCTCGCCTCCGTGTGCACCGCCCTGCCCCTGCTCGCACAGGCGCCTGGAGACGCGGTGGAGTCGGACGCCGTCGAGGTCCCGTTGCCGCACGTCTCGCGGGTCAACGGTGCCGGCGCGACCGTTCAGCGTGACGGCGGGGAGGTCGACGTCGTCGCCGGTGAGCACCTCGCGTTCGGCGACCGGATAACGACGGGGGATGCCCAGGTGCAGGTGATCTGGAGCGACGGCAGCCTCGTCAGTCTGGACCGGCGCGCGTCACTGGCCGTCCTCGCTCCTGACCTCCTGTCGCTCACCTCCGGCCGGATCCTGATCGTGTCTGCGCGCGAGGGCGAGGCCTTGCGTCTCGACACGCCCGCCGGAAGCGTGCTGATCGCGACCGCGAGCGAGGTGCGGGTATCGCTCGAGGAGGCCATCGCCGACCTGCAGGTCGTCCATGGCTCGGCCGAAGCCATGCACGCGGAGCGGACGCAATTGCTGAGGGCGGGCGAGCAACTGTCCATGCGCGACGGACTCGCGCCAGCGGCACCCGTGGCGTTCAACACCGCAGCCTACGACTCGTTCGTCGACTGGGCACGCGAGCCCGTGAACGCCCTCGAGCGGAGCCCGTCACGCGCACATCTTGGCGACCCTCGGCTCGAGGCGTACTCCGACGTCTTCGACCGCTACGGCCAGTGGCAGCAGGATGGCATGTATGGGCAGGTCTGGTATCCGGCCGTCGGGCAGGACTGGCGACCGTTCTCACAAGGCTACTGGCAACCGTTCGGTGGGGCGTACGGCCCGACCTGGGTCGGCCTCGACCCGTGGGGCTGGCCGACGCACCACTACGGGGCGTGGGACGTCAACCACGGCGGCCGTTGGTTCTGGCGCCCCGGACGCCGCTGGTCGCCGGGGCACGTGACGTGGAGCGTGGGGCCCGGTTACGTGGGATGGAGCCCCCTCGGCATCAGGGGCGACCGCTGGGCCTGGGGATCGCTCACCACGCCTCCCCGGGCCACGCAGCG
>CAYMAG010000019.1:13848-16954 GCA_964388335.1 uncultured Vicinamibacteraceae bacterium | reverse complement strand
GGGGCGACCGCTGGGCCTGGGGATCGCTCACCACGCCTCCCCGGGCCACGCAGCGCGGGCTCTATCCCGGCGGGACGCTCGATCCCTTCCGCGCCTGGACCGTGATTCCGACCGAGCGCTACGGGGCACGCGGCGGACTGGCGCCCTACGCCGTGGATCCGCGGACGCTGACCAACCTGGATGCGTTCGTGACGCAGCGGGTCGCCCCGCCGGTTCGATACGGCCCCGGAGTCGGATTCGGCGGACCCGCGGTCGTCGGGCCTGGCGGTGGGTACCCGGGCTGGGCCGCCGGCCGCGTCGGCTTCGGCACGCGCACGGGCGAGGACACGACCCGCGACCTGCGACGGGGTATTCCACCGACGCGTGTGGCCCCGCCGGTGCCCGACCCGTATGGCATTTCGGGTCCGGCCGCCGCGCCGGACAACCCGTACGAGCGTGCGCAGGACGTGATGGTGCCTCGAGGCCGACAGCGCAGCCCTGCGTCGACGGATGAGCCGCCGACAGCCCAGCCGCAGGAGCGCCAGCCACCGCCGGCGGACGCGCCGCCAGAGCAGGCACCACGACCAACGCCGCCACCATCGCCTCGCGCACAGTCGAGGCCGCGGGGCGACTCGGCCGCCGCCGTGCAGGCGCCGCCGTCGCGCGGCCTGGCCTCGCCGCGGGGTGGTCCGCCTGCCGGGTCGCAGCGCACGGCACCTCGACGGGTGGCGCCGCGGCCACCGGCCTGAGCGCCGTACAATCAGGGAGTGGCCATCTACCTCGTACGCGTTGCCCGCCAGGCGACGCTGTTTCTTCTGTTCCTGCTGACGATTGTCCTCGGCAGCGTGAGCGGCGTGTTGTTCGCGTTCGCCGGGGACCTGCCGCGCATCTCCGCCCTCGACGACTACGCACCGAGCACGATCACCCGGCTGTATGCCGCCAACGGCGACATCATCGGCGAGTTCGCGACCGAACGCCGGCTCGTGATCGACTTCGACGAGATCTCTCCGCTGCTGCGACAGGCCATCGTCGCGGCCGAGGACAAGGACTTCGACGCGCACGTCGGGTTGAGCATCCCGCGCATCATGGTCACCCTCGGCAAGGACATCCTCGAACGACGCAAGGCCGGCGGGGCGAGCACGATCACGCAGCAGTTGGCGCGTAACCTCTTCCTGACGTTCGAGAAGACCTGGGAACGCAAGATCAAGGAAGCCATCCTCGCCATCCAGATCGAGAAGCGGTACACGAAGCGTGAAATTCTCACCATGTACTGCAACACGATCTACTTCGGCCACGGCGCCTACGGTGTCGAGTCGGCATCGCGGCTGTACTTCGGCAAGTCGGCCCGTGATCTGTCGCTCGTTGAAGCCGCGACCATCGCGGGCATCATCCAGGGCAACGTGCGACAGAGCCCGTACCTGTACCCCGAGGCCGCCCGCCGGCGGCGGAACTACGCGCTGCAGCGGATGGCCGACGAGGGCTTCATCACGGCCGACGCCGCGGCGCAGGCCAGGGCGGCACCAGTCACCACGGCCGAACTGCCCACACAGGGCTACTCCCCCGCGCCGTACTTCGTCGAGACGGTGCGCCAGCAGCTCGAGGCGAACTTCGGGGCCAGGCAGCTCTACGAGAACGGTCTGGCGGTGCAGACCACGCTGGACGTCGACCTGCAGCGCGCGGCCACGACAGCCTTGCAGGACGGGTTGCGACGGATCGACCAGCGCCGGGGGTTTCGCAGGCCGGAGAACCTGGCAGCCCAGGGCACCAATCTCGACGAGTACCGGCACCCGCGCTGGCAGCGCCGCATCGAGGTGGGAGATGTCGTGCCGGCAATGGTCACCGGCGCGACGGCCACGGACATCCAGGCGCGTGCGGGGCAGCTGCGCGTGACGGTCCCACGCGCGGGATTCGCCTGGACCGGCAAGACCGCGGCGACGGGGCTCGTGACGCGCGGCGACCTCATCGCCGTGCGCATCGAATCGGTCTCGGGCGGTGACGCCACCGCGAAGCTCGAACAGACGCCGGAGGTCCAGGGAGCGGTGCTCGCCCTCGACAATCGCACAGGCCACGTTCTGGCCATGGTGGGCGGCTACGACTTCGATCGCAGCAAGTTCAACCGCGCGGTCCAGGCACACCGCCAGCTGGGTTCCACGTTCAAGCTGGTGGTCTACACCGCGGCGATCGACCGCGGCTACACGCCGGTGACGGTGCTGCAGGACAGCCCGGTGACCTTTCCCGGCGGCGCGGGGTCGCCGCCCTACAGTCCGCAGAACTACGACCGGACGTTCACCGGGCCGATGTCGCTGCGCCGCGCGCTCGAACTGTCGCGAAACGTGCCGACCGTCCGGTTGATGAGCGCCCTCGGACCGGCGCAGGTCGCGGGCTACGCCGAGCGGCTGGGCATCACGTCACGCATCCCGCCGTACCTGTCGAGCGCGCTGGGCGCCGGGGAGGCCACCCTGCTGGAGATCACGAGCGCGTTCTCGGTGTTCCCGAACCAGGGCGTGCGCATGCGTCCCTTCGAGGTCGCCCGGGTCACGGACCGCGAAGGCAACGTGCTCGAGGAGAATCGGCCTGAACCGACGGACGCGATCCGCGCCGACACCGCGTACGTGATGACGAACATGCTGCGTGGCGTCGTGCAGCGGGGTACCGCGGGACGGGCTGCCAGCCTGCAGTGGCCGATTGGAGGCAAGACGGGAACGACCGACGACTTCACCGACGCGTGGTTCGTGGGCTTCGACCCCGACATCACGATCGGCGTCTGGGTCGGCCACGATCAGAAGAAGCCGATTGGCAATGGCCTGAGCGGGGGCGTGGCAGCGCTGCCCATCTGGATGGACGTCATGAAGGCGTGGATAGACGCGCGGCGGGCCGCCGGGGCGGAGCTTCCCGAGTTCCCCGCACCCGGCAACATCGTCTTCACGGCCGGCGCCGATGGCCAGCGCGAAGCCTTCATCGCCGGGACGGAGCCAGGAGCGGCGTTCAGGTGACGGGTTCATGAAGCATGAGTCATGAAGCATGAGTCATGAAGCATGAAGCATGAAGCATGACTACCCGTCCTCTCCCTCTTCCGTCCCCAGCGTCCCTGCCGCCCGCGCCATCAGGTACGCCTTGATGAAGGGGT
>CAYMAG010000019.1:0-13748 GCA_964388335.1 uncultured Vicinamibacteraceae bacterium | reverse complement strand
TCCGTCCCCAGCGTCCCTGCCGCCCGCGCCATCAGGTACGCCTTGATGAAGGGGTCGATGTCGCCGTCGAGCACGCGCGTGACGTCGCCCACCTCGAACTTCGTGCGATGGTCCTTCGCCATCTGGTAGGGGTGCAGCACGTAACTGCGAATCTGGTGACCGAAGGCGATGTCCTTCTTCTCGCCGCCGATGCGGTCCATTTCGGCCTGCTGTTCCTTCAGCCGCATGTCGTACAGCCGTGACTTCAGGACCTTCATCGCCGAATCGCGGTTCTTGTGCTGCGATCGCTCGTTCTGGCACGACACCACGATGCCCGTGGGCAGGTGCGTCAGCCGCACGGCCGAGTCGGTCACGTTGACATGCTGCCCGCCCGCACCACTCGAGCGGAACGTGTCGATGCGCAGATCCTTCTCGTCGATCGTGATGTCGATGTCATCGGGCAGCTCGGGCCAGACATGCAGTGACGCGAACGATGTGTGCCGCCGGGACGCCTGGTCGAAGGGTGAGATGCGCACGAGCCGATGCACGCCCGCCTCGGCCGCGAGCAGGCCGTACGCGTACTCCCCACTCACGGTCATCGTGACGCTCTTGATACCGGCTTCGTCGCCCGGTTGAGCGTCGAGCACTTCGCGCTTGAAGCCTCGCCGCTCGAACCACCTGAGGTACATCCGGAGCAGCATCTCGGCCCAGTCCTGCGATTCGGTGCCGCCGGCTCCGGGGTGGATGGTCACGATCGCGTTCTTGCGGTCGTGCTCTCCGCCGAGCATCTTCCTGATCTCGCCAGCCTCGACCCGTCCTTCGAGGTCGTCGAGGGATCGGTGCAGGTCGTCGAGGACGTCCTCGCCCTGCTCGAGCCAGTCGTGCAGCACCGCCAGATCGTCCCCGCGCTGCCGCAGTTCCCGCAACAGCGTGACCTCGTCGTCCACCACCGCCCGACGCTGCAGGACGCGCTGTGCTTCGGCCTGGTTGTTCCAGAAGTCCGGTCCCGCGGCGAGCGCCTCGAGACGCGCCAACTCCTGCTCGGGGCGAGCTACCTCAAAGATACCTCCGGAGATCAGCGGCCCGCTGCTGCAGGCCGTCGTACCGCCGAAGCTCGTCTTCACGAATCACTGCCACGTGTGGCCTCACACTTTCTTCCTGAAGGTCGTGCCGAGCGCCAGGGCCGTGATGGCCAGGCACGCGAACACGAAACTGTCACCGATCCGCATGTACACCGTCGGCGCGGTGTGCCACCTGACATCACCGACGAGAGTCGCCGTCTCGAACAGGTTGGTCCGGGCGACGACGCGCCCGTACGGATCGACAATCGCGCTGATGCCCGTGTTCGCGGCACGAACCAGATAGCGTCCGGTCTCGACGGCGCGCACCCGTGCCTGCTCGAAATGCTGATGGGGCGCCGAGGTGGTGCCGTACCACGCGTCGTTGGTGATGGTGGTGAGCAGTTCGCTGCCGGTCCGCGCAGCGAGCCGCCCGTGCCACGGAAACACCACTTCGTAGCATACCGCCACCGAGAGCTGTCGTTCGCCCACCGGGAGCAGTGTCATGGCTTCGCCCGGTGCGAAGTCCGCCACACCCTCGACGAGCGGCTGCGCAAAGAACAACAGGCTCCGCATCGGGATGTACTCGCCGAACGGCACCAGCTGCATCTTGCGGTAGACGCCGGTGGTCTCGCCGCGCGGGTCGATCATGAAGGCGGCGTTGTAGTAGGGCGTGCCTTCCGGTGCGACGTCGTCGCTCCCAATCACCAGGTGGATGCCGTCCTCGTATGCCGCGGCCCGGACGGCCTCCGTTCTGGCCTGGTCACGTCCGAAGATGAAGGGCGTCGACGACTCGGGCCAGATGACCACCGTTGCGCCCTCTGCCGCTGCCTGCCGCGTCATGCGCAGGTACCGGCCCAGGATGTCGTCGCGATACGCCGGATTCCACTTCTCGTCCTGCGGCACGTTGCCCTGAACGATGCCCACGCGCAGTGGCGTGCCCGCGGTGAGCAGCGACCCGTCTGCCACACGGGTCGCTCCCCACGCCACGCACAGCGACACCCCGGCGAGACACAGCCCGGCCGGACGCCACGCACGGCGCCAGCCGTCCTGCCACAGCCAGACGATTGAGACCCCGACGAAAACGATCAGCGCAGAGACGCCGTGCACGCTCACCAGGCTTGCCGTCTGGATGACGGGGGCGACACCCGACTGGCTGTAGCCGAGCAACACCCAGGGGAACCCCGAAAAGAGCGTGCCGCGAACCCACTCCGTGCTCACCCACACGAACGGCGCCAGGGCAAGGGCGCGCGAGCCGAAACGCGACACCAGGCGCGCGGTCACCCAGGCGAACGCGGCCGGATACACGGCCATGTAGGCGACGAGCAGGGCACACAGCAGCCAGGACAGTGCCGCGTTCACGCCGCCGAAGACCGCGAGCACGTCGGCGGTCCAGTAGAGGGTTCCGAGGAACCACACACCGCCGGTTGTCAGCCCCAACAGGGCCGGATGCGGGGTCGGGCGCGCCCACGCGGCGGTGGGACGTGCAATGGCCAGCAGCAACGGCACCAGCGCCACCCAGGCGACTGGTGCGGTACCGAACTTCGGGAAGGCCAGCGCAAGCAGCAGGCCCGATGCGAGCGCTAGCGCGTAATCCAGGGCTGGAACTTCTCTTCCGTCTTGAGGCGCGTCATGATCTGCTCGGCTTCGGGACGCTCCATGTTCATCCCGACGCGCACTTTGTAGATGACCTGACCGCCGGCCTCTGGCGCCACCACGTATGCGCGATAGCCTCGGCTCTGCAGCCGCTCCGCAATCGCGTCGGCATCGGCCCTGGCCTTGAGCGCGGTGACCTGCACCGTGAAGCCACCCGTCGATGCCGGGGTGGGCGCCGCCGTCGGCGCGGCCGCTGGTGCCTGGCGAGCCTCTTCAGCCTTGGCCGGTGCGGGCGGTGGCGGGTTCGCCGCCGGCGCAGCCTTGACCGGCTCCGGCGTCGAGGACGCCCGAGTGGCGGGCGCAGCCGGCGGTGGCGCCACGGGCTCCACGCCCTGCCGGTCGCGCTGCAGCCGTTCGGGGTACGACAGGCCCTCGACCGTGGTGGGAGTGTTCGACTGGGGCGCGGCGGGCGTTTCGTCGAGGCGCGGGTCGAGCGACGCGCTGGCCTGCAGGTTGTCGCCGTCCACCACACTCCCCTGGCTGCCCAGCGGAGTGCCTCGGCCGACGAGGACGCCGCACAGGAAGATCACGATCGACACCACTGTCGTCGCCATGAAGAGGAACACCAGTTGCTTGCCGCTCAGCTGAATCTCGTGAAAACCGTCGTCGTGTATGTCGTGGGCCATGAAAACCACCTGCGTCCGCTGCGTGATGGGCTGGGCGCGCATCGCCAATCAGCGGAGGTCGTCGATCGTGTGCCGTTCAGCCGCGCTCGTCCCGCATGCCCCGGACGCGGCGAGGCCCGGAAGGCAGTGTAACACCAGCGACCTACTGCCCGGGCGGCCTCTTCGGCGCGGATGCCGTCGGGGGCGCTGGGGCGACCGCGGCACGTGCCCGGTCGAGCAACGCCTGTGCCCTGGCGTGCTCGGGGGCGAGCGCGACGGCTCGTTCGGCGTGCGGCAGCGCCGCCTCGGCTTCACCCAGGCTGAGTAGTGCATCCGCGAGCAGCAGCCGGGTCTCGACGCTCTCGGCGCTCCAGAGCGAAATCGTCAGGCTCTCGACGGCGTCCCTGAGGCGACCCGAACGCATCAGCACCTGGCCGAGGGCAAGATGCGTTTCGGCCGCGTACGGCGACAGGTAGATCGACTTCCTGAACTCGGTGGCCGCCTCGCGGTCCTGCTGCTGCTCGACGAGACGCATGCCACGGTCGTAGTGGAAGCGCGCAAGCTGCCGATGCTCCTGCTGCGCCGCCTGCACGAGCGCCGAATCGACCTGCACCGGCGAGCCCTCGAGCGCGTCGCTCAACCGCTCCAGCCCGCGCGGCACGCCACGGCTGGCCTTGTCGGCGGCCGCACGCTTGTCCCACTCCGCGTACCGGGACGACAGCCGCAACGCGAGGTCTCGCTCGCGCGAGGCCTCCGGCGCGGCGCCGCTGGACTGGAGCGCAGCACCCAGCACGTAGTGCGCCTCGCCATCGCCGGGGCGCCTGCGCACGACTTCGCGCAGCCAGTAGATGGCGGCCGGCATGTCCCCGGCGAGCCAGTAGGCGTAGCCCAGATTGAAGAAGTGATCCGCTGCCTCGGGGTCGAGTTCGCTGGCTCTGTTGAAGTAGTAGGCCGGGGTGCCGCCCGTGTGGGGCTGCGGCCGGCGCACCTGGACGACGCCCATGTTGTTGAAGGCCGCCGCACTCGGCTGCTCGTCGTTGAGCGCGGAGAATGCCGCGAACGCCTCGTCGAACCGTTCGAGGGACAGCAGCGAACGCGCTGCCGCGAACTGCGCCCGACGCGCGAACCGCGAGGTCGACGGCACCGCTCGTGCCGCCTCGAGCGCACGGGCATGGTCCTGAAGATCGGTGCACGCCTCCCACAAGGCCACCTGCGCGCGGCCATACGTGGGAGCGCGTTGAACAGCGTCGAGCAGAAAGCGCTGCTGCGTCGCGGGTGTCTCGGCCACCAGTCCCTTGACGAACGCCTCGAACACCTCGAGCGACGGCGGTGGCTCGATCGCACGTCCGGCCCCGTCGTCCGGCATCGGAGGCGCGCCCGCCATCCGTCGAGCCAGTCGTTCGGCCACATCGACCAGCTCGCGCAAGGCGCCTTGTTCCTCTATCTCTCCGGAGGACACGCCCCGCTCGACGTCGACCGTACGCACACGAACCACGAGGCGGTCCCCTGCGGCGCCAACGGTTCCGGTCACGAGGTCCCTGACACCCAGCACCTGCCCGGCGCGAATGAGCGTCGCGCGGGACAGCGTCCCGCTCGTCGGCAGATCGAGGGCATCGAAGGCACGAACCCGCACGGTTCGCGACACGGCTGGACGTCCGAGCGCCGTCAGGCCATCGGCGACCAGCAGCGCCAGGCCTTCGCCGAGCCACAGCGTGCGCGGATCCTCGTCGGCCGGGGTCAGTGGCATGACGAGGGTGGTGGGAATGCCGCCTGCCGCGCCCCTCCCGGACTGCGCGCCGGTGTCGTGCGCCAGCAGGACGGTCGCCAGCATGGCCAACCCGATGCGTGTCACGACCTGGATGGGAGGCATCAACTCGGATCGTACAGCCGGACAGACGTCGACGTGGGCAGGGCGGCCGTCCGCCCGTCGGTCACCAGCCGCAGCCGGCAGACGTCTCCGCCTCGCGCGCGACAGCCGTCGAGCGTCGCCTCGGTCACGGCCACGCCACCGAGATGCAGCAAGCCCTCGAGAAAGGCGAGGTAGTAGCGGCAGTGGGGGGCCGACGCGACGTCGCGGTTGCTGCAGAAGATCGACCCACGGACGTCCACGGTCATCTGGCCGCGGCGGACGGTCACGTCGACGCGGGTGCCGCGGTAGGAGCGTTCCAACTGCCACTTCGCCAGGCGGCCGAGCCGACGCAGGCGGAGCCAGGACGGGCTCATCGGCCCGATCGCGCGCACACGCCACGGCAGGGCCTGATACACCCACCGGGCGGCGTGGTCGGCCGCGTTCCGCATGACCGCGTCGTAGGTGCCCGGTGGTTCGTGCCGCAGAAAGCTCAGCACGGCCGCGACCGGCGCCAGGTTCACGGCATCCTCGCGCCAGGCACGCGGGCGCAGGTAGCTTTCGTAGAATTCCAGACGCGACGGCATGATGTCGGCAATCGCCTGGTGGATGGCTGCGGCCATCAGCCGGTCAATTCTCGCTTCACTCATTTTCTGGTAGTGTTACCGCCGTGAGTGAGCGTCTGGCCTGGACGGGCATCGTGCTCGCCGGCGGACGCAGCCGCCGCTTCGGAGGCCTCGACAAGGGCCGGCTGCCGGTCGGCGGACGCTCGCTGCTGCAGCGCAGCCTCGACGCACTCGCGCCGGTCACCGCCACGCGCGTGATCGTGGGCGGGCAGCCGCACGATGGCGTCACGACGCTTCCCGATCGATATCCAGGCCAGGGACCGCTCGGTGGCCTCCTCACGGCGCTCACCTGGATGGCGACGACCCACGCGCTGGTCGTCGCGTGCGATCTGCCGTTTCTCACGCCAGAGCTGCTCCGAGCCGTACAGGCCGCAGGCGCAACGCAGCCGATGGCCGACATCGAGGCGCGCGATGGACGCCCGCTCTGTCTGTCGCTGCATCGCGACGCGCGCGAGGCCGTGGCGGCATACTGGGAGGCGGGGAATCGACGGATCGGTGGCCTGCGTGGCGTACTCCCGCGCGCGACCGTGCCCCAGACGACGATCGACCACCTGGATCCGACGGGGCGGCTGCTGCTGAACGTCAACGATCCGCTCACGTATGCGCGGGCGCTCGCAGAAGCTCGGCACGACTGCGCGGCATCCTACTTCACCGATCTGGACGAGTCAAAGCGAACCTCATGATCCTGCCCCTTCAGCTGGCCGTGCGCCGTGCGCTCACCGAGACCCTCTCGACACTCTACGGCGAGGGCGCCGTTCCCGCCGCGCTCGTGATCGAGACGCCTCCCCAGCGGCGCTTCGGCGATCTGGCCCTGCCCTTCGCGTTCGAACTGGCCCGCAGCCTGCGGAAGGCGCCCCGCGCGATCGCCCAGGAGGTCGTGGCGGCACTGCCGCCCATCGCGGGCGTGAGCCGGGTCGAAGCGGCGCACAACGGCTACGTGAACGTGTTCATCGATCGCCCGTCGTTCCTCATGGCCCATCTCGGCGAGGCCGCCGCGGCGGACACGTCGGCGTTCACGCACCTCGTGCAGGACAAGACCATCGTCGAACACACCGCGATCAATCCGAACAAGGCCGCGCACATCGGCCACCTGCGCAACGCCGCGCTGGGCGACACGTTCGCCCGGCTGCTCCGCTTCTGCGGGACGCCGGTCGAGGTACAGAACTACATCGACGACACGGGCGTCCAGGTGGCGGACGTGGTCGTCGGCTTCCAGCACATCGAGCCGAAGTCGCTCGACGAGGTGCGTGCCCTGGCCGCCGATACCCGCTTCGACTACTACTGCTGGGACCTCTACGCGAAGGTCACCGACTGGTACGCCGATGACAAGGAGCGCCTGGCCATCCGCAGCGCCACCCTGCACGCCATCGAGGGCGGCGAAGCGCCGACCGCCGACATGGGGGCGGTTATCGCCGACGCCATCGTCCGCTGCCACCTGCGCACGATGGGCCGCATGAACATCGACTACGACCTGTTGTCGTGGGAGGGCGACATCCTGCGACTGAAGTTCTGGGCCAGCGCCTTCGACACGCTGAAAGCCAACGGGACGGTCTACTTCCAGGAGAGCGGACGACTCGCCGGCTGCTGGGTGATGGAGATCGATGAAGACATCGATGCGACGGTCGCCGACGGGGCGCCGGCCCCTGACGAGGGAGCAGACGACGCCGGACAGCGCGAGAAGGTGATCGTGAGATCCGACGGCACGGTGACGTACGTCGGGAAAGACATCGCCTACCAGTTCTGGAAGTTCGGCCTGCTGGGGCGCGACTTCCACTATCGGGCGTTCGCCACGCGACTCGACGGCGGCACGCTCTGGGCCACGTGCTCGACCGGCGGTGAAACCGCACATCCCGCGTTCGGCGCCGCGGGCCAGGTGGTGAACGTGATTGACACGCGTCAGTCGTACCTGCAGAAACTGCTCAAGCAGGCGCTGTCCACGATGGGACATCAGCGGGAGGCCGAGCGATCGGTGCACTTCGCCTATGAGATGGTGGCGCTGACCCACCGCACGGCGCGAGAGCTGGGCTATGAAGGCGACGCCGACGGCAAGCCGTTCGTCGAGGTGTCGGGCCGCAAGGGCCTCGGCGTGAAGGCCGATGACCTGCTCGATCGCCTCACCGACAAGGCGCTCACGGAGGTTGCCCGGCGCAATCCCGACATGCCGCCGTCCGATGCCCGTCAGACGGCCGGGCAGATCGCAATCGCGGCCGTCCGCTACTTTCTCGTGAAGTTCTCACGCACGAAGTTCATCGCGTTCGACATCGACGAGGCGCTGAGCTTCGAGGGCGAGAGCGGGCCGTACCTGCAGTATGCCGCCGTGCGCGCCGGCAACATCTTCAGGAAGCTGCAGGAGCGCGAGGGCGTCTCGGCCTCCGATGTCGCCGATGCCCTGCACGAACTCGACCCGGCGAGCGTGTGCGACGGAGACGATGCCGATGCGTTGTGGGATCTGGTGCTCGCGTGCGCACGTCTCGACGAAGTGGTCGAATCCGCGGTCCGTACGCTCGAGCCGTCCGTGCTCGCCAAGTACGCGTTCGGCCTCGCGCAGAGCTTCAACGGGTTCTACCACCGCTTCCCCATCCTGTCCGAAGAGGACCCCGCGCGCAGGCTGTGGCGTGCGGCGGCCGCGAGCTACTTCCGGCAGCAACTCGGCCGCGCTCTCGACCTGATGGGTGCGGGCGTCCCGGAGCGGATGTGAACCGGGCCCCGTCGGCCGCCCGTCCGCGCATCGCGCTGACGCAGACCGAACGGAACGACGACTACGTGCAGGCGCTCACTGATGCCGGCGCGGAGGTCGTCCTGATCGATCCGGCTGCAGGCGTCGAATCGATGCGCGCCCTCGTCGACGACGTGCAGGGGATCTGCCTGCCGGGCGGATGGGATGTCGACCCGGCGCGGTACGGCGAATCGCCGCATCCGTCGGTGCAGACCGCCGACAGCCATCGTGACGCGCTGGAGCTGCGGATCGTGCACGACGCCGTGGCGCGCGACCTGCCACTCCTCGCCATCTGCCGCGGTATGCAGGTGCTCAACGTGGCACGCGGCGGGTCGCTCGTGCAGGACATCCCCACACAGTGTCCGGAGGCTGGACGACACACGGTCTCCGACACGGCCACGACGGTTGCACACGCCGTCGAGGTCGCCGGCCCGTCGCGCCTGCGCGAGGCGGTGGACGCCGGCATGTCCCGGCAGGTGAACAGCCGGCATCATCAGGCCGTCCGCACACTGGGACACGGCCTGCGCGTCACCGCGACCGCTCCGGACGGCGTCATCGAGGCCATCGAATTGCCCGACGCGACCTTCTGCGTGGGCGTGCAGTGGCATCCCGAGAATTTCTGGCGGACGGGCGAGATGCGCCCGCTGTTCGAACTGTTCACGGGAGCCGCGCGCCTCGCTCGAGCACCGCGAGGGTCTCGAGGTGCGCCGTGAGCGGGAACATGTCGAAGGCGTCCAGTCCCAGCAGCGCGTAGCCCGCCTCGACGAGTCGCCGGAGATCTCGCGCGAACGTCGCCGCGTCGCACGAGACGTAGACGACGCGTCGGGTGGAGGCATCGCAGAGCGCCCGGCAGACCGTCGGGGGAAGTCCGGTGCGCGGCGGATCCACGATGACCGTCGCACCGTCGAGCCGCGCGGCGTCCCGTGCGACGAACGACTCCACCGACTGGCGACAGACGTGGACCGCGTCCGGACCGGGCCCGGCATTCACCCGCAGGCGCTCACCGCTGATCGGGTCGCCCTCGACGCACCACGCGGGCCCATGCCCGGCCGCGGCGGCGCTCAGGCCGAACAAGCCCACGCCCGCGAAGAGGTCGACCACCGGGCCGGCGGCGATCGCCTGCAGCACACGCTGCGCGAGGAACGGCACGATGAACCGGTTGGCCTGGAAGAACGCGGCGGCCTGCCAGCCCAGCGAGCCGTCGAGGTCGCGCCCCGTCAGCGCCCGGAGTGGCTCGACGAAGGCTGGCGTGCCGAAGGTCTGCCCGATGTCGCGGCGACCGGCACGCGCCATCGTGAGGCCGACTACGCCCGCTGGTAGCGTGGCCTGCCAATCGGGGATACGTGCCTGCTCGCGCACGTCCACGTGCACGCTCCAGGCCGTCGCGGCGATGTTCTCCGCGACGACGAGCCCGACGATGTCGGCGTGAAGGGCCTCGGGCAGCGCATGCAGTACCGCACGTGCGGCCTCGCGCATCCTCACGGGCAGCTGCGACACCGGGGGCACGCACAGCGTGTGCGTCCCCTCGCGGAAGAAGCCGACTTGACCGGCATCGACGTGCAGGCGCGCGCGCAGCCGCCAATCCTCGAGGGGTGACGCCATCACGTCCACCGGAGGGACCGTTGCGAGGCGGCCGGTGCGGCGCAAGGCGTCCTCGAGCATCTCGCGCTTCAGCCCGAGCTGCCGCGCGTAACGAACGTGCGCGAACGCGAGTCCCCCGCACCGGGGATCACCCGCAGGCTCGATGCGATCCGGCGAGGCGTCGATCACCTCGACGACGTCGGCGAACAGCACGCCACCCTTGCCCGTCCGTTCGAGACGCACCCGCACCAGCTCACCTGGAATGGCGCCGCGCACCAGGACGATGCGTCCGTCGTGCCGGGCGAGTGCATGGCCGCCCGGGACGACCTTCTCGATGTGCACCGTCTGCAGGTTCGACGCACTCATGGCAGGACAATCTCCGGAAGCCCCAGGTCGACGCGCACGAGGTGACGCAGGACCCGGTGCGTGGCCTCCGTGTATGCCTCATCCGACAGCCTGGGACGCAGCGGCCGGAGGTCGTCCTGCGCGCGCGCCAGAAGCACGTCCCGCCTGGCGCCGGACTGCCCGTCTGCGAACGACGCCACCAGTGACGCCATCAGCGCCTCGTCGATGCTGACCAGCTCGTCGCGCAGCGCCTGCCGCGCCTCGCCGCGGACGCCCTTCGTCCTCGAGACCACGTCGCCAAGTGATGCCAGTGCGGCATCGATGGCGCGTCCCGCCTGTGCCGGGAGCGACGTGCCTGCCCGCAACGACGACAGGCGCTCGATGACGCGTTCGACGTGACGCGTCAGTGATGGCTGACGCTTCGCCGATGCTGGTTCGACCCCGCCGGTGGACGCGGCGGCCGCACGGCTCACCGACGGACCTACGGCGCGCCGCCATTGGTCGAACGCCTCGAGGACGTCCGCCTCGCAGAACGCGATGGGCACGGGACGACGGCGCGGACCGCGGGCTTCGAGGCGGGTGACGGTCCTGTCGACGCCCTGCAGGACGACACGGAGGGGAATCCCCTGCGTCGCCCAGGCGCTGACGAGCGCGAACGCGGGCCCGACCAGCCGGATGATGTGTCCGCCGTTGCGGCGGCACAGGTACGCTTCCACTTCGCGACAATACGCACCGACGTCGGTCGTGTCGGCCGGCCCGTCAGGCATGGCGGTGCTCCCAGGCGACGTCGCCAGCGACCAGCGCCACCTGGCCCGCCGCGGTGTCGACACACAGGGCTCCGGTGTCGTCCACGCCTCGGGCAACGCCCGTCCGGCGGACGGCACCGTCCATCCACACCACCGCACGCCCACTGAGGGACGGCGCATGCCGGCGCCATGCCTCCACCACGGCGAGACGTCCATCCACGGCGAGCACCCGCCAGGCGCGCCCCAGCGAGAGCAGAAGCGCGGTGAGCGTCTCGTCGACATCGACCGGGCGTCCGGCTGCGTCGGTCAGCGATGTCGCCACGTCATCCAGTCCGACCTGCGAGGGCACCGCGCGTACGTTGATCCCCACGCCGAGCACGACTTGCAGATCTCCCGCCGCGTCGGCCGACGCCTCTGTCAGGACACCCGCCAGCTTGCGCCAGCCCCGCGGCGTCTCGTCGGGCACGATGACGTCGTTCGGCCACTTGAGTTCGGCGCGGCTCGCCCCGACGGCGTGCGCGGCCTCGAGCACGGCCACCCCCGCCATCAGCGTGATCGCTGCGGGCACACCCACGGGATCGTGAGCGGCGGATGGCCACGCGGCAGGGCGAAGCAGGGTCGACAGGTAGAGACCGGTATCCGGCGGCGAGTGGAACCGTGCGCCCCGGCGACCGCGGCCCCGGGTCTGGGTAGCGGCGAGGACGACGGTCCCCTCGGGCGCGCCAGCGGCTGCCAGTCGGGAGGCGACGTCGTTGGTGGACGTCACCTCGAAGTGCGCATGCACCTGACTGCCGAAGGGAACCGATCGGCTCGAGACGCCGCGAACCACGGCCTGCATGCGTGTGACCCACGACAGCGTAGAGTTGGCGGTCACGACACGGGGACGATCTTGAAGCTGAGGTCCACGGCGGGCGCCGAATGCGTGAGCGCGCCGACCGAGACGAAGTCGGCGCCGCTGGCCGCGATCTCCGGCATGCGATCGAGCGTCACACCACCAGAGACCTCGACCTGCGCGCGGCCCCGCGCACGTCGAACGGTCTCGGCCAGCATCGCGGCGTCCATGTTGTCGGCAAGGACACGCGTGGCGCCGGCGCCAAGCGCGGCGTCGAGTTCGTCGAGCGTGCGCACCTCCACCTCGATCTGCAGGTCGTGCCCCGCGTCGACCATTCTGCGCAGCGCCGGCTCGAGTCCTCCCGCCAGGCTGATGTGGTTGTCCTTGATCAGGATGCCGTCGTCCAGAGCCAGGCGATGGTTCGTGCCTCCGCCAGCACACACCGCGTACTTCTCGAGGAGTCGCATGGTGGGCGTTGTCTTGCGCGTGTCGAGCACGATGATGCGGCCCGCCGCCGCCTCGACGAAGGCATGGGTCAGCGTCGCGATGCCGCTGAGCCGCTGCAGGAAGTTCAGCGCGGTCCGTTCCGCGATCAGCAGCGCACGTGCGCGGCCCGACACGTCCGCCAGCAGTGTGCCAGGCTCGCACAGTTGGCCGTCGTGCCGATGCCGCATCATCGTCGCCTCAGGGTCCAGTTGCAGGAACGCCTCTTCGGCGAGGTCGAGACCGGCCAGCACGCAGCGCTGCTTGGCCAGCAGGCGCCCACGCCCGCGCTGCGTCTCGTCGATGGTGGCCTCCGTGGTCACGTCGCCCCAACCCATGTCCTCCGCGAGCGCACGTCGGACGAGTTCCCGATAGACGCCCTTGTCGAGGCCGGGCAGCACGCGGGCAGTCATGTCCCGGTACCTCCAGCCGCGGAAGGCTGGAGTTCGCCCAGGACGACAGTGGCGGAACGTGCCTCACCCGTGTGACAGCGGACGGCAAGCACCACGCCGGACGCGATCACGTCAGCCTTGCCGAGTTCGAACACCACGAGATCGGCCGGTGGCGCCGTCACGACGAGTTCGACGACCGGCGTCCGCAACGGTTTGCGCGCCTCCGACTTGGTGCGGCGTACTTCTCCCAGCACCCATGTCGCCATCTCGAGCGCATGCACGGCATCGGCGTCGGCGGCGCCGATGGTCTCGATGATCTCGTCGCGGGTCGGCCACGTGGACCTGTGTACGGATCCCTCCTGCCACCACGACCACACCTCTTCGGTGGCGAACGGCAGGAACGGCGCGAAGAGCCGCAGCAACGTCTCGAGGGCGACGAGCATGGCGGCGTTGGCCGAGGCCGCGCCGGCCTCGTCACGCTCGACGTACCGGCGCGCCTTCACGAGTTCGAGGTAGTTGTCGCAGAAGTTCCAGAAGAACGTCTCGGTGCGCTCGAGCGCGCGGGTGTAGTTGTAGTCGTCGAGATCGGCCGTCGCCCCGTCGACCACATCGGCCAGCGTCGTCAACAGGCCACGGTCGACAGCCTCGGTGATTGGGCCGATCGGCTCGGTTCGCGAGAGCGCGAACTTCGCGGCGTTCAGCAGCTTGATGGCGAGCCGCCGGCCGACCCGCATCTGCCCCGTGTCGAACGCCGTGTCGGCGCCGGGACGTCCACTGGCTGCCCAGTACCGCACGGCATCGGAGCCGTGCTCTTCGAGGAGTCCGAGGGGCGTGACCACGTTGCCCTTCGACTTCGACATCTTCTTGCGGTCGGGGTCGAGCA
>CAYMAG010000018.1:61176-63498 GCA_964388335.1 uncultured Vicinamibacteraceae bacterium | reverse complement strand
CGCGAGCCCCGCACGCACACCCCTCCACGACGTCGACGGAGATGTCGACGTCGTCGTCGGCTGTTTCTCGAACGGCGGGCGTGAACTGCCCGCGTCGATTGAGATCTGGGAGAACACCACGAAATAGGGTGGCGCGGCCGGCAGCACCCCACCGTCCCACCTGCGAGGGTCAATCGGGCAGCGCAAATGCCACGACCGTTCCGCCGGCGGGCCGCCCCGACTTCCCGCCGCCCGCCGAGATCACGACGTACTGCTTGCCGTTGACCATGTACGTGCTGGGTGTGGCATTCCCGCTGAAGGGCAATCGGGCCTGCCAGAGGATCCTGCCCGTGTCCTTGTCGAAGGCGCGAAACGTCTCGTCCGCAGTCGCGCCGATGAAGATGAGCCCGCCAGCGGTCACGACGGGGCCGCCGTAGTTCTCGGTGCCTGTCGGAGGAATGCCCCGCTTCGTCAACTCGGGGTACTCGCCCAGCGGAACCTTCCACTTGATCTCGCCCGTGTTCAGGTCGACGGCGCTCAAGGTCCCCCAGGGCGGCTTGATCGCCGGGTACCCTTCGCGATCGAACCACCGGCGGAATCCTCCGAACGCATACGGCGGCGTCTCCCGTGACGGTTCTTCCGCCCGTGGTGCGGCGGCCTCTTCAGCCGGCGCCCGTTCCGTACCGAACAGGAAGGCGACGACCGCCCGGCGTTGTGCTTCCGGCAGTTGGGCGAACGGCGGCATACGCCCGCCGCCCTGCTCGACGATGGTCATCACGAACTCGGGCGACAGCCGGCCCGCGACGTTCTCGAGTGGGGGCATACCGCTCGGAACGTTTCCACTCCGGTCCATGCCGTGGCACGACGCGCAGTGCACCATGTACTGCCGTTCGCCCCGCGACACGGGAGTGCCGTCCGGACGCCGTGTCGGAACCATCTGATAGAACCAGGGAATCTCGTTCAGGTTGGCGTAGAGGATGCCGTCCGGATCGGCGGCCGCCCCACCCCATTCGAATCCACCGTCGGGTCCAGGGAACAGAATCGTTTCCTTCAGGCTCGGCGGAGGGAGCGCCCCGAACGACCCCGCGATGCTGTATCGCTCCGTCGTCAGCGCACGGGCCTCCGGTGAGATGTCCGACACGTCGTCGATCGTGTAGAGCTGCCGCATCAGCGGCGCGGGTTTCTCGGGAAACGGCTGCGTCGGCCATGTCCGGACGCCGGGAATCTTCGACGCGTGCGCCGGCCGTTCGTGGATGGGCCACAGCGGCGCGCCGGTCACGCGATCGAACGCAAACAGCAGCCCGTGCTTGGTCCCCTGCGCAACGACGTCGAGGCGTCGCCCGCCATGGGTGACGGTGAGCAGCGTCGGCGGCGACGGCAGGTCGAGGTCCCACAGATCGTGGTGAAGGATCTGGTAGTGCCACAGCCGCGTACCCGTACGCGCATCGAGCGCGATGACCGAGTTCGCGAACAGGTTCTCGCCGTAGCGATCGCCGCCCCAGAAGTCCGGCCCGGCGGTCTCGGTGGACACGTACACGATGCCCCGTGCTTCGTCGAGCGAATGCCCGGACCAATCTGAAGCGCCGCCGGCGGTCTTCCATGCGTCCGGGGGCCAGGTCTCGTAGCCATACTCGCCGGGGCGCGGGATTGTGCGAAAGACCCAGCGGAGTTCGCCGGTGCGGACGTCGAAGGCCCGGATGGCTCCCGCCGTCTGCTCGCTGATCAGGCCACCGATGATGAGGAGGTCGTCGTAGATGGTGCCCGGCGTATTCGCCCGCGTGATCGGCGTGCCACCCAGGCCCATCCCCCGTCCCAGGTGGATGGACCCGTTGTCGCCGAAACTGCGTACCAACTGGCCGGTACGCGCATCCACCGCGTAGAGCCACGTCCCCGCCGAGGTGAAGATGCGTCCGCCGCCGTCTCCTGGCCAGTAGGCGAGGCCGCGCTGCCGGTTGCCGACCGGGTCGTCCCGCTCGGTCAGCGGGTCGAACCGCCACAACTCCCTGCCCGTAGCGGCGTCGAGCGCGATCAGCTTGCGCGATGGCGAGGCCGTGTAGAGCACCCCATCGATGATGAGGTTGTTGGTCTGGAACTCGCCCGTGTCACCTGTCTCGAAGGTCCAGGCCACCTGCAGGCGGTCGACGTTGTCGCGCGTGATTTGCGCGAGCGTCGAGTAGTGGGTCGTGGCCTTGTCGCCGAGGTACGTCGGCCAGTCGCGCCCGGCACCGAAGGGAGGTGGTGCAGGCGCGTCTGCCGACTGGCCAGCGCGAGAGGCGGCGAAGGGTGTGGCGGCCATCCGCACCAGACCGTCGCCCATCCCGATCGCGAACCCGACGACGACCG
>CAYMAG010000018.1:0-61076 GCA_964388335.1 uncultured Vicinamibacteraceae bacterium | reverse complement strand
GCCCGAACGCGATACGATGCGCGGCATGCGGCCGGCCGTGCGCACTCCCCTGCCACGGAGCCTCGCCCCTCGTCTGCCGATCGTGGCAGCACTCCTGGGCGCAGCTCTGATCTGCGCGCCCCCGACGGTCGCGGCGCAGACGTCGTCGGCCGCCCCCGGACTCGCGCCGGCAGCGCCCGTGCAGTGGGTCAACGACGCCGGACGCGTCGTCGTCCGCGCCACGCGCGTCGCGGAAGGTCCCGCCATCGACGGCATCCTTGACGACGCGGTGTATCAGACGATCAGACCGGTCACCGACTTCATCCAGCAGGACCCCGACGAAGGCGCGCTCGCGACCGAGCCCACCCTGGTCTGGATCCTGTTCGATGCCGACACGCTCTACATCTCGGCCCGGTGCCGCGACAGCCATCCCGATCGCATCATCGCCAACGACATGCGCCGCGATGGCCGCAACGTCAGCCAGAACGACAACCTGAGCGTCAGCCTCGACACGTTCCACGACCGCCGGAACGGCTACGAGTTCCTCGTCAACGCCATCGGCGGGGCGTGGGACACGCAGGTCACCGACGAACGTGACGCGAACCGCGACTGGAACACGGTCTGGACGACGCGCGCCCGGCGCGACGACGAGGGCTGGACCGTGGAGATGGCGATCCCCTTTCGATCGCTGCGCTACCGGGGTAGCGGCTCACAGACATGGGGCATCAACGTCCGACGCAACGTGCGATGGAAGAACGAGATGTCGTACCTGAGCCCCGTCCCGCGCATCTTCGGCGCGCGCGGCATCCTGCTGTTCTCGCAGGCCGCCACGCTCGTCGGTCTCGAGACACCGCCCGCCGGCCTCAACCTCGACATCAAGCCGTACACGGTGGGCAGCGTGACGGCCGACCGCGCCCGCGACCCCTCGTTTTCGAACGACCTCGTCGCCAACGCGGGCCTCGACCTGAAGTACGTCATGTCACAGAGCCTCTCCGCCGACCTGACCTACCGCACCGACTTCGCCCAGGTCGAAGACGACGACCTGCAGGTGAACCTGACGCGCTTCAACCTGTTCTTTCCCGAGAAGCGCGAGTTCTTCCTCGAGGGGCGAGGCATCTTCGCGTTCGGCGGTGCACAGACGTCGTCGACGACGGGCACCGGTCTGCCATCGAACACGCCCGTCCTGTTCTTCAGCCGGCGCATCGGGCTGGACGAGGGTGAGGTCGTGCCAATCGACGTCGGTGGCCGGCTCACGGGACGGGTGGGCCCCTACTCGATCGGCCTGCTGGACGTCCGCACCGGCGAGGGGTCTCGGCCCAACCAGCTCGCCACGAACTTCGCCGTGGTGCGCGTCAAGCGCGACATCCTGCGCCGCAGCTACATCGGTGCGATGGCGACACACCGGACGCACACCGCGGCCGGCGTCGACAACGCCGTCGTCGGCGTGGACGCCAATCTGTCACTGCACCAGTACCTCAACATCGTCGGCTACGTCGCCGAGACGCGGACGCCCGGACGCCCGAACGGCGACGGCAGCCATCGGCTGCGCGTCGACTACGATGCCGACCTGCTGGGCGTGCAGGTCGAGCGACTGGCGGTGGGCGAGGCGTTCAATCCCGAAATCGGCTTCCTGCGTCGCGCCGACTTCATCGAGCACCTCGCCCAGCTGCGCGTGAGCCGCCGCCCTCGGACGCGCTCGGCGGTCCGCAAGGTGAGCCTGGAATCGGCGTTCGACCACATCACCGACACCGGCCATCACCTGATGAACCGGCAGGCGAGGGTCGGCCTGCGGACGGAGATGCAGAGCGGCGACGCCTGGAACCTGCAGTACAGCCACGACCTCGAGGTGATTCCGCGGCCCTTCCTGGTGGTCGGGACGCCTGTCCCCGCCGGCACCTACGTCGGCTCCACCGTACGGGGTACGTATACCCTCGGCACGCAGCGGCGCGTCTCGGGCGATGTGGGGGCCGGGCGCGGGGCGCTGTACGGGGGAGACTTGACGGAGGTTTCGGTACGAGGCCGGGCGGAAATCTCGACCAGGTTCTCGGTGGAGCCTGCCGTCTCGGTGAACTGGGGAGACCTGCCGACCGGCAGCTTCAGGGCCACGCTCGTCAGCGGACGGGGCGTACTGTCGTTCACGCCCCGCATGCTGGTCGCCTCGCTCATCCAGTACGCATCCTCCGGCGATCTGCTGACGACCAACATCCGCTACCGGTGGGAGTACCGGCCCGGCAGCGAGCTGTTCGTCGTCTACAGCGACGGACGTGACACGCGGAGCGGGCTCGGAGGCGCGCTGCCGCTGCTGCGCAACCGCGGGCTCACCGTCAAGTTCACGCGGCTCTTCCGTCTGTGAGACCTATGGGCGTGCCGATCGTTCACGCGGCGTCGTGGACACTTGTCTGTCGATCGGCGAACGGGTTGCCGTCGACCTGACGGGAACGCGCTCAGCAGCTGCGGTCAACCTCCTGAGGCGAGGGCATTCTCCACCGCCGCCGCGAAGTCGCGCGCGACGTCGGCCATCGGCTGGTCGCCGTTCACGCGGCGGAACGTGTGGCGCGGGGCGTACCAGTCCACGAGCGGCTGCGTGTGCGCGACGTAGGTCTGGATGCGCTGCCGGACGACGTCGATCTGGTCATCGGCACGCGTGCCGAACGAACCCCCGCACGAGGCGCAGAACTCGGCCGGCGGCGACCCGACGTCCGCCTGTCCGCACCCTTCGCACACGCGCCGCGCCAGGATGCGCTCGACGATGACCTCGGGAGCCATGTCGAGGTACACGACCGCCAGCGGACCGCGATCGGCCACGAAGGCATCGAGCGACTCGGCCTGCGGCACGGTGCGCGGAAACCCGTCGAGCAGGAAGCCCGGGCGGGTGTCGTTTCGTGCCAGTCGTTCACGCACCAGCGCGACGATCGTCGCGTCGTCCACGAGCCGCCCCTCGGCGAGGACGCGTTCGACGAGGCGCCCGAGGGGCGTGCGCTGCGCGATCGCCTGCCGCAGCATGTCGCCGGTCGAGATCTGGGGAATGTGGTGGGCCCGCCCGTAGCGCGCGGCCTGCGTCCCCTTGCCCGCGCCTGGCAGGCCGAGGAGGACGATGTTGCGGGGAGTCACGGCCGGGTCTCCAGCGACGCCCGCGCCGACGCGGCGGGGCAGGGAGACTGTATCAGGAACGACTTCGAGGCCTGCAGCTCGTGCGCGAGTCGCGGACTGCACCGCCACGCGTAACGAGGCCACCTTGACCGCCCCGCATGTCTACGACAGAGTCAGACCCATGGAAGAAGTGCTGACGATTCGCCTGCCCAAGGGCACTCGTCGTCGCCTGGAGCAGCATGCCAGGGCGCAGAAGCTCTCGGTGAGCCAGCTGGTCCGGCGGGCTCTCGAGCGCGACGAGTTCCTCACGAGCCTTGCGTCGGCACGTGCCGAGCTGCGGCCACAGGCACGAGCCCAGGGTATCTACACGGACGAGGACGTGTTCGCGATCGTCTCGTGACCGTCGTTACTCGATACGAACGTAATCGTCGCGGCGCTGGTCGCCAGGGGCCTGTGTCACCAAGGAGAAACCGACATCATCTCCCCGCGTGAGTTCCTGACCCGTCTCGCCTCGTAGCGGACGTCGGCGCGTCCGGGCCGCGCCGGCCGCCCCGGGGACGCCGCATCAGGCCGTAGGCCAGCCCGAGGCCGAAGACGGCCCCTTCGCCGCATGCGAGGATGGCCCGCGAGACGGGACCGAAATCCGGCTCGCCGATCAGCCGTCCGAGTGGCGCCAGGGTCGCGCGAGACCCGTGTGCCGCGTCGGCAAGCGCGTGGATGGTGCCGCCGACCAGCGGACGTCCGGCGAGCGTGAGCGCAAGTCCGGCCAGTCCGCAGGTGAGTGCGGTGATGAGCGCCGCACGCACGCGCCGCCGGCCACGCGGCGCCGCCATCTCGCCCAGCGCGCCGCGCGTCGCGATCGCGTAGCCTGCGCCCGCGCCTCCCCCGATGACGATGCCCTCCAACCCGCCTCCGATCTGGAGGTCGAGGCCGACGAGCGCGGCAAGACCCCAGCGGGCAACCCACTGGACGGCCGCTCCCACGACACCTCCGCCGAGCGCGCCGGCGGACATCAGCGCGAGGGCGCGGCGCGATCGTGCGCTTGCCTCGGCGACGGAGAGGCCCGCCCCGACACCGGCGCCGCCCAGGGCGCCGCAGGCCCCGCCGATGACCGCGAGCACCGGCGCAATGGCCACCGGGGCGGCACTCCCCGGCGCGGACGCGAGGATCAATCCCCCGGCAGCGCCGGACGCAACGCCCGCCAGACCGCCGCCCGCTGCGGCGCCCGCCCATCGACTGGCCGCGAGTCGCGCGACGCGGCGGAACCGGAGCCGCAGCAGCTCGCGCGCGACCGCAAGCGGTGCAGGCGCGCCGAGCACCGCCACCTCGCCCGCGCCGGGCGCGTCCCAGCGCGCATCGCGCAGCAGCGCGCGCGCCGAGGCATGGCCTGGGCGAGTGCCCAGGCGGCTGAGCGCATCCGATGTTCCCATCGCATGCAGCAGCTCGGCCGCCTCGCGACGGTCTTCCTCGCTGGCACCGGCACGGGTGAGGCGATCCAGCAGTGGTTCGTACGCATCCGCGGCCGGCGCCTCGACAGCCTGTGGCCGGCACGCCTCCACCGGCTCCGGCCACATGTCGTCGTCCTCCTCCTCGATGACCTCCGCGAAGACGAACCGATAGCCGTGGCGGGCGACGGTGCGGATGAAGCGCGGCTCGCGCGAATCGTCACCGAGGGTGCGGCGGAGCGTCCGGATGGCCTGACTCAGCGCGCTGTCCGAGACGATGACGTCCGTCCAGACGCCATCGAAGATGTCGCGGCGGTGCACGGCTTCGTGACGCCGTTCGACCAGCAGGACGAGCAGGTCGAAGTAGCGCGGGATGAGCGGCACCTCGCAGCCTTCGCGCAGGAGGAGCCGGCGTCGGCGCGAGAGCGTGAAATCACTGAAGCGGTATCGAATCACGACGTCTCGCCATCGGCCACTCGCGTGCGCACCGCGGAAGCAGCCGCCGCGACGTTCGGAGCAGCGCGGTCCAGCGCGCGAACGCCCGCTCGTCGCGCGTGCGCCACTCGAACCCGTACGCCCGCCGGATGGATGGCGGAAGCGTCCCGATCGTGAGCAGCTGCATCGCCCGGAAGACCGGCCAGGCCACGTACCACTGCGGCGGGTACAGCACCGCTCGTGCCAGGGCTCGACTGGTGTCGGTCACGACCATGCTCCCGCCCGTCAGCATCTCACGGATGTAGGCGTCGAGTTGCCCCGAGTCACGCGGAAGCCATCCAGCCGGCATCCCCAGCAACGGCTCCATGATCGCCGCCTCCGAGCAGTACCGATCCCGTTCACGAAGGGTCAGGGGCCCCACGATCAGCTCGTAGGTGAGCGGAATCGACTCGAGCAGCGTGGCGTGCACCCACCGCTGCAAGTCGGGATCGTGGGCGGAGTACGCCTCCGCCGGACGGTCCAACGAAGGCTGGACGTGCCCCCGCACCCGGTCGTGAATCGCGTTGATGCCGGCAGCGGCCGTGATCATCTGCTCCGCGTCGCCGAACGTGAGGGCCAGCATCGCGCCGACGGTCGAGTGCAGCCGCAGGATACTCGAGCGGAGGCTGCCGCGGAACGAGCTGTGGTCGTGCACGCCGGCGGCAACGGCCGGGTGCGCCAGTTGGAGCAGGATGGCACGGCCCCACCCGGCGACGACGACCACCTCGCGGTTGACCTTCCAGGTGATGCTGTCCGGGCCCGCCCGCACGTGGTCCGAGTGGAGCAGGCGTGCGCGCACCGCCGCGCGATGGCGTTCGAGTTCAGCGTGCGCTGGCAATGTGCACCGATGTGAGGGTCTCACCCTTCGGACGCCCGAGTCTGCTTGACAGCCTATCCTCCGATGGGTAGGAATCGACGAGACTGCTGCGAATCATACCCATGCGTCGACAACTCCTGCTCGTTGCGGCGATCGCGTGTGTCGGGTCGACCGAAGCGTCGAGCGTCGCACAACCTCGAGCAACAGAGGTACCCCCGTTCACCAGCGCCGATTCCCGTGAGATTCCCGTACCACGCATCGCGACGCCGCTGGGAACGCTGCCCGGGCCGAAGGATCTGCCGACGCGCACGGCCATGCCCGATGTCATGGTGCTGGACGACGGGACGCACGTGGCCACACGGGGCCAGTGGGGCCCACGGCGGCAGGAGATGCGGCGCATCCTGTCGTACTACGCCATTGGGCAGATGCCGCCCGCCCCCGGGAACGTGACGGGCCGTGAGGTGCATTCCGAACTCGTGCTGGACGGCGGCGTGAGGTATCGGCTCGTGCGCCTGGCCTTCGGCCCACAGTCGCGGCTCAGCCTGGACATCGGCATCTTCACGCCCGTGCTGGGCGGCCCCTTCCCCGCCGTGATCCTCCCTGGCGGGACGCCTCCCGGCGGCGTGGTGCTGCCGCGCCTGCCGCAAGGCCCGAATCAGGGACGCGGCGAGAACGTGCTGCTGCTCGTCGGGCCGATGCCCCCGGCGGCGGACGTGGCCGCGACGCCCGCGGGGCCAGGCCGCGAAGCTGCCGCGCCGCTGACGGCTGCGTCAGTGGCCGCCCAGCGCGCGGACGTGTTGCGCCGCGGTTACGCACTCGTGCTGTTCAATCCCAACGATTGCGCCGAGGACACGACACTGCGGAACCTGGATGGCAGTTGGGCGTTCCGCAACACGCGCTTCTTCCCCGCCTACCCCGGCTACGACTGGGGCATTCTGGCGGGCTGGGCCTGGGGCGCCTCTCGCGTGGCCGACTACCTCGAACAGGATGCGTCCATCGACGCGCGCACGCTCATCGTCACGGGAGCCTCGCGCAACGGGAAGGCCGCGATGATCGCCTCGGCCTTCGACGACCGTCTCATGGGCGCGCCGGCGGTCACGGGTGGGGGCGGCGTTGGCGCGTACCGCTTCGCCGGTCCACGCGGAAGCGAGACGCTCGACCTCATGCAGACGAAGTACCCGAACTGGTTCTCCCCCAACCTGCATCAGTTCCGTGGCCAGCGCGAGAAGCTGCCGTTCGATCAGCACTGGTTCCTGGCGCTCGCCGCACCGCGACCGTTCATCGCGCTCGAAGGCGATACCGACACGATCTCCCTGCCTGACGCCGTACGGCGGTCGATGCTCGGCGCCCGGCCCGCCTATGCCCTGTTCGGCGCGGAGGACCGCCTCGGCGTGCACTTCGCCCGCCATGGTCATGCCTTCACGCCCGAAGACTGGACGGCGATGCTGGATTTCTTCGACTGGCACCTGCGAGGCACGCCCACTGATCGCCCGTTCGATCGATTCCCGACAGAGGAGGAACTCGACGCAGCGCTTGCGGCCGCGCGGGCTGCCTCACCACCTGCCAGGGAATAGCGACCGGTGGGATCGGCACGATGGAGACCGTCAACTGCAGCAGACGGTCCGCGACGCGGGATTACCGCACGCCGTGAGCCGGCTACCGGCCGGCAGTGTATTGCCGGCGCGCCGGAGCCCGTGGCACGTCTGCCGGGTGGTACCCTCCTTGCTTCAGTGTGCGGCGTGATCATGTGCAGAATTGCGGTCCTCTCGTTGGCGCTCGGACTCGTGGCGCCGACCGTCGGTACCGCGCAGGCGCCGCCTGCCCCGGTGGCGGCTCCCCAGCCTGACATTGCGCCGCCGCAGGAGCCGGATGCCCCGGCGCAGGAGCCAACGACCGACATCATGGACCTGCTGCGCCTGCTCCGCGACAAGCATGCCTTACCCGAGGCGTGGGACTATCGCAAGTCGATGAAGGCCTTTGCGCCGGTCATCGGTGCGAAGCCGTCCAGCGGCGTGCTGTTGGGAGTGGCGGGAAACGTCGCGTTCTACCGGGGGACTCCCGAGACCACTCGTATCTCGTCGATCGTCGCCAGCGCCACGGTCTCCACCCGGGGGCAGATTGCGGTGACCGATCGACTCACGATGTTCGCGCCCGGCGACCGATGGCGCCTCGACGGGGACCACCGCTTTCAGTGGACCTCGCTCGAGACCTACCCGCTGGGGAGCAGCGCGGACACGCGCACGGGTACCGACGCGAACTTCGACTTCTTCCGGCTTCACCATACGGTGTACTACCGCCTGCGTCCGGGGCTGTTCGCGGGTGCGGGCCTGTACTTCGACAACCACACGAACGTGGGCCCCGCGGAGGGCCAGGAGGCCGAGTGGGAGACGTCGCCGTACGTGCAGTACAGCAACGCACACGGTCTGCCGCTCGATGGACAGATCTCGGCCGGGCCCAGTGTCGACCTGGTCTGGGACAATCGAGACAACCCCATCAACACCGATCGGGGCTGGATGGCGAAGGCGAGCTACCGGGTGCTGGCGAAGGGATTCCTCGGGGGCGACTCCAACTGGCAGAAACTGAACATCGACGCCCGCACCTACGTCAACCTCACCACGTCGCGCCGGCACAGGCTCGCCGTCTGGACCTTCACGGACCTCGTGGTCGGTGGCGACGCCCCGTACCTGGACCTGCCCGCCACAGGTCTCGACACGTACGGGCGATCCGCCCGAGGCTACAGTGAAGGGCAGTTTCGCGGCGAGAGACTCGTGTACGGCGAGGTCGAATACCGGGGGACGCTGATGCGCAATGGCCTGCTGGGCATGGTCGCATTCCTGAACACCACGACCGTCACCAACCTGAGTTCCGACGAGCGGCTCTTCGACAGCTTCGCGACCGGCGCCGGCGTCGGCCTGCGTCTCCTGATCAACAAGCGTTCCCGCACCAATCTGTGCTTCGACGTCGGTGTCGGCAAACAGGGCTCGCGCGGCGTCTACCTCGCGGTTCAGGAGGCCTTCTGACCAAACCGGGGCCGGGAACGTCCTATGTGCCGTGGGGGGACGTCCCGTGCGGTCGTGCCAGCACCGGGCGGCGCGAGCCGGTGCCGTTCCGCCACGCCCCGGCCGGGCAGGTGTGGCGCCCGCCGCTGACGATGGGCCGTGACTCCTTCCGATGGCTCGTGAGGCCGGCCACGACGGACGTCGAGCGACAGGCCATGTGCTCTGCGTCGGCGCGGCCCTGCCTCCAGTAGTTGCAGGAGGATCGGCGAATGTTGCCGCGCGGTCCGTTCGGTTCGCGCTGTGGCATGTGAATTGCTCGTTGGATAGTGAACGGCTGACTTCATCACAGGAGGGTCCTCATGCGAACACCAGACATCAACATCGCCAGAAGGGCGATGGCTTCACGAGCCGCAGTGCTCTTCACGGCCATGCTGCTGGCCGCAGTGCCGGCCAGCGCCCAGGTCGACAAACCCGTCGAATTCACGTTCGGTGGCGGCGTCACCTTCCCGCAGTCCGAGGTGCGAGACCACCTCGGCGACGGCTACAACATCAACTTCGGCGTCACCTTCAACGTGACGCCCGTGATCGGCATCGAGGCGCTGTACAGCTTCAACGGGCTCGGTGAGAAGCGGGTGTCCATACCGGTGAGCCCTACACCGAGCGACGACGGCGTGCCGACCGATTTCTACGGCAACATGAACATGCAGTACGGGACGGTCAGCCTGGTGGTCAAGAAGCCGGACGGTAGCGTCAGGCCCTACTTCGTGGCTGGCATGGGCGTGTACTACCGTCCGATCGAAGTCACCACACCGGGCGCCGGCTGGGTTCCCGGCTACTGCAATCCGTGGTGGTACGTGTGCACCCCGGGTGGGTTCGTGCCGGTGGACGTCATCGTGGGCTCGCGGAGTTCCACCGACTTCGGCATGGACTTCGGCGGCGGCGTCTCGTTCGGGGCGTTCTATGCCGAAATGCGCTATCACTACATCTGGGGCCCGACCGTCGACGCGAGCGCGCTCGGGGGATCGTCGTCGAGGAAGGCCAACGGGCAGTTCCTGCCGATCACCTTCGGTGTCCGCTTCTGATGAGGGCGGAACCCCGGCCAACCGGTGAGCTGTTGGCCCCCAGATGAAGTCACGACGGTCCGGTGGACTCCGGGCACGCGCCGCACAGCGCGTGCCCGGGGCCGCGTCCGGCGGCGATGACGCCCCGGTCAGCGCACGCGGAAGATGCGGCCCACGCCCAGATACGTGCGCCACCGGCCATCGAATCCCGCCGAGCCCGCGACGATCACGGGCCCGAGCAGCGTGTCCATGATCACGCCGAAGCTCGCATTGGTGCGCCAGCCCGCGTCAGACCAGTCGTCGAACGCATCCCCGTTCTCGAGCCAGGCGCCGGCGAAGATGGGCCCTCCGAGAAAGTCAGGCAGCCGCGCGAACTGGTGCAGGTACCCGCCGGTGGCGACGTAGTAGTGGGCACCTGACAGTTCGCCACTGTTGTACGACCCGAGGCGGAAGGGCGCACCGAGCGCGAACTCGTTGGTCGGCAGCGGCTCGCCTTCGAACGATGTACCGCCCGCCCCATAGGCAAGAATTCGACCGCGCCGCCCCACCTGCCAGAACTGACTCGCTGTGCCGGCAAGCTGCGTCAACGACTGGCGTGTGGGCTGCGAGATGTCGCCCACGGTGAGGTCCGGACCGTCGAAGGCATGTGCGAAGATCACCTGCGCGGCGACACCCCGGCTGGGTATGACGGGACTGTCCTGCGTGTCGAGCCGCCAGAGGATTTCCGCGCCAGTCTCCTTGCCCTGGAGTTCCGGCAACCCAGGGTCGCCCACCTCGATCGACGCGGATGATCGACCGGCGTAGACGCCGGCACGCAGATCGCTCCACGCGCCGAGGTTGACACCGAGGTTCAGCCCGCCCCTGGACCGTGTCTGGCCATAGCGCGCCACGATGGCGTCATCCCGAATGAGGTTGAGCGTCGACGTGCCGACGGCGGCGTAGGGCGCGATGAACAGCGGCGTCGCACCCAGGGGCCGATACCATTCCATCGCGACTCTCGGATTGGAGCCCAGGGTGCCATCGAGCCGGAGTTCCGCGCCGGACCCGAGCACGTCGAACGACAGATAGCGGGCGGTGGCCGTGATGCGGAAGTCGCTCGAGGTCGTGTTCTCGAGATTCAAGCCGAGCATCATGAACGGTGGCGCATAGGGCTTGGGGCGCCCGCGCACCAGCAGCCCGGACGTGCCGTCGGCCTCCCGCGTCAACCGCCACGTGATCGTCTCATAGCGGTCGAGGCCCGTCAGCTCCATGATGTCCGTCTCGAGCACGTCGAGGTCGAGGGGCTTGCCGACGTGCCGGGCGAGCAGCACCTCGAGCCGGCGGGCGTCGTTGCCCGCAAAGCCTTCGCTGCGCGCGGAGGTCGGCGTCGGCACGGTCGTCCGGCGCCGTCCCTGGCGGTCACGCCGCCAGGCGGCGTAGTCGGCCTCGCTCAGCGCGAGGGGCAGCAGGGCATCCCGTGACGCTTCGGCGGCGCTGTAGCCCTCGAGCATCAGCGCGGGTGCCCGGCGCCAGTCGAGCGACCCGTACGTCTTCAGGGGCACGTTGACGACCACATCCGCCGAGGTCAGTGCCTGCAGCGTCGTCGCCCGCATCATCGCGTCGATGGTGGCGCCCGCGAGACCCATCATCGTGTAGCTCAGACTCTCGCGATCGTCCAGGTCGCCGACATTGACGGCAATGACGCGGTCCGCGCCCATCTGCCGGGCGACGTCGGCCGGCACGTTGTTCATCGCCCCGCCGTCCACCAGCACACGACCATCCGCGTTGACGGGAGGAAAGACCAACGGCAGCGACATCGTGGCGCGCATGGCATCGGCCAGCGAACCGCTCGACATCACGACCTCCGAGGCGGTGATCAGGTCCACGGCGACGGCGCGAAACGGTGTGGGAAGATCGTCGAACGAATCGAGACCATGGTAGGGCGCGGTGATGCGCCCGAACAGCAGTTCGATGTACTCGCCGTTGTTGAGCGCGGTCGGCGGCATGAGACCGCCCTTGAGGCCGAACTCCAGCCGTGACGGAAACGCCCGGGCATCGGCCTTGCGCCTGATGTTCTTGAACGCGAACGACGAGGCACCGAACAGCTCGTCCCAGTCGAGTTCCACCATGAACGTCTCGAGTTCAGCGGCATCCATGCCGGTGGCGAACGCGCCACCGACCAGCCCCCCCATGCTCGTGCCCGCTGCCACGTCGATGGGAATCCGGTGCTCCTCGAGCCACTTGATCACGCCGACGTGCGCGAGGCCGCGCGCGCTGCCACCGCCGAACGCGATGCCGACAGTGGGGCGACCGACCGCCTGCGTCACCGCGGGAGGCGAACCCGCCGGCGCTGGAAGCGGCGAGCCCGCACCGGTGGACGCACGATGGAGAGGAGCCGCACAGGCACCAGCTACCGTCGCCACGACAACGACCCACATCCTCGAATACCACCTGCAACTCATAGCTGGCCTCATCTCAGACCGGCGGGCCCGCCGGCTGGGACATCAATCCCTGCGATACCAGATCGCGCATGGCCATCTCCACAGCCAGCCGACGTGGCGCGTCCTGAGGCCCGTGGACACGGCGATGGCGTAGAGTATCCTGCGCACGCGGTCGCGTCGAGCGATCCGATGGGCCGGCCAGCCGCCCTGCTCGCTGCCGCACGCTGCCCAACGCCGCTGGCAAGCCAGTTGCCAGGAGCTTGCGGGCGCGCCGACGGTCGCGGGCATCCGTAGTTTTTCGGTACCGGGGTGGTATTTTCCCTCTTTCGCCAGACAGTTGTCATTCCGTACGATCCCTATTGGGACGATAGGTCATGCCACCTCTCTGACGGCCTGTCGCCGACGACCACGCCGAACACGGCGCAATCGCCACGTGCCCCCCTGCAGTCCGACATCGGCTCATCGCCGATGTGTCCACGGACTGATGCACCGTGGCTGCGACGGCCGGGCTGGCGTCGGACGTGGTCGTGACCGACGTCTCCAGGCCCCTGGCCTGAACAACATTCGCCTCGCCACTGGCGATTCTGCAACGCGATTCGGCGGCACGTCGTCCTTGAAAGACAGTGCTGGACGCCCGACGTGCTCGAACACGGAGCGGTCGCCGGAGCCTGGTGGTCAGCCGGCCGTTTCATGCCCGAGCAGGTGCCCATGTCGAGGGCATCGCGACGCTGACCGCCAGGGGGCGTGTGTCATTTCCGACTGAAGGGACTCAAATGCCGGTCGTACAGTTGTCATCCCACACCCTCCCTGAAGCCGACACCGAGCAGGTCATGCAGCTCACGGTCCAGCTCTCGGGCATGCTCGCGCAGGCAGACTCCGACGCCATCGACGGGGCCATCGCGCAGGCACTCGAGCAGCTGGCCGTGGCGATCTCCGTCGAACGCTGTCAGCTCATCGAGTTCGCGCCGACGGGGGGCGTGGCCCGCACGCACGGCCCTTCCGGCGCCGTCGGCTGCGGCACGTCTCAGGCGCCCGAGCGCTGGCTCGTCGAGCGGCTCTCGCGTGGCGAACTGGTCATCGTGGGCGGTTCCGACGATCACTCGGCTGAAGCGAGGCACGACCGTCAGCAGGCGCGGCAGTTGGGTCACCGCTCGATGCTGGGCATGCCGTCCTCGGTCGGTGGAGAGGTGTCCTGCGCGCTGGTGGTCGCGAGTTCCCGTTCCCTCAGACGCTGGCCTCATCCCCTCGTCTCGGTGCTTCGGCTCTTCTGCGGCATTCTGGGCGGGGCGTTGCAGCGCGGGCGTCACGAGAACACCCTGCGGTCGAACCTCGCCGTGATCGAGCGGCTGAACGCGAGGCTCGCGGCAGACAACGTCTATCTGAAGGAAGAGATCAAGACCTACCACGACTTCGACGAGATCGTCGGCGAGAGCCCCGCCCTGCAGGGAGCGCTGAAGCGTCTGGTCCAGGTGGCGCCGACCAACTGCACCGTCCTGCTGCAGGGACCCACGGGAACCGGCAAGGAACTGTTCGCTCGCGCCCTCCACGAGCGCAGCCGCCGGCACGCGCGTCCGCTCGTGCGCGTCAACTGTGCGGCGCTGCCGCCGTCTCTCGTCGAGAGCGAACTCTTCGGTCATGAGAAGGGCGCCTTCACTGGCGCCGTGAGCCTCAGGCAGGGACGTTTCGAGCTGGCCGACGGTGGCACCATCTTTCTGGACGAAATCGGCGACCTGACACCAGACGTGCAGGTGAAGTTCCTTCGTGTGCTGCAGGAGGGCGAGTTCGAGCGCGTGGGCTCGTCGAGCACGAGGAAGGTCGACGTGCGGGTCATCGCCGCCACACACCGCGACCTCGAGCAGGACGTCGCCGAAGGACGCTTTCGGGCCGACCTGTACTACCGCCTGAGCGTCTACCCGATTCGGGTACCGGCCCTGCAGGATCGCACCGAAGACATCCCGGCGCTGGTCTGGTTCTTCATCCACCGCCATCAGCGCGAACTCGGGCGGCACATCACCAAGGTGCCGCAGGCCGTCATGGACGCGCTGCAGCGGTATGCGTGGCCCGGTAACGTGCGCGAACTGGAGAACGTCGTCGAGCGCGCGATGATCGCCAGCAGTGGCGATGTCCTGGAGCTGGACGATGCCCTGCCGTTCGGCGGGCGCAAGCCCGCGACCGCAACGGCGACCGAGAACCTCGATGCCGCGCAGCGTGCGCACATCGAGGCCGTGCTGGAGCGCTGCGGCGGGCGCATCAACGGATCGGGGAACGCGGCCGAGCGCCTCGGCATTCATCCCAACACGTTGCGGTTCCGTATGGGCAAGCTGGGCATGGTTGCTCCCGCCCGACGCAGCCAGCGACCGTGACCCGGCTGCAGTTCGCCGGCGCGTGTCTCTCAGGGCATCCGCTGCTTCCAGCCCTTACCCGGAGGACCTGCGGCGCCCGCCATGTCGAGCTTCAGCCTGATGAACCCCGGAACCCCGCTGAGCGACGCGCCGCGCTCCCGCACCCGCTGCAGCGCCTCGATGCCCGTCGGGTCGGCCGAGATCAGCTCCGACAGATCGAGTTCCACGGCACCGGGCACCGCGCACGCGCCCAGCAGGACCGGTACCTCCTCCACGCTCAGTCGTCCCGCGAGGCGAACAAGCCGCCGCCCTCCCTCGTCTGAGACTCCAATCCAGCAGTCCACGCAGATGACATGAGCAAGACGCAGGCCATCGTTGCCAGTTCAGCGCGTGCCGTGAAGACTCGTGGAATTGACGACGACTCGGCCGGATCTCGCCGGTCCGGCGACGACGACGCGTGACGGCATCACGGCAGGTCGTGATCGGTTTCCGGCCCATTGGCGTCGCGGCCGTCGGCCGCGTGCTCACGTCAGGCGATTCCGGCCGCCGGAACCACGCGACCGCGGCGACACCGCTGGCGCGGGTCTTGCGAGACTGGAGACGCGGCGGCAGATCCACGGTGCGAAGCCGAGCGTCGTGGTGCTCGAGATGAGTGCGGTGCCCGATCGCGCGTACACGGCGTTGCAGGCAGTGACGCGTCGTGGGAGACAATGGTGGCCGCGGTGCACCACCACAAGGGCTGGCGGCGACTACCGACACGTCGGCGTGTAAAGGAGACTGTCAATGCACATCATTGCACTCATGCTGGTCACCCTCGCGATGGCGGGACAGGACAGCGAGGCGACCAGAGTCGAAACCACGTTCGACAAGACGACCGATTTCAGCGCGTTCCGCACCTACGACTGGACGACCGGCTCTCCAGCACAGGACCCCGCCGCACACAAGGCGATCGTCGCCGCCGTCGACGCCGAGATGGCCAGTCTCGGCTTCTCGAGGGTGACGACCAGCCCCGACGTGACCATCACGTACCACACCGTGGCCAGCACGGTCGTTGACCTCGAGGCGCTCGACAAGCTGGAGCGGCAGGGCGGCGGTGGCCCGACGCCCACCCGTACGCGGGCCAGGCTGGTGGTCACGATGAGGAATCCTGCGACGACGCGGCAGGTCTGGACGGCGAGCGCACGCGAATACCTCGAGCCCGACCCGTCGAAGCTCCCTGACACCGCTCGGAGCGTCGCCGCGCGACTCTTCGAGACCTATCCCGGCCGGAAGACGACGCGATAACCAGCCGTGCGGATCACGCTTCGCGCCTCCTCCGCGATTCTCGCGGTCACCCTCGTGACCGGTGTCCCTGCGACATCGGCTCACGCGCAGGATGCCGGTCCACCGCCCGCACCAGCGGCAGAGAGTGCCGCGCTCGCCACGCGCACGGAGCAGCGGGCGACGCTGTCGTTCGCCAACCGTCAGATCGCGCAGCTGCACGCCACGGTGCTCCTCCGCTCGCCGGCCGAGCGGGCCGAGACGGCGGTCACCGTGCTCGATCGACTGGTCGATGAGGCGCCATCCGGCCTCGTGACCACGAGCGTCGTCGGTGATGCCCGCCTGGTGAGCATCGGCGGCCGTCCGGTCTTCGCGATCGTGCCTCAAGACATCGACGAACTGGCCGGCGAGACCGTGGACGAGGTCGTCACGGCGGCGGCGGCGCGTCTGCAGCTGGCGTTCGACGAGGCCGTGGAGCTGCGCAACCCGTCCCGCCTGCTGCGCAGCGGACTGGTCGCCCTGGGCGCCACCGCGGCCTACTCCGTCGGCGTGTGGCTGCTGGTCCTCCTGCGGCGTGCCAGCGTCGAACGCATGCGTCAGGTTGCCCAGCGCCAGATCGAGCGCCTGCCCGGCGGCGCGGTCATCGCGTCGGCGGCGCACGTTCCGGATCTCGTCGGTCGGTCGTTCACGGTCGGCATCGGGCTGCTGGGTCTGCTGCTCACCGACGCCTGGCTGACGTTCGTCCTGACGCGCTTCCCGTACACGAGGCCCTGGGGCGAGTCGCTCCGCAGCTCGGTGCTGCACGCGTTCGGCACGGCGGGACGAACCTTCGTCGACGCCCTGCCAGGTCTGACGGTCGTCCTCGCCATCGTCGTGGGTACCCGTATCGTGGCGCGTCTCATGACGCTCCTGTTCCGGGCCGTCGAAGAGCAGCGCGTAGCGCTATTGGGCGTTCATCCCGAGACGGCGCAGTCGACGCGGCGCATCGTCGTGGCGATGCTCTGGCTTCTCGCGCTCATCGTCTCCTACGGCTACCTGCCGGGCAGCGACTCCGAAGCGTTCAAGGGCGTCAGCGTGTTCGTGGGGCTGGTCATCTCATTGGGGTCGACGGGCATCATGAATCAGATCATGAGCGGCTTGACGATCACCTACTCGCGCGCCCTGCATCTGGGTGACTTCGTCAAGGTGGGCGACGTCGAGGGTACGGTCACGCACCTCGGCACGCTCGCCATGAAGATCAAGACGCCCAAGCGGGAGGAAATCACCATCCCGAATGCGGTGGTCGTCTCGAACGCCACGACGAACTTCTCCCGCCTCGCCGCGACCGAAGGCGTGTTCGTCAACACGTCGGTGACCATCGGGTACGACACGCCCTGGCGGCAGGTGAAGGCCCTGCTGTTGCTCGCGGCCGCACGAACACCTGGGCTCCGGCCTGAACCCGCCCCTGTGGTGTGTCAGACCGAACTCCAGGACTTCTGCGTGAAGTACACCCTGCTCGTCTGCATCGAACAGCCTCACATGCGCCTGCTCGTGCTCGATGCACTGCACGCGCAGATGCAGGACGCGTTCAACGAGTACGGCGTCCAGATCATGTCGCCGCACTACGAGACCGACCCGAAGACGCCCAAGACCGTGGGCCCTGACCGCTGGTTCGAGGCCCCTGCCACGCCAGAGCCGCACGTGCAGGAGGCTTCGAGACGCGAGCAGTCCTGAGCGGGGTCAGCGGCTGCCGGGGCCGACGTGGTCAAGGGGCGGTGGTGAAGGGGCGACCCTGCGCAAGAGCCGGGTCGCCCGGCGTCGAGGAACGTTCGACTACTTCGAGAGGTGTTCGAACGACACGAGCATCGCGGCCGTCCAGGTGATGTCGACCTTGTCGCCGACCTTCACCTTGGCGAGGGCCTTCCGGTCCTCGACGCGCGAACTGTACTTCCAGTTGTTCGGGCCGGTAAAGGTGATCGACGGTGCCTCCTGATCGATTTCGGTGATGGTTGCCGTGATCGTGCGCTGAATCGCGTCCGTTCCACCCGGCGTCGCCCCAGGCCCCTTGGTGATGGCGGATGAGTAGGTATCGACGGGCTTCTCGCCCGCCTGCTGCACGCGCAGGACGATGTTCTCGTAGTACCGCGCGGTCAAGGTGTCGCCGACCTTGATCTCGCTGAACCTCGTGACGCTCCTGGGCACGACGATTTCCACGTAGTCGCCCTTCGGTCCCTTGAGGGTGATCGTCCGCGTGGATGCGTCGATGGCCTCCACCGTCGCCTTCACCGTCTCCATCTCGACCGGCAGCACCTTGGTCTGCGCCCAACCGGTCGCCGCGATCGACGCCACCAGCGCCGCCGTCATCAGTCCACCTGCAATCGCTCTCATGTTCAGTCTCTCCTGGTTGGTTGTCGACGAAAGTTGCTGCCTCTTCGAGATACGTAGTCCTGATCGCGCAGCGTTGCAAGAAAGCGGCCAGCACCGTCCGGAGACCCGCAGTCCGGTTCGGCGCGTCTTTCGAGCGATGGACACGCCGCGGACCCACGAGATCCGAGCCGTTCACGATGGGCCGTGAACCACTTCCGGAGGTTCGTGAGCGGCACGGCGTCGGGCCGCTCGGACGCCACGGCGCTGGATCGTCCGCCCACCAGTTACCGCTCCCCTGTGCCGAGCGCGCCGCGGAGCTTGTCCGCGAGCGATCCGAGCCCACCGACAGGCGCCGCATCGCCGCGGTCCCGGTACGCGTGCAGTTCCTCGGCCTCCTGCCGGTCGACGATGCCTGCCGACGAGATTGTACGCCCGGGCGCACGCGCGGACCCCTCGGGCACGAGCGCCACGCCGATCCGCTTCTTCTCCGGATCGATGCTCAGGATCTGGAATGTCGCGGTCGCTCCCGCTGACACGAGCCGCTTCCAGCCGTCCGGGCGGCCCGCCGGCACGAACGTGGACGCGTGCGCGAGCGCTTCGACGCCGGGCTCCAGTTCGATGAACGCCCCGAAATCGGTCACGCGCGTCACACGACCCGTGCGGTCCTGGCCGACCGCATACGTGTCGGGCACGGTCGACCAGGGGTCGTCGGTGAGCTGCTTGACACCGAGCGCGATCTTTCGCCCGTCCTCGTCCACGCGCAGCACCTTCACGGTGATCTCCTCGCCTGGCGTCACGGCCTGCGAGGCGTCGGTCACGCGTGACCATCCCATTTCGGACACGTGAAGCAGGCCCTGGACGCCACCCCCGAGATCGATGAACGCCCCGAAATCACGCACCGACGCGACCCTGCCCGTCAGCACCGCCCCCTCGACGATGGTGCGGCGAACCTGAACGGCGATGGCGCGCTGCTCCGCCTCGAGCAACGCGCGGCGCGCGACGACGAGATCCTTGCCGCCGTTCCGGTACTCCGCAATGCGGAAGGTGTACACGCGGCCGACGTGCGCTGCCGGGTCGGCCACGCGGACGGTGTCGATCTGCGAGAACGGACAGAACGCCCGCTGGCGGGCCACGCGCACCTCGTAGCCGCCCTTCACCTCGCGTTCGACGAGGCCTTCCACGGGAAGACCGGCGTGGAACGCGTCTTCGAGTTGCCGGTCCGTTGCGGCTCCACCTGCGAGCCGCCGCGACAGCGTCACGCCGCCAGCGGTGGACACCACGACGGCCTGGATGCGGTCGCCAACGGCAACCTCGAGTGCGCCATCGGCATCCCGCAGTTCGTGGACGTCGAGCACCGCCTCACTCTTCGCGCCGACGTCGACCAACGCCACGTCCGGCCCGATGCTGACGATCGTGCCCTCGACCGTCTGCCCCTGCGCGACCCGCGTCGCCTGCAGCGACGCCTCGAACATCGCGCCGAAATCCTCGTCGAACTCGCTCACACCACGCTCCCACTCGACGCGGTGTGCGCCGCGCCACTCGGGAGTTCCTTGGAGTCCTCCGGCAGGATTGCTTCCAGATCCTGGGGCGTCACCCGGCCAGTATACGTCCCGCACCGCGTGAAGGCGCGAACTCGACATCGAGCCCCTTGGGAAACGGCCCCACCCGCCGAAGCCGACCGGCCGTCCCCCTGGCTCGCCGGAGTCCGTCGAGCCTGAGCAGTTGACCTGCCATCTCCGTCAGGTGGGCGTCCGCGATGTGCGTGCCCAGACACCGATGCAGGCCCGCACCGAAGTGCAGGTACTGCTCCGAGGGCCGGCCCACGCGGAACTCTCTCGGCGCCTCGACGATCGAGCCATCCAGCATGGCCGCACCCAGACCCGCGAAGGTCAGGGTGCCGGCGGGAATGGTCGTCTCGTGCGGTGTTCCGCGCGAGAGCGTGTGATCCCGGAGGCTCAACCGCGTCACGACGGGTGTCGGCGTGCGGAAGCGCAAGGCCTCGAGCACGTAGTCGCGCAACAGGTCCATGTCTCCCGCCCGCGCCGCGTCTGCCGCGCCCGCCATGATCGCCGGGTGGCCGAGCAGATGGTCCATGACGTTGCAGACCGCAGTGCTGACGTTGTCGATCATCCCCGCCACACACCACAGCAGGTTGTCGCGGATGCGCGCGTCGGTCAGTTCCGTCTCGCCTGCCTCCTGCAGGGCAATCAGCCGGCCGACGACATCGTCCCGGCCCGCTTCTCCGCGGGCGCGGTCCGCCTTGATCGTGGCAATCAGCCCATCGAGGTGCGCCCGCCACTCGTCGCCCGCCCGCATCGCGCGTCGTGACAGCGGCGGCAGCCGCAACACGTTGGCGAACCCGTCGGTGAAGATGGCACGCGCCCATTGCATGAGCGTCGCGGGATCGGGCCCGGGCGTCCCGATGTAGTCGGCCACGAACAGCGCGGGTACGAGCCGTCCGTAGCCGTCGACCAGGTCGAGACGTCCGGCCGTGAGCGCCGGCGCCAGTGCCTCGGACGTGCGGGAGGCCACGCTCTGGCGAATCCGGGCGGCGTCTTCGCGGTGGAAGGCGCGGCGCAGCAGGGACAGCTGCTGCTGGTACTCCGGCCCATCGTCCATGCCCAGCAGGAAGTTCGGCCCCCGGTTGATGCGCATCATGGCGTCGCCGTACGGCCTGACGCTGAAGACATCAGCCCGGCCGAGGACGTCGAGCACGTCGGCGAAGCGCGTGACGAACGCCATGCGGCCGATCACCAACGTCGGGAGGCGTTCGCGCAACTCGTCGAACATCGCCTCTGGTCGCGAGGTCAGCCAGTCGCGCACGACCGTCACCTGTGCTGCCTCCGGATCGGAGGCCCCGGCGCGAAGGCTCGCGCGGTATTCGTCAAGGAACGTCATGGCGGCTCTCTCCTCGTCGCACCATTCTGCCCTGTCGGCGCCCCGATTGCGCGGTCAACGCTGTCACAGTTCCGCCACAGGTGCTAAGTGGACGTAAAGGATCGTTAAATCGAGCACATTCGCCTCTGGTGCAAGGAACGCTTCGTGCCGCCCGGCGTAGTGACGGGCAGAACGCTGCACGCTGCGCCAGCGTCTTCCTCCTTCCCGTGCAGCACGGAGCGACACCTCATGCATCGTCTGTTTCTTCTCTCGACACTCGCCATCTTCACCATCGCCGGCACGGCGGTCGCCGGCCAGGACAGGCCCACGGAGGCCTGGGCCGGCGGCGTCCTCGTGCGCGTGGATGCCTCGGCCGGCACCTTCGACGTCAAACAGGGCGCGCACGAGCAGACGTACACGCTCGGTCCGGACGCGGAGCTGATCAAGGACAAGAAGCCCGTGCAGGTCGCGGAACTGGCATCAGGCGTCGGCCACCAGGTCACGATCCGGTACGCGACCGTCGGCGGCGACCGGGTGGTCAACCGCGTGAACGTCCTGGGCCCCCGCAAGGAGTCGAGCGCCCGCACGACGAAGTCCTCTCCCGCACAGACCGCCAGCCCGCAGTAACCGCCCCTCCTCCTCGACCGATCCCCAACCGACCGGTGCCACGCCTTGCGTGTGGCACCGGTCCGGCCACATGCGGCCAGTGCCGACGGATTCGTCTGCGCGCCGCGGCGGGCGCGCTGGAGTCCGCCCCGACCTTGTCTTGACCCGCGGCGTGTGTCATCGTTCGGCCTTCCATCGTGTCCAGGCGGAGGCGGCCCGTGACAGATCGACGATCGTTTCTCAAGGCCGTGGCGACCGGCGTGCTCGCGTCGCGCGCGACCCGGGCGGCCGCGAGCGATCGGGTGCGCGTGGGCATGATCGGCGCGGGGCTGATCGGCACGCGTCACCTGATCGACTTCGCCGCGCAGCCGGACGTCGACATCGTCGCGATTTCGGACGTCTCGCCGTCACGCGTCGAGGCTGCACGGTCGCTGGCCGGCGGCCGGCCCGAACGTGTCGCCGACTTCCGGCGCCTGCTCGACCGCACCGACATCGACGCGATCGTCGTCTCGACGCCCGACCACTGGCACGCGCTCATGACCATCATGGCGTGCGCGGCCGGCAAGGACGTGTACGTCGAGAAGCCCCTCACGCACGTCGTGCGCGAAGGCGACTGGATGATCGAGGCGGCCACGAAATATTCCCGCGTCGTGCAGGTGGGCACACAGCAGCGCTCTGGCAGGCACTATCAGCGCGCCGCAGACCTCGTGCGCCGGGGGCACATCGGCGACCTTCGGCACGTGCACATCCGCTCCAGCCGCAACATCGTGCCGGGCTTCACGCAGCCCGTCGACGAGCCCGAACTCACCCCGGAAGCCTGGGACATGTGGCTCGGACCCGCGCCCTTCGTGCCCTTCGACACCCGCCGGGCGCTCTACCACTTCCGCTGGTTCTGGGACTACTCTGGCGGCCAGACCACCAACCTTCTCGCGCACGACCTCGACATCGTCCAGTGGATGACCGGCGCGATGCCGACGCGCGTGTCGGCGTTCGCGCAGCGCCGCTCCCTCGACGGCTTCGGCGAGACGCCTGATGCGTTCGAGGCCATTTACGAGTTCCCTGAATTCCTGCTCACGTGGTCCAACTCCGAGGTCTCGGCGGGCCGGGTGCGTGGTCTCGAGCTGTCGGGGACGAAGGGAACGCTCGCGATCAGCCGGGCAGGATTCGAGATCACCGCCGACCCGCTGATTCCAGCCGACGAGCAGATCCCGCGGGCGAGCTTTTCCCGCGGACCGGCGCGCGAGCACCCGCTGCGGACCGAGGCGATCAAGGACGAGGGCTACGAGCAGGTGCGCGATCAGTTCGTTCCACACGTGCGCGACTTCCTCGCGTGCATCAAGGCGCGCCGGACGCCGGTGTCCGACCTGGCCAGCGCGCAGCGCACGGCCACGGCCTGCCACCTGGCCAACGTCGCCATGCGCGTGGGCAGGGTCGTGCGGTGGGACGACCGGGCCGGAGACATCGAGGGCGACGCCGACGCGTCGGCGCTGCTCACGAAGACCTATCGCGCGCCGTGGGACCGCGAGCTGCGCGCGATCGTCGGGAGGGGCTGACGCGCCATGCCCGATCGCCGCAGGTTCCTGACAGCGCTCGCCCTCGCGCCGGGCGCAGCCGTCGCGATACAGGACACGCCCGTGCGTCGCACCTCGATGTACCTCGTCTACACCTCGTTCGCGGTGCGCATGCTGCAGGGCCGCGACATCATGAAGACCACGGCCGCTGCGCTGGGGCCGGACACGTTCCGACAACTCTGCAGCCGGTTCGGCGCCAGTGGCGGCCAGATCGACTACTCGCAGCTGCCGCTGCAGGATCCCGACGCCTTGGCGGCGGTACCCACGGCCTTCGCCGCAAGCGCCCTCGAACTCGAAGTCTCGATCCCCTCGCGCTACCTGGAATCGCCGGAGGCTTATGCACAGGCCGTGGCCGTGGCGCGTGCGCTCGGCGCGACTCGTGCCCGTGTCGCGCTGCTCTCGGGACGCCGGTACGAGAGCTTCGACACCAGGGCCGCGTGGGACGCCTTCAGGGACACGTGGCGCACGACACTGGTGCGCATGCGACCAGAGTTCGACAGGCACGGGCTCGACATCGGCATCGAGAATCACAAGGACTGGCTTGCGCCGGAACTCGCGGCGCTGCTCCGCGCCATCGACAGCCCGCACGTCGGCGCCTGCGTGGACTTCGGCAACAACCTCGCGCTGCTCGAGGACCCCGACGAGACCATCGCCGTCCTCGCGCCGTACGCCGTGACCACGCACGTCAAGGACATGGCCGTGCGCACCACGGCCGACGGCTTCGAGCTTTCGGAGGTGCCGCTGGGCCAGGGACTGCTGCCGCTCGAGCGGTACGCGGCCGCCATCCGTCGGGCACGACCGGGGGCGCGGCTGTGCCTCGAGATGATCACGCGCGACCCGCTGCACGTGCCGTACCGCACCGATCGCTACTGGGTGCCGTTCGAGGCGGCATCGCGTGACACGGCACGCATCCGGCAGTTCGAGGCGCGGGTGCTGTCGAGCGCATGGGAGCGGCCCCTGCCCCGCATCACGGGGCTTGCCGCGAACAGCCAGATTGCTGCCGAAGACGACAACGTACGCAGATCGATGGCATACGCGCGCGATGTGCTGAAGCTGGAGGTGGAGTGAGCATGGCTGACGGACGTCCACACGCACTCGACCTGTTCCGCCTGGATGGGCGGTCCGCGCTCGTCACGGGCGGCGTGCGCGGCCTGGGACGGGTCATGGCCGAGGCGTTGGCCGAGGCCGGCGCCTCGGTGTGCATCACGAGCCGTTCGCTCGACGCGGCGTCGGCGGCCGCCGCCGAACTCGCCACCGCCACCGGGGTGCGCGTCGTCGGGGTCGCCGGCGACGTGGCCACGGTCGAGGGAGTGGACCGGCTCGCGCGCGACACGGCCGACGCCTTCGGGCACGTCGACATTCTCGTCAACAACGCGGGCGTGAACATTCGCGGCACCGTCGCCGACCTCTCGGAGGCAGACTGGGACACCGTCCTCGACACGAACCTGAAGGGTCCGTTTCTCGTCGCACGGGCCTTCGGCCCCGCCATGTGCGCACGCGGATGGGGACGCGTCATCAACCTGTCGTCCATGCTCGCGACGATCGCGTTGCCTGGCCGCGCGCCCTACGCCGCGTCGAAGGCGGGCGTGAGCGGGCTCACACGCGTGCTCGCGCTCGAGTGGGCGGGCGCCGGCGTCACGGTCAACGCGATCTGCCCCGGCCCGTTCGGCACCGAGATGAACCGGCAGCTGCTGAATGACCCCGAGAAGTACCAGGCCTTCGTCCAGAAGCTGCCCGTCGGGCGCTGGGGTGAGCTGCACGAGATCAAGGGCGTCGCCGTCTTCCTCGCCTCGGAGGCCTCGTCGTTCGTGACGGGCGCGTCGATCGCGATCGACGGCGGCTGGACCGCGCAATGACGTGGATGAGCGCCGAACGAAGACTCGGTTGCACCGCTGACGGGCCGAATGCGACGCGCCGACGTGGGTCGCTCCGGCTCACGCGGCTCGTCAGCGTCAGCGTCCGGTGACGTCGGCGATCGCCACCGCCACGCCGGAGTCGGCCGAGCGCCTGGCGGCTTCGAGAATCGCCATGACGTCGGCGTGGAACCCGGCACTGACGAACTCGTCGACGCTGCCACGACGAACCGCGTACGCGAAGTACGTGGCCGGATCGGCCCACTGCGGATCGAGCGCCACCAGCGGCACCTCTCGCCGCTCGCGCCCCGCCCACGTCTCGAAGCGCACCAGCTGGCTGCCTGAATTGGACACGAGGTCGACACTGCCGCGATCGCCGAAGACCTCGAGTTGCTGGATGTTGCGCGGCAGGTCCCACGACGCCTCGATGATGCCCACGCGGTGGTCGGGATAGGACGCCAGAATCGTGGTGGTGGTGGGCACCTCGTAGAGCCCGGGCCTGGTCTGCGTGCGAACGGCATAGACCGTCGTCGGCATGCCCAGATACCACCGCACCCACGCGGCGCCGTACGGGCCGAAGTCGAGCAGTACGCCGCCTCCGCGCTCGGCGCTGTTGAGCATCGACCAGAACGCCTGGCTGCCCGCGGTACGAGTGGGCGGTGTTGGCCGCCCGGAGGCACCAGTCGCCGATGCGGCGCCGGATGGGACGTTCTGACCTGTGGCACCAGGCGCCCCACCTGGACCGCCGTGCCCGCTCACCGTGTGCACCCTCCACACCGTGCCCAGTTCGCCGGAACGCGCCAGCTGCGATGCCGTGTGGTTGGCCGGCCACCACGGAGGCTGCGAGTTGATCACGACCTGTATGCCATGCGCCTGCGCGACATCACGGATTGCGACGGCATCGGCATGCGTCGTGGACATCGGCTTCTCGAACATCACCGAGATGCCCCGTTCCGCGCAGGCCTTCGTGATCTCGACGTGCCGATGGTTGTCCACGAACGACCAGACCCCGTCGGGCTTCACTTCGTCCAGCAGCCGCTGATGGTCCTCGTAGAGCGGCACGTCCGGCCAGATGCCGGCGGCCTGCGCACGCAGGTCGGCGCTCGGATCGGAAATGGCCACCACTTCGACGTTCGTATTCTTCGTCAGCGTCCGGAACGCGATGAACGAGTGCCCGTGCGTCAGGCCGACAATGGCCAGTCGAAAGAGTGGCGTGGACGCCGACTGACGAGGCGCCTGCGCACTGACGACGCCGGTGTCGGGTAGACACACTGCCGCGAGCGCAAGACCGAGCACCCAGCGGGAGGTGACACGTGAGAGCGCGCCACTGCACTCATTCGTAAGGTTGAGCATGCGCACAGTATGCGCCTCCCGGTCCGGTCGAGCGTGCCCACTGGGCGTCGGACTCATCGCTCCCCCCGTCGGTGACTGGCTGCTGCGACACTACGGCACCATCCGCCGACCATCATGTCAGGACGCGATGAACCGAAGCGCCGCCATCGACGGCATGAAGAGATACGCCGCCCCGCGAACCGTCACGAAGCGGTCGAGCGCGGCAGTTCGTTCCAGTCCGCCGCGACGAGTGGGAATGCTCATGTACCCCGGGCGATCGGGATCGCCGCCGCCGATCAGCGGATCGGGGTGCTCGTGCAGGCCGCCGAAGTGCGGATTGCTGCACCATGCCTGCTGCACGAACTCGAACTGGCTCGCGATGCTGGCGTTCACGCACAGGAAGTGGATGCCCCGTTCAGCCCCATCGTCGGCGAGGTCGAGCAGCCGTGCGGCCGCGGGGTCGCGAGCGTTCGCGAGCAGCCGCGGATCGATGAGCGGTGGACCGAACACCCGGCCACGGCGCAGGAGGCGATGCGCCTCCGACATGCTCAGCGACTGTAGCGGCGGATAGGGCTTCAGGTCGTCGCGGGGATTCGTCCGACGGATGTGCGCGCCGAGCGGGCAGGCCAGGCCGTCGGGGTCGGACGCGTAGAGGAACCGATCCTCGCTGTCGAGCGCCGGGTCAGGGGCGCCCGGACTCAGCACCAGCGGCGTGCCGCCTGGCCACCGCCCGACGCACCGGGCCGCCAGCCAGATCATGCGCTCCACGTCACCGGGCTTCCCCGACCGTGACGCCTCCGCCTGCATGAAGCGCCAGAAGCCCGCGACGTCCTGGTGCAGCTTCCGGTAGACCACGTAGGTGCCGTTGCGCCCCAGGTCTCGCCAGCCGCCGTCCGCGTGATGCGTATTGGCGAGCGCCGGCAGCAAGCCGCCGGGATCCAGATCGCGCGGCACGACCGGTACGGGAGGTACGAGACCGTAGTGGTTCAGGTGTCCGAGGACGAATTCGCCGGTCGGCACGCCCTGCCCGTCCAATCCACGAATCGCAGGCTGCCCCATGCCGTCATGGAAACCGAAGGGCTCGATGTGCCCCGGCGGCACCACGCCCCGCTGCACGCCGCCTGGCACGGTCTCGACCGCGCCCCCTGCCGCGGCCACGCCCTGCACCAACCCGTCGACGAAGCTGTCGAGCGCCTCGGACGTCGCCGCATGCACGAACAGTACGGCGTGGATGGCCGGCTGGGTCGGGCCTCCCAGTTCCCAGTGCTCCGGCGCGCTCGGACCGGTGTCGCCGAGCACGCTGGCACGGTCCCGGTGTGCCACGCCCTCCTGGAACTCGGGAGGAAACGTGTGCACGACCCGATCCGGGAGGCCGATGGCACGAAGGCCGTCGGCGGTGAACCCGACGTTCAACGAGGAGGCGGGCTTGCGGGTGCGGCCGTCGGGTCCTGTCGGCCACGGCGCGGCGGAGGAGACCGCCGGCACGATCGTCGACAGCCAGCGCCGGGCTCCGCCAGACTCCGCGAACTGCACGAAGAGATATGCCGCGGCTGGCAGGTGCCCGTATCCGCTCAGGACGAAGCCCTGGATGTCGGCCCGGTCGTCGTCCGACACCAGCAGGCCAGCCGTCATGCCGACGTCCCTGCCAGTGCGTGGTTCGCCCTGATGTGCAGCGTCGTGGTGGCGGGATAGGCGCTGTAGAACAGCTCGGCGGGAATCTGATGGCTCCTCAGGAACCACTTGAACGCCGGCAGATCGCGGGCGCCATCCGGCGGGTACCCCGGTGCGCTGCTCCAGATGGCGTCGAGGCCCGACAGGATCATCTCCGCGAACTCGTCGATGTAGCTCTCCCACGAGCCGTCGTAGTCGCTGAGCATCAGCAGCCGCCGCCCCTCGTCGATGAGGAGCCAGCGCACGAAGTGGATCGTGCTGATGCCGAGCAGGGAACCAGGGGGCGACAGCCGCCGGGCGTACGTGTCGATGCCCGCGAGCACCGCCTGCAGGCGCCTGACGCGGCGCGGGTCCACCGGCGTCAGGAGCGTGAGCTGGTTCTGCGCCACGGCGTCTTCCCGAAAGGACGGCGGCGGTTCACCACCGGGCGTGGCCGTCGTCCGCACGAGCCCCGACTGGTCCAGGGGCACGCTCGAGTGCGGCGAACCCATCGGGGTCATGCGATTCGCGGTGAGGGCATTGAAGAACCGGAGCAGCGGCACGCGGTCGAGGGACGCCACGATCGCACGTCCGGCCGACCAGACGTTGGACGGCCCGTAGCGGATCGCGGCGCGCAAGACATCGAGCGGTACCGGTGACGCCCGCGCGAGCGCGCGGAGCCGCATCACGACGCGTTCGGCGATCGCACTGCCGCGGTCATCTGTACGTAAGTCGCCGGTGACGTCTGGCCACGCGCGATCCACGTCCTGCTGCCTGCGGCGTCGCAGGTCCACGCCGCGCCGCACCTGCGCCACGGAGCCCTCGCGGAAGGCGATGTAGAAGGCGTGCGGCTGCAGCGCGTGCGCGCGGACGAATCCGGGGAACGACGCGCGGCCGGCGTAGCCCTCGCAACTCCCCCACACTGCATCGAGGTCGGACGTGAGCGCCGACAGTTCCTCGAGGTGACTGGCGAGGTCGCCGTCGTGGTTCGACGAGTACAGGAGGCGCATCCTGCCCTCGCCCCTGTCGGGATCGGGCAGGAGGGCGAAGCGGGCGAAGTGAATGCGGCCGCTGCGCGGGAAGTCGATGTGCGGACGGGCGGCGCCCACGGCAGCCAGGCGGCGGCCGCGGATGTCGTCGCCGATGGCGCGCAGCACCGGACGCAACGCGACGTCGGCTCCGGGCCGGAGGGGCGCCAGGACGGTCAGTCCAGCGGGAGCCATGCAGCCGTCCCGTACCTACCAGGCGATGCCGTAGTCCTGGCCGTGATTGCTCGCGGCGCCCCACATGGTGCCGTGTCTGACGTCGAACTGAATCGCGGTGATGGGGCCGGACGTGCGCTCGGCGAACTGCAGCGTGTACCCCATCTTCTCGAGCTGCGCACGCGTCTCGGCTGGCGTGGACGATGCCACGAGCATGCGGCCTGGCCGCGACGTGTGGTCCTGGAACGAGTTGCGCATCTGGAACGAGTTCATGTTGGGCGCCTCGACCGCCTGCTGAGGCGCCATGCCGAACTCGACGGTGTTCAGGAAGTACTGCAGGAGGTTCTGGTCCTGCGAATCGCCGCCCTGCACCGAGAACGCCATCCACGGTCGCCCGTCGCGCAGCGCCAGCGTAGGCGTCAGCGTGACGCGAGGCCGCTTGCCGGGCTCGATGACGTTGAAGGGGTTCTCGGCGGGGTCGAGCACGAACGACTGCGCGCGCTGGCTGAGGCCGATGCCCGTCCGGCCCGCGATCACCGCGGGAATCCAGCCGCCGCTCGGCGTGATGGACACGACCCACCCCTCGGCATCAGCGGCCTGTATCGACGTGGTGCCGGCGTAGAACGCCTCGTCCCACGCGCCGGGATCCTGACCATCGGCGTCGCTGGTGCCGGGAATGCGCACGGGCTTGTCCGGCGGAGGCCAGGCCTCGAGATACGCGCGGAACGGGTTCGTGGCCGCCGGGCTGAGGTACGGATAGGGATCCCCGGGCTTGACGGCCGGGTCATTGCGATCGGGGTCGATCGTCTTCGCCCGGGCGCGGGCGTAGTCCTTGGACAGCAGACCGGCAATGGGCTCGTCCGGCGGAAACGCCGGATCGCCGTAATAGAAGTCGCGATCGGCGAACGCCAGGTTCATCGCCTGGTAGAGCGTGTGCAGATAGCGCGGGCTGTTGTAACCCATCGCTTTCACGTCGAGCGTTTCGAGGATGTTCAGGGCCTGCAGCATCGCCGGCCCCTGCTGCCACTCGGCCAGCTTGTAGACCTCGACGCCCTTGTACGACGTCGAGAGCGGCGCTTCGATCTTCACCTGCCACCTGGCCAGGTCCTCCATCGTGAACAGGCCGCCATCCTCGCGCGTGCCCCGGACGATCTCCTGCGCGATGTCACCCGTGTAGAAGCGATCGTAGGCGGCCTGGATGGCGTCGGCGCGCGACTTGCCGGCCGCGAGGGCGGAGGCTTCGGCGTCGACGAGCTTCCTCAACGTGGCGGCGAGGTCTGGCTGGCGGAAGATCTCGCCGGCCTCGGGCGCCTCACGCTCCTGGCCGAGGTGGGGCAGGAAGACGCCGGGCGAGTACGTCCATTTCCTGATCTCGGCTTTCTGGCGTTCGATGGCATTGGCCGCCTGGGCCTCGATGGCGTAGCCGTCGGCCATCGCGATGGCCGGCGCCAGGACCTGCGCGAGCGACAGGGTGCCGTACTCCTTGAGCATCACCAGCAGACCGCCCGGCGTGCCCGGCGTGACGGCGGCGAGCGGACCGTACTCCGGCGGATAGTTGTAGCCCTTCGACCGGTAGTACTCGACCGTCGCGCCCGACGGCGCGACGCCGAGCGCGTTGATGCCGATCACCTTCTTCAGCGTGGGATGGTAGATGAGTGCCTGGGTCTCGCCACCCCACCCGAGCGTGTCCCACATGGTGCTCGTCGCGGCGAGCATCGCGCAGGCGGCATCGATGGCGTTGCCACCCTGCTGGAAGGCCATCGCGCCCGCCGTGGCGCCCAGCGGCTTGCCGGTGATCGCCATCCAGTGCGTGCCGTGCAGCGGCGGCTTCTGCGTGGTCGGCGGGGGCAGCGAGTCCTGGTTCGCCAGCGGCGCCTGCGGTGCGGGCCGGGCGTGGTGGCTCGCGCCGCCCGCCACGAGCACCATGGCCAACGTCAGCGCGATACGGCGTCCAGACATGAGCGTCTCCTTCGGGGGTGTCAGCAGGTGTCAGCGAGATGGACTCAGCCGCGTCTACACGAAAGGCGCGAGACGCGCAAGGCGCCTGCATCGTCTCACGGATTGCGGCGCACACGGATAGGCGATAGGGTGGAAACTCGCCGTGCGCTGCGCGGCGCACACGACCATCAATCGACGAGGGGGATGACACATGGGACTTCGAGATACCTACGCATACGCTATTCAAACCGCCAAGGGTAAGTTCCACGGCAATGCCGAGGAACGCGACGGCAAGCTCTACTTCAAGGGCTCGGTCGCGACGGAGGCCGAGAAGAACGAGATCTGGGACGCAATCAAGACCATCCCCACCTGGCGGAACGACATCGTCGCCGACATTCAGGTCACCGGCGGACCAGCGGCAGCCGCGAGCACGCCTGCACCGGCCGCCGAGAAGACCTACACCGTGAAGTCTGGCGACACGCTGAGCGCCATCGCCAGGGAACACCTCGGCAGCGCCAGCGCGTACATGAAGATCTTCGAGTTGAACAAGGACCAGCTGAGCGACCCTGACAAGATCAAGCCCGGGCAGGTGTTGCGCCTTCCGTAGGCGCGAGGCGTCCACAGCTGACGCGGCGGCCCCGCCGCAGCCAGGAGTGGCGGGGCCGTCGTGTGTTGTCGCCAGTGTCGCGCGGCGGTATGCTCAGCCGCAATCGGGCACTCCGGTATCCCTGTGTCGCTGTGGCGCAGCACCGGTCTGTCAGGAGGTCACCTTGTCGAGCGAGGAGCAGGCGCGGGCGGTGGACGCGGCCGCGATGCTGCCCGAAGGCGGCATCGACGACGAGTTGTGGGACGAACTGCTGCACCTGATCGAGGAGTCCAGGGTCGTCCCCATCCTCGGCCGCGACCTGCTGACCGTCGAGATCGATGGCGAGCAGGTCTTCCTGCACCAGTGGCTGGCGCGGCAGCTCGCCCACTCGCTCGGCGTGACCGAGGCCGACGACGTGAAGCTGACGTCGCTGAACGCGGTGGCCTGCGCGTACCTTGCGCGCGGCGGCGAGCCCGAGAAGATCTACAACCGCATACACCGCCTGCTGCGCGGGCGCGGCGACCTGCCGGTGCCAGAGCCCCTGCGCAAGCTCGCGAGCATCCAGCCGTTCACGCTCTTCGTGTCGACGACCTTCGACAGCCTGCTCGCGCAGGCGATCAACGCCGTGCGTTTCAACGGCGTGGACTACACACGCGTCATCGCCTACTCGCCTCGCGACGCCCATGACCTGCCCGGCGACGTCGACCACCTCGACCGCCCCCTCGTGTTCCAGTTGCTCGGGCGCGTCTCGCCGATGCAGGACTACGTGGTCACCGAAGAGGACGCGCTCGAGTTCGTCCATTCCCTGCAGTCGCCCAGCCATCCCGTGAACCTGTTCTCAGCCCTCGACGAGCGGCCCCTCCTGATCATCGGCTGCAGTTTTCCCGGCTGGCTCGTCCGCTTCTTCATCCGCGTCGCGAGACGCAATCGTCTGCTGCTGGCGCGCGGCAAGACCGACTTCATCGTCGATGCCAGCGGGCGTGAGGACCCCGCGCTGCTGGCCTTCCTGCGCAACTTCAAGACGCGTACGGAGTTCTTCCACCATGGCGACGCGGTCGCCTTCGTGGACGAGTTGCACCTCCGCTGGGAAGCGCGGGCGAACGGTCAGCGCGGTTCCGCCGGCGTGTCGGCGCCCGTCGACCTGCCGGTGATGCACCCCGGAGAGGTGTTCCTGAGCTACGCCAGCGACGACCGGCCGGCAGCGCAGGCCATCCGCGATGCACTCGAGGCCGCGGGCATCGACGTGTGGTTCGACCGGGATCGCCTGATGGCCGGCGACGCGTTCGAGGGAAAGATCCGGCGCCACATCGAGCGCTGCTCGCTGTTCATTCCGGTGCTGTCGCGATCGACCGTCACGGCCGCGCGACGTTTCTTTCGCCTCGAGTGGGACCAGGCACAGCGGGTCGCGATCACGGCGCCCGAGTCGAGCCAGTTCATCGTCCCGGTCGTGATCGACGACCTGCCCCATGATCACCAGGACGTACCCGAGCGCTTTCGCCGCGTGCAGTGGGAACACCTGCCGGGCGGGCAGGTATCCTCCGAGTTCGTGCAGCTGGTGAAGGGACTGTATCGGGCGTACCAGAGCCGCATGGCGGTGCGGGTATGACCGAGCGCACGACCGCGCCGGTCGTCGACTCCGGGACGATGGACGCGGACAATCCGTGGCCTGGACTCGCCGCGTTCCGCGAAGCCGACCAGTCGTACTTCCAGGGGCGCGACGCGAGCATCGACGGGCTCATGCGGCTCGTGCTGCGCGCGCCGCTGACGGTCCTGCACGGCGTCTCCGGACTCGGCAAGACATCCATCCTCCGGGCGGGACTGTTTCCCCGCCTGCGGAAGGAGCGGGTGCTGCCCATCTACGTGCGCCTGAGTCACGCCGACGAGAGCGCGGCGCTCGTCGACCAGGTGTGGGACGCGACCGCCCAGGCCGCCGAGGACGCCGGCGTGGAGGCGCCGCCGGTCCCCGCCGGCTTCACGTTGTGGGAGTACTTCCACCGCAAGGACATCCGGTTCTGGGACGCGCGCAACCGGATCGTCACGCCGCTGCTCGTCCTCGACCAGTTCGAAGAGCTTTTCACGCTCGGCCGCACGACGGCGCCGCGGCGCGCGCGCACCGACGCGTTCCTCGGGGATCTGTCGGACCTGGTGGCAGGCCGGCCGGCCGCTCACGTGCGGGCCAGGCTCGAAGCTGCGCCCGACGAGGCCCTGCTGTTCTCGATGACCGACCAGCCATGCAAGGTGCTGCTCAGCCTGCGGGAAGACTTCCTGCCGGATCTCGCCGGGCTGCGCCCCCTGATGCCCGCCGTCACCGAGCACATGTTCCGGCTGCAGCCGATGACGTCCGACGAGGCCCTGCGCGTCGTCGAGGTCGGGGGCAGCCTGGTGGAGGCCGACGTCGCCGCACGCATCGTGCAGTTCGTGGCCTCGGCACACGGCGACGCGGACATGGACGACGACGAAGGGCACGTCGAGCCGGCGCTGCTCAGCGTGTTCTGTCGCGAGTTGAACAACGCGCGCCGCGCGCAGGGCGGCACGCGCATCACGGCCGACCTCCTGGAAGGCAGCCGAACGGCGATCATCGCCGACTTCTACGAGCGCACGATCTCGACGGGCGACCTCGGCGCGCCGATCCGCACGTTCGTGGAAGAGCGCCTGCTCACCGAGTCGGGCTTCCGCGACAGCGTCTCCGAGGAACAGGCCCTGCGGACCGAGGGCGTCAGCCAGGCCGACATCGACACCCTCATCCACCGCCGGCTGCTGCGACGGGAGGATGCCGGCACCAAGGGCCGGGCACGCCTCGAGTTGACGCACGACGTCCTGGCGGAAGCCGTGCGCGTGAGCCGCGACCACCGCCGCCTGCGCGAGCACGAAGCGCGGGCACTGTCGGAACAGCGGGAGCGCGAGGCACGCGCGAGACGCGAAGCCGAAGAGGCGGCCGCTCGTGCACAGGAGCGCCGCGACTTCGAGGCCGCGCAGGCACTGGCGGCCAAGGAGCGGGAAGCGGCACAACTCGCGCAGGCGCTGGCGCAACTCGAGCGGCGGTCACGTCGACGACAGATTGCCCTGCTGTCGGTGCTGCTGGTCGCGACGGGGACGCTCGCCTGGTTCTCCTGGAGCGAGGCCCGGCGGGCCACCGCCGCGGAGGCCAGGGCCAATCGCGCGCTTTCCGCGGCCGACGTCGCACGCGTCACCCGCGGCGAACCCTGGGCCCTGGCCTACCTGGCGCGTGCACTGCGAACCGACCCGGACGCACCGATGGCCCGCGGCCTGCTCATCGCGCACCTCGCCAGACAGGTCATGCCGCTCGCCGAGTTGACGCATGACGCCACGCTGGCACGTGCCTCGATCAATGCCGCGAGTACCCACGTCCTGACCGTGACCACCGGGGGCGCCGTCCATCTATGGGACGTGCGCACGGGAACGGGCCAGCCACTTCCCACGAGCGAGGCCGCCACCACCGCGATGTTCAGCCCGGACGGCCTGCGCGTGCTGACCGCAGCGGAGGACGGTCTCGTGAGGCTCTGGGACACGGAGACGGCAACACCGATCGGCGCCGGACTGCAGCACGAGGCACCCGTCAACGCCATGGCCTTCGACGCGACGGGCACCCGCATCGTCACGGGCGCAGACGACCAGCAGGTCCGGCTCTGGACGCCCGCGACGAATCAGCACACCAGCGTCCGCGCGGCGCTGGATCCGATCGTCTCCGTGTCGTTCGATGCCACAGGCACGCGGGTGCTCAGCATCTCGTCCGAGGGCGACGCCGCGGTCTGGAACGCGGGCAGCGGGACGGAGATCTCGCGCTTCGGCGTCACACGCAACGACATGGAGGCCGTCATCCAGGCAGCCTTCAGCCCCGACGGCACGCGCCTGCTCGCCGTCCTGGTGGATGGCACGGTCCGCACGGTCGAGACGGCGACGGGCCGGTTCACCGGCGTCACGCTTCGGGAGGAAGGTCCGATCAATGCGGCAGCCTTCGATCCGACCAACCGGCGGATCGTGACCACGTCGTTGACACAGGGCGATCAGGCCTCCGGCACCATCGCCGTCACCAGGCTCTGGGATGCGAACACCGGGACACCGGCGGGCGCCGTCATGACGCACGGCGACTGGGTCAGCACCGTGGGCTTCAGCACCGACGGCACGCGGCTCGTCACGGCATCGCACGACCACACCGCCCAGGTCTGGGACGCCAGATCCGGCGCACCCGTCGGCGAACGACTCACGCACGAACGTCCAGTGGTGTCAGCCGCGTTCCGGGCTGACGGCGCGCGCGTGCTCACGGCGTCGGAAGACGGCACCGCGCAGATCTGGGACGCGGACACGGGACGCGCGGTGGGCAACCCGCTGCGGCACGACGGGCCCGTCGTCTCGGCGGCGTTCGGCACCGACGGCGCCTCGGTCCTGACGACGGGCAGCGACGGCACGGCCCGCGTCTGGGATGCGCGAACGGGCACCACGCGTGAGACCGTCCTTCGACACGACGACGGCTTGCTGATTGCCCGCGCGGCGTTCAACCCGGAAGGCACGCGTGTCGTCACGTCAGCCCGGCTCGACCCCAACCTGTCGGAAACCGAACGGCTCCAGCGACGTCAGGAGCAGGGTGTGGCGAGGCTGTGGGACGTCGCCACGGGGCTGCCGGTCGGCGCGGCGCTGGTACATGAGGGCAGTGTCAATGCCGTGCGGTTCGCCCCCGCCGGCGCCAACCGGCTCGTGACCGCATCCGACGACCACACCGCGCGCCTGTGGGACGCCGGCACGGGGGCCGCTGCCGGCGCGGCGCTGACGCACGCGGGACCGGTGCTCGCGGCAGCGTTCAGCCGGGACGGACGCCGCGTCGTGACCGCTTCGGCGGACGGGACCGCTCGGGTCTGGGATGCCGGCACCGGCCAGCCCGTCAGCCCGCCGTTGCCGCACGGGAACGAGGTGCTGTCGGCAACGTTCAGCCCGGACGGGACGCAGGTCGTGACCGGCTCCGCGGACGGCACGACCCGTCTGTGGGACGCCACCACCGGCGACGAGCGCCCTCCGCTGCACAGCCATGACACGGCCGTCATCGCCGTCGCCTACACCGCGGACGGGACGCGCGTCGTGACGTCGTCTGACACCTACTCACAGATCTGGGATGTGGCGGCAGGCACGACCGTCGGCCCGCGCATCCCGCATGAGGGCGCCATTCACCCGCCGGCACTCGACCCCGGCTCGCCGGCGATGGCGACGACGTCCACGGCAGACGAGGCGGGCGTCTGGGACATCGGACGGGCGGTGCCAGCGGTGCGGTGGAACCTGCGGCGCGACGACGGCGTGGTCGCCGCGGGCTTCAGTCGCGACGGACGACTGGTGACGGCATCGGAGGATGGCACGGCTCGGTTGTGGAACGCGCGGACGCGTCAGGAGGTGGGACTGCCGCTCGTCCACGACACGGCCGTGCGGTGGGCCGCGTTCAGTCCCGACGACACCCGCGTCCTGACGCTGGCGGCGGATGGCGCTGCTCGCATCTGGGATGCTCCGACGGGCGCTCCTGACGACCAGCCGCTGCTGGCCGCGCTCGCCGAAGGGCTCGGCGGGCATGCCGTCGACGAGACCGGCGGCGTCGTGCGCCTCCCCGACGCCGCGGCAATCCGGGCTGACCTCCGGAACCGTGTCGCCGGAACGTCGGCCCGCCCGGACTCCGCAGTCGCGCTCGGGCAATGGCTGTTCGCCGACCCGCGGACCCGCACGATTGCCCCTCTGTCGGCGGTACGCCGCAGCGATGAACTCACCCAGGCGATGGAGGCGACACCGTGACCCTGTCGAGACGCACGTTCATCGCGCTGCCCATCCCGCTGGTGCTCGCGGAGACGGCTGCCGCGCAGCAGAAGCAGAGCCGGTTGCTCGTGACCAACAAGACGAAAGAGACGTCTGTCGACGTGTTCGTGGCCCTGCGCGACACCTGGCAGAGCCGGGGCCGCATCAGCCCCGGCGCGTCGCTGCCCGTCTACAACGTGACCAACGGCCAGCGCTTTCGTGCCGTGTGGGGCTCTGCGTCGAAGCTGCACACGGTGAAGCTGCGGTTCGATCGCACCTACGGCGGGTGGCAGGACACGCTCGAGGTGCCGTAGCAGCGCGACGTGCGATCTCAGGTGCGTCGAGGAGGCGGCGGCGACGCCGCTCCGGCGACGACGATGGGCGGTTCGATCAGTGTGGGCTCGAAGGGGCCGTCCGGCACGAGCGCCGAGGGCGTCTGCGCCGACTCGGGTCGCGGCACCCATCGCCGCGGCACGCGATCGATGGCGATCGGGTAGATCGTCAGCGAGCCGTCACGGTCGAGGTGCAGACGCAGGAAGTGCTTGTAGTCCTCGATACGGAGTGACGAGAACGCCTCCTCGCTGTGCCGCCCGAACACGTTGAGTGAGACGAGCAGGTACAGCCCCACGATGACCGAGCCGAGCACCCAGGCTCCGGCGCCAACCAGTAGCGCCATGAGGGTGAACCGTTCGACGTCCAACGGAAGCGGCAGCGCGTTGACCAGCACCAGCGCCCCCCACCCGAGCATGAACAGACAGGCCCAGTGCACGGCCGCGTGCGCCAGGCCCCCAATCCACTTGTAGAGCCGCGAGTGCGTGTCGGTGACGAGCACGAAGGTCACGGTGATGGTCGCCACCCACAGTGTCAGGCCGGGATTGCGCGAGAACGCCCGCACGGTCAGCGACAGGGCGTCACCGACGCTGTCCGGGTGCGGCCGCTCCATGGTGGCGCTGACCATCCACATCGTGAAGAGGTAGATGACGGCCGGCACCACACCGAAGGCGGGGTTCTTCACGGCAAAGAGCAGGTTGCCGAACGTGAGCCGGCGCGAGCGCCGGAGGTCGGGGTAGCTGGCCTTCAGGCTGAACGACCGCCGGGGCGCGTCGGTGTCGACGCACGCTTCCTCGATCGTGGCGACGTCTTCGTCGTGCGTCGGGTGCAGGAAGGCGCCGCCGCCCCCCGCGGTGATCTTCTGAACGGGCCGGCCGGGATCGACGGGATCGACCTCCTCGTGGCGCCGGTAGTGATGATAGTCGCCCGACAGGAACACGTGCATCGTGATGCCGCGCCGTGCAAACACCTCGTCGCGGAGATACAGCATGTCGGTCTCGTCGAGATGGCCGCCCAGCGTGCGGTACTTGTGCGCAAAGATCCAGGTCGGGCTCGAGAGGCAGACGATCACGTGGTCACCCGCCTCCATGTGCCGATCGGCGATGTGCCGGAAGTACTCGATCTGCGGCGTGTCGATGTCCGACTGGAGCTGGCCGTCCGAGCCGATGAGCCACCAGCGTCCCGGCAGCTTGATTGCGAAGTAGCTGCGGCGCTGGCGCGTTCGCCAGCCCGCGAAGTGGCGGCCACCGACGTCGGAGCAGAAGAGCCGGGAGAACGCGGTCAGGCCGTCGTACCAGTCGTGATTGCCCGGAATCGCGAACACGTGCGGCGGCTCCGCCGGACGATCGTCGCCGAAGGCCTGCTCGTACGGCACGATGAGACGCTGGTGGTAGGCCTCGCGGCTCGGGTACGGGTAGACCTCGTCGCCGCCGAACACCAGCAGGTCGCCCCTGGGCAGACGTCGCGTGCTGCCATCGGTCATCCGTACGTCCAGCGCCGGCTGCGCCACGGCGTAGGCCACCGCGTACGTCGAGTTCCATCCGTCACCCGTGTCGCACACGTAGTCGATCCAGATCTCGTCGCGCGGACGGGTGCGGTCGACGTGGGGCATGCGGCGGCCGGTGCGGTAGCGGCAGGTGTAGTCGTAGAAGTCGCGCCGGCGCGACGCGATGGCCTGCACAATGCGGTGGTCGGACCGTGCGCCGATGATCGTGGACAGCAGGCTCTGCAGCGCGGCATCGAGGAGCTGCGCCGGATCGAACCATCGCACCATCGGCATGCGCTCGACGTCGGTCGAGGGACGCCAGAGGAGCGGGAAGCGACGCCGGCCCGCGCGCTCGGCAGCCCTGGCCAGCCGCCGCGCGATGGGCAGCGCGTCCTCCTGATTCGTGCCAGGTTCGGTTGGCATCGGTCTGTGCAGGCGTGTCGCTCCCGTGCGACCTGAAGTGTCGCACGATCGGCGGATGAGGCCCCGTCAGCGCTGAGCGCGTCCCGGCGGGCGACGCGAGCCGGCGACGGCGACGGGCGCCGGCAGAATCGTGAAGCGCTCGCGCCCGGCAACCCGGTAGACCTCGAAGTCCGTGCGGTCGAGCGAGAAGATCCGCCGATAGCCGTCGCGCTCGGCCACGTGCACGAGGGCGGCGTCCGCGAGGTCCATCGGCAGGTCGCGATACTTCCGCATCAACTCGCGCAGCCGGGGCACGTCCTGATCGTCGAGCGGCGCGAGCGTGATCGGCCCCGCCTCGACCATCGCCCAGAGCGTGGCCTGCTCCTGCCAGGTGTCGAGCAGGTACATGGCCTCGACCAGCGCAGGCCAGACCGTGACCAGGGGATCGGTGATCGTGCGAAGCGCCTCGACACAGCGGGCGTGGTGATTGTCGCGCCGATCGATGAGCGCCACGAAGGGACCGGCGTCAACGAGGACGCCGCGCACTACCCCTCGCCTTCAGGACGGCGCGGAACTGCTCGCCCGTCCGCTCCGAGCGGTCGGTCCGGCTGCTGACCGCGCCGATGAGGTGCTGGAGACGCGCGAAAGGAGCGGAGGAGGTCGCCTCCTGCGCATCCCACGCCGCACCGTACGCCGTCACGGCCTCACGGACCACCGACGACATCGTGCCGCCCGTCTCGTGCGCGAGCCGCCGCAGCCGCTGCTCGGTCTCGGCATCGAGCCTGATGCTGACAGGGCCTTCAGACTTTGACATACATCGGTGTATGACACGCAGTCGACCTGTTGTCAATCCCTGGGCGTGGTCGGGGCGTCACAGGACTCATTGACGGCCGCCGTTGAACCGCTGCCCCGAGGTCGTCGCGCGGCGACGACCGGCGGACCTCTGACTCAGCTGGTACGTCCAGACCTATCGCTCGGGCCGGTGTCGAAGGGCCGGCAACGAGCCAACAATGAAGGGGATGTCGGCCCCATCACGACGCCGTGTGCGCCGACGGGGGTTCACCGCGAATCGACGCGATGCGGTAGCCGCCGATCGAGCGGAAGTACGCGATGAGTCCCAGGTAGCACGCCAGCATGATCACCGGCAGGATCGCAATCTTGCCGAGCGTCGCCTGCTTCGTCGCGCGGTCCGCCACGGCGACGACCTCCGCGTCCGCCGGCGCGAGCGTCGCGCGCTGCGCAGGGTCTGGCGCGTACGAGTCGCCGAACAGGCCGGGCCGGATCACGATGAGCCGATCGGCCAGCGCCGGGTCGGCCATGCGGATCTCGGCGGCCAGCGCCGAGTCCTGCACGGCACCGATCGCCGGGTTGCCGAGCGTCCCGACCGAGATCATCCCGACGCCCGCAATCGCGTTCAGCATGAGTGCCCCGCCCCGCGGGTACTGCTCGCTCACCACGCCCAGCGTCGTCGGCCAGAAGAAGGTCTTGCCGAAACCGTAGAACGTCGCGGCGGCGAAGAGCATCGCCGGCGACGTGCCCGCCTTCGACAGCCACAGCAGACCGACCGCGGCCACGGCCGCGCTCGCCGCCAGCAGGCCGAGCGGACTGATGCGGTGGACGATGGGACCGGCGAAGAAGCGCAGCACGAACATGATGAGCGATGTCCACACGAGGAACAGCGTGCCGAGTGTCGGGCTCTGGAGCACCGTGCGCATGATGTCCGCAATCCAGCTGTCGGTGCCGAGTTCCGTCGTCGCGAGCAGCACCATCACGAGCAGCAGCAGGATGAACATCGGACGGCCGAGCGTCTTCACGTAGATGGCGAAGATGGCCGTCGGCACCAGCGCGATCAGCAACTGACCTGTCAGACCGAACGTCGGGATGCCCGTGATGACGAGAATCTGGTTGAGTCCCGCGACGAGGAAGAAGGAGACGATGAAGCAACTGCCGGCGCCGAACTCGCGCAGCATGTCGATGTAGGGGACGTTGGCCGCCACGCGCTCCTGCACGGGGAACTTCTGGCCGAGGAGCATCAGGCCGTAGATGAGCGTCGGGATGAGGACCAGTCCCATCTGCCACTGCCACAGGCGGCCGGGCAGCGTGCCGGGTTCGATGTAGCTGGAGGCGATGGCGAGCAGTCCGCCCAGCACGAGACCGCCGGGCCAGCCGGCGTGCAGGATGTTCAGGTAGCGCGTCTTCTCGTTCGGGTAGAGCGTGGCGGTGACGGGGTTGATGACGGCTTCGACCGTGCCGTTGCCGAGCGCGAAGATGAACGTGCCCACGTACAGCAGCGCGAAGCCGTTGCGCTGGCCGAGGGCGATGGCTTCAGGACTCGCCCCCGGGTCTGCCAGCACCAGCGGGGCCGCGAGCGTGATGACGGCCGACGAGACGTGCAGCGCAAAGGCCACGGCCATCGACACGCCGTTGCCGAGGCGGTCGATGACCAGGCTGAAGAGGATGATCGAGATGGCGAACGGGAACAGACCTGCGCCCAGGATGTAGCCGATCTGTTCCTGACTCAGGTTGAACTCGCTCCGCCAGTCCTCGAGAATCGCCGCCCGCACCGCGAACCCGAAGGCGGTGGCGACCAGCGAAACGATGCATCCCGTGAACAGGCGTGTGCGGTGAATCGGCTCTGGCATCGGCGTCTGCGCTCCTCGTTCGTCATCGAGTCACGCAGCTGCCTCCGTCCGTCGGATCAGCGCTCGCGCTCGAGGGTCGTGCCGCACCCCTGCCGGCGCTGGCCGTTCACCTCCACCTCCACGGTGGCCGGAAAGCCGTCGCCGCTCATGGTGTCCTGGCAGGATTGCTGCCGCAGTGTCACACGAATCGTGTCCGCCGCGCGCGTGCCCTCGCAGGTACGGTCTGCCACGGTCGACGCGACGCTACCCGAGTGACCAGCCGTCGCGGTACGTCGGCCGCTTCAGGAACGGCTCGGCCTCGGGTGCGTTGGTTGCGCGCATGTTCGCGGCATCCCACTCCAGCTTCTTCCCGACCCGATACGCGACATTGCCGAGGTGATTGGCCTCGGTGAGCCATCCGGCGTACTCGAAGTTGCACGTCGTCGGCGCACCCGTTTTCGCCGCGTGAATCCACTCCTGGTAGTGCCCGAGTGACCTCGGAATCGATTGCGCCGGCCGCTGAAAGCTCTCGACGGTGCCGTCGAGCAGCACGACGTGCTTCGAGTAGTCGGAGAGCACCATCCCCTTGCTGCCGACGAAGAGCACACCGCTGTTGTAGCCGGGAATGATGTTCTTCTGCAGAATGTCGGGCTTGTTCACGCCCTGGTACCACGTCAGCTTCAGCGCGGGCTGGTCCCCTGATGCGCGGTACTCGTAGGTCGCCTGCATGGAGGCTGGCGCGAGTTCCGCGTGCGGCGGCGGGCCGCTGGCTTCGATCGTGGCGGGCGCCTCGAGCTCGAGGGCCCAGAAGGGCAGGTCGATCCAGTGGCTGCCGAGGTCGCTCATCGTGCCGTTGCCGAAGTCCCACCAGCGGTACCACTTCGGGCCGGGGTAATAGACGTTGTTGAAGGGGCGCGCCGGCGCGGGGCCGAGCCACAGGTCCCAGTCGAGGTGTGCCGGCACGGGGTCTGACGTCGTCGGGCGCTCCTGCACGAAGACGATGTCGCCGTGCTTCCTGGCTTCCTCCTCGGAGGCGTGGCGTCCCCAGGCGCGTCCCACCCAGACGTGCACCTCGCTGACCACCCCGATGGCGCCGCCCTGGACGATCTCGACGACGCGGCGGTAATTGTCGCCCGCGTGGATTTGCGTGCCCATCTGCGTGGCGACGCCCGCCTTCGCGGCGGCTTCGCGGATGACGCGCGTTTCGTGGACGTTGTAGGCAAGTGGCTTCTCGCAATAGACGTGCTTCTTCAGTTGCAGCGCCGGCAGCGTGGCGAAGGCGTGCGTGTGCTCGCAGGTGCTGACGACCACGGCGTCGAACTCGCTGGCGCGGTCGAAGACGCGACGGAAGTCCGTTTCCATGCGCGCCTGCGGGAACATCGCGGCGGCCTTGTCGAGGTTGTTGCGATCGACGTCGCAGAGGACGGCGATGTGCTCCGACGAGACGCCCTTCAGATTGCCTCCGCCGCGTCCTCCGCAGCCAATGACGGCGATGCGCAGCTTGTCGGCGCTCTGGGCACCCACGGGGAGGCCCGACATGTACACGGCGGCGGCAGCGCCGGTGGAGGTCTTCAAAAAGGAGCGACGGTTGGGACCTTGGAAGGGAGGCATTGCCACATTGTAGGGGTCACATCTTGCCTTCGCACGTTTGGTTCGATCTGACGGCGCCTCGGCACGGGCCTCCACGACCTGGCACCCCGCGTGTGCACGTGCAGACCTGACCCTCAGGCAGGCCAGTTCAGACCTGACCCCACGCGTGCGCAGGGGTGACTCGCCGCTGCACCCAGCCGAGCAGGCCGTCGACCGCCAGCGCCAGCAGCGCCGCCGGCACCGCGCCGGAGAGAATCATCCGTGTGTCGGCGAGGGCGAGTCCGGCGACGATCGGGTCGCCGAGGCCCCCGGCCCCTACGAGTGCGGCCAGCGTCGCGGTCCCGACGTTCACCACGGCTGCCGTGCGGATGCCAGCCACGATGATGGGCGCCGCGAGCGGCAGGCGAACCAGCCGCAGCACCTGCCACGGTGTCATGCCCAGCGCATGCGCGGCCGCGACCGCCCCCGCGTCGGCGCCGCGAATGCCGGTGAACGTGTTCCGCACGATGGGATACAGCGAGTACAGGAAGAGTGCCGCGACGGCAGGCAGTGTCCCGATGCCCAGCATCGGGATCATGAACGCCAGCAGCGCCAGACCGGGGATGGTCTGGAGGATGCCGACGGCGCGGATGACGCCCTCGGCGTATCGTGCGCGGTCCAGCGACAGGCCGAGCGGGACGGCGACGAGCACGGCGAGTCCAAGCGACAGCCCGACGAGCAGCAGGTGTCGCACGGTCATGACCCGGAGCCGATGCCGCTCGGCATACAGGTAGGCCAGCACGCCGGCACCTGTGTGATCGCGCTGCCAGGCACCGCTTGACGTCCCGTCCGACACGAGACCGAGGTCGCGCAACGTCTCCGCGGCGACGCGGGCGACGGGCTCGCCGTCCACCTCGATCCGTTCGTTCAGGCGCCGCATCATCTGCACGTCGATGCGTCCGCTCAGTTCGGTCAGGACCGCAAGGGCGGCGGGCCGGTCACGAACCATGGCGCCACGCATCAGCGCCGCAGCGTCGTACGGCGGGAAGACGCGCCGATCGTCTTCCAGCACCGTGAGGGGATGGCGTGCCAGCAGCCCGTCGGTCGAGTAGGCGTCGATGATGTCCACCGCGCCGGAGGCGAGCGCCTGGTACTTGACGGCGGGTGCGAGGGCGTTGACTTCGCGGGGCACGAGACCGTACGCCTCGCGCAGCGCTGGCAGGCCATCGACCAGCCCGATGAAGTCGGCGGTGAATCCCGCGCGCAGGGTGCCGCTCACCCGTGCCGCGTCGCTCAACGTCCGCAGGCCCAGCCGCTCGGCCATCTCGGTGCGCACCGACATCGCGTAAGTATTCTCGAACCCGAGAGGCGGCAGCCAGCGCAGGTCGTACTCCGACGCGAAGGCACGCGACACCGTGTCGAACACCTCGAGGGGCGTCTTCCTGGCGTCCTGCTTCAGGATGACGCGCAGGCCGCTGCCGGTGTACTCGGGGTAGACGTCGATGTCGCCGCGGACGAGCGCAGGAAACAGGATCTCGGTGCCACCGAGGCCCGGGCGCCTGGTGACCGCGATGCCGCGCGCTTCCATGAGCTGCGCGAACAGCTCGGCGAGCAGGTAGCTCTCGCCGAAGGGCTTCGAGCCGACGACAATCGGCGGCTCCTGCGCGGCGACGTGCAGGGCGGCGTGCCCGACGAGCGCGACGACGAGCAGCCCGATCCGGACGATGCGGTTCATTGGAGTTCCGCCGACGTCAGCCGTGACCGATGGAACAGGTCGGTCACATACGCGGTGGCGGGTGCGTCCAGCAGTTCACGAGCCGTGCCGCACTGCTCGATCCGTCCGCCGCGCATGACGGCGAGCCGGTCGGCGAGTCGGACGGCTTCGTGCAGGTCGTGCGTGACCAGGAGGGTGGCCACGTGCGCCTCGCGGCGCAGCACGTCGAACATGGCCTGCACGTCTGCGCGCGTGATGGCGTCGAGCGCGCCGAACGGTTCGTCGAGCAGAACGATGCAGGGCGATGCGGCAAGTGCGCGGGCGATGGCGACGCGCTGGCGCTGGCCGCCTGACAGTTCGTGGGGGTAGCGCCGGCCGAACGCATCGGCGTCGAGCCCGACGCGCGAGAGTGCCGCGCGTCCGGCGTCGGTCGACGCGGCATCACCGCGCAGCCAGGGGACGAGCGAGGCATTGCGCAGCACGGTCCAGTGTGGCAACAGTCCGCCGTCCTGCGGGACGTAGCCGATACGCCGGCGCAGTGCGACGGGGTCGACGTGCGCGAGCGGGCGCGCTTCCAGGTCGACGTGTCCCTCGTCCGGGTCGACCAGGCGGTTGAAGCTGCGCAGGAGCGTCGTCTTGCCGGAACCGCTCTCGCCGACGAGGGCGACGCACTCCCCGGGTGCGACGTCGAGGGAGACGCCATCGAGGGCGAGGACGGTCCCGTAGCGCTTGACGAGTCCTCTGGCGGCGAGGATGGGGGTGGGGATCACGGCGGCAGCACGCGACGCTCGATCTGGACGCGGGGCTCGGCCAGGGCCTCGACCGTGTAGTCGGCCGGCACCTGGAAGAGGGACGGATCGGGTTCGCCGCGCACGATGCTGGTCAGCCGATACGTGTGCTCGCCCGTTCGGGGATCGCTCCGCGTCGTCAGCACCACGGTCTGCAGCTCCGGCGAGTACCAGCGCTCGCTGACGATCTGGATGGGCAGCTCGTTGCCGATCGCACCGGCCTCGATGGTCACGACACGCCGCGTGCCGGTCGCCGAGACGCCTTCGATGTCGCGCTGGCCCAGCTCCTCCACCTGCACGTCGTCCGACGTCCACTGCATGGCCGCGCTGGCCGTCGCGACAGCCTGGACTTCGCGCCCGATCCAGCGCGTGCCGTCCGCGGGAGGGGGTGGAGGAGGAGGCGGCGGTGGCGGCGGTGCGCCGTCCTCGGGCAGGCGACTGATCGCGATGTCGAAGCTGCCGCCCCCCTTGGTGTCGACCACGAAGTCGGCCCCCGGGGCGTCGGCCCTGCGGAAGAACATACGCGGCAGCTTGCGGGCCGTGCGCTTCTCCGGGTCGAGCAGATAACGCTCTCCCGCAACCGGGTCGGTGATCGTGACCATCGTGCCAGGCGCATTCACCCCCCCACCCGTGGAGAGGAAGCGCGCCCGAAAGGCCTGTTCACGGCGCGTCCGGCCTTCGCCATCCCGCGCCATCGACGTCGTCGAACTGCGGATGATGCGGTTGCCGTCGCTCAACGTCTGCGTCGACTCGCTGACGGCCTCTGCGGTGAATGGGGCGCCCTTGACGGAATCGTCGAGCACCGCCTCGGGCTCGCCGGTCATGGCGATCCACGGCAGGTCCGGGCCCCCCAGCAACACGTCGGCGTCCGCCCCGCCGCCAGGGCCTCCGCGGATGATGCGCACTTCCTCCACGCGTCGCGGCGCCGGCTCCGGCGCGGGCGACTGTGCCAGCACGGGGCTCGCCACGAGCGCGAACATCCCCCCAAGAGCCCTCACTGATCGTCTGTCCATGGTCGTGTCCTCGTCCGGCGCATCCCTCGCGCCATTGTCAGCTATCGACTGCCGGTCCGCACCACGCGCACGGCGCGCGCCTGACCGTCGTCGCCCATCAGTACGTCGGCATCCACCAGCTCTCGCCGCGGCGTCCCCGCATCCCACCGAAGGCGCGGCACCTGTACGCGCACCAGATGCACGCCGAGGCCGGGCTCGATCTCGTCTGCGCCACGAAGCCAGATGAATGGCTCGGGATCGTCCACGACCGCCGCCTGCGCGGGGCGGGCGGCCGGTCGCGCGGTCGCGTCAGGCCGTGTGGACGGCGCTCTCGGCGGCGGTGCAGCGCGTCGTGACGCAGGCGCGGCGCCTTCCGGCGTACGCACTGGCGGACGTGCTTCGGCCGGAACGCTGGGGGGCGGAGGCTCGAAGGGTCCGCCAGGGACGGCTGCGTCGAGACCCACCTGCTCGGCGCCACGCCGGGGCACGCCACGATCCGCCGTCTCCCAGCCCACCCATGCGGCAGCGAGCAGCAACGCCGCTGCGGCAGCCAGGGCCGGCACGCCCCACGCAAGCCACGGCCGCCGCTGCTGGCTGGCCTGGCGCGCATCGATCGAGGCATGCATCGCCTGCCACGCCGCGTCCAGTGCCTGCTCGACGTGAGGCGACGGACCTTCACCCTCGAGCGAGCGTGCCAGATCGGTCAGTGCCTGCGGAGTTGCCGACAACATCGGTTGCCGATCGTTCGATGGCATCACGCCAGACATCGCGCCGTCACTCCTTCCATGGGCACACCCGGCTGCGCTTGCAACGCGCGGCCCAGCTGTTGACGCGCGCGAAACAGCCGCGAGCGCACAGTCCCCACCGGACAACTCAGGCTGGCCGCGGCCTCGTCGTACGACAGCCCCAGCAGATCGCACAACACGAGCGTGTCCCTGAACGCAGGCGGCAGCAATGCCACGGCGGCCTGGACCCGTGCCACGTCCTGCGCGCGACAGAGCGCCTCGTGCGGGTCGTCGTCGGGGGCCACGATCTCCGGCAACGGATCGTCGGCATCGCCCCACCAGCGGCGCTCACGAAGCCGGCTGGCAATCACGTGGCGGGCAATGCCCAGCAGGTAGGCACGCAGGCTGCCACGAACCGCGTCGAATCTCTCCGGTTGTCGCATGAGGGCCAGGAACACTTCCTGCGTCACGTCGTCGGCCACGGCGGCGTCTGCGGCCATGTGACGGGCGAAGCGGTACACGTCCGACCGGTACCGCTGGTAGGCCTGTGCAAAGGCCTCCCGCCGGCCGGCGCCGATCGCGGCCACGAGCTGGCGGTCGGCGCCTTCGTCGGCGTCGGTCCTGTTCCTCGGCTCGGGCATGTCGCGCATCGGTCACGTCGAAGTGCGGCGGAAGATGACGTGCCGCCCCACCTGCTCCTACTGTTCGCACGAGCCGTCCGAAAAGTTCCCCGGGGCTCGCGGAGCACGTGCGCAAGGCGTTCGTGGCCGGCGCTCACCTGATGCGCGCGACTGCGTCGAGCAGCCGCTCGATGTCGTCTTCGCCCGTGTAGCACGCGCAGCCGACCCGCAGCAGCCCGCTGGAGCGCTGGCCGAGGCGTTCGACCAGGGTGCTCGCGTAGAAGTCGCCGCTCGAGGCGAAGATGCCCAGGTCGGCCAGCCGTCGCGAGACCTCGTCGCTCGTCCAGCCGTCGAGCGTGAACGAGACGGTCGGCGTGCGCGGCGCGTCCGGCGAGACGCCGTAACAGGTGACGGCCGGCAGGTCCCGCAGCCCGTGCCAGAGACGCGCGGTGAGGGCATGCGCCCGGTCGTGCAGCCGGGCGAACCGCGTCGACAGCGCGGCGCGCAGGTCGGCGCCCGTCGCGCACGACTCGCCGGCCAGAAATCGGACGGCCGCCGCGGCGCCGGCGATCGACTCGTGACTCTGCGTCCCCGTCTCCAGGGCATCGGGCGGCGCGTTCGGGGCTGGCCGCAGCTTCGGGAGGTCGAGGGACTGCAGCAGCGCGTGGCGGCCCCACAGCACACCGATGTGTGGGCCGTAGAACTTGTACGCCGAGCAGGCGAGGAAGTCGCAGTCGAGGGCCTGGACGTCGACGAGGACGTGCGGTGCGTAGTGCACGGCATCCACGAACACCAGGGCGCCGGCGGCGTGCGCCCGTCGTGCGACCTCGGCCACGTCGGTAATCGTGCCGATGGCGTTCGACGCCGCGCCGACGGCCACGAGCTTCGTCCGCGGGCCCAGGACGTCGCTGAGCGCGCCCATCTCGAGCCGCGTGCGCGTCGCGTCGAGCGGCACCGTCCGCACGGTGAGGCCGCGGTCGCGGGCCGCATGCCGCCAGGGATCGATGTTGGCGTGGTGGTCGAGATCGGTGACCACGATCTCGTCGCCGGCGGCCCACCCCCGCGCAAGGGCGCGGGCGAGATGGAAGGTGATCGTCGTCATGTTCTGACCGAAGCTCACCTCGTGCGGCCCCGCGGCGTTCAGGAACGTCGCGAGCGTGGCACGCGCATCCGCGACGATGGCATCGGTCTCGACGCTCGTGGGGTAGTGCCAGTGCGTGTTGGCGTTGTGATGCAGCAGGTAGTCGGTCATCGCCTCGACGACCGTGGCCGGAACCTGGGTGCCTCCGGGGCCGTCGAAGTAGGCCACCCGATGTCCTCGATGCTCGCGGGCGAGGGCGGGAAACTGGGCGCGCATCAGATCGAGGAACACGCTCATCGGCAGGATTGTCCCACAGGCGCCAGCGGCGCCGCGCGTCCGGGTCGCGACGTTCCCGGCCGTCCCGGCCGTATAATGGCGCCTCTGTGAACGGAGCACGCACGACATGATCTGGTGGTACTGGGTGGTCTTCGGACTCCTGCTGGCAGGACTCGAGATTCTAACCCCGGGCGGGTTCTTCCTGCTCTTCTTCGGCGTGGCCGCCATTCTCGTGGGCGTGCTGGCGGGGCTCGACCTCGGTGGCCCCCTCTGGATGCAGTGGTTCCTCTTCTCGGTCTTCGCCATCGCGTGCGTGATGTTCTTTCGCAACCCGCTCGTACGTTACATGCAACAGCGCCCGGCGGCTGGTCACGCGATCGACTCGCTGCGGGGTGAGGTCGCCGTGGCCATGGACGGCATCGCCGTCGGTGGCATCGGCCGCGCGCAGCTGCGCGGGACGGTCTGGTCCGCGCGCAACGCGGGAGATGTGCCAATCGCACCGGGAGACCGGTGCACTGTCGATGCGGTCGATGGGCTGACCATCAAGATTCACCGCGAAGGAGCGTACTGACGTGGAAGGCCTGATTGTCTTTGTCGTTGTCGCGCTGCTGCTCCTGGTCGTGCTCGCCAAGACCGCGATCGTCGTCCCGCAGCAGAGTGCGTACGTGGTCGAACGGCTCGGGCGGTATGCCGCGACACTCGATGCGGGCTTCCACATCCTCGTGCCCTTCATCGACGCGATCCGCTACAAGCACTCGCTGAAGGAAACAGCCGTGGACATCCCCGCGCAGGTCTGCATCACGCGCGACAACGTCCAGGTGGGTGTCGACGGCGTGCTGTATCTGAAAGTGCTGAACGCCGAGCGCGCCTCGTACGGCATCTCCGACTACCACTTCGCCATCTCCCAGCTCGCGCAGACGACGCTGCGCAGCGAGGTCGGCAAGATCGACCTCGACAAGACGTTCGAAGAACGCACCAACATCAACACCGCGGTCGTCAGCGAACTCGACAAGGCGACCGATCCGTGGGGCGTGAAGGTGCTGCGCTACGAGATCAAGAACATCACTCCCCCGTCGGACATCCTGGCGGCGATGGAGAAGCAGATGCGGGCCGAGCGCGAGAAGCGCGCGGTGATTCTGACGTCCGAAGGCCAGCGCGACGCGGCCATCAACACGGCGGAGGGCGCGAAGCAGGAAGTCATCAAGGCCTCGGAAGCACGCCGGCAGCAGCAGATCAACGAGGCCGAGGGCGAGGCGTCGGCCATCATGGCCGTCGCCCGCGCGACCGCCGAGGGCATCCGCGAGGTGGCCAACGCCATCGGCATGCCGGGCGGCGCCGAGGCGGTGCAGCTGCGAGTGGCCGAGCAGTACATCACGGAGTTCGGCAAGCTGGCCAAGTCGAGCAACACGCTCGTCATTCCGGCCAACACCTCCGACATCGCCGGCATGCTCGCCACCGCGATGCAGGTCTTGCGGACGGCCGATGGGGCGGGTCCAACAGGATCGCCGATGCTGCCGCGCCGGTGATCGGGCGCCGAGTTGGCCGGCAGTCGCGGCCTGCAGCGCCTCGGTGGGCACGCCCCGACGCGCCGGGGATCGACCGGGGACGTGACGTCAGCCAGCAGCCGCAGCGGCGGCGCTGGCGCACATCACGCGGTCGCGGCCGGCACGCTTGGCCCGATAGAGCGTGGCGTCGGCCCCATCGAGCCAGCGATGCCGGTCCATGCCGTGGCGCAGCTCGGCCACGCCCGCACTGAACGTGCATCGGAAGACCACGCCATCGGGACTGGTGTGGTCGAGCCCCCGGAATTCGTCCAGCAGGCGCTGCACGAGCCGCGCCGTCGCCGGTTCGTCGAGTTGATCGAGCAGGATGCCGAACTCCTCGCCGCCGTACCGGCCGATCGTATCGGTCCGTCGAAGGTGGCGCCGCAACAGGCTCGACAGCGCGACCAGGACGCGGTCACCGGCCTGGTGGCCGTGGGTGTCGTTGACGGCCTTGAAGTGATCCACGTCCAGCATCACGAGCGAGGCAGGCCCCACGTGTCCCCGGTTCCGGCGATCGACGGCCAGCTGAACCTGTTCCATGAACGACGCGTGGGTCAGCAGGCGGGTGAGGCCGTCGCGGTGCAGCAGCGTCCGCAGCAGGCGCGCACGTTCGACGCGCGCGCCGACGGCCGAGGCCAGCAGGGCCGGATGAACGGGCTTGGTGAGGTGCTCGTCCCCGCCCGATCGTGCGGCCTCGATGCGCGCCTCCATCTCGCCCTCGGACGTCACGAAGATGATGGGGAGCGCGGCGTGCCGCTCCTGCTGACGGACGATCCGGGCGAGGTCGTAGCCGGAGACGTCGGGCATGTTGACGTCCATCAGGATCAGCTCCGGGTGGAACGTGGCCATGTGGTCGTGGAACTGCCGGGGAGTCTGGCACACCTCGACCGTGTACCCGGCCGACTCGAGCACGGCCCGGGCGAACGCGGCGTGGAACTCATCGTCTTCGACCACGAGGATGCGCGGCGCCTCGGCGCGCGTCCTCTCGAGCATCTGCACCAGCTTGCGGACGGCCATGTCCGTTTCGCCGGGCTTGAGGTAGCACGCGTCGGCGCCGGTGTGGATGGCTTCGACGACGTCGAGCATGTCCCCGGACGCCAGCATGAGTGCCGCCGGCGCGTCCCCGCCAGCCCGCTCGCGGAGATGCTGAATCACGTCGTAGCCGGTACCATCGGCGAGCAGACGGTCGACGATCAGACCATCCGGCAGCCAGGCGTCGATCTCGGCACGCGCGTCTTTCACCGTCATCACCAGCGTGACGCCAATGCCTTCTCGTCCGAGCGCCCCTCGCAGGCGCTCCTGATGCAGTGGGTCGCCGTCCACCACCAGGATGCGCGGTTCGGGCTCGACTCGGACGGCTGGGTCGGCGGCAGCGTCGTGCACGGACGCGGCCCGCAACTGAGCCAACGGGTCGGCGAAGCCCTCCTCCAGGCGCGCCCGCATCTCGCGCCACGCGACGAAGTCATCGGACGAAGGCGCCGCCCCCGCAGAGAGGAGCACGTCACAACGCCGCTCGCCTTCGCGTGCCGCGTCGCTGATGCCCGGCCGCTCGTAGGTGGCGCCGGAGCCGGTGAGCCGGTGGGTGTGTCGCTTCAGGTCGGCCAGTGCGGCCTGGTCGCCCGCGGCGAGTCGCCCGAGCGCCCCGTCGATGTCTGCGAGACGCTGCGCTCCGCCACGCAGGAACTCGACCTGGAGATTGCGGAAATCGTCGTCCCAGGAGGTCATTGAAGGCGCCCTTCATCCTAGCATCGGCCGTCGGAGTTGCCTGCCGCACGGCGGTGGTGGTAGCGTGGGCTGTTCTGCGGCGCGGACGGGGCCCGACCGACGCCGCACGCCTGCATCCGCCCGGGCCCTGAGCGACGTGAAGCGACCTGGCCCGGGGAAGCCTGAGGGCCCGGCCTGAACGAGCGCACGCGATTCGACGGGCGAAAGTGGCGAAATTGGCAGACGCGCCGGACTTAGGATCCGGTGGCCGAGAGGCCGTGGGGGTTCGAGTCCCCCCTTTCGCACCAGCCGCCTCCGGCGGCCCGACCGGCCACACCAGACAACCATCCCCGAACGTTCCGAACGATGAAAGTAGAACTGATCGACGTCAGCGAGACGAAGAAGACCCTGAACGTTGAAGTGCCGCAGGAGACGGTCGAGGCCGAGATCGCCCGCGTCACGAAGCAATACGCCAGGTCGGCGCGTCTCCCGGGCTTCCGTCCGGGCAAGGCACCCCTGACGGTCGTCCGTCAGCGCTTCAAGGACCAGATCCTGCATGACGTGGCGCACGATCTCGTGCCGCGCGTCGTCGGCGACGCGTTGCGCGAGCACGGCGTGGCCCCGGTCGACACGCCGAAAGTGCGCGACCTGAATCTCGAAGAGGGCAAGCCGTTGATCTTCACGGCCGCCGTCGAGACCGCGCCGCCGGTCGATCCGGGCGATCTGTCGACCATCTACATCCGGCAGACGGACGTGGTGGTGACCGAGGACGAAGTGGATCAGGCGCTGTCGCGGCTCAGGGAGCGCCTTGCGCGCGTCGAACCCGTGACCGACCGCGAGGCCCAGCACGGCGACACGGTGGTCATGGACCTGACGCGGCGCAGGCTGACGGGCCCGCAGGGCGCGGAGATTCCGGAGGAGGAGCCGGAGGTCCACGCGGACGCCTCGGCCGAAATCGGTGCAGCCGGCAACCCGCCGGGATTCGACGACGGTTTACTGGGCCTGACGCCGGAGGCGGCGCGGACCTTCGAGGTCACCTTCCCGTCCGACTACGAGGTCGAGGACCTGGCCGGCGCGCGCATGGAGTACGCCGTGCAGGTCAAGGCGCTGCGCCGCCGGGTGCTGCCTGACGTCGACGACGACTTCGCGAAGGATCTCGGCGAGTTCGCCACGCTCGACGAACTGCGGGCGCGCATCCGCCAGGATCTCGAGGACGACGGCCAGCGGGAACGCCGCCGCCGCGCACGGCAGCAGTTGCTCGAGCAGCTCGCGGGCCGCGTGACGGGCGAGGTGCCGGAGGGCATGGTGGCCCGGGAGGTCGATCGACGCGTCGAAGAGTTCGCGCGCCGGCTGATGGAGCAGGGCGTGGACCCGCGGCAGGCCGCCGTCGACTGGGAGGAGTTCCGCACGCAGCAGCAGGAACCCGCGGTGGCGACGGTACGGAGCGTGCTCGTCCTCGACGCGATTGCGACCCGTGAGGGCCTGGAGGTATCGGACGACGAACTCGCTGCCGATATTCAGGGATATGCCACGCGGATGGGCAAGTCGCTCGACGAGGTGCGCCACGACCTCGCGCGTCACGATCAACTGGAGCAGATCCGGACCGGACTGCTCCGGGAGAAGGTCGTCGACCTGGCCATGTCGCGTGCTACGATGGCGAAGGTGTAGCCCGCCAGCCGCCGACGTCAGCTCCCAGACAACTTCCATGAGGCCCGCTGCGTCCAGTGGCGAGACACGGGCGGGCCGTGTGCCTTCTGTCACGTCATGTCCATGAACGACCCACGAATGCAACTGGTGCCCATGGTGGTCGAGCAGACCAGCCGTGGCGAGCGTGCCTACGACATCTTCTCGCGGCTGCTGAAAGACAGCATCATCTTCATCGGCACGCCGATCGACGATACGGTGGCCAACCTGGTGATCGCGCAGCTGCTGTTTCTCGAGGCCGAGGACCCGGAGCGCGACATCCTGCTCTATCTGAACAGCCCCGGCGGGTCGATCACGGCCGGGATGGCCATCTACGACACGATGCAGTACATCCGTCCGGACGTGCAGACCTACTGCGTGGGGCAGTGCGCGTCGATGGCGGCGGTGCTGCTGGCGGGCGGCAAGAAGGGCAAGCGGTACGCCCTGCCCAACTCGCGGATCCTGATCCATCAACCGCTCATGTCGGGCCTGGCCGGACAGGCCAGTGACATCGACATCGCGGCGAAGGAGATTCTGCGGATGCGCCAGCGGCTCAACGAGATCCTGGTGGAGCACACCGGACAGACGTTCGACCGCATCCAGACGGACACGGACCGCGACTACATCCTGTCGGCCGAGCAGGCGCGCGAGTACGGTATCATCGATGATGTCCTCAGCAAGCAGCAGGGCTGACGCATGGTGAAGAAGAACGGCGAGACCGAAGTCCTGCGGTGCTCGTTCTGCAACAAGGACCAGAACGACGTCCGCAAGCTCATCGCGGGCCCCACCGTCTTCATCTGCGACGAGTGCGTCGAGGTCTGCAACGACATCATCGCCGACGACAACAAGTTCGAGTCGAAGGGCACGCGCTCGACCCTGCCCACGCCCCCCGAGATCAAGAAGTTCCTCGACGAATACGTCATCGGCCAGGAAGGTACGAAGAAGCGGCTCGCCGTCGCGGTGTACAACCACTACAAGCGCATCGAAATCCAGAAGCAGTCGCGCGGGCGCAACGAAGTCGAACTGCAGAAAGCCAACATCCTGCTGATCGGCCCGACCGGGACCGGCAAGACCCTGCTCGCGCAGACGCTCGCCCGCCTGCTGTCGGTGCCCTTCACCATCGTCGACGCGACGACGCTGACCGAGGCCGGCTACGTCGGCGAGGACGTCGAGAACATCATCCTGAAACTGCTGCAGGCGGCCGGGGGTGACATCGAGAAGGCGCAGCAGGGCATCATCTACATCGACGAGGTCGACAAGATCTGCCGCAAGGACGAGAACCCGTCGATCACCCGCGACGTGAGCGGTGAAGGCGTGCAGCAGGCGCTGCTGAAGATACTCGAGGGCACGGTGGCCAACGTGCCGCCGCAGGGAGGCCGCAAGCACCCCCACCAGGAGTTCTTCCAGGTGGACACGACCAATATCCTGTTCATCGTCGGTGGGGCCTTCGTCGGGCTCGACAAGGTCATCGAGCGACGCGTGGGCCGCAAGACGCTCGGCTTCAAGTCCGAGAGCACGGGCTACTCGTCGAAGGATGTCGGGACGACGCTCGAGAAGGTCGAACCGCAGGACCTGATCAAGTTCGGGCTCATTCCGGAGTTCGTCGGCCGCCTGCCCGTGGTGGCAACGCTGCACGAACTCGACCGGCCGGCGCTGGTCCAGATTCTGACCCAGCCGCGCAACGCCATCACCAAGCAGTACCAGCGGCTGCTGGAGTACGAGAACGTGAAGCTCCGCTTCACCGACGACGCCCTCGAGGCGATCGCCGACCTGGCGCTGCAACGCAAGATTGGCGCACGCGGCCTGCGCATGATCATCGAAGACCTGATGCTCGACGTGATGTACACGGTGCCCGGCCAGAAGAAGGTGCGCGAGTGCGTGATCACCCGCGAGGTCGTGGAATCGAAGGAAAAGCCGATTACCGTCATGGAGAAGGCGGGCTGACGGCGCGCAGGCGCCCGCCCGTCACCACCAGCCGCCTCGGCCGGCGTATTGACATCTCACTGCCGATCCCCCACTACTGATTCATGGAAGTCTACGAAACGCTCCCCATTGTCCCGCTGCGCGACGTCGTCGTGTTTCCGCACATGATGATGCCGTTCGTCATCGGGCGCCCGTCCTCGATTCGGGCACTGGAGCACGCCCTCGGGCAGGACAAGCGCATCTTCCTCGCCGCCCAGCACGACGCGTCGACCGACGATCCGCAGCCCACCGACATCTACACGATGGGGTGCGTGGCCAACATCGTGCAGAGCCTCAAGCTGCCCGACGGCAACATCAAGGTGCTCGTCGAGGGTGTGGACCGCGGTCGCGCGGTCGAGTGGAAGGAAGACAAGGGCTTCTTCCGCGTTGTCGTGAAGGTCATGGATCGCCAGCGTGAAACCGCCGGCGAGGTCGAAGCCACCATGACGCGCGTGGTGTCGCTGTTCGAGCAGTACGTCAAGTTGTCCAACAACCTGCACTACGACGCCATGATCGCCGCCGTGCGCGTGGACGACCCGGCTCGCCTGGCGGACACGATTGCGGCGCACATGCTCGTCGGCATCGAAGAGAAGCAGAACCTTCTCGAGATCGTCTCGCCGCTCGAGCGTCTCAACCGCATCGCATCGGTGCTCGAGGCCGAGGTCGACAAGCTCCAGGTGGACCGCCGCATCCAGTCTCGCGTGAAGAAGCAGATGGAGAAGGCGCAGAAGGAGTACTACCTCAACGAGAAGATGAAGGCGATTCAGAAGGAGCTGGGCCGCAAGGACGAGAAGGGCAACGAGGTGGACGATCTGAAGAAGAAGATCGAGGACGCCCGTATGCCCAAGGACGTCGAAGAGAAGGCCATCCAGGAGCTGCGTCGCCTCGAGGCGATGCCGCCGATGTCGGCCGAAGCGACGGTCTCGCGCAACTACCTCGATTGGCTCATCGCGGTGCCCTGGCACAAGAAGAGCAAGGAGAGCCGCGACCTCAAGCGCGCCGAAGCGGTGCTCAACGAGGACCACCACGGGCTCGACAAGATCAAGGACCGCATCCTGGAGTTCCTCGCGGTGCGCACGCTCGTCAAGAAGCCGAAGGGCACCATCCTGACGTTCGCGGGCCCTCCGGGTGTCGGCAAGACGTCCCTCGCCAAGTCGATTGCACGCGCCACGAACCGCAAGTTCGTGCGACTGTCACTTGGCGGTGTGCGTGACGAAGCCGAGATTCGCGGGCATCGTCGTACGTACATCGGCGCGTTTCCCGGGCAGATCATCCAGATGATGAAGAAGGCCGGCACGATGAACCCGGTCTTCCTGCTCGACGAAGTCGACAAGATGTCGATGGACTTCCGCGGTGACCCGTCGGCCGCCCTGCTCGAAGTGCTCGACCCCGAGCAGAACAACGCGTTTCTCGACCACTACCTCGACGTCGAGTTCGACCTGTCGCACGTGATGTTCATCTGCACGGCCAACGTGCTGCACACGGTGCCGCAGGCGCTGCGCGATCGCATGGAAGTGCTGCAGCTGGCCGGCTACACCGAGCAGGAGAAGGCCGAGATCGCGCGGAAGTTTCTCGCACCGAAGGCGATCGAGAACTCGGGCCTCAGCGACAAGAACATCGCCTTCACCGGCGATGCCTTCCGCACGATCATCCAGCGCTACACGCGCGAGGCCGGCGTGCGCAACCTGGAGCGCGAGATCTCGTCGATCTGCCGCAAGGTCGCGCGACGAGTCGTGGTCGGCGGGGGGGTGCACCACGAGGAGGTCACGCCCGAAAAGGTCACCGAGCTGCTCGGCGTGCCGCGCTTCCGTGCAACGATGGCCGAAGAGAAGAACGAGATCGGCATCGCCACGGGCCTTGCGTGGACCGAGGTCGGCGGCGAACTGCTCGTCACGGAGGCGACGCTGATGCCGGGCAAGGGCAAGCTCACGCTGACCGGCAAGCTGGGCGACGTGATGCAGGAGTCGGCCCAGGCAGCCATGAGCTTCGTGCGGTCCAAGCAGGCGGAGTACGGCCTGCCCGTCGATTTCTACAAGACGATGGACGTGCACGTCCACGTCCCGGAAGGCGCCATCCCGAAGGACGGACCTTCTGCCGGCATCACCATGGCCACGGCCATGATCTCGGCGCTGTCTCGCGTGCCGGCCCGCAAGGACGTCGCGATGACCGGCGAGATCACGCTGCGGGGCAAGGTGCTGCCCATCGGCGGTGTGAAGGAAAAGCTGCTGGCAGCGCACCGCGCCGGCGTCAAGAACATCGTGCTGCCGAAGGACAACGAGAAGGACCTGGCTGACATTCCGAAGAACGTGCTCGACAGCCTCAACGTGTTCATGGTCGAGAGCATGGACGAAGTGCTGAAGCAGGCGCTCGAGGGCCCCGTGCCCGTGCCAGCGCTCGCCGCGGCCGATGCGGCCGTCGACCCCAAGGTCAGTGACGACGCCATCACGCACTAGCCGCCCGTCGTCCATGGTCGTCGCACGGTGAAGCCGCGTTCGGTCGAGTTCGTCCGGAGCGCCGTGCGCGCCGCCGACCTGCCGCGTGACGTGGTGCCTCAGCTCGCGCTGGTCGGCCGGTCGAACGTTGGTAAGTCGAGCCTGATCAATGCGCTCACCCGGTCACGGGTCGCACGCACCGCGGCGGCGGCGGGCAAGACCCGCGAGTTGAATCTGTATGCGGTGGAACTCGGCCACCGCGACCTGCCGCGTCTGTACCTGGTCGATTTGCCCGGGTATGGGTATGCGCGCGGCGGTGATGCGTCGGCCGCGGAGTTCGCGGGCCTCACGAGCATGTATTTCGGCCGTCCCGCCCCTGCATCCGTGATGCCAGGGGACGGCGCGGGTTACGGCCCCTCCGGCGCGATGCTCATCGTCGACGCGCGCCATCCCGGACTCGCCCAGGATCTCAACGCCTGGGCCTGGCTGTCGCGGCAGTCGATCGCCGTCGCCGTCGTTGCAGCCAAGATTGACAAGCTCTCGCGCGCGGAGCGAATGCGCGCCCTACGAGAATGGGAAACATCGCTGAACGCTCCGGTGACGCCCGTGTCGGCGGCAACCGGCGAAGGACTGGAAAGCCTGTGGACACGAATCGTCGCGCTGCTCAACAGCAGCCAACTGCCCCACCCCCTGCCGCAGCAGCCCCCCAGCCGCCGGCCGTAGAGCCCGGTCCGAACGGTGCCGAGCCTGAACGGCGCCCCGAGGGACGCACCGAGCTGATCAACCTGCACACGCTCAAGGAGATGAGCGTGGCCGAGTTGACCCAGATTGCCCAGGATCTCGACGTGCCCGGCGCAACCGGACTGCGCAAACAGGAGATGATCTTCGAGATTCTCCGCGCGAGGACCGAGAAGAGCGGCCTGCTGTTCTCGGAGGGTGTCCTCGAGGTGCTGCCCGACGGCTTCGGCTTCCTTCGGGCCCCCGATTACAACTACCTTGCCGGCCCCGACGACGTCTACGTCTCGCCGTCGCAGATCCGCAAGTTCGATCTGCACACGGGCGACACCGTGAGCGGGCAGATTCGTCCCCCGAAGGAAGGGGAACGCTACTTCGCGCTGATCAAGGTCGAGGCCGTCAACTTCGAGCCGCCGGAACGGACGCGCGAGAAGATCTTCTTCGAGAACCTCACGCCGCTCTACCCTGAAGAGCGCCTGACACTCGAGGCCACGCACGACAACCTGTCGGCGCGCGTGCTCGACCTGATGACACCCATCGGCAAGGGGCAGCGTGGTCTCATCGTCGCGCCGCCGCGGACCGGCAAGACGATGCTGCTGCAGAACATCGCCAACAGCATCACCGCGAATCACCCCGAGGTGTATCTGATCGTGCTGCTCATCGACGAGCGCCCCGAAGAGGTCACCGACATGCAGCGCTCGGTGCGCGGCGAGGTGATCAGCTCGACGTTCGACGAGCCGGCGCAGCGCCACGTGCAGGTGGCCGAGATGGTGATCG
>CAYMAG010000017.1:0-65928 GCA_964388335.1 uncultured Vicinamibacteraceae bacterium | reverse complement strand
GAAAACCGCCGTACGGGGAACTGTACCGTGGGTTCGAATCCCACTCCCTCCGCCATTTCATGGTTCCCCGCTGTCACCTGCTGTCTCTGCATGTTCGCACCCTCCACAGTGGATCGGCTCCATACCTTCGGATTCCTGCTAGAATCCCGTCACCGGTAGTCACCCGTCGTCCCTGTGCGTCACACTGTACCCGACGGGAGCGCAAATGGGAAGCCGCACGATCTGCGCTCCCATTCTCGCCCGGCAGGCTCCCACTCATGTTGAACGACAAGAAGATCCGCGCGGTCAAGGCAACGGGCACGCTCACACGCCTCTGGGACACACAGGGGCTGTATTTCGAGGTCATGCCGGCCGGTCAGCGGCGCTGGGTCTACAAGTTTTCCTTCAACCGCCGCGAACGCCGGATGCACCTGGGCACCCTGGATGACCTCAGCCTGAAGAAGGCCAGGATCGCCCGCGACGAAGCCCGTCGCCTCGTGCGCCAGGGCGTCGATCCCATCGTGCAGCGCCAGGAGGCGAAGCGCGCCAGGCTCGACGACGCCGCCGTGACGATCGAACGGGTCGCGGAAGAGTGGATCGCGTGGGCCGCGGTGCAGCACACCGATCGCCGGGGGCCGTGGACGTCTGGCTACCTGCACGACGTGCGCCGGGCCTTCCGTGAGTACGTCTATGGGCCACTCGGCCGCACGCCGTTCGCGGAGATCACGCCGGCCTTGCTGCTGCACAAGGTGTTCGCGCCCCTGATCGCCGCCCAGAAGCTCGAGACGGCGCGCCGGCTTCGCCAGAAGCTCGAGCAGGTCTGGAACCACGCGCAGCTGGCCGGGCACGTCACCGCGAACGCGGCCCTTCCGTTGAAGGGGCGTATCAGCGCACCCACCGTGACGAACTTCGCCAGCGCCAGCGAACAGGAGTTGCCGGCCCTGCTGGTCGCCGTGCGGGGCTACGGGAACCGCCTGGTCGAACACGCCGTGCTCCTGCAGCTGCTCACCGCCACGCGGCCAGGCGAGACGCGCGGGGCACGGTGGGACGAGTTCGACAGAGCCAAGGGCGTATGGACGGTGCCGGCCGTGCGCACGAAGCGCCGACGCGATCACCTGATCCCGCTCAGCACGCAGGCGGCCGCCGTGCTCGAGGCGCTACGCCCGATCACCGGGAGTGGGCCGGTGCTCTTCCCGTCGCGGTCGCGCTTCGACGTGCCGATGAGCGAGAACACGAACCTGATGGTGTTCGACCGGACCGGGTTCAAGCACATCACGTCCCACGGGTTCCGGTCGCTCTTCTCGACGACGTGCCACGAGCACGGGCACGACTCCGCCATCATCGAAGCCTGCCTTGCGCACCTGGACACGAACGCCGTGAGGGCCGTCTACAACAAGGCGCAGTACCTACCGCAGCGCCGCGAGCTCCTGCAGTGGTGGGGGGACCGCGTCGAACGGCTCTGCGTGACCTACACCGACCCGAAGGGGCTCACGCCGATCTTCCAGCGGTCGCAGACTCTTTGAAATTGACATTTCCTGCGCGTGGGGCTTGGGCGGTCGTCAGCGGCCACGGCTCCAGAGATTTTCCCCGCCCTACCGCTTCCGGCGAGCGGAGACACGAACGGGCCTGCCCGGACTCCCCCGAGCAGGCCCGCCGTGAAGGCTGGATGAGTCGCCCCGAGCACGACCACTGTCAACGTGTGATGCCAAGCACCGCGACAGCCAACAGCCGCGTCGAGCATCCAGCCCCTTCGCCTGATCGCCGTGCACGCCACGACGGCCAGGGGTAGGTGGGAAGCCGACGAGCAGGAGTTCCCGCCGGGCTTCCCGAGGCCGATCCGGGGCTCGCGACTCCGGACAGACCTAGGTGTGAGCGCGGTCTTACGCGCTCTCGGATTCGCCGACGTCGATCGTGATGCCGCTCAGCACGTCCACGGCCTCATCGTGCAACGGTGCCAGGTCCGCGCGCAGCGTGGCGCGAATCAGCACCTGATCGAACTTCGATCGGCTGTAGGGGTCGTAAAAGACGCTCACCGCCTGCCGGAGCCCGAAGGCGACACGCGTCATGTCGGCCACCACGACGTTTGTCCCGAGATGCGTGCTCAGGTACACGGGCACGCCGAAGACCCGCTGCGGAGCGTCGTTGGCCGGGTTCTGCGAGAGCTGGTACGCGCCCGTGCTCCCGTCCGCGCGTTCCGTCCGCAACGACGCGAAGGCGGACGGATGCAAGAAGATCGCGTTGGGCACCGCGTTCGCCGCCTCCACCCGCGCGATCGACGCCGCGAGGTCGTCGAGGGTCAGGGCCGCGGTGATTGGCGTCGTCACCACACCTGGCACGTTGACCAGGCCGACAGGTGCACCGTCGAGCCCGTCTCCGTTGAAGGCGGCGTTGTCGAGCGCCGTGGCGATCTCCATCAGGAGGCTCGTCTCGACGACGCGCCGGCCGGACTCGTTCTGCGAGTCCATCAGCCACTCGGAGCTGGCCAGGCCGATCCCGGCGAGCTTGCGCGCCGTCAGCAGCACGCGCCCGAACGCGATCTTCGACTCGTCGATCTCGGCGTTCTCTTCGAACCATCCCGCCACGATGCCGGTCCCGATCTTCGGGACGCTCAGCGTCGTCGAGCCCATCGTCATCACCGCGGGGCCGGCGTTGAGGAACACGGAGCGCGGCCGGAGTCGATCGATCACCTGATCGAAGATCTCCACGGGCACGAGGTACCCGCCATCCGCGTCTGGCGTCGTCGCCTGCCCGACGCGGTACTCGGCCATCGAAGGCACCAGCAGCGCGCGCGTTTCGGCCTTCCCACTCGGGCCGCCGCGCGAGTCCTTCGGCTTCGCGTCGACGCGGTACTGCTCGAGGCACTGGTCGAGCGTACGGTAGTTGGTGGCGCGCTTCGCTTCCCCGTCTGCCTGCTCGAGCAACTGGTCATAGCTGCGCTGTTCATCAGGCGTCAGGTCGCGCGTCTCGGCGTCGGCCGTGGTCAGGAGGGCTTTCGCACGGCCAAGGATCTGTTCTGCCTTCCTGGCATGAGGATTCACGACGTGTTTCACGGGTCACTCTTCGCTTTCTGGTCGCGGGGCCGACCTGCGCCGGGCCTCCTGACGATGCGATCTTGACGAGCACTCCTGACGGCCGGGGCCGCGTGGTGTCGCGTGTCGCCGCGTGGGCACACTGGCGCGTCGGCCGCGCGTTCGGTTGTCGCCGACTACCCGAGGGCAGCCACGCGGGTTTCAAGTTCTCGCAGCGACACGTCCAGACGCCGCAGATCGGGCGTGCCGCGTTCGACGGGGACGGAGACCTTCGCGAGCTGCAGCGCGAGCCCCGCGTAGGTCAGGGCGTCCGCCAGGGCGTTGTGGTCGTCGTCGCTGAGTCGCCCGCCCTGGTCTGCGCCCTTGCGCATGATCCGTCGCGCCGTCTCCAGGTGGTCCCGCGCGATCTCGCGGAACGTGCGCCCGTCGACGGGGACCGTCGCCCCACGCGCCGGGTCCAGCCGGAGTTCGATAGCACGGCCTGCCGATGCACGCGTCGGGTCCAGCCGGAGTTCGACGGCACGGACGGCCGCCCATCGGTCCCGCTGCCGGTCATCAGCGACGATGCGCGCCGCCTCTTCGAGGGCGCGCGACTCCACGACGATCCCCGCGTCCTGGTAGGCCGCGAAGGGCACCGCCGAGATCTCGAAGAGGTCGACATCGGTCAGGCGTCGAACCGGGGGCCGCTGCTCGCGCTGCCAGACTTCGCCACGGACCACGAAGCCGAACGACATCGCGTCCAGGTCGCCCCGACGCACCGACTCGACGAGATCGTCGCCCGAGGGAGACGCCGGGGGCCGGAGCGAGAACCGGAGCCCGATCGCGTCGACGTCCAGCGTCAGGGTTCCCGCCTTCGTCGAGCCGTAGACCTTCGAGAGGTCGTGATTGACGGCGAACTTCACATCGCGTCGTTCTCGAAGACGCGCCAGCGCTGAGGGGGCGATCGTCTCGACGAAGGTCGAGCCGCGTTCGCCGTTGATCGGCGCCGAAGGCGTGTCGAACTTCAACGCGTAGCCGGTGAGCACGGTGCCGGCCTGGTCGCTGCGGACTTGCGGGGCCTCGTACAGGCCACGCCGCTCAATCGTGGGTTTGCTCGTGTCTGACACGTTTCGCCGTCCTTTCGCATCCTCGCACGGTCGGGCCGGCGAGCGCCATCGTTCAGTTGGGCCGGCTGTCCGGTGAGCCTGGGACGCCGACCACGGTCATGTTGACCGGGTCGCACGCCTGCGCCGCCACGAGGAAGGCTCTCGCGAGCCGAGGGCCGAGACTCGGGACCGCGTCGATCGTTGCGCCGGCCAACTGCACCGCCGCGCTGATGGCCGCGAACGCCTTGCACTCGGGGGCCACGGTCGCGTCCTTCGCCAGGCGGAAGAGTTCGCCGGCCAGCTGGTCGATGTCCGCCTCGAGGCGTCGACGGTAGCCGTCAGGGTCGGTCGGGGCGCTGGTGGAGTGATTCGGGTTCACGCGTGGTGCTCCTGTTTGAAAACGGCCGGGCCGTGACTGATTCGGATTGATTCTTTTGATTGCGTCACGGCTCACGGGTCGGGACGGGTTCCGTTCGTCGCTCCTGCGGGCCGCTGGGCCTATCGGATTCCTGACACGAGGGCTGGAACTGCTTTGATTCGGAAACCTATGATTTCGCGCACGCGTGAGCTGCTAGCCTGCGCGGTCGTCAGCGGCCACGGCTCTGGAGATTTTCCCCGCCCTACCCCGTCCGGACCGCGGGACTCACGCCGACACCGCCAGGTCGAACGCCAACACGTGCGTGGGCCGCGGGACGTCACGGCCGGCGATGGCGGGGTCGAACATCCCGAGAATGTCTTCGTCGATGGGCGCGCCCGCGTACAGGCGGGACGCCAGCGCGCACCAGCCACAGCGCCCCAGGCCTCGACGTCGGGGCAGGGCATCGCCGCACGAGTGGCAACAGCCGGGGCGCTGCACACGGCCAGGCCTCAGCCGGCCGGCCCGGACCTCGAGGAGCCGGGCGAGTGTGCGGTCGTCCACCGTCAGGGCCAGGACCATCAACGCCGGCTTGTGGAGCCGGATCGCCGCGCGGTCCTGGTCGGTCAGCCGGTCACTGTTGGTAGCGGCCAGCATCCCGCGACGGGGCAGCAGGCTGATCCCGCGGTCGGCCAGGTCGGTCAGCAGGGCTCGCGCTGCCGTGTTCCGCATCACGTCACGCGACATCGGTAGCCCCTTCGTCATCGTCACTTTCGCCCCGTGGAGACGCTACCGCCTTGAGTGGACGGACAGCAGATGTGGACGCCTGATCAGCTCCATTCGTGCCAGATTCGCCCATTCGTGCCATGCCTGAGACATGGCATGAATGCTCGTCACGTGGCACGGATGGGGCCGGGAGCGTCCAGATAGAGCCGGCACCGAAGCCCGATCGGGTCATCGTCACACCCAGGACTTTCGCCCCCCGGTGAATCGTGCGCCAGGGCACGCCGTCCGCCTTCGCTTGCTGCTCGAGCTCACGCCGAGGGCGCGCCCCGCCTGCCAATGCCTCCTGTAGCCAGTCGATCGCCTCGTCCCGTGCCGTACGCTCCTCGCCGGCCGTGCTCTGAGCTGCCAGGGCCTCGTCGGCCGTGACGGTCACGACGTCGTCGGTGAACACCAGGCGAGACGTCGGAATCGGACCGTGGCCACCGTCGACGAGCGCCCCTTCGACGGTGAAGGACAGGCCGGCCGGTTCCGGTGCAAGGTTCTGCTTCACGGTCAGCATGACTCGCCGCTCGTCGGCCTGCGGGTCACGTGCCACGAGGTACGCCGATCGGGCGGCCGCCACGAACGCCATCGAGCCGGTGACGCGCGTCATCGCCTCTGTGCCGCTGTTCTTGTTCAGGTGGGACACGAGCACCACCGCGACGTGGTGCGCTTGGGCCACTCGCTCGACGGGCCCGAGCACGCCGCGCACGTCGAACGTGTCGTTACCCTTCGCCTTGCCCAGGTACGCGCTCACCGGGTCGATCGTCACCAGACGGACGTCGGGAAGCTTGTAGAGCAAGGCGTCGAGCGCCGGCACGTCTCGCACGAGGTCAAAGCCGCGCTCGCGGGTCGCGCCGTCCTGTCCTTGAAGCCGCACGCAGTCGACAAGATGCACCCGGGAGACGTCGGCACCAGCGGCCAGCAGGCGGGGAATCACCGTCGACGCGAAGTCGTCTTCAGCGGTCAGGTACAGCACGTCACCCACGGGCACGTGGGCACCATCGGGCATGGTTCCGCCGGCCGTCGTCTGCGCGGTCAGGAACGCCATCAGCTGCGACTTTCCGAGGCCCGGATTCCCGGCGATCATCGTGGTCGCACCAAGCGCGATCCGCCCGGGCCAGAACCACGTTGTTGCACACGGCGTGATGTCTGACGCTCGCCGCACGACGATGTCCTGACTGGTCGACGGGGCGTCGGCCAGCTGGTGAGGCGTGATGCTCCGGGCCGGCTGCGCTGCGTACAGGGCCGCGAGCACGCGCGACGCGCCGCCGCTGGACGCTGCCGCGAAGTAGTCATCAGGGCCGTTGATGTCTGGGCACTCCGCCTGCCAGGCGTCCGGCACGCGGGCCAGGCGCACCCGCGCGCCGCGCTTCGTGAGTTCGGCCACCAGCGCCCGTTCGGCCGCTTGCACCTTCGCGTTGATGGCCACGTTCGTGTCGAGCCACACCACCACGTCACGGTCGGTCCAGACGATGCGGTCGAGGTCAGGCGACGGGCCTTTCTCGTCGACACGCGCTCCGTCCGCATCTTCGAGCTTGCCGATCGTCCCCTTCCAGCCCCAGCAGCCGCCCAGCCCGATCGGGCAGAGGATCGCGTCGGTCAGGCCCGACAGCATCAGCGCTGCCTTCTCGGACTCCACGAGCACGACGGGCACGGTGACGTCCTCGAGCAGCGCCGCGGTCGTGGCCGACAGGTACAGGTGGGGCCGGTCGCCGTAGGTGCTGAGGTACCTCGCCCTCGGCTTACCGTCTTCCACTTCGGGATGGTCGCGCCGGAGTCGCGCGCCGACGACGTTTCGGCTCCAGGGGTCGATGCGCGGAAACCAGATCCCCGCGCGGTCCCCCTTCCACCGGATGCCCAAGGCGTCGGCGTCGGCGTCGGTGACGCGGCGCACGCCGGCACGGGCCAACGTCACTTCGACGACGCCGATCGCGCTGAACATCTTCAGGTCGCGGGGGGTCATGCGTGCACCCGAGGCGTGCACACCGCCACCACGATCGGGCGATCGTCGACACGGGGCACGAGCTGCTCGAGCAGCTGGTCGAGCGTCCCGCGCTCGAGGGCCTCGAGGAACAGGTCGAGCGTCACAGATGAGGGGCTGGACGCAGGTATGATGAGGGGGGTATTCTCTGAGGGCACGTTCCGTCCTTCCGCTCACGCGTCCACGTGAGCACGCGACGCCTCGGGAGTCACCCCCGGGGCGTTCGTGTTTTCGGCCAGGCGTCCAGCACGGGGCCGAGACGCGATCCAGGCTTCAACTTCCGAGGCGATCCACGCGACTGAGCGCCCGTGAATCCGCACGGGCACAGGGAAGTCGCCGCGCTTGATCAGGTTGTAGATACGAGGCGGCCGCAGGGCCACGCGCGCAGAGACTTCGCGCATCCTGAGCAGCCGCGTCGGTGACGGGTCGGTGACGTGAGGGGCGGTCGGTGACATAGCGCCCCCATCGTCACCGGTCGGTGCGTCCGGGTCACGGAGCGAATCCCCAACTTTTCGGGGATTCCATCCGTGAGGGCTCTGTTACCTATTCGTCGGGCTGCTGGCCGGTCGTCCGGAGTGCCGGAGCGATGTCACGGATCGCCGCGGGGCCTCCGAGCCCTGGGCCGACATGGATCGCTCCGGTGAGGGCCTGAATCGACGTGACGACGGTTCCGCTGTCGTCGGCGAGGCAGGGGGGCACTTCGCTGAGAATGGCCAGGACCGCGCGCACGTGGCGATACGACACATCACGCGTGCTCAGGAAGATTGCAGTCCCGATCGCCCGCTTCAGGTCATCGAGCCCGGGGCGGGGCTTGCTGCTGGTGTCGATGTCTCGCGCGCCAGAGCGAAGCTCCATCGCCAGTTCGACGCCGTCGTCCGCCCAGGCACGCGCGGACGTCCGCCGGCCGTCGACTGTGCGCCAGGCGAGCCGCGTCATGCCGTACCCGGCTTCCGCGGGGACGTCGCCATGCCGGGGGAGCGCCCGCACGAGCCCTACCGCCCGATCGATCGCGTTCGCCGTGCGCAGCAGTCGTTCACGCAGGGCGTAGGGCGTCTCGTTCCGCGACTGCCGCGTGTGGGGGGCGTACGTGGCGTACTCGGCTTCGAGCGTCCCGATTTCGTTATCGGTCAGCAGAGCGGCCAGCTGTTCCCGATGATGATCTTCGAACGGGCGCATGGACGCCGCCATCATCGCCGCACCGCCCGTTCAGCGTCTACCGGGGGCCGCGTGCCTTCTGGTGTCGCGCTGGCGGCCTGCTGCAGCCGGCGAACGTGCGACACGAGCGCAGACGCCAGCGCGCGGGCCAGCTGCTCGTCGAGTTCTGCGCGCGTGGGCTCCGAGGTAAACCCCGGAGGGGCGGAACCGAGCGGGGCGCCCGTCCTGCTCACGACTGCACCGCCCGATCCGTCGTCGGTGTGCGCTGCCGACGTCCCACCGATGCCAGATCGTCGTCATCCATCCACCGCAGAACCTCGGGCGGGGGAATCTCGCGGGCCGCACGGCAGCGCCGCAAGACGTCGGTCAGCCGTGTTGCTTCCGCGCAGAACGGCGCGTCTGGCAAGGGGCCGCCTTCGTCAATCAGCGGGATGAACCGACCTTCGAGCTGGAACCACATGAACGCCCACGGTTCCGCAGCGTCCTGTCCCGGCGCCGGGCGCGGTTCGACGCGCGCCTGATCGTCGCCGTTCGCCTGGTGGGAACACGCGTGGGAGCCTGCTGTTCTGGACTGCCGTTCGTGCGCCTGTTTCTGGGCCGGTGCGGAAGTCACTCCCTCCGCCAACCTTCGCCAAACCGCTCGCTTCGCTCGCTGGCTACGGTTGGCAGGCCCAGCGAGAGTGAGCGAGCGTCTCGCGAAGGTTGTCCTCCGAAGCTGCTCGCGCAGCGAGCGCTCAGCGAAGGAGGAATATCGCCCAGTCCCCAACCCTTGCTCTCCGCCCGTCCGGAGCGCCCCGCCCGAGGGTGGCTTTGCCGGCCTGCCAGCCCACCGTCGCGCTTCGCGCCAAGGAGGGCACGCCGTAGCCAGCGAGCAGCCTGCCAGCCGAAGCCGCGAGCGTAGCGAGCGCTTGACGAAGGCTGGTCCCGGGCTTGCACCGGCCACCCGCATGGCCTATCCAGTCAAGCGATTCGTCTACATCATCCGAAGCGTCAGCCATCCGCAGAGGCGCTACATCGGTATGACTTCCGACATCGCCGCGCGGTTAGGTGCGCACAACGCAGGGCAGAACCGGTCGACGGCTCCGTGGAAACCGTGGGAGACGGACGTCACCTTCCAGTTCCGTACTGAGCGAATGGCCCTGCGCTTCGAACGGTATCTGAAGTCAGGCGCCGGCCACGCGTTTGCGAGCCGACACTTCACTGATGAGCCCGAGGCGTCTTCTGCAAATGACTCGACACTCACCAGCGTGATTGGTGCGACACGAGCGGACGGGTGAGCAGCGGTCGATACGTTTCGAACCTCAACGTGTCGAAGTCAGTCTCGGCCATGGCTCACGTAGCTCGCACGCTCCCCACTGCCTCTCAGACGATTGACGCAAGCCGTCTGTGACAGCGGCTCGCCCGGCCCCGGCAGCAGGTGTTCGCTTGGTCAGGCAGCTTCGGCGGGAACGTCCGGGTACGTCAGAGCGCATGTCCTCCGGCTACCTGGATGACCTGGCCGGTCACCCAGGCGGCTGCATCGCTCAGGAGGAACAGCACCGCCCTCGCGATGTCTTCGGGATCGCCGAGGCGACGGAGAGGAATAGCGGGAATCACCTGTTCAGCGAGCGCCTCGTCGATGAAACCCGTCTGGACAGGCCCAGGCGCGACAGCATTCACCGTGATGCCCAACGGGCCCAGTTCGATGGCGGCTGCCCGCGTCATCGCCTCCAGTGCGGCCTTGCTGGTGCCATAGAAGACCTGTCCGGGAAAGGCCCGCGCCGCATCCGTGCTGATGTTCACGATGCGCGCGACAGGCTGCGCGCGCGAAGATACTCTGCGAGCGAGATCCCGCATCAGCAGCGTCGGTGCAGCCAGATTGACATCATAGTGACGGCGGTAGCGCGCGAAGTCGGCCTCCAAAATGGTGTCAGGGAATTCGCAAGCGGCAGCGTTGTTGACCAGCCCGTCGAGTGGACCGATTGCGTCCTCTGCGGCAGCAACCAGCCGAACGATGTCTTCCTCCCTCGACAGGTCGGCCGGGATGAGACCAGCCCTACCGCCTTGCCGGCGAACGATTTCGGCCACGGTGAACGCCGCTTCCTCCCCGGGAATGGTGTGAGCCGCCCCTTCCGCCGCGCCGGCCGCAGGCAAGTAGTGGATCGCGACATTGGCGCCCTGCTGCCCGATGGCGATCGCGACGGCACGTCCGATACCTGAATTGGCGCCGGTGACGAGGTAGTTCCTGTCGGACAGGTCGAAGTTGAATTCCATCACGATCCCTGAAGGTCGCGCTTGACCTCCTCGGACACCGGCCGCTGCCCGAGCCAGTGATCCACCTGGTTCGTACGTGTGGCTTCCTAAAACTCCTCGAACTCGAGCCAGAAGACGCCCTCCTTGCCGCGGAGCCCGTTCGCAAGGACCAGACGCTCAGCTTCAGCCAGTAGAGCCTGCTTGTAGACGAAGTTAGACGAAGTAGCGGTTGACCCAGGCGTACTTCGGATACTCCCGGTACCCGGCAAAGGTACGGACGCGGTCGATCATCCGCGTCACCTCGTCGGCCTCTCGCACTCCGTTGGGCAGATCCCGCAGGCGGCCTCCGGCCTGGGCATCCGTCCCCAACTGGCTCTTCCGACTCCGTCGACCTCCTCTTTCACGGACGTCACGCTCCGCCGCCGCCGCCGAGTCTCGTTGAACGGGCGCGCGCTGTGGCCCGACATTAGCGCGACTTATAGCTGGCGAATTTTGAGACGCCGTGCTTTATGCGCGGCTGGCTTCCTGCTAGCATGGGCGGGTGGGAACTACGCTTCTGAAGAAGGTCTGGGATCTCCATACCGTCAGGCGCCTGCCGACAGGGCAGACGCAACTGTTCATCGGCTTGCACCTCGTGCACGAAGTCACCAGTCCACAGGCGTTCGACGACCTGCGGCGGCTGGGCTGGACGGTGCGCTTTCCACACCGCACGTTCGCCACGGTCGACCACATCGTGCCCACGGGCAACCTGGCGCGGCCCTTCACCGATCAGATGGCCGAGGCCATGTTCGCCGCGCTCGAGCGGAACTGCCGCGACTTCGGCGTGCCCCTCTACGACCACGGCACGGGGCGTCAGGGCATCGTGCACGTCATCGGCCCGGAACTCGGACTCACGCAGCCGGGCATGACGATCGCCTGCGGTGACAGCCACACGTCGACGCACGGCGCATTCGGGTCGGTCGCCTTCGGCATCGGCACCTCGCAGGTCCGCGACGTGCTCGCGAGCCAGTGCCTTGCGCTCGAACCGCTCAAGGTGCGGCGCATCCGCGTGGATGGTGCCCTGCCGCCTGGCGTGTACGCCAAGGACGTCATCCTCGAGATCATCCAGGTGCTGGGCGTGAAGGGCGGCGTCGGCTACGCCTACGAGTATGCCGGGTCGGCGGTCGACGCCATGTCGATGGACGAGCGCATGACCATGTGCAACATGTCCATCGAAGGTGGCGCCAGAGTCGGTTACGTCAACCCGGACGAGACAACGTTCGCTTACGTGAAGGACCGGCCCTTCGCTCCCCAGGGTCCGGATTTCGACCGTGCCGTATCGTGGTGGAAGAGCATCGCCAGCGACGCCGATGCCGAGTACGACGACGATGTGCAGCTGCGTGCGGACACACTGAGCCCGGTCGTGACCTGGGGACTCCACCCGGGGCAGTCCGTCGGCGTGGACGAGCGCGTGCCGCGCCCTGCCGATGTCGCCGCCGACGAGCGTCCTCTCGTGGAAGAGGCGCTGCGCTTCATGGGCTTCGCCCCGGGTCAGGCCATTGCAGGCACGCGCATCGACGTGGCCTTCGTCGGCTCCTGCACGAACTCGCGCCTGTCCGATCTCCGCGAAGCGGCACGCTACGTGCGCGGGCACAAGGTGGCGCCGCACGTGCGCGCCCTGGTCGTGCCGGGGTCGCAATCGGTGCTGGCCGCTGCCGAAGCGGAAGGGCTGCACGAGATCTTCCGCGAGGCCGGCTTCGACTGGCGTGGGTCCGGGTGCTCGATGTGCCTGGGCATGAACCCCGACAAGCTGCAGGGCCGCGAGATCAGCGCGTCGTCGTCCAATCGCAACTTCAAGGGACGGCAGGGCAGTCCGACCGGACGGACGCTGCTCATGAGTCCGGCCATGGTGGCCGCCGCCGCGGTTGCCGGCGAGGTCGTCGACATCCGCACGCTCGCGGTGCCGGACGCGTCGCCCGCGCCCGTCGGTGGAGGTGTGGCATGAGCGTCGTGACCCGGATCACCCGCGTCGAGGGACGCATCATCCCCCTGCACGGCAACGACATCGACACCGACCGCATCATCCCGGGGCGCTTCCTGCGAGTGATCACGTTCGCGGGCCTCGAGCGCCATGTCTTCGAGGACGACATCGTGTCGCGCGCTGCGGCAGGCGAGACGCATCCGTTCGCCATCGAGGCGTACCGTGGCGCGTCGATTCTCGTGGTGAACCGGAACTTCGGCTGCGGATCGTCGCGAGAGCACGCCCCGCAGGCGTTGATGCGCTGGGGAATCCACGCCGTGATTGGCGAGTCGTTCTCTGAGATCTTCTTCGGCAACAGCCTCGCCATCGGCCTGCCCTGCGTCACGGCGAGTCCCGAGACGGTGGAGTGGCTGCAGACGCAAGGCCCGCCAGACGCTACCGCCACCGCGACGCTCGACCTCGTGTCGCTGACGGTGACGCTCGGCGACCGCACGCTCCCCGTGGCCTTGCCGCGTCCGGCGCAGGAGGCGTTCACCACCGGTGGCTGGGACGCGACCGCGTCACTGCTGGCTGATTACGAGGCCGTCGTGGCGACAGCCGCGCACCTGCCGTACGTCAGCGGCTGGTCGTAACGGCCGCGGCCGAGACGTCAGCCTCGTGCTCGGTCGGGGCCGGCTGCTCGAAGCTGCGGGCCACGTCGAGGAACGCCAGCGCGGCGTGCGACAACTGCGCGTGCTCCGGGTAGACGAGCCGCAGGTGCCTGGGCAGACGCACCTGCGCCACCGGCACCGCCGCGAGTCGTCCCGACGAGATCTCCGCCATCGCGCACCGTCTGGGAAGCAACGCCACGCCCAGCCCCATCTCGACCGCCCGCTTGATGCCGTCGAGGCTGGGCAGTGCGAGGGTGATGTTCAGTGGCTCGTGCCGTTGCTCGAAGAGGCGCAACACCCGATCGCGCGCGGGCGACGCTTCGTTGTGGGCGATCACGTGCTGCCGTCCGAACTCCGCCATCGTCACCTGGCTGCGAGAGGCGAGGGGATGCCCTGGTGACGTGAGCATGACCAGCTCGTCGTCGCCAATCACGATGGCCCTGAGGCCCTTCTCGGCGGGCGGGAAGCTGAGGACGCCGACGTCGAGGCTGCGCTGCAGCACCTCGACGCCAATCTGCCGCGACGGCACCCGCCGGATATCCACCTGCACCTGCGGATACGCCGCACGGAACCGATCGACGACCGGCAGCACGACGTGGACCGCCGCCTCGTTGGCGCCGACCAGCACGCGTCCACGCTGCAGGTCACGCAGTTCGCGGACGGCGCTGTCGGCCTCCTCGGCCAGGCGCATCAGGCGCTGAGCGTAATCGAGCAGCACTCGACCGGCTTCGGTGAGCTTGCCGTCCTTCGCGGCACGGTCGAACAAACGCTCTCCGAGATGGTCTTCCAGCCGTCGGATGGCCTGACTGATGGCCGGTTGTGTTCTGTGCAGGCGGGTGGCGGCCTTCGAGAAGCTCCGTTCGGCTGCGACCGTGAGAAACACCTGCAGTTCAGCGAGATCCATGCACTCCTCAGCACCGCCAGACGTGACCAACACCGCTAGTATAGGTTATTCTTGCAAAAGGATTATAAATTTGACTAACCATCTTCAGTGGTTTGAAGTGGGGAGTCAGAGGTCGAGGTCCGTATGTCAGCCGATGTGATCGTCTTCGATACGACGCTCCGCGATGGGGAGCAGGCGCCCGGGTTCTCCATGCGCGTCGAAGAGAAACTGCGCCTCGCCCGGCGGCTCGAGGCGCTCGGCGTCGACGTCATCGAGGCGGGCTTCCCGATCGCCTCGGCGGACGATGCCGCGTCGGTGCAGCGGGTGGCGCAGGACGTACGAGGGCCGGTCATCGCCGCGCTCGCGCGCTGCACGGTGGCCGATGTGGAGTGCGCGGGTCAGGCGCTTGCCGGGGCGGCGAAGGCGCGCATCCACACGTTCCTCGCCACCTCGGACCTGCACCTCGAGCGCAAACTGCGCATCACGCGCGAGCAGTGCCTCGAGCGCGCGGTCGCGGCTGTTCGTCAGGCGAAGCAATACACCGACGACGTGCAGTTCTCGGCGGAAGATGCCACGCGCAGCGACGTCGAGTTCCTGTGCACGATCATTCAGGCGGTGATCGACGCCGGCGCCACCACGATCAACCTGCCAGACACCGTCGGATACTGCACGCCGGAAGAGATTCGCGAGTTCTTCCAGACGATCATCGCGCGCGTGCCCCACTCCAGCCAGGTCGTCTACAGCACGCACTGCCACGACGACCTCGGCCTCGCGGTGGCCAACAGCCTGGCCGCCGTGCATGGCGGGGCGCGGCAGGTCGAGTGCACCATCAACGGCATCGGCGAGCGCGCCGGCAACGCGGCGCTCGAAGAGTTCGTGATGATCACCAACGTCCGGCACGACCGTGCGCCGTTCACGACGCACGTGCGCACCCAGGAAATCTTCGCCACAAGCCAGCTGCTCACGGAGCTGACCAGCGAGGCCGTCCAGGCGAACAAGGCGATCGTCGGCCGCAACGCCTTCGCCCACGAATCGGGCATTCATCAGGACGGCATGCTGAAGGATCGGCGGACGTACGAGATCATGTCGCCCGACAGCGTGGGCGTGCCGAAGACCACGCTCGTGCTCGGCAAGCACTCCGGGCGCCATGCCGTCGCGCAGAAGTGCGAGGCGCTCGGCTTCACGCTCGGCAAGCGCGAACTCGATCAGGTCTACCGTCAGATGATTGCGCTCGCCGACACGCTGAAGCACGTGGGTGACGAAGACCTGGCCCGCATCGTGAACGCCGTACGCGAAGGGCACCACGTGGCCACGCCCATGGGGTACGGGCATGGGGTGTAGTCATGTTTCATGCTTCATGCTTCATGCTTCATGTTTATGCTTCATGCCTCATGCGACATACGTCATGACTTCATGTCGCGGCGCCGTCGTGCCTGTCATGACGCATGACGCATGAGGTCTTCCTCCTTCCTTTATTCCTTTATTCCTTCGTTCCTTCCCTCCTTCCCTCCTTCCCTCCTCCCTCCCTCCCATGACTCGTACCCTCGTCCTCCTGCCTGGCGACGGCATCGGCCCTGAGGTCGTCGCCGCTGCAGGCGTCGTGCTCGACGCCGTGTCACGCAGGTTCGGGCACACCATCGCCACGCACACCTTCCGGATCGGTGGTGCGGCCCTGCGCGCCGGGCATGCCGTGCTGCCCGACGAGACGCTGGCGGCCTGTCAGGCCGCGGACGCCGTCCTGCTCGGCGCCGTCGGAGACCCCGCGTTCGACCACCTGCCGCGGCCAGAGAAGATCGAGACAGGACTGCTGAAGCTGCGGTCGACGCTCGGCGTCTACGCGAACCTGCGTCCGGCGCGCGCGTGGGAGGGACTCGAGGACGCGACGCCCTACAAGCCCGAGCGCTTCCATGGCACCGATCTCATGATCGTGCGCGAGCTGCTGGGCGGCCTCTACTTCGGCGAGCCCCGCGGCATCTCGGACGACGGGACGTCGGCCCTCAACACGATGCGCTACAGCGAGGGCGAGGTAGCGCGCGTGGCGCGCGTGGCGTTCCGGCTGGCGAAGGCACGCCGCGGCAAGCTCACGTCGGTCGACAAGGCGAACGTGCTCGAGACGTCCGCGCTGTGGCGCCGCGTGGTGTCGGCGCTGGCCGCCGAATTCCCTGACGTGCAACTCGAGCACCAGCTCGTCGATTCGTTCGCGATGAGCCTCGCGTTGACCCCCAACCGGTTCGACGTGGTGCTGACGGAGAATCTGTTCGGCGACATCCTGTCGGACGAAGCCGGTGCGGTCTGCGGATCCCTTGGGCTGCTCCCGTCTGCGAGCCTCGGCGAGGGCCCCGCGCTCTACGAGCCCGTGCACGGCTCGGCGCCGGCGCTCGCTGGAAAGGACCTCGCCAATCCCGTGGGAGCCATCGGCTCGCTGGCGCTGTGCTTCCGGCACAGCTGGGAAGCCGAGGAGGAAGCGCTGGCCATCGAGGCGGCCATCGCGAAGGCCCTCGTGGAGGGCTATCGCACCGCAGACCTCACGCCGGCAGGAGCCACGCCGACATCGTGTTCGGCGTTCGCGCGCGCCGTGGCGGAACGACTCTGACGCACTGCGGTCTTTTCACACGTCTCAGGGGAATTCCCTCCCCGACGTCGTGTGTGGAGCGTGCCGCACGCCCGTTCGAGGCCGATTCGTCGCGAGCCACGACTGGCACGTCGTTTGCGCTCTTGTTCGCGTACACTGATGCACGTGATTCACGCGGGCACCAAGCTCGACTGGGGAGAACGATGAAGACAGCAACCGTGACGAGCAGGCTGGAAGCACCGGTGGACACGGTGTTCGCGGCCTTCACGGACCTCGAGCAGACCGCGCATCGCGTCGGCGGCATCAAGGCGATCTCGGTGTTGACGCCGGGGGGAGACTTCCGCTTCGGCACGCGCTGGGTTGAAACGCGTGAGGTGCTGGGCCGCCTCGACGAAGCCGAGATGGAGGTGACGTCGTACGAGCGCAATCGCGGCTACACGATCACGCACCACAAGGCCGGCGCACGAATCGACACGGTCTTCACCTTCGTTCCCGACGGCGATGCGACGCAGGTGAGCATCGAGTTCGCCGTCGAGAGCGATGGCGTGCCCCCGGGGCTGTTCGCGCCCGTGAGCTGGGCAATTGCCAGCCGGGTGAGAGAGGCGCTCACCCAGGACCTCAGCGACATGAAGCGATCCGTCGAGCCCCAGTGACGCCGCGGACGGTCAGTCCGTCCGGGGGCGTTCCCCCATGTGCTGTTCCAGGAACCGCACGTACGCGTCCGACGCCGTGATGCGGTTCTCGCGCTTGCTGAAGCCGTGCCCTTCGTCCGGGAACAGCACGTACTCCACCGGGACACCGCTGGCCTTCACGGCCGCCACGATCTCGTCGCTCTCTGCCTGCAGCACACGCGGGTCGTTGGCGCCCTGCACCACGAGCAACGGCACACGGATGTTCGCGGCGTGGAAGAGCGGCGAGATGCGACGGTGGCGATCGCCGTCCGTCGCGGGGTCGCCCATCTCGTCGTAGAGCGACTCCTTGAACGACTCCCACCACGGCGGAATGTTCGTCAGCGTGCGCACCCAGTTCATGACGCCGAAGATGTCGATACCGACATCGAACACGTCGGGCCTGAACGCCAGCGCCGCACCCACCATATAGCCGCCGTACGACCCGCCGATGATGCCGATACGCCCGGCATCCACCCAATCGAGCGACGCCAGGTAGTGCCTGCCGTGCACGATGTCGTCCAGATCGACCTCCCCATGGCGCCTGTCGTCCATGTGGTAGAAAGTCTTCCCATACCCCGACGAGCCGCGGTTGTTCGCCGCGAGCACCGCGTACCCGTGGTTCACGAGGTGTTGAATCATCGCGGAGTAACCCGTCCGGCTCTGGCCTCCGGGTCCCCCGTGCACGAACACCAGCGCCGGCACCTTCTGCGACGTCGAGGCAGCCTGCGGCTTGTAGAGAATCGAGGGAATCTCGAGGCCGTCGAAGCTCTTGTAGCGCACCACCTCCGAGGCCACCAGGTCGGCTTCGCGAACCTCCGGGTTCAGCGCCGTCGTGAGGCGCGCGCTGCGCCCGGCGTCGAGATCGACGACGTAGACGTCTGCTGGCGACGTGTCCGAGCTGAGCATGAGCGACACCTTCCGCTCGTCACGCGAGAACCGCACCTGGCTGATGTCGCCGGACGGCAGTCCTGGCAGCGTGACTTCGCTTCCGCCCTGCGCGTCGAAGATGGTCACGGCGGTACGTGCGTCGGCGTTGATGCCGGAGACGCGATATCGACCAGACCTCGAGAACGTCACGAAGAGCACGTCCCAGTCGGCGGCAATCAGTGAAGACGTGCGTCCGCTCGCGATGTCGTAGGTCCAGGCCTGGCTGAACTCGCCATGCGCGTCGGTCGCGTAGACCAGCTGGCGGCTGTCGCGCGTGAACTCGTGGACGCCGTGCTCGACGTTCCCCTCGTGCGCCGTGATGAGCGTGGGCGTGGCACCAGGCTGCTGAAGGTCGAGCAGGAAGACGTCCGAGTCTGCGCTCGTTCGTGGCTTGCCGAGGGCCACGTACCTGCCGTCCGGGGACACCGCGTCCACCGACAGCGCCTCGTCGTTCCTGAAGAGGAGGGTGCGCGCGTAGTCGTCGACGGCAAACCGGTAGAGGTCGAACGCCCGCTCGTCGCGTTCGTTGGTGAGCACGTGGAAGAACCGGCCGTCGGCCGACCATCCGCCGAACTGCGCCTTGACCTTGTCGCCCGGTGTGAGATCGCGCAGCTCGCCCGAACTCTCGCGCACGAACAGGTGGCTGATCTCGTTGCCGCCGCGATCGGATGTCACCAGCACGCGGGCATCGTCCGGGAACCAAGAGACGGCGTATGTGGAGTCGGCCGTGGATGCCGTGAGCGGGCGAACCGTGCGCTCGTTGACAGCGGCGTTCAGCGCGTAGGCGTTGAAGATGCCCGTCGTATCGGCGTGGATGAGCAGCGACACATCGTCGTGCGACCAGGCGTAGCCACCTGCGAGGCCGTAGGACGTCGTGGTGTAGAAGGCCCGCGCGTCGTACCGTCGCACGTTCCGCGACGCGTTCTCGGAGGGCGCGGACTCGGTGGACGAACAGCCCGACACCATCACGAGACTCGCGGACAACAAGGTGGACAGACGACGGCTGCTGCGCATGACGTTCCTCCGGGTGACTTCGACTTCATGATCGACCATCCTATGGGCGCCATGACCGCGCATCCCCCATCGTCACGAACCACACCATGGCGCCCGCTGGCGATTGTACTGGTGGCCGGGCTCGGCATCGCCCTCGCCCCGGTCGCGGCCCCGGCACAGCAGGGCTCGGCCTGGGATGTGATCGCTTCGCTGTTCGACGTGCCCGAGGCGCACGACGGGAAGGTGGGCGAGTATCGGTCGCCGTTGCGTTTCGCTGACGGCTCGCCCGTGCGCACGGCAGAAGACTGGGCGCGCCGGCGCGCGCAGCTGCTGGCCGAGTGGCATCAGCTCATGGGACCGTGGCCCGACGTGCTCGAGACGCCCCGGTTCGAGGTGCTCGGAGAGAACCGCCGTGAGACGTTCACGCAGCGCCGCGTGCGGGTGGAGGTGGCGGCCGGGCAGCTCACCGAGGGTTGGCTGCTGATACCCGATGGGCAGGGCCCGTTTCCGGCCGTGTTCGTGCCCTTCTACGAGCCCGAGACGAGCGTGGGGCTCAACGACCGCCCTGAGCGTGACTTTGCTCGTCAGCTGACGCGGGCAGGTTTCGTGACCTTGTCGATTGGCACGCCTGCGGGCGACGCACGAACACCCGACCGCGGGCCGGTGACGTCGCAGCCGCTGTCGTACTACGCCTACGTCGCCGCCAACGCCTGGACCGCCATGGCGGAGCTGCCGGAGGTCGATGCCACGCGCATCGGCGTCGTCGGGCACAGCTACGGCGGGAAGTGGTCGATGTTTGCCGGTGCTCTCTGGGACAGGTTCGCGGTGGTCGCGACGAGCGACCCCGGCATCGTCTTCGACGAGACGCGGACCAACGTGAACTACTGGGAGCCCTGGTACCTGGGCTTCGACTCGCGCGAGACGCGTCCGGCGCCGGGCCTGCCCACCGCCGACAACCCGCGCACCGGGCCCTACAGGACCATGATCGACACCGGGCGTGACCTGCACGAACTGCACGCGCTCATCGCCCCGCGCCCGTTCTTCGTGAGCGGTGGAGCCGAAGATCCGCCCGAACGCTGGGTGGCGCTCAATCACGCGGTCGCGGTCAATCGACTGCTCGGACACGACCGGCGGGTGGGCATGTCCAACCGCGCAGAACATTCCCCGAACGCGGAGTCGAACGCGCAGCTGATCGCATTCTTCGTGCACTTCCTCCGGGACAGTCCTCCGCGCCCGTGACGCACGGCCCTCGTCGGGACGTCCGATCGGCTACTTCCAGCCCGTGGTCTTGCGGGTGAACCGCGCAGGGATCGCGGGCTTGTCGAGTTCGGCCGAGGCCGCCGCCGTGCCGCCCGACGCTGCGTCGATCTCGCGTTCGAGTTCGTCCTCGTCCGGCAGGCCGCCCAGCTGATCCACGAACACGAGCGACTGCTGTGACGGAATCTCGAAGCGCTTGCCACACGTCGTGCACGTCACCTCGTCGTCGAGGCGCAGCAGGTAGTCGCGCAGCTTGGCGAACTTCGCCCGGTCGGTCTCGTCCGCGCCGGCAGGCAGCCTGTCCTTTCGGGACCGTCGTACCCAGCGGATGGTGTAGTCGCCGGTCCGGCGGCATTTCGGACACTGATACCGCCCGGACCGAGATTCTGGTCGCTCCGTGAAGAACGCGCGCTCGTCGAAGGCCACGAAGCGATGGTACGTCAGATGAACCAGAAGCGGTGTCATTGGGGTTTTGCCGCGTCGGGGTTGGCCAGCCGTTCGAAGAGCGCGGCGATTCTCTCGCGCGCCGCGTCCAGGCGCTCCTGCAGACGGTCGAACACGAAGGCGTGCCCGGCGCTCGTGGCCTCGGCAAGCGGAACCCCGGCGCGGGCGGCATCGGCCTCGAGTGCTGCCCGCCGGTCCGCGCCGTCGATACGGCGAATGACCGCGGCGGCCTCCTTCAGTTGCGTCCGGGCGTCACGGATGCCTTCCAGCATGAGGCGACCCTGGGCGGGGAAGTCGACGTTGGGCGCCACGCGTCCCGCACCGTGGCAACTGGCGCACCGTGCCTCGAGTTGTCGGGGAGACAGCAGGACGGCCGCGGTCTCGCCGTGGCAGGTCGCGCACGTGGGCGCGTCTCGATCGCCGCTGCGGACCAGTTCGTAGTGTCTGCTCTTCTGGAACGCCGTGAATGGCCCGCCGTGACAACGGCCGCAGGTCACGGGAAGGCTCACGCGGCCCACCGGACTCGCCGGATGGCTGCGATGCAGCATGCCGCGATGCGCCTGGAAGGGCTCGAACGACGTCGGATTGCCGCCGTGACACGATTCGCACCCGACCCCGTTGCGCCCGTGCGGCCCATTCTCCCAGTCGGCGACGTGTCGGGTGCCGGCCAGGTCGGGGCGTGACAGGTGGCAGTCGGCGCAGGTGTTCGACTGCGCCCAGGCGGGCGCACCCACGATCAGGAGGACAGTTGCCAGCACGTACGGGCGGAGATCCGTCAACAGACGACGCATGCGTTCTCCTCTCAGCTCACGGCGTGCGGCTGCGCAGCGCCTTGACGCGCGCGGCCACGCGGTCGGCCTCCTCGACGAGTGCCGCCGCCCGGCCAGCGTCCCGCTCGACGCGCGCGGCGCGCTCGCGAAGCGCCCACTCCTTCGTGGCGGTGCGTCTGCCGGACGGGCACCCGCGCCGCGTTCCTCAGCGTGAGCCGACGTACCCGGGGCCGCGAAGCGCACGGCCCGGCCGAGCGTCCGTCACGGCGCCATCGGCCACGACCGCGGTGCCATTGACGAGCACATGGCGCATGCCGGTCGAGTACCGGTTCGGCTCGGCAAACGTCGCTTCGTCTTTCACGGTCGCCGGGTCGAAGACGACGATGTCGGCGAACATCCCGGGCCGCAGCAGGCCCCGGTCGGTGATGCCGACGCGGATGGCGGCCTGCGAGGTCGCCTTGCGAATTGCGTCCTCGAGCGTGAGGACGCGGTCCTCGCGCACGTACTTGCCAAGAATGCGCGTGAACGTCCCCCAGGCCCGCGGATGCGACCGCGACGCCGACAGCGGGCCGTCTGCGGCTCGGGCGCCGGAATCGGTGTCGAACGACACCCACGGCGCGCGCATGGCGGCGACAACGTCGTCCTCGTTCATGATCGAGATGATGACCGACGACTCGGCCTTGTCGGCGATCACGAGGTCGATGGCGGCGTCGCGAGGGTCTTTGCCCATGGCCCGGCCAATCTCCTCGAAGTTCATACCTTCGTACTTTCGCAGCGACGGATCGAGCACCGAGCTGAGCATCACGCCCGACGGCCCGCCCGAGCCGTACCACTGGTTCTCGTACGGTGCGTCGGCATCGTTCATGTCGCGCTTCACCCTCGCACGCACCTCGGGATCCTGCAGGCGATCGAGCATCGCCGCCGTGCCGCCCTCGCGCACCCAGATCGGCAGGCACGCGTCGAGTCCGTTCGACGCGCGGTCGTAGGGGTAGATGTTGGCGCTCACCCGCAGGCCTCGAGCGCGCGCCGCCTCGATGCGGCGCAGCACCTCGGCCATCTTGCCCCAGTTGGCCCGGTAGGCCGTCTTCAGGTGCCAGATCTCGGTCTGGACGTTCGCGCGCTCCGCAATCGTCAGCACCTCGTCCACCGACTCGAGCACGCGGTTTCCCTCCGAGCGCTGGTGAGTGATGTAGATGCCGCCGTACTCGGCCGCCGTCGTCGCGAGCGCGACGAGTTCGTCGGTCGAAGCGAAGCGGTTGGGCACGTACTGCAGCGACGAGCTGACGCCGAACGCGCCGTGCTGCATCGCCTCGGCAACGAGCGCCTGCATGCGCGCGAGTTCCTCGGGTGTGGCCGGGCGGTCTTCCTGGCCGATGACGTAGTCGCGCACGCCACCCGACCCGACGAACGTGCCCATGTTGACCGCGGTCGTCGAACGTTCGAGCCGCGAGAGGTACTCATCGAGCGAGTGCCAGTCGTGCGTCACGCCGAACGCGTCGTACGTCGGCCTGGCCGCGGCGATCATCCTGTCGTTGACCGGGGCGATCGACGCACCCTCGCCGGTCATCTCGGTGGTGATGCCCTGCGTGATCTTGCTCGCGGCGCGCGGGTCGACCAGCACGTTGAACTCGGACTGGCCGAGCAAATCGATGAACCCAGGCGCGACGACCAGCCCCGTCGCGTCGATGCGGTGCGTCGTCTCGGCGTCGGCCAGCCGTCCCACGGCCACGATGCGGTCACCGACAATCCCGATGTCGGCCGTGAACCACGGCGCGCCAGTGCCGTCGACGACGCGGCCGTGGGTTATCACGACGTCGAACCGATTGGCCGGCTGTGCGGGGCCGGTGGGGCGGCGACGATCCTCCTGGGTGTCGCCCTCGGAACGCGGTGTCGCAGCGTGACTGCAGGCAGCTGTCACGACCGCGGCGCCGATCAAGGCACCGACAAGAGCACAGGAACGACCTCGCACAGAAGGGAGCATGGCGCCGATTGTACCGGCGCCAAGGCGGATGCAGGTCGTCTCGTCGATCTACCGCAGTCGTTCGAGCACGCCCCGGCGCTTGACGATGTTCTTGTAGTCCCACTGAATCGTCCGGGCCTTCTCGAGCCAGCGTGCGAGGGCGTGACTGTCGATGTCGTCGACGGACGTGAACCGCTTCTCCGCCGCCTTGAAGCTTCCTTCGGACTGGAGCGTCGGCTCGTCGAACGACTGGCCGCTCCAGAAGAGCAGGCGGACGCAGTTCTTCAGCTTGCTGTAGCCGACGATTGGGTTTGCGTCGATGAACCACACGGGGTGCCGGTGCCAGATGCGATTGTCGGCCCCTGGCAGGGCCGCGTCGATCTGCCGCGCGAGGGTGTCGCAGATTGCGCGATCGCCCTCTTCCTGTGCAAGGTTGTAGGCCGTGACGTCGTCGTGGATTGGCACATCGATGTCATACCCCGTACGCCGTTCGCCTGCAAGTCGATGCCGCTCGACCACCTGGGGCACACGGCGCGCTGCAGTGCCATGGACACGATCGTGGGAGGCAATGAGTGCTCGGACTGTTCCGTCGCGTGGCGTTGGTGGAAGGCGTCACCACGCTCGTCCTGTTCCTGGTCGCGATGCCGGCGAAGTATCTCGCCGGTCAGCCGTGGCTCGTGCCCCCCGTGGGCTGGATCCACGGCATCGCCTTCATCGCGTACGTCGTGCTGATGGTGCCTGCTCTGTGGGGGCGCCGGGTCGGACCTGTCGGATGGGCGCGGACGCTGGCGGCGGCGTTCGTGCCGTTCGGCACCTTCGCGAACGATGCGTGGCTCGAGCGGATGGAGGGGCAGCCTCGCGCGCGTTGACGAGCTGACTCGGGGCGATGCGGCAGTACCTTCCACCAATCGTCTATCGAACGCATGTGTTCAACGACGATGAACAGCAACAGCAGTCGGGGTAGATTGCGCATGACGAGGTGTGCCTGGCCCAACCTCACGAAGCTGAACAGTCGCGTCACTGACTCCAGTCGTCGACGCGAAGCCCGGGAACGCGAATCATGTGGTCGAGGTTGGCCGTCACGAGCGTGGCCTCGAGCGCAAGGGCATGAGCCGCGATGGCCGCGTCGAAATCCTCGATGCGCGTCCCACGGCGCTCCAGAGTCGCCTTGACGCGACCGAATGTCTGACTGACGGCATCGGTCCACTCGGCCCGTGGAAGTTCTGCAGAGACGAGATCGAAACGTGCCTGCAGCGACGCCCGTCGCTTCGAACGCGGCAGCCGCTCGATCCCGAAAGCAATCTCGGCGAGCACCGGCTGCGGTATGGCGACGTCGGCCGGTGTCGTTGCGGCGAGCCGTTCGACGACTGCCGGGCTGCCCTTCATGAGTGCCGAGACGGCGTTGGTGTCCAGCACGTAGATCATAGCTCGCGCGGTTTCTTCGAGCGCCGTGCGTGCGTGACCGTGGCGAGCAACTCGTCGACGGCTGTGCTCGTCTCGCGGTCCACGTGTCGCAGCCGCTGCAGGAACTCTGGTGACCAGCCCTCCCCCGCGCTGACCGCTTGTTCCAGCGCGCGGACGACGAGGCGGTTGCGGCTGATTCCGAGCGCCTTCGCGCGACGGTCCACCGACTTCAGCAACGGATCGGGAATGTGCACGGTAGTGGGCATGAATACATCAGCGAATATATCATCAGCGGTCACCGTAGCGCTCGTCCGACTCGACACGCCGGGCCATGGCTCGCTGACGAGCCGCTCGGGCACCTCAGGCCGGCGTCTGCCGCGCCGCGTTGCCCGCGTCCTACTCCCGACCTCGACGACCGCGCATCAGCCTCACGACGCCACGTCCGCCCCTCCAGGAAACCCAGCTCGTGAACAATCCGGGTTCAGTACTCGGTTCCCGGCGTCCACGCCTTCTTGCCGGGTTTTGTCTTCATCCGTTTGTCGACCGCCGGCGCGGCTGCCGCTGCTGGCGCTTCAAGCGTCATCTGCACGAGGGACGCGCCACCACTCTCGAGGCTCATCCTCAAGGCCTCTGTAACCTCCTCCACAGTGAACGGTGTGTTGCAGAGCAGCAGGACGCCGCCATACGAACCGCCCTCCTTGCAGGTCTTGTGGCCCGTGCCGAACTGTGCCTGGATGTTCCCGTAACCGCTTTCCGCGCCCTGCAGGTCCAATCGAGATGTTCCCTCCGCGACGTGCCCCTCCCACTTGGAGGCGCCACTGAGAATCGTGATCCGAGTGGGGTCGGTCCCGTACTTCTTCGCGAACTCCGGGACGAAATCGAGATACCGCCGAATCTGAGACTTGGTGACACCAGGGCATAGCCCGCTGCTGGCGACGGGCGTGAGCGTTGCCATGAATCCCCCTTTCTCCATAGCGCTGCACAGTAGATCAACTGCGGGACGCGGTAACACGCCTGAGAAGGCCGGAGAGCGCGTTCGTGCCTTTGGACGAGAGACGCGGGGTCTGTCAGAAAGGGGTAGTGGCGTGCCCGGGCCTGAGCCTGAACAACTGACCTGCCCGCTGTCATGAGCCCTGGCGCCTGACCCGCGAGAGGCAGTCACTGGCGAGGCGCCCCAGCAGCCGGCCGGAGGCCGCGGCCAGGTCGCCGGGCAGGTCTGCCGAGATCGGCTCCTCCGCCCGGATGACCTCCGAATGGACCGCCCGGTCGGTGGTCGTCACCTGGACCTCGATAGCCCCGACCAGCCGCGGACTCGGCGCCGCCTCGATCTGCCAGATCACCAGCGTGACGGCCAGCGACTGCGCGCTGCCGGCGTCGACGAGGCGAGTATCGGGACTCGAGGCAATGGCATCTCGCACCGCCGAGTCCAGGTAGCGATCGGGCGTGGAGGCCCAGAGCCAGACCGGATCTTCGGTCACCTCGCCGCCGGGCTGCTGGTGCAGCACGCGCCGGCCGATGTGTCCCCGGCTCTGCGTGTCGAGCAGACGGACGCTCGTGGCGTTCGGGGTAGCGGCGGCGACCCCGCCCGACTCGACGAGCCGGGGCTCGATCATGCGTATGGGAACGATATCCGGGGGGTCGAGCCGAACACGGCATCCCCCGTCCAGGCCGGCGGCTGCCAGCACGATGAGCATTCCGTATGTCGGGGGCCGAATCATTTCGCCTTCGTTCCTCCGGGCCGGGTGCCGTGGACGATCGACTCCGGGTGTTCCTGCAGCTGGCGCGCGAGATCGCGCAGCTGCCCGAGCGACTCGCGTATCGCGGGCAGTGAGCGCCGCAGGTCCTCCGCCGCCAGGCTGGTCTGGTCCATGGCCTCGCGCGTGGCGCGGGCGGTGGCGTCCAGGTCCGCCGCGTCGATGGCGGCGCGTGCCTCGCTGGCGAGCTTCGACAGCGTGCCCTCATCGCCGACCAGTCCGTCCAGGTTCGAGGCGATGGCCTCGATCTGCGCGCTGGTCGTCGAGAAGAACTTCCGCGAGTCGGCGCTGAGGGCCGGCAGATCGCTCTCACGGACGATGCGTTCGACGTTGCTGAAGAACCGGTCGGCCCGGTCGAGGCTGTCGGGCATCCGGTAGACGAGTTCCCGAAGGACCATCAGCGTGGCCTCGACGCGCTCCAGCACTTCGGGAAGCCGGTCTCGCAGCTCCGCAATCGGGGTGGGCATCGATGGGATGTACGGCCGACTTGGCGTGAAGCCGAGCGCCATCGGCGGCGGGGGGTTCTCCGGCATGTCCAGGAAGAGGTAGGCCTCGCCGGTCACGGGGTTGCCCACCACCTGGGCGCGCAGGCGCTCGAACACGCCCGCCCCAGCCAGCGCCTGGAGGTTGGTGACGTCGGCGCCGACGGTGGTGAGACGATCGGCGAACAGCTCGAAGGCGATCTCGATCGTGCGGCCGCCCGGCTCCACCTGCAGGTCCGACACCCGTCCCACCGCGACGCCGCGGTAGCGCACCGGGCTCGAGATGTCGAGACCGGCAACGTTCTCCTGCGTATAGGTGACCAGTTCGATGACCTCGCGGCTCCGCATCCGCTGGATGAAGAGCAGCCCCGTCGCGAGGATCACGACGAGCGCGATGACGAGGAACAACCCGAGGCGTGTGTAGCTCTTCTCGACCGCCATGGTTATTGCTTTCGGGCCGGATGCGCTGGTGACGACCGCGTGAAGAAGTTGTGCACGAACGGAATGGCCGATTCGTCCCGCAGCCGCCGGGGATCGCCTCGGGCCACGATCCCCTTGGCCTCCTTGTCGAGCACGATGCAGTCGTCGGCGACCAGGAAGATACTCGGCAGCTCGTGGGTCACGATGACGATGGTAATCCCGAGGTCGCGGCTGAGCGTAACGATCAGGTGATCGAGTTCGACCGCGCTGATCGGGTCGAGTCCGGCGGAAGGCTCGTCGAAGAACAGCAGATCGGGCTCGATCATCATCGCGCGCGCGATGCCCGCGCGCTTCTTCATGCCGCCCGAAATCTCACCCGGAAGGTGCCCCGCGAACGTACCGAGGCCGACCAGATCCAGCTTCGCCTGCACGAAATCCTGGACGAGGGGGCCGCGGACCCGCGTCCAGGTCGTCAGCGGGAGCGCAAGGTTCTCCGCCAGCGTCAGAGAGCTGAACAGCGCGCCGGACTGGAAGAGCACGCCGAACGGCGGTACGCCGCTGTAGACGTGCGGTTCGCCGACGCCGTCGATCTCGATTCGGCCGGCCATCGGCTGCTCCAGGCCTATCAGGTACCGGAGCAGCGTGCTCTTGCCGCTGCCCGACCCGCCGAGAATGGCCAGGGTCGTTCCGCGCGCGACCTCGAAGCTGACGTGCTCCATCAGCACGCGGTCACCCCACCCGATCCGGAGGTCATCGACGACGATGTGCGGTCGGGACGAGGCCATGTTCAGATGCCGAGCAGCGTGAAGAACAGCGTGAAGAGCGCGCTGATCACGATCACGCCGAAGATGGCCAGCACGACGGCCGTGGTCGTGCGCGCGCCGACGGCCGCCGCTCCTCCGCGCGCGGCCAGACCCTGCCCGCAGGCGATGAGCCCGATGATCAGCCCGAGGAAGGGCGTCTTGATCATCCCGTTGAGGAAGTGCGCACCCGTGATGTGGTCCGCGGTGCTGAGCACGTAGGCGCGCGGCGTCATGTCGGTGACGGCGATCGTGGCGAGGAGCCCGCCGGCGAGGCCCAGCACATCGCCAATCCATGTCAGCAGCGGCACGGTGACCATCAGCGCAAGACACCGCGGGACGACCAGCCACCTCACCGGGTTGAAGCCCATCGACCGGAGCGCGTCGACTTCCTCCGACACCTGCATCGTGGCCAGCTCCGAGGCCAGGCCCGCGCCCGAGCGGCCCGAGACGACGATGGCGGTGACCAGGGGGCCAAGCTCCCGGAAGTGTGCGATGACGACCAGCTCGGGGACGTACACCACCGCGCCGAACCGCCCGAGCTGCGAGACGCCGAGAAAGCCGATGATGAGCCCGACGAGCAGGTTCGCGGCGCTCGTGACCGGAAGGGCGTCGGCGCCGATCGACTGCATCAGCCGTGGCAACGACGACCAGTCGACCGAGCGCGGCGGCACGAAGGCCATCGCCACCGCGGCGGCGGCCTGCCCGAGGAAGTCCAGCGCGGCGGTCACCTGGCGTGGCACCGCGGCGGCCGCGGCCCCGAGCTGGGCGAGCAGGCCCATCCTCCGTGCCGGCTGCGGCCGGACCCCTGCCCGCCGCTCACGATAGAGCGTGATCAGGCGGCCGGCGTGGGCGTTGTGATCCTCGATGAGGTGTGTGCGAAGCCCACGTGCCTCGAGCCGGTCGATCAGCCGCGCCAGCAGGACGGCTCCCGACCCGTCGATGCGCTCGAGCGCGGACAAGTGGAGGTCGACGTCGCCGCTGGCGATCAGGTTCCGCTCGGCCTGCTCCACGGCCTGCGCCACCGCTGGCGCGTGCGCCAGGTCGAAGGTGCCCACCGGGACCAGACGGGCGCGCTCGCCATCTGTCTCCGCCCTGATGGCCACGCTCATCGGTGGAATATACCACCCGGACGGGTGCAGCTCGTGCGACGCCCGGAACTCTGGCGCCCATCCGGAACGCTCGCGAACGGCCTGCTCCAGGGCGCAGACGACGAGATGATTCCGGCTGATTCGTGGCCAACATTGACAACGTCCGCCACCACTCTTAGGCTCGGCCTGCATCGGCCTGAGGACTGATCGCATGAACGTCTCACTGACGCCCGAACTCGAACGACTCGTGAGCACCTGCGACGAGACCACTGGTCGGCAGCGTGCCGAACGAATCAAGTCGCGCGGTCGTGCGGCTCGCGCCAGGCAGCCGTAGATGCCGTATCGACTGGCCGCGCTCGCCGAGTCATGCCGTCACTGACGCTGACCCCACGCGGCCACCTGTTGTTCGGTCTCGGCGCCGCAGACATCGAACCGTCGGCCGCACTTTCGCGCAGCGTCGAAGCGGCGTTTTCTCGCGGTTCCGGCCACGGCTTGCTCGAGCTGGGTGCCGTCGAAGTCGGGACCACGCTTCCACCGGATTTCAGCTACTGGCGCGATTTCGGCGCGCGGTTCGTCACGGCCGTCTGCACGCAGTCGGATCTCGACGGACCCGCCACGCCGATACCAGTGCCTGCGATCGGCGAACTCGACGCCCTCGCCGCCGCCGTGCCGCCGATGACCGGCGCCGAGTACGTCACGACTGCGGTCCTCGAGACGCTCTGGATGGAGATCGAGGCCGCGCTTCGATCCGAGCTTGCCGCGTCCAGGACGTCGGTTCAGGACTTTCTCCAACGCAGGAACTCAGCGTGGCATCTCGTCGGCCGCGTGCACTTCAACCTCGCCGAGAACCGCCGCGACGACGAGGCGCCGTTCGCGTTTCTGGCGACCTACACGACCCAATTGTCGACCCAGGCAAGGGCACAGCACCTGCCGCTTGGCCGCGCGCTGAGCGAATACGCCGGCACCGCCAACAGGCCGCGGCTGCTCTCCTTGCTCCTTCCGGTTCAGCGAGCCGCTGACGCGTGTCCGTGGCTGAAGACGATGGTCGACACGGGCGAGATCTATCAGCCGTTGCGGTGGACGCCCGCCGAGGCGTTTCAACTGTTGACCGACGTCCCCCGCCTCGAAGCCGCCGGCATCATCGTGCGCGTCCCGACCGCGTGGCGGGCGAATCGACCGCCACGCCCGCAAGTCACGGCCACCGTCGGGGGCAAGCCGCCGTCGGGTCTCGGAACGGACGCGCTGCTCGATTTCCAGATGGGGGTCAGCCTCGACGGCGAGCCGCTGACCGGTGCGGAGATCGAACGACTGCTGGCCGCGTCGAACGGCCTGCACCTGGTGCGCGGGCGCTGGGTCGAAGTCGATCGCGACAGATTGAGCCGGATGCTCGACGAGTTCCGCGCGGTGGAATCAGCCGCGGCAAAGGAGGGCCTGTCGTTCGGCGAGGCAATGCGCCTGCTTGCCGGCGCGCCCGTGCCCGGTGACATCGTCGCGGCCACCGCGCCAGACTGGTCAACCGTCGTCGCCGGGCCGTGGCTGGCGAAGACGCTCGCGGGCCTGCGCGAGCCAGCCCAGCTCGCGACACTGGATCCTGGTCCGGCACTGAAGGCGTCGTTGCGGCCATATCAGCAGGCGGGCGTGCGATGGCTGCATCTGCTGTCACAACTCGGCCTGGGCGCGTGCCTCGCCGATGACATGGGTCTCGGCAAGACGATGCAGGTGCTGGCGCTGCTGCTGGTGACGCGGGGGCGTGCGACCCGTGACGAGGCGAGGCGCACCAGTCTCCTCGTGGCGCCGGCGTCGCTGCTGGCCAACTGGGTCGCGGAGATCGAACGCTTCGCCCCGAGCCTGACCGCAATCGTCGCGCATCCCTCGGCGATGACCAGCGAGGAATTGAAGGCGCTCGATCGCGACGGGATTGCCGGCGTCGACCTCGTCATCACCAGTTACGGATCGCTGCTGCGCGTGCCCGCCCTGCTCGCGATGCCGTGGCGGCTCGCCATTCTGGACGAGGCGCAGGCGATCAAGACGCCCGGCGCCAGGCAGACACGGGCGGCCAAGCAGATCGACGCGCGCGCGCGCATCGCACTCAGCGGGACGCCGGTGGAGAATCGCCTTGGCGATCTCTGGTCGATCTTCGACTTCCTCAACCCCGGGCTGCTGGGGTCGGCGAAGGCGTTTTCGACGTTCGCCAAACGGCTCTCGTCCCGGACGCACAATTCGTACGCGCCCCTGCGCGCGCTCGTGCGTCCGTACATCCTGCGGCGGCTGAAGACCGACAAGTCGGTCATCGCCGACCTCCCGGACAAGACGGAGATCAAGGCCTTCTGCCACCTGACGCGCGCGCAGGCGGCGCTCTATCAGCAGGCGGTGTCGGACCTGGCGGCGGAACTCGGGCGAGCCGACGGGATGAAGCGTCGCGGCGTCGTGCTCGCGTCGCTCATGCGTCTCAAGCAGATCTGCAATCACCCGTCGCAGTGGCTGGGTGATGGAGCGTGGAGGGAAGCCGACAGCGGCAAGCTGGCCAGGCTGCGTGAGATCGCGGAGGTCATCGCGGCGAAGCAGGAGAAGGTGCTCGTCTTCACACAGTTCCGGGAGGTGACGGCGCCGCTGGCCGCCTTTCTCGGATCCGTGTTCGGCCGGCCGGGTCTGGTGCTGCACGGCGCGACGGCGGTCGGCAAGCGACAGCCGCTGGTGCGGCAGTTCCAGGAAGACGAACGCGTGCCGTTCTTCGTCATCTCCCTGAAGGCCGGTGGCGCCGGACTCAATCTCACCGCCGCCTCGCACGTCGTGCATTTCGATCGCTGGTGGAATCCGGCGGTCGAGAATCAAGCCACCGACCGTGCGTTCCGCATCGGCCAGACGAAGAACGTGCTGGTGCACAAGTTCGTCTGCCGCGGGACCGTTGAAGAGAAGATCGACCAGCTCATTGACGCCAAGCGCCAGCTCTCACAGGATCTGCTGGAAGGCGGCGGCGAGATGCTGTTGACCGAGATGAGAGACGACGAGCTCTTGAAGCTCGTCGCGCTCGACCTCCACGCCGCATCCGGGGAGTGAGGATGGACTACTACGATGACTACGGCTTCGCGCCCTACGTCCCGGTCGCCGCCCGACGGGCGCAGGCCGCGCGCGAACTGGCGAGGCTCCGGAAGAAGGGCCGCACGATGTCGCCGGTTGCGATTGAAGGGCGCAAGATCGCGAGAACGTTCTGGGGCGAGGCGTGGTGCGACAACCTCGAACGCTACAGCGACTTCGCGAATCGGCTGCCGCGCGGGCGGGCCTACGTCCGCAACGGATCGGTGGTCGATCTGCAGGTCGCGCCGGGTAGCGTCACGGCGCTGGTCAGCGGCTCGACGATGTACGACGTGCAGATCACGGTCGGCCCGGTGGCGCCTGCCCGCTGGAGCGCCATCTGCAAGGATTGCTCGGGCGCCATAGACTCGCTCGTCGAGCTGCTGCAGGGACGCTTCTCGAAGGGCGTCATGACCCGTCTCTGCGCGGAGAAGACCGGGCTGTTCCCGTCACCCAGGGACATCCTCTTCACGTGCAGTTGTCCGGACTGGGCGTCGATGTGCAAGCACGTGGCGGCGGTGCTGTACGGCATCGGTGCACGACTGGATCAGCAGCCGGAGTTGCTCTTCGCGCTCCGCAAGGTCGATCAACAGGAGTTGATTGCGAAGGCCGGGTCCGACCTCTCGAAGGCACGCAAGGGACCAGCCGGCGCGAAGGTGCTCGCGAGCGACGATCTGTCGGAGATGTTCGGCATCGAGATGGCGCCGGCGCCGACCCGCACGCGCGCCGCACCCGGCAGGCCCGCGACGAAGCCATCGACCAGGGCGCACGCGGACGCGTCCAGGCAGCCGCAGGCGACCCGGCCGGCACAACCGAGCGCGCCCGCGCCCAGGCGGCGCGACGGGAAACAACGGCTGACGGCGGCGAAGCGCCGAGCGATTTCTGAGCGTATGCGGAAGTATTGGGCCGCACGGAGAGAGTTGAAGAAGAAGACGTCCACATCGTCGTAAGTCGCGGCATCGGACGCGCGGCGACGTCCATCCACCGAGACTGATGTGTGCCATCGGGCGGGCCGAGCTGGCTTGCTTGACGTATCTCACGACGGTGAGTAAATTTACTCAACGTAATGAGCACGCCCGGGTATCAGCCGTTCGAGCGGTCGCAGGCTGACACACTCGCCGCCAGGCTGGGCGAGCCGCGCAGGTTCCTGCAGGTTTCCAGCGGCATGCCGCTTTCACACGAGGATGGCGTGCCACGGCATGACGGTCAGGTCCGTGCGCTGCTGCGGCTCGTGCCCGCCATAAATCAGCACCGAACGTAGCGTCCGCTCGGACCGGAAGGCATCCGCCGCACGTCGAAGCTCGTCGTCCACACCGGAGTGAAGCGTCTCGCCCGCTTTCGCCTCGACCAGGGTGAGCCCGTCCGGCGCGTCGATCAGCAGATCGACCTCCAGGCCCTGTCTGTCGCGGTACGCGTACACGCCGCCGCGCTCGCCGGCGTTGGCGCGGCGCTTGACCACCTCGGAGACGACCCACGACTCGAAGAGGGCCCCGCGCAGCGGGTGGCTCCGCACGTGATCGCTCGTGCGGATGCCGAGCAGCCAGCAGGCGAGTCCGGCGTCGTAGAAGTGCAGCTTCGGCATCTTGACGAGCCGTTTGTTGACGTTGCCGCTCCACGCCGGGAGACGAAACACCAGAAAGCTGGCCTCGAGCACCGAGAGCCACGCCTTCGCCGTGGGCTGCGAAATGCCGGCGTCGTTGGCGAGCGCCGAGTAGTTGAGGAACTGTCCCGTGCGTCCCGCGCAGAGCTGCACGAACCGCTGGAACGCGGCCAGGTCGCCGATGTTCGACACCAGGCGCACGTCTCGCTCGATGTAGGTGGCCACATACGCCGCCAGCCAGTCGGCCGGTTCCGCCCCGCGATCGTGGATGGCCGGATAGCCGCCCGCCAGGAGCGTCTGCTCGAGCGAGGCGGGAGGGTGGGGAAATCGCCGGACTTCGCCGAGCGTCAACGGCAGCAGGTGCGCGACGGCCGTCCGTCCGGCCAGCGACTGGCTGATGGACTCGAACAGTGCGAAGTGCTGCGATCCCGTCAGGATCCAGCGGCCTGGCCCGGGCCGGGCGTCGATGATCGGCTGGAGGTAGGACGCCAGGTCGGGGGCACGCTGCAGTTCGTCGAGAATCGCGCCATCGGGAAACTGCGCGAGAAAGGCACGTGGATCGTGAAGGGCAAAGGCCCGCACGTCGGGCGACTCGAGATTCGCGTACGGCAGGCGATCGAACAGCCCGCGCGCCAGCGTGGACTTGCCGCTCTGCCTGGGGCCGGTCAGCGTCACGGCCGGAAAGCTCGAGGCGAGCTTGCGGAGCGCCGGTTCGATGTCCCTGGGGACCATACGACTAGGATAGTCAGCACCGCGGCTAATTGAAAATACGATTTTGAATCGGCCGAACCGGCGAGCGGTGGTGTTTCAGCTTCGTGCCCAGGAACGTGCCAGACGCGTGTGCCGTGAAGCAAGTAGCAAGCCGATCTTGTCAGCACCTCGCGAATCGCGTCGGAAAGGCCCCAGCCGAGAACTCACAGATGATGTCAGAATCAGATTCTGATATCATCTTGATCATGAAGCGCAAGTCCAGCGTTCGTTCGCAAAGCAACTCCGCGCGATCGAAGGAGAGGCTCCCGCGCAGGGCCACGACATTTCGTCTCGAGCCGAAACTGCAGCGAGGACTGGAACTCCTGAGCGACGTTCGAAGAGCCCCGCTGAACCGGCTCGTGAACGAGGCCGTCCACGACTACCTCGACGTGCAGGCGGCGCGCCTCGAGACCGACCTCGAAGCCACGCTTCAGCGCGTGAAAGCGTACCGAGCCGCCGATCCGGATTTCGAACACGCGATTGTCAGATTCGCGGAAGCCGAGGCTGAGCATGCGGCCGAGGACCCCGTGGAGGGCAGTACCGTTCGCGCACGTGGCCCCGCCCAACGTCTGGTGCGCGAACTGATTCGTGGCTGACTGGGATGCTGACAGCCCACGGCTTCGCCAGAACTTGATCAACGTTCTTCGCGACGTCCGCAAGCGGGCCGTCCGCCGCGATCAGCCGACTGTCGAAGACGCACGTCGCTGGCATCGTGGCGTGATGACCGGGCTCCGCGTCCCGGACGGTAAGTACCGGGGTCGCTTCCGTGGCGAACGTGGCCTCGAGACGCCTCGCGTGTGGATCGGCGCGCATGAAGGTGTCGGTCCCGCCGGCGTTGCCCGAGCGCTCGGCGCGTTCGAACGAACGCTGCAACGCGCGGTTGCCGCGCTCGATGTGCGATATCCACAGGGACAGGAACTGGACGTCGACGGCCTTGCAGCTGTGATTGATCTGTCGGCGTGGGCGCACGCTGAGTGGGTGCGGATGCATCCGTTCGCTACGCCCCGCGGGCAGTCAGTTCGCGCCGCAGCGCTCGAAACCACGGGCGGCCAAGACGCCGGCGCAGGTCGTTGACACGTACGTTGTGACAGCGGCCGAGTCGTCGCCCGCTCCCGCATGGACACGGTGCCTTGTTCGCTACACGGACGCTGAGCGCAGTCAGGCGAACGAACTCATCGACGGCGGCCTCCGACGGCGCTCCGTGGAGCGAAACCAGATCCTGACGAAGTCGCGCCTCTCCATGACGAAGTTCGCAGAACGGCATCTTGCCGTGGCGCTCGAAGTGGCTGTGACCGTACAGATAGGACACAAGACAACGGGCCACGAACCGTTCGAGGGACGGGTCCGTATGCAGCGCCAGCATCAACCGGGTTGGCGACCCGAGGCACAACGTTCCGTCAGGGTTCGTGTGGAATGTCCTGGGAATCCGCCCCCCTGTTTCGCGCACGGTCGGCGGGACCCGACGTCATGGCGCCGAGGTGTTTGGATGCGAACGGGCGCTGGCGAGCCCACACGCCGATGGACGTTCCGTCCACGACAAGAAGTCCAGCTGCGCCGGGCTCCGCTCAGTTCGAGACGGACATCGGGACGAATTTCGCTTTCGCTCCAGGATTCTGGGCCGCCCGTCCGCTACAATGTTGGAACGTCGGCGTCGGCGACAGGGAGTCCGCTCCGAGCGAGTCGACGTTGTGGCAGGGACAATTTCAGGGACAATCGAGCCAAATCGCCGATCCGGGTCGAACGTCTGAAAATCGCAAGTCCTTGTGCGAGAATAATCAGCTCCATGCGGTGGGGTGGCCGAGAGGCTGAAGGCGGCGGTTTGCTAAACCGTTGTAGGGGCTAAAACCTCTACCGAGGGTTCGAATCCCTCCCTCACCGCCAACCTTCGCCAACCTTCGCCAAACCGCTCGCTTCGCTCGCTGGCTACGGTTGGCGGGCCAGTGAGCCTGCTGAGCGTCGCGCGAAGGGTCCCGTGCTGGTTGAATCGAGCCGAGCATGGGCTTCGGCTGGCAGGCCACGCGCTGGTCACAGGGGCGGCGGCAGCAGCGTCGGCTTCAGCAAGCCGCATCCGTCCTTCCCCGATCCGCAAACTCCCGATCCGCGAACTCTCGATCCCCGATCCGCGAACTCCCAATCCGCGAACTCCCGATCCTCGATCCCCGATCCGCGATCCCCGAATCCCGATCCCCGATCCCCGATCCCCGATCCGCGATCCGCGATCCCCGATCCGCGATCCCCGAATCCCGATCCGCTATCCTTACTGTCCACCATGCGTGTCCGCTTTGCGCCATCACCCACCGGCTACCTCCACGTCGGCGGTGCGCGCACCGCGCTGTTCAACTGGCTGCTTGCGCGTCGGCACGGCGGCACCTTCGTGCTCCGCATCGAAGACACCGACGCTGCCCGCTCGTCGGAGGACATGGTCACCGGCATCCTCGACGGCCTGCGCTGGCTCGGACTGACCTGGGACGAAGGCCCGGACGCCGGCGGGCCCCACGCCCCGTACTTCCAGTCGGAGCGCCTCGAGCGATACCGCGTGCTCGCGCACGAACTGGTCCGTAGCGGCCATGCCTACTTCGACTACCGCACGGCCGACGAGACCCGCGCGCTCCGCGAGCAGGCAGAAGCCGGGGCGACACTCCCCGATACCCTCGAGCACACCTCGCTGATGCTCCCGGCCGAAGAGGTCGGACGTCGCGAGGCCGCCGGCGCGCCGCGCGCCATCCGCTTCCGCGTGCCGGACGAGGGCGTCACCACGTTCCACGACGCCGTCCACGGCGAGGTGCGCTTCGAGAACGCGCGGATCGAAGACTTCGTGCTGCTGCGTTCCGATGGCTATCCGACCTATCACCTCAGCGTGGTGGCAGACGACGTGGACATGGCGATCACCGACGTGATCCGCGGCGACGACCACATCTCCAACACCCCGAAACACGTGCTGATCTACCAGGCACTGGGCGCGCCCGTGCCACGCTTCGCGCACGTGCCCCTCATCCTCGGCACCGACAGGAAACGACTGAGCAAGCGGCACGGCGCCACGTCGGTCACCGAGTACGCCCGCGAAGGCTATGCCCCGGAGGCCATGGTCAACTTCCTCGCGCTGCTGGGCTGGTCGCCCGGCGATGACACGGAGTTGATGACGGTGGAGGACCTGACCGCGCGCTTCAGCCTCGAAGGCATCTCCACGGGCGACGCCGTGTTCAACCCCGACAAGCTCGAGTGGATGAACAACCAGCACCTCATGCGCATGACGGACGCGCGTCTGGTCGAACTGGTGCGGCCATGGCTCGAGACGGCGGGTCTGTGGGACGCGTCCTTCCACGACGATCGCCGGGCCTGGTTCCATGACGTCCTCGCCCTCCTGCGGCCGCGCGCCAAACGCCTGGGCGATTTCGTGGACGGCATTCGCCCGTTCGTCACATCGGTGACCTACGATCCCGCCGCCGTGGGCAAGCATCTGACCGGAGAGACGCTGCCCGTCCTTCGCACGCTGCACGGTCGTCTGGCGACCATCGAGGCCTTCGATCCGCCCACGCTCGAGGCCCTGGTACGCGGCGAGGCCGACCGCGCCGGCCTGAAGGCCGGCCTCGTGATTCACGCCGTGCGCGTGGCGCTCACCGGTCGAACCGTGAGCCCTGGCCTGTTCGAGGTGATGGCGCTACTCGGTCGTGATACGGTGCGTCAACGGCTCGAGGACGCACAGACCCTGGCGCCAGCCATCGGGTAAGACCTCGCTGACAAACGATGCGTGCTGCCGAACTTCACCGCCAGTCGTTCGACGTGCTCGTCGTCGGCGGTGGCATCATCGGTGCGGGCGTGGCGCGAGACGCCGCGCGTCGCGGCCTGTCGGTGGCGCTCTTCGAACAGGGCGACTTCGGAGGCGGCACCACGGCCGGGTCGACGCGGTTGATCCACGGCGGCCTGCGCTACCTCGAGATGCTCGACTTCGGCCTCGTGCGGCTCGACCTGCGCGAGCGCGAGATTCTGCTGCGCATCGCGCCGCACCTCGTCGCCCCGCTCAGGTTCCTCCTGCCGTTCTATCAGCAGTCCGCCTTCACCCGTCTCAAGATGCGCGCGGGCATGTGGCTGTACGACGTCCTGAGTTACGACCGCAGCCTCGCGGGGCACACCATGCTGTCGCGTGCCGATGCTCTCGAGGCCGAGCCGCGGCTCGTGCCCGATGGACTGCAGGGCGCCGCCAGCTATTCCGACGCCCAGGCGTCATTGCCCGAGCGCCTCTGCCTGGAGAACATCATCGACGCCCAGGCCCACGGCGGCATGGCCTGCAACTACGCGCGCGTCGTCGGCTGCCTGACGCGTGACGGACGCGTCGCGGGCCTGCGCGTGAACGACCTGATTGCACAGCGCGAGGTCGAAGTGAACGGACGCGTCGTCGTCAACGCGTCGGGCCCCTGGTTCGACCGTGTGGCGGGCGTGCTCACGGGGCCCTCGCGCCGCATCCGCACCACCAAGGGGATCCACCTCGCCTGCCCGAATCCTCCGGCGACCGCCCTGGCCCTGCCCTCCGCGCTCGACGGCCGACTGGTGTTCGTCCTGCCGTGGCTGGGCTACACTTGGATCGGCACGACGGATCTCGACTTCGAAGGCGATCCGGCGCGCGTGCGTGCGACGCAGGCCGAGATCGAGTACCTGTGCGCATCGGTGGCGCCCTACGTCGGCGACCCGGGCCCGGTCCGCTTCACGAACGCCGGTGTGCGCGCCCTCGTGCGGGAGGAAGGCAGCGAATCGTCGGTGTCGCGTGCGCATCAGGTCGTGGCAGAGCACGCGCCCGCCGGCCTCATCTCGGTGCTCGGAGGCAAGCTCACCGGGTATCGCGCGATCGCCGACGAGGTGACCAACAGGGTCTGCCGCCTGCTGGACGTCACGACCAGAACCACCACCGACAGCGGGCTCCTGCCCGGCGCCGTCGGCGCGGACGACGTGCTCGCGGCGCCAGCGGGAGCCTCGGTCTCGCTCGTGCCTCACCTGCGACGCCTTCTGGGCGGCCGGGCGCGGGCCGTGCTCGCGCTCGCGCGCGACCATGTCGAACTGGCGGCGCCGCTGTGCGACGACGCGCCCGACATCGCCGCACAAGTCGTGTTCGCGGTGAGGCACGAGTCGTGCGAACGGGCGGTCGACTTCCTGTTCCGTCGATCGCGCCTGGCGTTCACGGACCACCGGGGGCTTGGGGCCCTGGTGCCGGTCACCGCGCTGATGCGTGAGGAGCTGGGGTGGTCGGACACTCGCCTCGCGGAAGAGATGACGATCGCGCGGGCCGCGATAGACGACACCGATCCGAAGAGGGCACTTCGATGAGACGCACCGTCACGGCCAGCCTGACGCTCACCGCCGCCGGACCCGCCGACCTGGTCCTGTGCCTGGCGGTTGCGCGGGGCGCGCACCGCCTCGACGAAGAACTCGTGGTCGAGGCCAGCGGCGTGGCACTGGCCGTCGCACCGGTCGAGGCCAGGCACGGCACGCACGTCCCGCGCGTCACGGTGCCTCCGGGGCAGATCGCGATCCGCTATCGCGCGACAGTCGAAGGACGCGACATGCCCCCTCCCGTCGTGGCCTCCGATCTGATCGAGTACCTGCGGCCGAGCCGGTACGCCGAGGCCGACAAGCTGACGGCCTTCGCCGCCGACCAGTTCGGAACCCTCGAAGGATTCGCGCTGCTCGACGCCGTCGTCGACTGGGTCGGCACTCGCGTGGCGTATGTTCCGGGGTCGAGCGGCCCGACCGACGGTGCGGTCGACACGCTGCTGACACGCCGTGGCGTGTGCCGCGACTTCGCGCATCTCGTCATCGGCATCCTGCGGGCCCGGGCCGTCCCCGCCCGTCTCGTGGCCGTCTACGCCCCTGGACTGAGCCCCATGGACTTCCACGCCGTCGTCGAGGCCTGTGTGGATGGCGCGTGGCACGTCGTCGATGCCACGCGGCTGGCTCCCCGACGCACCCTGCTGCGCATCGCGACGGGCCGCGACGCCGCAGATACCGCGTTCCTCTCGAGCTACGGCGCCGAGGTCACGCTCGATCAGATAGAGGTCACGGCCACGAGCGACGGCGACCTCCCGCTGGATGACGGCACGCCGCACGTCCTCGGGTAGGCTGGATCGGCCGCACCATGCATCAGCGCCTGACCCCCGAGTCGTGCCGAACCGCCACGCGGGCGCTGGCGCGTCGTGATCCCCGACTGGGCAGCGTCATTCGTGCATGGGGACCGTGCGACATCGGCATCCGTCCCAGGCGTCACGGATTCGCCGCGCTCATCCGCATGATCGTCTTTCAGCAGCTGTCGGGAAAGGCCGCTGCGACCATTCACGCGCGAGCGCTCGCCACCATGGGCGCGTCCGTGTGTCCTCCTGCGGCCAGATGGCTGGCGACGCCACCCGAGACCCTGCGCGCGGCCGGCTTGAGCACGCAGAAGCTGTCGTACATTCTGGACCTGTGCGCACGCGTCGACGCGGGCACGCTGCCGATGCGCCACCTGTGGCGGCTGCCGGACGATGAGGTGATCGCGCATCTCACGCAGGTGAAGGGCGTGGGCGTCTGGACGGCGCAGATGTATCTGATGTTCCAGCTGCAGCGTCCGGACGTGCTGCCGCTCGGCGACCTCGGCATCGTCAACGGCTTCACGAAGGTGTACGGCGAGGGGCAGCGGCTCACGGCCGACGAGATGACGGCGCTGGCCGAGGTGTGGCGCCCCTGGCGCACGATCGGCTGCTGGTATCTCTGGCGTGCGCTGGACATCGAGACGGTGTAGTCGGGCTACGGGCTACAGGCTGCAGGCCACGACATCCCGCCTTCGCCAAGGCTACGGCGTGGCAAGCCCTGAACCTCGCCTTCGCCAAGGCTACGGCGTGGCAAGCCCTGAACCTCGCCTTCGCCAAGGCTACGGCGTGGCAAGCCCTGAACCCCGCCTTCGCCAAGGCTACGGCGTGGCAAGCCCTGAACCTCACCGTCGCCGAGACACGGCGGGCAAGCCCGAAGCCCGTAACCCGAACCCGTAGCCTGAAGCCTGTAGCCTGTGAAGCCTGAAGCCTGAAGCCTGAAGCCCCTGGAGACCGTTCCATGCGTAAGAGTTCATTCACCTTCATCATCGCCGCCATCGTCGGCCTGCTCTCACCAGTACCGCTGGCGCAGGAGCCCGAGCAGGCACCGACGCCGGCGCAGGAGAAGCCGCCGGCGTGGGACGTCTCTGCGCCTCTCGGCGGCGCTACGAGCACCGTGGCCTTCGAGACGGACGAGGGCACGTGGATGAACGTGGACGTGAGTCCGGACGGCCGCGAGATCGTGTTCGACCTGCTCGGCGACATCTACGTGATGCCCCTCGACGGCACGGGCGATGGCGAGGCGCGCCGCATCACGAGCGGACCGGCGTTCGACATGCAGCCGCGCTACAGCCCCGACGGCACGCGCATCGCCATCTCCAGCGATCGGGGTGGTCTCTGGAACATCTGGACAATCGACCGCGACGGCCAGAACGCGGCGCAGGTGTCGAAGGACACCAAGTGGTTCGTCAACAGCCCCGAGTGGGCGCGCGACGGTCTGTCGATCTACGCACGCCGGCACTTCGTCGGCACGCGCTCGCTCGGCGCCGGCGAGATCTGGCAGTACCACGTGAGTGGCGCCGAAGGGCTGCAGTTGACGACGCGGACGAGCATCCAGAAGGACGCCGGCGAACCCGCCGTGTCACCGGACGGCGAGACGCTCTACTACAGCAAGGACGTGACGCCCGGCGCGAACTTCGAGTACAACAAGGACCCCCACGGCACCATCTACGCGATCGTCTCGCGCGACCTGCGGACCGGGCGCGAACAGACGGTCACGGCGCGTCCGGGCGGGTCCGTGGCGCCGCGTGTCTCGCCCGACGGCAAGACGCTCGCCTTCGTGCGCCGCGTGGACACCGGCAGCCGGTTGTTCCTGCGAACCCTCGCCACGGGCGAGGAACGCAGCCTGTTCGATCGCCTCGACAAGGATCTGCAGGAGGCCTGGGCGGTGCACGGCGTCTACGCACAGTACGCGTGGACGCCCGAGGGCACGCACCTCGTGATCTGGGGACAGGGGAAAATCTGGCGCGTCGATGCGACGACAGGCACGGGCACGCAGGTGCCCTTCCGCGCACAGGTCGAGCAGACCGTCAACGAGGCCCTGCGCTTCCCGGTCGACGTCCACCCGCCGGAGGTTGCCGTACGGATGCTGCGCCACGCTCGCGTTGCTCCGGATGGCCGGTCCGTCGTCTACTCCGCGCTGGGGCACCTCTACGTGCGTCCGCTCCCGGACGGCGAGCCGCGCCGCCTGACGCAGGACGCCGCGCACGAAGCCTGGCCGTCGTTCTCGCCGGATGGCCGCAGTCTCGTATACGTCACCTGGGACGACGAGCAGAAGGGTCGCGTGAAAGTGATCGGCGTCGACGGTTCGGGCGCACGCGATGTCGTCGCCGCGCCGGGGCACTACGCCAGGCCGTCGTTCTCGCCCGACGGGCAGCAGATCGTCTACCGCGCCACGGGGCCGGACTCCCGACGCGGCTACACGTACGCCGTCGAACCCGGTGTCTTCGTCGTCCCGGCATCGGGCGGAAGCCCACGCAAGGTGACCGACGAGGGCGATGAGCCCCAGTTCGACCACACCGGCGAGCGCCTCTACCTGCGCGGCCGCCGCGACAACCAGTTCATCCTCCGCAGCATCGACCTCCACGGTGGCGACGAGATCGTCCACGTCCAGTCGGAGAACGCGACGCAGGCCGTGCCGTCACCCGATGGCAGGTGGATCGCCTTCGCCGAGCGGTGGAAGACGTGGGTGGCGCCGTTCCCGTCGACCGGCCGCACGGTCACGCTGGCCACGTCCGGTTCCGCCTGGCCTGCCGCGCAGATCTCACGAGACGCCGGCTTCGGCGTGCACTGGTCCGCCGACAGCCGGCGCGTGCACTGGACGCTCGGGCCCGAGCTGTTCAGTCGCGACCTGACGTCCACGTTCGCCTTCGTGGAGGGCGGACAACCCAAGGCGGCGGCTCCCGAGGAAGCGGGCGTCGCCATCGGCTTCACCGCACCGGCAGACGTGCCCTCCGGCACCGTGGCGCTCGTCGGCGCCCGTCTGATCACGATGGCGGGCGAAGGCCGCACGCAGGTCATCGAGCGCGGAACCGTCGTCGTGGAAGGCCACCGCATCGTGGCCGCGGGGCCGGTCGGCAGCGTGCGCATCCCCGCAGGCGCTGCCAGCATCGACGTGACGGGCAAGACGATCATGCCGGGCATCGTCGACGCGCACGCGCATCTGGGGTCGCCTGGTGACGGGCTGGTTCCGCAGGCCCACTGGCCGCTGATGGCCAACCTCGCGTATGGCGTCACCACGTCGCACGACCCGTCCAACGACACCGAGTCGATTTTCACCGTGAGCGAGATGGTACGGACAGGCGCACTGCTGGGCCCCCGCATCTTCTCGACCGGCACCATCCTCTACGGCGCCGAAACGCCCTTCAAGGCGGTGGTCGGGTCGATCGACGATGCGCGGTCGCACATTCGACGGATGAAGGCGGTCGGCGCCATCAGCGTGAAGAGCTACAACCAGCAGCGGCGCGACAGCCGGCAGATGATCATCAAGGCCGCTCGCGAGCAGCAGATGATGGTCGTGCCCGAAGGTGGGTCGCTGTACTACCTGAACGCGTCGATGATGCTCGACGGCCACACCGGCATCGAGCACAACATCCCTGTGCCGATCGTGTACAAGGACGCGATCACGCTGCTTGCGGAGAGCGGCCTCGGGTACACGCCGACGCTGGTCGTCTCGTACGGCTCGCAGAGCGGCGAGAACTACTGGTATCAGGACGCCGACGTGTTCCGGAACCAGCGGCTGCTGACCTTTGTGCCCCGCGATGTCGTCGTTCCGCGCGCGCGACGACGGACGATGTCGGCCGAGGACGACTACGCTCACGTGCTCGTCGCGCAGCAGGCGAAGAAGGTGCTCGACGCCGGCGGATCGGTGCAGCTCGGTGCGCACGGGCAGATGCAGGGCCTGGCGGCGCACTGGGAGCTGTGGATGTTCGTCCAGGGCGGCATGACACCGATGCAGGCGCTGCAGAGTGCCACGATCGCCGGCGCACGCTATCTGGGGATGGACAAGGACCTCGGGTCACTCGAGGCGGGCAAGCTCGCCGACCTGATCGTGCTCGACCGCAATCCGCTGACCGACATCCGCAACAGCGATTCGGTGGCGATGGTCATGGCGAATGGGCGGTTGTATGATGCCGGAACGCTGCACCAGATCGCACCCGAGAAGCGCGAGCGCGCCCGACTGTACTGGGAGAGGTAATAAAGCTCAGTGTTCGACCTGACGGGCGTTACGGGTTTCGTGGTCAGCGCGTCGCTCGAGCTGTTCAACCCGGACAGCGCCGATGCGGCGCTCAAGGGATACATCAGTCCCGATGCGACCGAGACCTACACCCCGTACGACGTCTCCACGTCGATTGCCACCGTGCAGGCCCAGAAGAAGGATCGGCGCAAGCTGTAGCCTGACCATGACCGCGCGCTGCGACGTTTGGCCCCCGAAGCCCGAAGCCCGAAGCGCAAGGCATGAAGCATGAGACATGAAGCATGACCATCCAGCCCTCCCCCCGCGTCTACCCCGTCATCGTCGTCGGCAGCGGTGCATCCGGCGGGATGGCGGCGTGGAACCTGACGCGGCAGGGCGTCGAAGTGCTGCTGCTCGACGCGGGCGACAAGTTCGACCGCGGGCAGTACTGGACGCACGTCACCGCGCCTGAAGCCCGCGAGCGCGCGAAGCGCGGTGAGAAACCGCCGCAGTTCTTCCTCGACACGAAGGAGCAGCCGTATCTGACGCCCGCCGAGCGTCCGTTCGAACTCATCCGCGTCTGGGGCCATGGCGGCAAGACCAACGTGTGGGGCCGCGTCAGCCTGCGCTACAGCGAACTCGACTTCCGCGCCGGTGAACGTGACGGCTGGGACATCTCCTGGCCCATCCACTACCGCGATCTCGCGCCGTACTACGACCAGGTCGATCAGCTCATCGGCGTCTGCGGGGGAGACGACGACTCGGACGTGCTGCCCGGCAGCCGCTACCACATGCCGCCGCCGGCGATGCGGTGTGCCGAAGTCACGCTCAGGCGCGCGGGCGAGAAGCTGCAGATGCCGTTCGTGCGCATCCGGCGCGCCAACCTCACGCGTCCGCATCGCAACTTCCCCGCGTGCCACTACTGCGGGCAGTGCGGGCGCGGCTGCGACACGGCGTCGTTCTTCTGTTCCGCCGACCACCTGCTGCCTCAGGCGATGGAGACCGGCAGACTCGAGATTCGCTCGAACGCCGTCGTCTCGCGCGTACTGGTCGATGAAAACGGCCGCGCGAACGGCGTGCAGTACTTCGACCGTCACACGGGCGAAGAGCGACAGGTGCGCGGCAACGTCGTGGTGATGGGCGCGAGCTGCGTCGACACCACGCGCATCCTGCTCAACTCGTCGTCCAGCGCGCATCCGAACGGCCTCGGCAACGGCAGCGACGTGATCGGACGGTACCTGTGCGAGCAGGTGCGCATCCACGCACGCGGCTTCATGCCGTCGCTGTACGGCAAGCCGGCGACCGACGACAAGGGCATCGGCGGTGCGCACGTCTACCTGCCGCGGTTCAACCATCGCGATCCGCACAAGCGTGACTACCTCCGCGGGTTCGGGCTGCAGTTCTGGAACACGGGCACCAATCCCGACGGCGCGTCGCACTTCGCAGGCGGCGTCGCGGGGTTCGGGTCGACGCTGAAGACCGATGTGCGCAGGATGTACCCGGCCTGGGTCGAGCTTCATCCGTTCGGCGAGGTGCTGACCTACCCGGACAACCGCATCACCGTGGACACGACGAAGACCGACCGCTACGGCGTCCCGCTCGTCCACATCGACTACCGCATCCGCGAGAACGAGATGAAGATGGTGGAGCACATGGCCGACACCATCGAGGAGCTGTCGAAGGCGGCGGGCATCGAGTTGTGGAACTACAGGCGCGCCGACCTCGACAACAACGGCTCCGCCATCCACGAGCATGGCACGTGTCGCATGGGCGACGACGCGAAGACATCGGCGCTGAACGCGTTCAACCAGATGCACGAGGTGAAGAACGTGTTCGTCGTGGATGGCTCGTCGTTCACGACGGCGTCCGAGAAGAACCCGACGTTGACGATCCTGGCGATTGCCTGGCGCGCGACGGACTATCTCGTGGAGGAGATGAAGCGGGGCGACGTGTAGGTGGCACCTGACCCCAGGAGGAGACCTATGACCACGTCCGACACACAGACCCTCAACTTCGATCCGCACGCCGCCGAGGCGTTTCTCAACCGGGTGGCATCGCTGATCGACGCCGGCGCCGTGGCGGCGATGATGTCCATCGGACATCGGACGAAGCTCTTCGACACGCTCGCCGCGCTGCCGCCGTCGACGAGTGACGAGATCGCCAAAGCTGCGGGCCTCGCCGAGCGCTACGTGCGGGAGTGGCTTGCCGTGATGGTGATGGGACGCATCGTGACCTACGACCCGTCCAGCCGGACGTACGCGCTTCCGGCCGAGCACGCCGCCTCTCTGACGAGTGAGGCGCCGCTCGGCAACATCGCGGTCTACACGCAGCACGTCGCGCTGCTCGGGCAGATGCAGGAGCGATTGCTGGGCTGCTTCGCAACCGGCGAGGGAACGCGCTACGACGAGTACCCCTGCTTTCACCAGATCATGGCGGAAGACAGCGCGCAGACAGTGACGAGCCAGCTCTTCGACGCCATCCTGCCGCTCGTCGACGGCATCACGGCGCGTCTCGAGGAGGGTATCGACGTGCTCGACGCCGGGTGCGGACGCGGCACGGCGCTGCTCGCGATGGCCGCCCGTTATCCCCGCAGTCGGTTCGTTGGATACGACCTGTCGGAGGAGGCGACGTCGGCGGGCCAGGCGGCGGCCGAGGCGTCCGGCCTCACGAACGTGGCCTTCGAGGCACGAGACCTGACCGGCTACGCGGAGCGCTATCGCTTCGACTTCGTGACGTCGTTCGATGCGATTCACGATCAGGCGGATCCGGAAGGTCTCGTGCGGAGCCTGTACGGCGCGCTCAGGCCGGGCGGTGTCTATCTCGTCCAGGACGTGGGCGGGTCGGCCCACCTCGAGAACAACCACGACTTCCCCATGGCGGCGCTGCTCTACGCGGTGTCGTGCGCGCATTGCATGCCCGTCTCGCTGGGGCAGGGCGGCGCCGGTCTCGGCACGATGTGGGGATGGGAGACGGCGCTCTCGATGCTCGAGCGCGCGGGGTTCGCCCCGGTCACGCGTCACGTGTTGCCGCACGACCCGATGAACGTGTGGTTCGTGGCGCGGACGTAGCCGTCACGTTGGCCGGGCCAGGCAGGACGCGGTGAACGTCGTGCCGTCCGGCCCCGCCTCCACGTCGATGCGGCCTCCGTGGGCATCCACGATCGCCTTGCTGATGGCGAGACCAAGCCCCGTACCGCCTTGCGTGACGATATTCTTCTGAGTCCACGGTCCACGTCGACGAGCACAAGCGTGAAGCATGAGTCATGAGGCCCGAAGCCCGAAGTCCGAAGCCTGACGCCCGAAGCCTGACGCATGAAGCATGAAGCATGAAGCATGAAGCCTGAAGCCTGAACCCGCTACACTTCCCCCCATGCGCCGCATCCGCTACTCCGTCGCTGCCAGTCTCGACGGCTACATCGCCTCGCCCGACGGCGGCTTCGATTGGATCATCATGGATCCCGCCATCGACTTCGCGGCGATGTACGACGCGGTGGGCGGGCTGCTGATGGGACGCGCCTCCTACGATGTGACGGTGACCATGGGCGGAACGGGCGGCCCGGCGCTGCCGACGTACGTCTACTCGCGCACCCTCCCCGAAGGCGAGCGCGATGGCGTGACGTTCGTCCGCGACGCGGTGCCCCACGTGCGCGGGCTCAAAGACACCGACGGCAAGACGCTGTGGCTGTGGGGCGGCGGACACTTGTTTCGTGAACTGGCTGCGGCAGGCCTCGTGGACGAAGTTGAAGTGGCCATCATCCCGGTGCTGCTGGGCGGCGGGCTGCCGCTGCTGGCGACGCCTGGCCCGCAGCTGTCGCTGACGCTTCGCAGGCAGCACACGTACGAATCGTCTGGCATCGTGATCCTCTCGTACGACGTTGCGTAGCGGCGCCGGGCGGCCGGCAGTGTCGCGGCGGCACCGCGCGATCACCCGGCACCTGGCTGGCGCCGCGAGGCATGAGATGCGATACGGCCCGACGCGTGGCACCATGTGGGCATGATTCCCACGTCCGTTCCATCCAGGCGCCTGTCCCGTCGCGCCTTCGTCCAGACAACGGCGCTCGCCGCCGGCGCCCTGTCGGTGCCGGCGTTCGTCTCCGGCTGCGGCAGTGGTGAGGCTCCTCAAGGCGAGGCGGCCGGTACGACAGCAGACGCGGCGCGCTTCCGGCTCGTGACGCTCGATCCGGGGCACTTCCACGCGGCGCTCGTCCAGAAGTCGATGTATCCGGACGTGAGCCCCACCGTGCACGTCTACGCGCCCGAGGGAGAGGAACTGCAGCAGCACATCGCGCGCATCGAGAGCTACAACGCCCGCGCGGACGACCCCACGCGCTGGGACCTCCAGCTCCACACGGGCCCCGACTTCCTCGACCGCATGCTCGCCGACCGCGCCGGCAACATCGTGGTGATTTCCGGCAACAACGCTCGCAAGACCGAGTACATCGTCCGCTCGGTGGACGCCGGGTTCAACGTGCTCGCCGACAAGCCGATGGCGCGCACGCCGGACGACCTCGTCCGCCTGGAGCAGGCCTTTCGTGTCGCGGAGGAGAAGGGCGTCCTGCTGTACGACATCATGACGGAACGCTTCGAGATCACGAGCATGCTGCAGCGCGACCTGTCACGTGTCGCCCCGCTGTTCGGTGAGCTGCAGAAGGGGACCGCGGCCGAGCCGGCGATCACCAAGGAGAGCGTGCATCACTTCTCGAAGATCGTGTCGGGCGCGCCGCTCATCCGGCCCGCGTGGTTCTTCGACGTGGAGCAGCAGGCCGAGGGCATCGCCGACGTCACCACGCACCTCGTCGATCTGATCCAGTGGACGGTGTTTCCCGAGCAGGCCCTCGTGCCCGCGGACGCCACGATGCTGCAGGCGCGTCGCTGGACGACGGCGGTGTCGCGCGAGGAGTTCGCGAAGGTCACGGGTGCCGAGTCGTTTCCCGACTACCTGCAGAGAGACGTGCGCGACGGCGTGCTGCACGTCTACTCGAACGGCGAGTTCACCTATCGCCTGCGCGACGTGCACGCCAAGGTGTCGGTCGTCTGGAACTTCGAGGCGCCCGCCGGGACGGGCGACACGCACTTCTCGATGATGCGCGGTACGCGGGCGAACCTCGTGATCAGGCAGGGTGCGGCCGAGAAGTTCACGCCCGTGCTCTACATCGAGCGCGCCCCGTCGGTGAGCGAGGCCGACCACGAGGCCGCGGTGAAGGCCGCGATTGCGTCGCTGCAGGATCGCTATCCCGGCGTGGACGTGCGTCGTGACGGCGAGCGCTGGGCGGTGGACGTCCCCGCCTCGTACGCGGTGGGCCATGAGGCGCACTTCGGACAGGTCACGGAGAACTTCCTGGCCTATCTGCGTGCCGGCGCGATGCCGGCGTGGGAAGTGCCGGCCATGCTCACCAAGTACGCGACGATCATGAAGGCATATGCAATGAGTCGCTGACCGATGCCTGGTCTCCGGAGGGTGACGTGATTCCACGCTGTCTGGCGGCCGCGCTGATCGTGCCCGCCCTTGCGTTCGCGCAGGCCGATTCTCCACGCGAGCCAGGTCCTGCCCGCGAGCCTGGTCCTGCCCGCGACGCCGTGCTCGACGCCATGCGCCGGGCCGCGTCCTTCTACGTGAATCGTGTGTCGACGGAGGGCGGCTACCACTTCTACTACGCGGAAGACATCGGTTACGGACGGTCGGAGTCGGCGGAAGGACCCACGCAGATCGAGTATCAGCGCGAGGCGACGCCCGTGGTCGCGCTCGCGTATCTCGACGCGTACGAGTCCACCGGTGAGCCGCTGTTCCTGGATGCGGCACGCAGGGCTGGCGACGCGTACCTGCGCGGGCAGTTGTGCAGCGGCGGCTGGGATTACCTCGTTGAACTCGACCCCGCGAAGCGGCAGGAGTACCAGTACCGCGCGGACGGCAACTGCGGCGAAGGGAAGCGCGGCGTCACCAACCTCGACGACAACGTCACGCAGGCATCGGTCCGCGTGCTGATGCGGCTCGACCGGGCGCTCGGCTTCAAGGACGAGAGGATTCACGAGGCCGTGACCTTCGCGCTCGACACGCTGATCGAGGCGCAGTACCCGATTGGCGCCTGGCCCCAACGCTTCGCCGCGCCGCCCGACCACGCGTCGTTCGCCGTGAAGCGCGCGAGTTACCCCGCCACCTGGGAGCGCACGTGGCCGGGCCCGGTCTACCAGCAGCACTACACGTTCAACGACAACTCGATCATCGACGCCATCGACCTGATGCTCGAGGCGGCGCGCATCTACGACGAGCCGCGCTACCTGGCTTCTGCGGAGAAGGGCGGCCAGTTCATCCTGCTCGCGCAGATGCCGGAGCCGCAGCCCGCCTGGGCGCAGCAGTACGACGCCGACATGCACCCTGCGTGGGCGCGCGTGTTCGAGCCGCCGGCCGTGACGGGCGGCGAATCGCAGGGCATCCTGCGCACGCTGATGGTGCTGTACCGCGAGACGGGCAACCCGATCTACCTCGAACCGATTCCACGAGCGCTGGCGTACCTGAAACGGTCGATCCTGCCGCCGGACGAGCGTGGCGTGGAAGCGCGCCAGCGTCAGGCTGGACCCGTGCTCGCCAGGTTCTACGAACTGCAGACGAACCGGCCGCTGTACATCACGAAGGGCTCGCGCCTGAACGCGGCAGGCCTCGGCAGCCGGCTCGTGGATGGCTACGAGCTGAGCTACGACGATCGCTCCGTCATCACGCATTACGCCGTGTTGACGAGCGGAGCGGGGCTCGACGAGATCCAGCAGGAGTACGACGCGCTGGTGGCGACGGACCGCGCGGCGCTCCGGCGCCCGGAACGGCTCACGGGCCTGTCGCCGTGGTCCGAGCGTCCACGACCGGCGCGGTCAGGCGGGGCGCTGGCCGACGCGGCGCGCGAGATCATCGCGTCGATGGATGCGCGGGGCGCGTGGCTGACTGACGGAACGATCGGCAAGTCCGACCGCCTGGTGTTCGTCTATGCCGCGCGCGACATGGTGCTGCGCATCGGACGAGGGCGTTCCGATGGGTCGGCCGGCACCGGCGACCGCACGGGCGATCAGGTCATCCGGCTGCGCGAGAACGACACGGTCGAGATCTTTCAGGGTGAAGAGGCGCCGCGGGAGCGGATCATCAGTTCACAGGTGTTCGCGCGCAACCTCGAAACCCTCGCCGAGTACTACAGGATGACGCAATGAGTGGGGTCACATCCCGCCTCCTGCTCCTGCTGCTCGGGTTGATGCTCGTGCCCCGAGCGGCCGTGGCGCAACCGCCGCCGCCCGTCGAGGCCGACTTCGTCGTCCGCGACTTCCGCTTCACGTCGGGCGGGACGCTGCCCGAGCTGCGCATCCACTACCGCACCGTCGGCACCCCGCAGCGCGACGCGCAGGGACGGGTGCGCAACGCCGTGCTGGTGCTGCACGGCACCGGCGGCACGGGCGCGCAGTTCTCTCGACCGATCTTCGCCGACGAGCTGTTCGGTGCCGGCCAGCCGCTCGACGCGACGCGCTTCTTCGTCGTGATGCCCGACAACATCGGGCACGGCCAGTCGAGCAAGCCCAGCGACGGCCTCCGTGCCGCCTTCCCCCGGTACGGCTACGCCGACATGATCGCGGCGCAGCACCGCCTCGTCACCGAAGGACTCGGTATCGCGCGCCTCCGACTCGTCATGGGGACGTCCATGGGCGGCATGCATACATGGCTCTGGGGACAGCGCTACCCGGACATGATGGACGCGCTGATGCCGCTGGCGAGCCTGCCCGATCAGATTGCGGGCCGCAACCGTGCCTGGCGCCGCGTGGCGATCGACGCCATTCGCCACGATCCGACATGGCAGCAGGGGGATTACACGACGCAGCCGAACGGGCTGCGCACCGTCGCGCAGATGCTCTGGCTCGCCGCGAGCAACCCGGCGCTGCGGCACCAGCAGGCGCCGACGCTTGAAGCCGCCGACCGCGTGCTCGACGAGTACGTGGCGGAGTATCTGACGACCGCCGACGCCAACGACATCCTCTATGCCATCGAGGCGTCGCACGACTACGACCCCGCACCGGGTCTCGACCGCATCGCTGCGCCCCTCGTGGCCATCAACTCGGCCGACGACATCATCAACCCGCCCGAACTCGGCATCCTCGAGCGCGAGATTCGGCGCGTGCGCAACGGCCGGGCGATTGTTCTTCCGCTGGGTGACGAGACGGTCGGGCACGGCACGCACACGAAGGCGTCGGTGTGGAAGCAGCACCTGGTCGAGCTGCTGCGGGCGACGGACCGCTGAGCCCCGGTGACGCGGGGCAGATTCCCGCCTTCGCACGGTGCACCGTGCTCGTCTTTACGTTGCCCTTCACGTACGTCACGCGCTCGTCACGCGCCCTGCATCGCCCGGTCACTGCGCGGCGCGGGCCTTCAGCATGCCGGGCGAGTTCCACTTGATGACGTGATAGGTGGCCGGCACCTCACCGACGTTGCGGATGGCGTGCGGCTGGTTGGCGGCCTGAAAGATGACCGACCCCGGGCCCACCCGTTGCGTACGGTCGCCGAGCAGCGTCTCGACCGTGCCCTCGCGGATGATGATGACCTCTTCGTCGGGATGCTGGTGCGGCTCGTGCGGCGACTGGCCAGGCATGAGCGTCGTGATGTGCAGTTCCAGCTCGTCGAGCGTGGCGGTTGGCGCCCGGAAGACCTGCCGCACCTCGCCGACTTTCGTCTTGCGCGCGGCCATCGTGTCCCAGTCGACGGCGGTGGACCCCATGATCTGGGCCGAGGGCTGCGCCCAGGCAACGGCGGCGAGCGTCGCGAGAGAGGCGACGAGGGCAACACAGGCATCACGACGGAACATGGGACTCTCCTTCAAAGATGAGCTGTCACGTTCGGGCCAGGTCGTGCTTGAATGACAGCGCTGCGCACGACACACAGGAGGGGACATGCAGGGACCCGCACGAGGTCTACTGGCAGGGCTTGCCGCATGGAAGCTGGGTGGTGGGTGTTTCTCGACGATCCTGGTCTTTCTGCTGGTGTTCTGGATGCTCGGCTACGTCAATTGTTGAGAAGAGAACGCTCGGGGCGCTCCGGCATCCCGAGCGTTCGCTTCACTCCCCATGCTTCATGCTCGATGCCTCATGCTTGCTGCCTTGGTGCTCGGGCCCTGACATGAAGCATGAAGCATGAAGCATCACGTCAACGCCCACCCTTGCCGGTACTCGCGCTGGAGGAACTGGTTCGCCGTGGGCACGTTGGTGATGCGCATGTTCGCACCGTCGTAGTCGATGCGCGTGTTGGCCAGCAGCGCCACCACGCCCAGCAGCATCGTCTCGGTGAGGGGGGCGGCGTACGAGAACGGCGACGAGGTCGTCCCGCCGCCCGTGATCGCGCCAATCCAGTTCATCTCGTGACTGGTCGTCACGCGCTCGAAGAGTTCCGGCGGCTTCTGCATCGCGTCGTTGGCCGACTTCGGCAGGAGGCGCGGGTTGCCGCCGTAGTTGTCGTGCAGCAGCTTGCCCCTGGTCCCGATGTACAGCACCCCGCCGCCAGGGTTGAGTTCCGCGTCGTCAAGCTCGACCGGCTTGGGAGGCAGCAGACCTCCGTCGTACCACGTCATCTTCACGGCCGGACGCGAGCCCTTCGCCGGGAAGGTGTAGTACGTGTTGGTGGCCATCGGGTATGTCCGTGGGCCGTCAGCCTTGCGTTCGAACGGCGTGGACCTCGTCTCGACCGACGTGGGGAAGTCGAGGTCGAGCGCCCAGAACGGGTGGTCGATGAGGTGCGCGCCCATGTCGCCGATCGCGCCGACGCCCCAGTCCGTCCAGCCGCGCCAGTTGAACGGGTGATAGATGGGGTGGTACTCGACCTTCGGTGCGGGCCCGAGGAACAGGTCCCAGTTGAGCTTGTCCGGCACCGGGTACGGGCCGGCCATCGCGTTGGCGAGGCGCTTCATCACGTCGCCGAGATTCCAGCCGAGTTGATCGGCAGGCGTCGTGAGAGGCTGCGGACGCGGCACGCCCTGCGGCCAGTAGGCCAGCGGACGGTTGGTCCAGACATGCACCTCGGTGACGTCGCCAATCAGCTTCGCCCGCACGATCTCGTTCACCAGGCGCGCGCCGTCTGACGAGTGGCCCTGATTGCCCATCTGCGTGACGATCTTCGGGTTGTCGGCGGCCTTCTTGCCGAGGGCGCGGCACTCCGCCACCGACCACGCCAGCGGCTTCTGCACGTAGACGTGCTTGCCGAGGCTCATTGCCGCCAGGGCGATGACCGCGTGGGTGTGGTCGGGCGTGGCCACCATCACCGCGTCGATGTCCTTCTGCTTCTCGAGCATCTCGCGGAAGTCGGTGTAGCGCGTGGCCTTCGCCGCCTTCTCGTGCAACTGCTTGAGGGCGGCCATCTGAGCCTCGGCGCCGGCGCGCTGCTCGGGCGTCACGTTCGGCGACTCCTTGAGCCGCTTCGCGATGTTCTCGATCTGTCCGGGGATGCTGCCGTACTGCTGGTCGACGAATCCCCAGTCCACGTCACACATCGCGACGATGTTCTGGCTGCTGAGGGCGGCCATGTTCGACCGGCCCATGCCGCCGATGCCGACGCCGGCCACGTTGACGAGGTCGCTGGGTGCGGTATAGCCCTGCCCGCCCAGCACGTGCCGCGGGACGATGGTCAGGCCGGCAGCCGCGAGGGCGGACGTCCGCAGGAAGTCGCGTCGCGGCAGGGATTGGCTCGTGTCGGTCCTGGATGTGTCGCTCATCGTACAAGTCCTCTGGTCAACCTGGGGTCAGGTCTGAAGTGGTCCACCTGGGGGTCAGGTCTCGATTATGCCGCAAGGCAGGTCGACGCTGCCACGAACGTTCGAGGCGCATCACCCCGGTGGGGCGTGTACGCCCGAGCACGGCGCGCGCGGACAGGGCCTCGCCGCTCACGGTAGCATGCGCGGATGAGCAACCCGTTCGCCACCGCCGCGATGGCAGCCGGTTACGCGTCCGATCGCCCACCGATGCACGAACGCATCCTCGCGCGCGTCCGCGACCACCTCGCCGGGCAGCTTCCTTTCACGCGCGCCCTCGACATCGGATGCGGCGCGGGACTGTCGACGGCGCCCTTGCGGCAACTGGCCAGACAGCTCGTCGGACTCGAGCCGACCGAAGCGATGCTCGCGGCGAGCCGCACGATCGTGCCGGACGCGAGCTTCCTGGTCGGGCGCGCCGAACACCTGCCGTTTCCGACCGCGAGCATCGACCTCGTCGCCGCCGGGGGCTCGCTCAACTTCATGTCCCTGTCGGACGCCCTCGAGGACATCCACCGCGTGCTCACGTCCGACGGCATCCTGGTGGCGTACGACTGGGCGACGGCTCGCGAGTTCGTGGACGACGCGGCGCTCGACGCGTGGTTCACGAGCTTCAGGACGCGCTACCCCCGGCCGCCCGCGGAGGCGATCTCCCTCGATCCGCAGACGCTCGCCGGCTACGCTTCCGCGTTCAGACTCACCGACGCCATGACGTTCGCGTGGCCGCTCACGATGACCGGGGACGCGTACGAAAGGTACATGCTGACGGAGACCAACGTCGCCGCGGCCGTGCGAGGCGGAACGCCGCTCGACGACATCCGCGCGTGGTGTCGCGAGACCCTGGCGGACGTCTTCGCTGGACGCCCGCGCGAGGTGCTCTTCCGCGGGTACGTCGCCTACCTGCGCCCGGGGCCAATGTAGGCCGGCCTGGCTGAGTCGGCCGGCACTGCGCCGGAGTCGACCAGACGGACGGCCCCGGGAAGTGGAGCAGGCGGACGGCTTGGAGGAGCGACCAGACCGACTGCCCGGAGCCGGCCAGACGGACGCCCTCGGAGAGGCGTCCCTACCTTACACGGGCGGCGGGTTCCGCGCCGCGAACTCGTGACGCTGGTGCCAGTACGGGTACGTGAGCGGACGTGCGCTCGCGGCGTCGAGGCGGCGCACCTGGTCGGGATCCAGCGTCCAGCTGGCCGCGGCGAGGTTGTCGCGCAACTGCGCCTCGGTGCGCGCGCCGATGATGACCGACGAGACGGTCGGCCGCCGCAGCAGCCAGTTGAGCGCGATCTGCGGCACGCTCTTCCCGGTTTCCGCCGCGAGCTGATCGATCACCTCCACGACGTCGAACAGGTACTCATCGTCCACGGGCGGGCCGGCGTGCTTCGTGGCAGGCAGGCGACTGGCGTCTGGCGGAGGCGCGCCGCGGCGCAGCCTGCCGGTGAGGCGTCCCCAGCCAAGCGGGCTCCACACGAACGTCCCCACGCCCTGATCGAGGGCCAGCGGCATGAGTTCCCATTCGTACTCGCGTCCGATCAGCGAGTAGTACGCCTGGTGCGCGACGTAGCGCGTCCAGCCGTGGCGGTCGCTGACGGCGAGCGATTTCATCAGGTGCCAACCCGAGAAGTTCGAGCAGCCGACGTAGCGGATCTTGCCGGCGCGCACGAGGTCGTCGAGCGTCTGCAGCGTCTCTTCGACGGGGGTCATGGCGTCGAAGGCGTGGAGTTGGTAGAGGTCGATGTAGTCGGTGCCGAGGCGGCGCAGGCTGGCGTCGACGGCCGCCACGAGATGCATGCGCGAGCTGCCGACGTCGTGCGGGCCGTCACCCATGCGGAAGGTGCCCTTGGTCGAGATGAGCACCTTGTCGCGGCGTCCGGCGATGGCCTTGCCGAGGATGGTCTCCGAGAGGCCGCGGGAGTACACGTCGGCCGTGTCGAAGAGGTTCACGCCTGCGTCGAGGCAGACGTCGACGAGGCGCGTGGCTTCGGCCACGTCGCTGGCGCCCCAGGCGCGGAAGAAGTCGTTGCCGCCGCCGAACGTGACGGTGCCGAAGCTGAGGGCGGGGACGGTGAGGCCGGATCGGCCCATCTGTCGCTGTTCCATGGGGTCACATCCTGCCTGCGAGCGTTCTGCGCGTCGTGGCACCAGAAGACATCCCTGCACTCATGCAGGGAACGACGGGATTTCCTAACGGTTCCAGTAGATCACCACGTTCGCCGTCCGCCGCCCGGACGCAATGATCTCCGGACGCCCATCGCCATCGAGATCCGCCGCCGTCATGTCCTCCGTCGCCATGTTCGCGTTCTCGACCACCGTCTTTCGCACGACCGCCGCATGCCGATCGAGGTCGTACACCGCAATCCCACCCGGCTTGTCACGCCAGCCCACCACGAGTTCCTGCGTCCCGTCGCCATCCATATCGGCCCACGCCAGCGCGTGCCCCCACACGAGCTGATCGTCGACAACCCGACGCGTCCACAACGTTCCCGCCGACGCGCCCGTCTCGGGCTCGACGTACACCACCGCCGACGTTCCGTGCCACGGCTCGATCGTCGCAATCATCCGGCGGCCATCGACCCGTCCCAACCGAATCTCGCCAGGATTGCCGTCGCCGATCCGCGTGCCCGACCACGTCCCGTCCGTCCCGCGGGCGTAGACGTGCACGCCTTCCTTGCTTGCGGTGATGATCTCGTCGCGATCGCCGCCCGACAGGCGCACCAGCTCGAAGTTGTGGAACGCATGGAAGATGTCGTCCACCACCTCCACGGGCCAGGGGTCTGTCGCCGGGTTCGCGGGAATGCGATACGCCAGCAGCCGCGCGCCCGCACCGTCGAACTCAGGCGCCGCCGTCCCCCGTCCGTGCAGCGGCCCGACGATCAGCATCGGCTTGCCCGATCCATCCACGTGCCCCCACTTGATGCGGTGCAGCGTCGGCTCGAAGCCGATCCTGTGCAGCGTTCCCTGACCGCCCGGCGTGGCGGGCTGGCTCACCCACTGCAGCGTGCCGCCGCTCTCGGTGTTGCGCGGATTCCATCCGGCGCCGAGCGCGACGTCCATCCGTCCGTCGCCGTCGATGTCGTAGGGCGCGATCGTGACGTTGTCCTTCTCGGTCTGCCCGTCGAGCAGCACGTGCTCCTTCCACGACGGGTTCTCGAACCACACGAGCTGTGTGCCGTTGATGGCGACGATGTCGGGCTTCTGGTCGCCGTTCATGTCGGCGATCGACACCGCATATCCCACGCCGAAGTCGCGACGGATCTCCTGCGCCTCGAAGCGCAACGCCGCTGGCGGCGCCTGCGCCAGACCCGTCGCCAGGCCGGCCGCGACCGCCACCACCACCGCGCCCGTCACCAGTGCCAGCGTCGTGCCCTTCATGGTCTCACCTCGATTCCCAGGATGCGTGCCATCGTCTCGCCGTAGATCTTCCGCCGGCTCGCTTCGGGTACGTCGTTCGCCTCGAGCATCGCCTCGTAGCGGCCGAGCATGTTGTCGAGCTGCGCCGGCGGTTCGTCGGTGCCGAACACCAGCTTCTCGAACGCGTACACCGCGTCGGGCGAGCTGTGCGCCGTCGGCCCTTCCCACCACAGGTACTCGCTGAACACCGCGAGGTTGCGCTGCTTCTTGATGAGCGTGGAGCCTGTCACGTCGAAGTGGACGTTCTTCTCCCACCGCGCCACCTCGCCCGCCTCGTCATACCACGGGTTGCCGAGGTGCGCGCCCTGGATGCGGAGCTTCGGGAACGAGCGCGCGATGGTGTGGAGGTAGCCGGGACGCATCCGCGCCATCGACGACGGCTCCGGTTCGTCCGACGAGCCCGAGACGATGCCGGTGTGGAACAGCGCCACCAGGCTGAGATCCTGCATCCGCTGGTAGATCGGGAAGTAGCCGAAGTCGTCCCAGTTGTGCCTGGGCGTGTGCATCTTCACGCCCTTGAAGCCCGCCGCGGCGAAGGCGCTGACCTGCGCGAGCGCGTCGGGGTCGTCCACCCGGATGTGTCCGTACGGGATGACGACGTCGGGATACTGCGCGGCGGCCTGCCTGACGGCCTCGAGGCCGCGAAACGGCGTCAGCACGCACGCCATCGCGTTGCGCGGACGGTAGGTCTCGACGAGCGCGGCGATGTAGTCGTCGCCCGCGCGCCAGTGCTGGTGCGAGTCGATGACGAAGCGACGCGGGACCTGCGTGCCGGCGGCAGGTGAAGGGACGGCCTGCGGTGGAGTGGCGTGCAGGGGCCAGGTCAGACTGACCGCCGCAAGTGCCACGACGATCGCAGCGGAGAGGCGCCACGGAGCCGATCGGATGCGCATGATGCCCGTAGCCTCTACGGCGCTGGTGCAGATGTCAACCGGCGTGCGCCCGCGTGTCAACGCGTGTGCCCGGCGTGTGCGCTGTCTGTAACGCGCGGTCTGTCGAAGCGCGCGGTCTGTCGAAGCGCGGCGTGTGGTGCGCGCGGTCCGGCGGACGGCTGGGTCGGGCGGACAGCTGGGTCGGCGCGGCGTCGCTACCTGACCCTGGCGTCGAGTTCAGCAAGCGTCAACCGCGTCGAGAGGATGTACGGCGCCTCGCCGGGCGTCCAGTGTCCGTACGTCGTCGCGACGATCGTGCCGTCCGGCAGGCGTTCCACCCCGGGGTACGCCGTATCGGCATCCTTGTGGTTGTCGCCGAGCCGGACGCGATACTGCCCTTCGCGTCCGTGGACGATGTCGTCGTACGTACCGACCCACGCGACCCAGTCGCCCTTCGTCACGCTCTCGTGCGTCGTGTCGCGAAACGAAACGAAGAGACGTCCGTCCGGCGCGTACACGCCGACGTGGCGGTCGCCGGTGAGCGCGCCCGGCAGCTCGCGCGGGTCGGTCCACGTGCGTCCCTCGTCGTTGGAGAACATCACGAACGAGTTGCGCCGACGCCGGTTCTCGCGCAGCAGCATCGCGAGTTGCGATCCGTCCGGCGAGCGGATGACACCGGGCTCGCAGAGGTGGATGTCGGCCGCCGCGTGCAGGACGCGCGGTGCGGACCACGTGCGCCCGCCGTCCACGCTGTCGACTTGATACAGCGTCATCTCCGGTGTGGTCTTCCCGCTGCCGGCGATGTAGCGGCCGTCGTCGTGGAAGACGGCGAAGTAGTGTCCGGCGCCCGTGCGGCGCGCGACGACGCTGCTCATCGCGACGATGCCGCCGTAGTCGCCGACAGGCGAAAGGGGCGTCCATGTGCGCCCATCGTCGTCCGAGGCGGCCATGCGGATGGGGTGCAGGCCCGAGAACAGGATCAGCCGCTTGCGTCCGTCCGGGGCAATGACGCGGTGGATGGTGGGCGTCTCCTGCGAGGTCGCCCAGTTGTCGGGGACGGGGAGGCGATCCGACCAGGTGCGTCCGCCGTCCTCGCTGCGCTTGAGGACGATGGCGCCGCGGCCGTGGCCCTTCGGGTAGACGGCCAGGATGGTGCGTCCGTCCTCGAGGAGGACTGTGGTCGGGTGGCCGAGGTACTGGCCGGGTTCGCGGTCGACGACGACCTGGCGGTGCGTCTCGAAGGCGAGGTCGAGGACGGGCAGCGTGTAGCCCCGCGCCGGCGCGTGGGGTGGTGGAGGTGCCTGGGCGGCAAGCGGAATGGCCAGCAGCGCCATGGCGACAGCGCGGACGCCGGCGGACATCGTTCGATGGCGCGGGCGGGTGACCTGGCACCTGGCGTGTGCCATTCGAGACCTGACCCCGTCACGGGCCCCATCACGGGTCACAGCGCGCGCTCGCGACAGCAGCATGGTAGGCTTCAGACGTTCACACAGTACCCCTGCTTCGCCACGTGCTTCAAGACGTCGTATGCCTGCACGCAGACTTGCCCTCATGGGACTGTTGATGGGGGTCGTGGCCACGGCTGCCTCCGCCCACGCGCAAGTGAAGGTGTCGGGAGGAACGATCGAAGGCTCGACCGTCGCCGACGGCACGGTGCGCGTGTTCAAGGGCGTGCCCTTCGCGGCGCCACCCGTCGGAGACCTCAGGTGGATGCCGCCACGGCCTGCGGCGCCGTGGACGGGCGTGCGTGCGGCCACCGAGTTCGGCGCCCATTGCCTGCAGGGCCCGATCTTCGGCGACATGATCTTCCGCGAGCCCGCGAGCGAAGACTGCCTCTACCTGAACGTCTGGACGCCGGCCACCCCGCCGGCCACCCCGCTGCCGGTCATGTTCTGGATTCACGGCGGGGGCTTCCAGGCGGGCGCCTCGTCCGAGCCGCGTCACGACGGGCACCACCTGGTGCAGAAGGGCGTCGTCGTGATTTCCGCCAACCATCGGCTGGGCGTCTTCGGATTTCTCGCACACCCCGAGTTCGCGACGGAGGACGGCAACACGGTCGGCAACTTCGGTCTGCAGGACATGGTCGCGGCCCTGCAGTGGGTGAAGGACAACGCGGCGGCGTTCGGTGGCGATCCGAACAACGTGACCATCTTCGGCGAATCGGCGGGATCGTTCGCCGTGAATGCGCTCATGGCGTCGCCGAAGGCACGGGGTCTCTTCCACAAGGCGATTGGCGAGAGCGGCGCGTTCTTCGGTCCGTCGCTGGCCCCCGCGACGCGCGAGGTCAGCGTCGAACGCGGCGCGAAGTTCGCCACCTCGCTCGGGGCCGATTCGCTCGACGCCCTGCGCAGGATGCCAGGCGAGGCGGTGCTGAAGGCGGCTCTCGGATTCCAGCCCTGGTTCGGACCGACGATCGACGGCACGGTGCTCGTCGAACCGGTCGCCGGGACGTTCGCGGCTGGACGTCAGGCGCCGGTACCGCTGCTGGCGGGGTGGAACGCCGACGAGTCACGGGGCGGGGTGGTGCTCGCGAAGGAGAAGGTCACGGCCGAGCGGTTCATCGCGCAGACGAAGCAGCGGTACGGTGCGGCCGCCGACAAGGTGCTCGCGGTCTATCCGGCCGGCTCCGACGCGGAGGCGCTCGAGTCGGCTGCGTCGCTCGCGAGCGACATGTTCATCGGCTACGCGACGTGGAAGTGGATCGAACTGCACGCAGCGACTGGCACGTCGCCGGTGTACCGGTACCGCTTCGACCGCAAGATCCCGGTTGCGCCCGACGCGAAGATCAACGGCATGCCCGCGACGTCCGATGACATCGGCGCGCGTCATGCGGGCGAGATCGAGTACGTCTTCGGAACGCTCGACAGCGTGCCCGGCGTGACGTGGACGGACGCCGACCGGACGTTGTCGGACCGCATCATGACCTACTGGACGAGCTTCGCGAGAACGGGGACCCCGGCCGGTCCGGGCCTGCCGGCGTGGCCTGCGTACGCCGCGCCGCAACGGCAGGTGATGCACCTCGATACGACCGTGGCGGCGAAGCCCGAGGGCGACCGTCCGCGCTACGAGACGCTCGACGCAATTCTGGGAGTACGATAAGGACGCGCTCCGAGCCGTCCGAAAGGCCTGCATGAAGCGACGCGATTTCCTGCACAGCCTGGCCGTGGCGCCAGCCGTTGCCGTTCCGGGCCTGCAGCAGCCTGCGCCGGCACCGCCCACGGCCCCGCCCGGCACACCCGCTCCGGCCCCCCAACCTGCCCCGCCGCCATCGGCGGCCGTGCCGGTGCTCGAGACTGCGCCGGCCGACGTGGTGGTCACGTCGGTCCCCACGTTCTTCACGCCGCCACAGTTGGCCGCGCTCACGCGTGTGAGCGACATCCTGTTCCCGTCGATCGACGGTGCGCCTGGTGCGCTTGCAGCCGACGTCCCCGCATTTCTCGACTTCCTGATCGGCAAGTCGCCGGACGACCGCCAGACGCTCTACCGCACCGGCCTCGATACACTCCAGGCGCAGGCGCGTCAGCAGTTCGGCAAGGCGTACGAAGAGGTGACCGCCGAGCAGGCCGAGAGCCTGCTCGAGCCGTTGCGACAGCCGTGGACGTTCACGCCGCCCGATGATCCGCTCGCCGCGTTCCTGCGCGCCGCCAAGCAGGACGTGCGCCTGGCCACGCAGAACTCGAAGGTCGCCAGCGAGGCCGCCAGTGCCACAGCGGGCCGCCGGGGCGGTGGCGGGGGCGGTCTCTACTGGTACGAGGTCGGGTAGGGTCACACCTCATGCCTCATGCTTCATGTCTGATGCGTGCCGCCCGCCTTCGCCGAGGCTCCGGCGGGCAAGCCCCGTAGCCTGTAGCCCGTGAACCGTGAACCGTAGCCCGTAGCCCGACATGCCCGACACCACACACGACGTCGTCATCGTTGGCGCAGGCGCATCCGGCGGGATGGCCGCGCACGCCCTGACCGCGCAGGGAGTGGCGGTGCTGCTGCTCGATGCGGGCGCCCCTGTCGACTTCGCGCGGCATCGCACGCTGAAGGCGGCTTCCGATCTGCCGTACCGGGGGCTGGGCGAGCCGGGCCGGCATCCGCACGTCGTGCAGGCCAACGAGTTCAACGCCAACATCTGGGTGGACGAGCGGCAGGTGCCCTACACGCACGACCCCGACAAGCCGTACAACTGGGTGCGCGTGCGGATGGTTGGCGGCAAGTCGCTCTTCTGGGCGCGCATGTCGTTCAGGCTGAGCGACTACGAGTTCAAGGCGAAAGACCTCGACGGCTTCGGCGACAACTGGCCGATCGGCTACGCCGACCTGAAGCCGTACTACGACCGGGTCGACCCGATCTTCCGCGTGTCGGGCCGCAGGGAAGGCCTCGAGCAGTTGCCGGACGGCGAGTTCGTCGAAGACACGTCGCCCGACCCGATCGCGGCGCAGCGTCTCGGCGCGGCCGGCAAGTCGCGCGGCATGACCGTCACGAAGATCCGCCGCTCGCTCGGCAACGGCCAGCTCGCCAGCTCGGCCAACCTGCTGCTGCCCGCCGCGCAGGCCACGGGCAAACTCACCATCGTCTCGAACGCCGTCGTCCGCGACGTGACGATGGACAAGACCACGGGCCGCGCGAACGGCGTGCGCTTCTACGACCGCCGGTCCGGGCGCGAGATGCACGCGAAGGCGCGCACGGTCGTGCTCGGTGCCGCCTGCCTCGAGAGCACGCGCATCCTGCTCAACTCGGGCATCGCGAACTCGAGTGACACCCTCGGACGCTACCTGCACGATCAGTTCTACATCCCGAACAGCGTCGTCGCGGTCGTGCCGGATGCGCGTGACGGCAAGGCTCCGCGCGGACTGGTGGGCGGCGGTGGGTACGTTCCGCGGTTCCAGAACCTGAAGGGACGACCGCAGGAGAAGAACTTCATCCGCGGCTACGCGTTCGACTTCTTCACGGGCGGCACGCCCGACGCGCGCTACTTCCCGTCGTGGGGTGCGCAGTTGCAGAAGGACATCGAGAGCGCTCGCGGCGCGGGCTTCTCGGCGACGTTCATGGGCGAAGTGCTGCCGCGTCCCGAGAACCGCGTGACGCTCGACCCGAAGGTCGTGGATGCCTGGGGAATTCCGGTGCTCAACTTCCAGTGCACCTACACCGACAACGAGTTCAACATGGCGCGCGACGGCGTCGCGACGATCGCGGCGACGTGCGAAGAGGCCGGCTTCGAGGTCCTCAATCAGAACACGACCATGTTCCCGCCGGGGTACAGCATCCACGAGTTGGGTACGTGCCGCATGGGCGACGATCCGAAGACGAGCGTGCTCAACAAGTGGAACCAGAGCCACGACGTGAAGAACCTCTTCGTCGTCGATGGCAGCAGCTTCGTCACGGGCGGATCGCAGAACCCGACGATGACCATTCTCGCGCTGTCGATGCGGGCGTCCGAGTACCTGGCCGAAGAGATGCGCAAGGGGAACCTGTAGGGCGTCTCATGTTCATGCCTCATGCCTCATGCTTCATGTCTGAAGCCTGAAGCCTGAAGCCTGAAGCCTGAAGCCTGAAGCCTGAAGCCTGAAGCC
>CAYMAG010000016.1:0-70396 GCA_964388335.1 uncultured Vicinamibacteraceae bacterium | reverse complement strand
AGATAGCCGTCGGGCCCTTCGATCGCGTCGTGCACGCGGCCGAACTGATGGAAGACGGCTTCCTGGTCGGCAACCGTGCGGCCGTCGATCTCGAGGCGGCGCAGTTGCTGGCCGCGCAGCGCGCTCACGAACAGCTGATGCGTCCATGCCGGATACGTCTTCGCCGTCACGAACGCGATGCCGCTCGGCGCGATCGCGGGCGTGTAGGACACGACGGGCGACTCCATCCCCGGTGCGGCGTGCTTGTCGATGCCGGGCTGCAGGCCGCTCGTGACCACGCCCCACCCGTAGTTGCGGCCGCGTTCGACCACGTTGATCTCATCGCCGCCTTGCGGCCCGTGCTCCGACTCCCACAGATCACCGGTGGCCGGGTGCCACGCCAGGCCCTGCGGATTGCGGTGCCCGTAGCTCCAGATCGTCGGCAGCGCGCCGGGCGTCGCCACGAACGGGTTGTCTGCCGGCACCGAGCCATCATCGCGCACGCGGTGGATCTTGCCAGCCGGCGAGGACAGGTCCTGCGCCGACTCCATGACGCCGCGGTCGCCGATGCTGTAGTACAGGTGTCCCTGCCGGTCGAAGATGAACCGGGAGCCGTAGTGGGAGTTGTTCGTTGTGTAGATGTCGAGCGGCGGCTCGTAGATGAACTGCTGGTCTACCCACTCGTTCCGGTCGTTGATCCGTCCACGCACGATGGCGGTCATCGACGGCACGGTCGGCGTCTGCGGCGCGCGCGCGACCTGACTCTGCGCTGCCGTCGGCGCGACGACAGCGGCGGGCGGCGTGTCGTTCGGCAGCGGTGCCGCGTACGACAGGTAGATCCAGCCGTTGGTGGCGTACTGCGGATGGACCTCGACGTCGAACAACCCCGCGTCCTGCCGCTCCCAGACCACTGGCGTGCCAGTCACCGGCGGCAGCAGCCGGCCCTGGTCCACGATGCGGAGACGGCCGGGCCGCTCGGTGACCAGCAGACGTCCGTCGGGCAGGAACGCCAGGCCCCATGGGGTTTCGATGCCGCGGACGACGACCTCCATCCGGAAGGTCTGGTGTGCGGAGCTGATGACGTGCCCGTCCGGGTCGGCCATGAAGGACGGCGGAGGCGCCAGCATGCCCGCCTGGTCCTTGATGTAGACGACCAACTGCCAGATCTCTGCCTCCGTGAGCATCGCGCCGAACGGGATCATCTCCGTCTGCGGCACGCCGTCGGCGATGACGCGGGCGATCCCGTCAGCGTCCGCCGCGTGAGTCCACTCGTCGTCGAACAGGGATGGTGCCCGGCCGGGCTCCGTGGTGGTGCCGTGACACGCGGCGCAACGCTCCAGGTACAACGCGGCTGTTGGACTGCGGCGCGCCTGCACGCCGCCGGTCGCCGCAGGCGGCTGTTGCGGACCACGGCCAGGCGGCATACCCGCGCACAGGGTCACCAACAACACGCTCGAAGCGCCGAGATATCCGATCGTGGTCCTGATCATGGCCCGTGCCGCACGTTCGTCCGGCACAGGGTACCTGTGCCACGACCCAGAGGTACAGCTCTTCGCGTTTCGCGATGCAGAGGTCACGGAGGAAACGGGTTCACGCGGAGGCGCGGAGGAGCGGAGACGCGGAGCCACCGGCTGCCGTTGACGGTCAGCACGATCGGTGCGAGGTGCTGGCTCGACTCCATCGAGTTGCGCGCGCCGCTGAGGCGTTCGATCGAAAGGACCTGGTCCACGTGGGTGTGGGCGTGGCACTCTGCTGCTCTGTGCCTCCGCTGTGCACCCGTTCCCTCCGTCCCCTCCCCTGGCTCCACTGGCGAGCAGTGCCTGGCACACCGCGACTCGCCCGTTGCGCGGGCGCTGCGTGCGACTGTCGTCAGTCGCACCACGTGTTGGTGTGTCCAGACAAGCTAGACACGTGAGGGCTACATGGATTGGACGCTGGCAGAGGCGAAGAACAGGTTCAGCGAGGTGGTCACCCGCGCGCTGGCCGAGGGACCACAGCGAGTCCGCCGCCGCGGAGAAGAGGCCGTTGTCGTCGTCGCGCAGCGCGACTATGACCGGCTGACTGGAGAGCGGCCCAGCTTCAAGAGGCTCCTGATGGACGGCCCTGACCTGGAGGGCCTCGACCTCACGCGCGACCGCACACCCATGCGGGATGTCACGCCGTGAGAGTGCTGCTCGACACGTGCGTGCTGTCGGAGATCCGCCGCCCCGAGGGATGACCCGCAACGTTGAGGACTTCGCTCCGACGGGTGCGCTGCTGCTCAATCCCTGGGAGAGCGCTCAGGATGAGCCCGAATGCTGACCCGGCGGGCATGCCCTCGATTGGGCGTGCCGTCGATACGAGCGAGCGGGATCGCTGACGACGCGATGCCTGTGCCTGGGGTCAGGTCCGAATCACGTGTGGGGCCCGGCACGGCGCCTCCGTGGTACGCTGTGCGCGGAGTTGTACTGGCATGCCAAGTGAACGAACACCACGTGTCGAGATCCTCCAGGGCACGCTCGATCTGATCGTCCTGCAGTCGCTTGCGACGATGGGGCCGCTGCACGCCTACGCGCTCGCGTCGCGCCTCGAGCAGGTGGCCGATCACCCCCTCGTGCTCAACCAGGGCACGCTGTATCCGGCGCTCGTCCGCCTCGAGCAGAAGGGCTGGATCAAGGGCACGTGGCAACGGACCGAGAGCAACCGCGAGGCGCGGTACTACGCCATCTCAGCCGCCGGCAGGCGCGCGCTCGGCAAGGAGACCGAGCGCTGGCGCCGGCTCTCCGGCCTGGTGGACAAGCTCCTGCTCGGAGACGTGTGATGTTCAGCGCCCTGCGGCGACTGGCGCTCCGTCTCTGGCACACCGTGCGACCGTCGCATGTCGACGCCGATGCCGAGCGTGAGATCGCCGCACACCTCGCGCTGATCGAAGAGGCGCAGCTCCGCCGGGGTCTGTCGCCGGCCGACGCGAGACGGGAAGCGCGGCGGATACTCGGGGGCGCCACGCAGGCACGCACGAGCCACCGCGAGGCACGGGCGTTCCGGTGGGTTGACGAAGCCGCGCAGGATGCCGTCCACGCCAGCCGCCTGCTCCGCCGGGCTCCGGGGTTCACGGCTGCAGTCCTCGTGACCATTGCGCTGGCGGTGGGCGTCGCGACATCGGTGACCGCCGTCGTCTACGGCGTGCTGTTCCGTCCACTTCCCTACGAGGACCCCGACCGGATCGTCCGCGTGTGGGAGGAACACCCCGGCGCCGTGGCACCGTTCCCGGGCGCGCATCTGAGCGACAGGACGTATCACGCCTGGCGCGATGCCGGCCTCTCGACCGTCGCCGAGATCGGTGCATTCCGCTACGCCTCACACACCGTCACCGGTCTGCCTCGGAACGAGCACGTGGCTGGCGCCGCGCTGACGCCGTCACTGCCACGCCTGCTGCGGCTCGTGCCTGCGGCGGGGCGTTTTTTCCTCGAGGCAGACGCCGAGCCAGGCGCGGCCCGCGTGGTCGTGCTCGCGCATGCGTTCTGGCACGCACACTTCGGCGGAGACCCGGCGGCGGTCGGCCGGACATTGACGCTCGACAACGAGAGCCACGAGATCGTGGGCGTTGCGCCTGCCGGCTTCCGGTTCCCGGCTCCGGGGATCGGGCTGTACACGCCGTATGCCGTGGAGCGGCCTCAGGGAAATGGGATGAACCTGCTGACGGTGGTGGCCCGTCTGCCGGCTGGGGTGACGCCGGCTCGAGCCGCGGCCGAGGGCACCAGCGCTGCACGCAGCGTCGAACGGCCGATGGTCGCGGATGTGATGTTCGGCACGGGCGAGCCTGTGATCGTCAACGTGCAGCCCATGGCCGCCGTCATGACCGCAGGCGTCCGGCCCGCACTGCTGACGCTGGCCGGCGCCGTGGCATTGCTGCTCGTCGTCGCCTGCGCGAACGTCGCCAACCTGTTCCTCGCGCACGGTGTTGGCCGAGGTCAGGAACTGTCGGTCCGTGCGTCGCTCGGCGCCACGGGTGGACGTCTGCTGCGCCAGTTGCTGACCGAGGGGCTGGGGCTGGCAGCAGCCGGCGGCACACTCGGGCTGCTTGCGGGTGCGGCCATCGTCCGCGCAGTGCCACGCCTGGCGCCGGAGCACCTGCCGCGCGTGGACGCCGTGTACTTCGACTGGCCGGCTGCGCTGGCAGCGCTCGCCTCCATGGTGGTGGTCGGTGTCGGCGCGGCTGTCGTCGGCGCCCGGCGGCACACACGGCAGGCCGGCATGACTGCGCCGGACGCCGGCTCGCGCTCGGTGGCCGCGACCCGCTCCGGACTACGCAGCACGCTGCTCGTCGTGGAAGCCACGCTCGCCGTGCTGCTGCTCGTGGGCGCCGGGCTGCTGATGCGCAGCTTCGCCGCTCTCGTGCACGTGGATGCGGGCTACGATCCGGCACACGTCGTCACCGCGTCGCTCCACGTCGCAAGGACGATGGAGGACGCGGAGCGAGCGACGCTCGCCACAGACGTGCTCGAGCGCGTGCGTGCACTTCCAGGTGTCCGTGCGGCGGGCATCGGCTCGATGGCGCCGTTCAGCGGCTCCATCGGACGATTCGGCTTCCGGATCCCTGGGGCGGTGGCGCCCGATGGGTCGCCACTCACGGCGTATGCCTGGTACAGCGCCATCACCGACGGGTACACGGAAGCGCTTGGCATGCGGCTCGTCGAAGGACGGTCGATCGCGCCAGCGGATTACACCGCACCGGTCCGCGCCATGCTCGTGAACGAGACGTTCGTTCGACGCTACTTCCACGACGGCGAGCCCGTTGCCGGCCGCCAGTTCACCGGCATGCTCGGGGCGGACGATACGGTCGTCGAAATCGTCGGTGTGGTGGCCGACGTCTTGCCTGTGCGGCTCGACGCGCAGCCAGAGGCCCAGATCTACCTCGCGCAAGGCGGCCCGTTCGGCATGCGCCAGATGTCACTGGTCGTCGGCACAGAGCGCGTGACGTCCACGCTGCTGTCCGACACCCGGACCATCGTGGAGTCGGCCGATGCCGATGCAGCCGTCGGCCAACTCGGCCCGCTCGACGCGAAGCTGGCCGACTCGGTCGCCACGCCGCGAGTGATCATGCTGGTGCTCGTGTCCTTCGCGCTGCTCGCGCTGCTGCTCGCCGCCGCAGGCCTCTACGGCGTCCTCTCGCACGTGGTCACCGCACGGGCACGCGAGCTGGGCATCCGTGCCGCACTTGGTGCGCGGCGCACGACGCTGCTCGGCATGGTGCTGCGCCAGGGGCTGAGCGTCACTGTCGTCGGCCTGCTCATCGGCCTGGTCGCCGCAGCGATACTCGCGCGGGCGCTGCACAGCCAACTCTTCGGCATTCAGCCAGTCGACCCCGTGACGTTCATCGTGGCGCCGCTGATCTTGCTGATCGCCGCGACCGCCGCATGCCTCGTGCCCGCGCTCCGTGCCGCGGCGAGCGACCCGGCCGACGCACTCCGCAATCCGTAGCGCACCTCCCGTCCGCGACCCTCAACGCTCCCGAACGGCTTCTACGGTTCCTGGCCGTCCCGAGTCGAGCGCGTGCACGGCGGCCGCGGCCTCCTGATTCGGCGATGGACCTCACGCGGGCTGCGCGCCACCTGGATCGTGATGTGCGCTCTCACATTCGACGCGCTGACAAGGGATGGACCATCAGCGCACCACGCGCGTGCCAACCACCGCCTCTCATGGCCCGGGCGTGTCGATGTCATGCCGCGTGGTCGGCGTCCGCAGGGGCTCGACCACGAAGACGTACATGATCGCTGCGCCGGCAAGCCCCACGCTGCCTGTCACGACGGTCGCCAGGCTCAACGCGAACAGCGCCGTCAGCACGCTGAGCACGGCTGGGCCGCCCGCCGTACCGATGTCGGTCGTGAAGCGCCACACGCCGAGGAACTCGGCACGACGCGCCGGCGGTGCGTAGTCGGCACCGAGCGTCATGTTGATACCCGCGCCCATCCCGTTGCCGACAGCAGCCACGAGGCTCGCCATCAGGAGGCCGCCAAACGTGCCGGTCAGCGGAATGGCCATCACACCCGCGGCGAGTGCCAGGAGGCACGGGATCGCCGTCCACTTGCGGCCGAACCGGTCCATGACCACGCCTGCCGGATAGATGAGCAGCAGGTCGACGGCCGATGCCAGGCCGAAGATCGTACCGATCTGGCTGGCGGTCAGGCCGATATGGTCACCCCACAGGGGAATGACCACTTGCCGTGTGCTGCGCAGCATGGCAATCGCGATGGCCACCACACCGGCGGTCGCAAAGACGGCCGCGTGCTCGCGGAGCACCGGCCCCGTCCGGTGATGATTGGCGTCGACCGGCCCGCTGGCGCGCCCCTCTCCGGCAGGTACGACGACGTACAGTACGGCAGCCGCCGCCAACGCAAGAATGGCCTGGACGTAGAAGGCTGCCGGCAGTCCCGCCCACTCGCCCACGACGCCGCCGACGATCGGCCCGACGAGATTGCCCATCCGATTCGAGCCGCCGAGCAGCGACAGCACCCGCCCGCGCAATGCCGGCGGTGCGACGTCGGCGGCGTAGGAGAGGCGGGCCAGCAACCAGATGGACCAGGCGCAGCCCATGACGAACATGAGCGGTGCCAGTACGACGGCCGACGTGCTCATGCTGGCACCGACGGCGACGGCTGCCAGCGCGAGCGTGCCTGCCAGCATCGCGCCCCGTTCGCCAACACGCCTCACGAGGACGCCAGCCGGGATGTCGAAGGCGAGCATGCCGGCGCCGCGTAGCGCAACGATCGCGCCAGCTGCCGCGACCGAGGCGCCAAGCTCGAGCGCAAACAGCGGGACGATGGGAATGACCGCGCCCTGCCCTACGGCAAACAGGAACGACGGCAGGTAGACGGAGATCGCCAGGGACCGGAGTCGAAACGGCGGTGCGGGCGATGACGCGGCTGGGTGCATGCTGATCGACATGTAGCTGCCGGCGGGCGTGAGACGATGGAAGCAAGCATCAGCCGGGTCAACATGACATCACACTGCTCCTATCCTGCGACAATGGAGGTTCACATGTCCGAACGCATCAACGCCCGCCTGTCCCAGCCTTTGGCCGAATTCGTGGAGCGGATGGTCGGCGAAGGTGGCCTGTACGAAACCCCCAGCGAATACGTGCGTGACCTGATCCGCCGCGACATGGAGCGGCGCGAGGGGGGGATCGTGCAGGACGCCATTCTGAGCGGCTACCGCGACGTGGCTGCAGGCCGCGTCTTTGCGTCGAGCGGCGACTTCAAGACCGACATGCAGACGCTCGACCGCAAGCAAGCCGATGGCTGGAAATGACAGACCACCGCCTGCGACATTCCGAGGTGCTCCGCTCCGATGACGATGTGGCCGCGACAGTCGCGCCCATGCACGAGATCGATGCCGGCCTGCGCAGCCATGTGGAAGACATGTACCGGGCGCGCGGCGGCCGTGAGGATTCGCTTCCGGGCGCTGCCGCTGTTTCAGGCCGCGGGCGCGTGGACGTGCGCTTCGCCGAGGACAGCGACGGCGAGCTGTACGTCCTGACGAAGAGCGATGGTCTGATTCGACTGGTGGTCGGATTGCGGTGACGCGAGGTGAGCTGCGTCAGGTAGGTCGATTGTAGTGAAGCCTGCTCCGGCGACGGTGGCTCGCCACGCCTCGTCAAGCGCAGCACCTTGGTGCGTGGGCTCCGCTCTGGCTCGTCCTGCACCAGCAGGGCGTGATCCCCATCGCCGGACAGATCGTGGTGGTGGCCTATCCGCTGCTGCCGTGGGTGGGCGTGCTCGCGCTCGGGTTCGCGGCGGGACCCCTCTACGAGACGGATGCAGCGACCAGACGTCGCACACTCGTCTGGACGGGGACGGCCGCGGTGCTCGCATTCGTGGCGCTTCGCGCGGTGAACCTCTACGGCGACCCGCAGCCGTGGGCGGCGCAGGCGACGCCCCTCTACACGGTGCTGTCCTTCCTTCGCACCACGAAGTATCCGCCGTCGCTCCTGTTCCTGCTGATGACGCTTGGCCCCGTGCTGCTGGCACTGGCGTGGTTCGATCGTCGCCGATCGACAGCCGACCACCCACTGGTCGTGTTCGGCCGCGTGCCGCTGTTCTACTGCGTGGGGCACTTCCTGCTCGCGCACGTCGTCGCGTCGTGCCTCGTGTGGGCGCGATACGGCGACTTCTCGCTCGCGTTCCTGTCGGGACCGTTCCCGTCCGTCGGAGGCGCACGCGAGAGCTTCCCGGCAGACATCGGCTGGCACCTGTGGGTGGTTTATCTGGTCTGGTTCCTCGTCGTGCTCGCGATGTATCCGATCTGCGCCTGGTACGGACGGCTGAAGAGCCGCCACCGCGACGCCTGGTGGGCAGGGTACATCTGAGTTGCGAGAGGTCGCCGGAGACGCCGCGTGAAGGAGTTGGCAGGTTGCCGCCTGTCCACCGAGGACACGGCCCCGGCGATCCCGGCGACATGGGTGCTCTGGATGCACTCTGCCAGGCCGCGTGCACCGTGGTGGGACTCGACGATCGCACCGAAGCGGCGGTCGGCCGCGCTCGTGAAGTGGTGCGCCACCGGGCATCCAGCGATTCGATCACGGCGCTCACGTCCGTGGCGGCCAGCGCATGGACCTCCTTGCCTCTGTTGCTCGCTGGAGCCTGTCCACAGCATCCGCCGGCCTCTGGCCGCTGTCCTCCTGTGCTCCTGCCCTCCCAGCTACCGGGGCCTCAGCGAGAGCAACGAGCCGACGGTGACGGTGATCGTCGTGCCCATCACCACGTGCCAGGGCCACGCCACGGTCCCTGCCGTCCGCACGACACTCGCCAGGCCGTCGAGCCCCAGCGATGCGGCCAGCGGCGCGTACCATCCCGCGAACACCACGACGCTCATCACGAGCATGCCGGTTCCGATGGCAACGATGGCGTCGCGCTCGCGCGCCCGTCGGTTGAGCACCCCGAGGAAGAACCCGCCGAGCAACCCGCCGTAGGTGAACGACGCAATCGCCAGGCCGAGTTCCACGACGGGCGTGTCGCGTGACCGGAACAGCAGGGCGCCGCCGATCAGGACCACCGCCCAGGCGAGCGTGAACACGCGCCCGACGGCGTACAGCTTCTTCTCCCCGCCACCGCGCAGCGGCGCGTAGAAGTCGTACGTCGACGCCGACGCCAGCGAGTTCAGCGACGAGGACAGCGTGGACATCGCCGCGGCGAAGATCGCGGCGATCACCAGGCCCGTCGCGCCGGCCGGCAACTGCTCGACGATGAAGGTGACGAAGATCTCGTCGGTGCGCGCAAACACGCGATCGCCGTAGAACCGCCACAGCGCGAGGCCGATGAGCAGGAAGAACGCGAACTGGATCAGCACGGCGATGCCCGACCCCACGATCGCCCACTGGCTGTCGCGCAGGTTCCGGCACGTCAGCAGCCGCTGCACCATCAGGTGATCGGTGCCGTGTGAGGCCATCGAGAGGAACGCGCCGCCGATGAGGCCGGCCCACAGCGTGTACGGCTGCGACAGGTCGAAGTCGAGCCGGAACATGGTGAGCTTGCCCGCCTCTCCGGCAGCCGAGAGCACCTCGCGCAGGCCACCGGGTATCAGGTTGAGCAGCACCACCAGGGCCGCGAGCGCGCCACCGAGGTAGACCACCGTCTGCAGCGAGTCGACGAGCACCACCGACCGGATGCCGCCGTAGTACGTGTAGATCAGGGTGAAGATGCCCATCACCAGAATCGAGGTCGGATAGTCCCAGCCCGTGATCACCGCCAGCGGAATGGCCGTGGCAAACAAGCGGACGCCGTCGGCGAGCGCCCGGGTCGCCATGAAAATTCCCGAGGCGAACCGTCGTGTCGTCAGACCGAAGCGCGTCTCGAGCACCGCGTACGCCGTGCCGATCTCGCCGCGGTAGTACGCCGGCAGGAAGACGAACGCGACGACGATGCGCCCGAGAAGATAACCCATCGCGAGCTGCAGGAAGCCCACGTCGGTCGCGTACGCGAGGCCGGGAATACTGAGGAAGGTCAGCGTGCTCGTCTCGGTGGCGACGACGGAGATGAGCACCCACACCCAGTGGATGTCGCGACCGCCGAGGAAGTAGTCGCGCGCTTCGGTCTGCCCGCGCCCGAGCCAGACGCCCCACACGGTGGTCGCCACCATGTAGGCGACGAGCACCACCATGTCGAAACCGGTGAAGCCGCCCATTACGAGTCCCGCGCCTTTCGCAGGAAGGCGGGCCCGTCGAAGGCGACCGCATCGACATCGGGCTCGATGTCGCGCCGGATGGCCACCGCCGCGCTGAGCGCGCCGAGGTTCGGGCCGAAGCGCTCGATGAACCTCTCTTCGATGTTCGCGTGGAACGCGATCGAGCCGACCGTGGACGCCAGGCCCACCGCGTCGCGCACGCGCCGCACCTCGGCGGCAGAGAACGACGCCGGCTCGAACACTGGAATCTCCACGCCATCGAATCCCGCGTCCTCGAGGGACGGCAGCAGGTCGAGTTGCGGGCGGCCGAACGCTGCGGCCCGGATGAAGGTGTTGACGCCGATTCTCATGCCATACGTCTCAGGGCTCAGGCTCAGGGCTCGAGGCTCACGACTGAAGGGCCAGGGCCCAGGGCAACGGCGAGTCTATACCGTCCCGCGGTCATAGCGGCAGTTCGACGCGACCCTGCCGTCATCGGCCGGGTCATGACGCTGACCAGTCCCGGTGGGACAATGGCGTCCGCGGCGCGGCCACTGCCCTCGACCACGATCATCTGACGGCCGGCAGAAACGTTCGCCTCGACCTCGGCGAGCGTGATACCGCCACCGTTGGCGACGACCGTGACCGATGGGCGGCCCTCGGCCAGCCGTCGGAAGACCTCGTACTTGGTCGGGGTCTCCGATCCCCATCCGTCACGATCGGCCGGCAGCGCGGGGTCGTCCACCGCGATGATCGCCGAGTGATTCGGATCGACCGGCGTCCGACCGCGAGGGGGGATCTCCTTGGCCGGAGCGATGCCAATCAGCGGGAATGCGCCGCCACTCGCAAGGCGCGCCTCACCGGCCGCCTGCATGATGCCTGCCTCCGTACCGCCATCCGCCCCGGCGATGCGCCGGCCGCTCCGGCGCAGGTCGGCGAGCGCAGCGAACATCGCGAGCAGCTGCTTCTGGTCGTCGGTACTCATCTTCGAGGCTCCTCCGCTCAGGAAGATGAAGGCATCGGCCTGCGCTCGCGTCTCACGGATCAGCGTCTCCAGCGACTCGTCGTCTCTGGCAGTGTCGCGCGTCACATCGATGCGTATCGGGACGGCTGCTGTCTGAGAGACGTGCGCCGTGCCAGACAGCGACAGCACGAGAACAAGGGGCGATGCCTGCCACGCCCTGATCACGGAGACCGGTCGAGCACCGACGCGATCAGGTCGCCGAGCTGGCGCGCAGTGAACTCGTTGCCTTCGACGTTGGCTACGAGCCGCCCCTCGCCGTCGATCACCGCGGTGCGCAGCTCGTGCGCGAGCATGCCCATCTCGGGCCACGCGTTCATCCCGAAGAAGCCGCAGACGCGCCGGACCTCCTCCGCCTCGCCGCCGAGCAGATGCCACCCCTTCGCATCGGCGCGCCAGGTGGCGCCATACCGCGCCATGACCTCGGGCTGGTCGTGCACGGGGTCGAAGGTGACGGTCAGGAGCACGAGGTCGTGGCCGAGCCGCTCGGCGAACCGCTTCTGCACGAGGCCGAAGTGGTTCGTGAGGCGGTAGCAGTAGTCCGGCAGGTGACAGCTCGTGTAGACGAAGGTCAGAGCCACCGTCCTGCCGGCGAGTTCCGACAGCCGTACGGGCTCGCGCTCCTGGCTCAGGAGCGTGAAGTCGGGCACGCGCTCGCCGACGCCGACGAGCCGGGCGCCCGGCGCCGAGGCGGCGATGCGTTCGACGAGCCGCAGGGTCTCCACCTTCAGCCCCTGCGCGTCTGTCGGCTCGAAGCGCCGAACGCGCACGTCGTCGATGCGCGCGGGGTCGTCGCTCACCAGCGTGAACTCGACCATCGACCCCGGCCGCAGCTCCTCGAGCTGCGTGGGCGTGGCGACCGCGAACTCGGTCACCGTGGCCTCGCGGACACCCACGATCTCGCTGCACGAGATCGTCACGCGGCCGGCGGGGCGGTCCACGCGCAGCACGAGGCCGTCGACGGCGCGACGCTCGTCGGCCGCGGCGACGGAGGAGATGGCGAGCACCAGCGCGATTGCCGCGCACCTCGTGCGCCGGTGTGGGCTACGTCGTGTTTCGTTCATGATGGTCCTGCCACGACTGAAGCACGTGGCCTCCAGATCGAACTGCGCGTGGCCTCCGGATCGATCGGTCCGCCTCCCGACATCGCGGTCCGCCGCGCCTCGCAGAGGCGCGGCCTGCCTGACTCATGGTGAGGACCTGTGTTTCCCAGCCGCACCACCGAGGCGGACGTGCGCGCGTTCGTGTTTCCTGTAGCGCTCGGCCAGTTCCGCAATCTCGAGCACCTGGTTCACGGCGACGCCCGTGAACCGCTGGACCGTCCCGCTCGCGGGCCAGGTGATCTCGACGTCGACTCGGCCGCTGACGCGGCCAAGCCCGATCTGTTGTTCGAGCGGCGACGACCCGAACGAGCCGCCGCTGTTGACGGTCCGGTAGATCGACCGCGTACGGCCTCCCTGCTCCCGCACGGTGACCTTGATGCGTGCGCCGATCGCCGCGCGGTTGCTCGTGACGCCCACGAGCTTCAGCGCGAGCCACTTGTGGTCGTTGCCCGGATTCCTGAAGATGCGTAACGCGTGCGCGTCGGCGAGCGCCGCCCCACCCATGCCGGCAAGGATCGCCTTCTGGCCGCTGCCGTCGAGGTCCGCAAACGCGATGCCGTGCGTCTTGTGGATGTCGCCCGTGCCCGAGGACGTGCTGATGTCGGTGAAGGTCTTCGCCCCGGCGTTGCGCAGCAGGACGTTCGGCACGACCGAGCCCCATTCCGGCGCGCCTGTGCCGAGGTAGATGTCGAGGTAGCCGTCGTTGTCCACGTCGCCGAAGTTGGCGCCCATCGGCATCAGCATCTTGTCGAGCCCCACGGCCGTGGTCACGTCCTCGAACCTGCCGTCGCGCGTGTTGCGATAGAGCTTGAGCGGTCCGCTGGTACGCGGCAGGCCGAGATAGGTGCGCATCGACTCCTCGACGGACGCGTAGTCGCTCGCCACGAAGAGGTCGGGCCACCCGTCGTTGTCGTAGTCGAAGAACCACGTGGCGAAGCTGCGCCACGACTGGTTGACGCCGGCGTGACGGGCAACCTCGTCGAACGTGCCGTCCCTGTTGTTGCGGTAGAGCAGATTGTCGCCGCCCACCTGGTTGGACAGGAAGAGATCCGGGTAGCCGTCGTTGTCGTAGTCCTCGGCGACTGCGCCCTTCACGAAGGTCGTCCGCTCGATGCCGGACCTGCGCGAGATGTTCTCGAACGTCCCGTCGCCGCGGTTGCGAAAGAGCTGACTCAGGCCCTGCTCGTGCCCGATGAAGAGATCCACGAAGCCGTCGTTGTCGAAGTCGGCCCACACGCCGAGCTGCGAAGCGTAGCGCCCGTCGGCGAGCCCGGCCTCGCGCGTCACGTCGCGGAACCCGCCCTTGCAGTCGTTGCGCAGCAGCGAGACGTGCATCGGCGCCTGCCACGCGCCGCGTGTCACCAGCACGTCCAGGCAGCCGTCGTTGTCGTAGTCGGCCTGGTCCAGGCCCTGGCCGCCGGCAATCGCGGTGAGCCCCGCCTCGGCGTTCGGTCGGTGAACGTGCCGTCACCGTTGTTGCGGTAGAAGCGGAGGTGCTCGCAGACGTCGTAGCTCGCCACGACGACGTCGATGAGGCCGTCACCGTCGATGTCGTCGGCGACGAGCGCGGGAGAGACGAACACGCTGTCGCCGAGGCCCGCCTCGCGCGCCACGTCGACGAAGCGGCCGACGCCTTCCGGCGACGCGAACAGGACTGGCGGCACCAGGTAGTCGGCTGGCACACGATCGGGATACTCACCGAGCGTCACGTACGCGAGGTTGAGCAGCCAGCGTACTTCGAGGTCGGCTGGCTTCTTCTCCAGGTAGCGGGTGAAGTACTCGACGGCCTTGCGTGCGTGCCCCGGCTCGTGGAACGCGGGCGTGCCGGCAGGCTGTGGGAAGAGGCACCGATCGTCCGGCCGGGTGTAGACGCCGTTGGCCATCTCGGCCGCGTGGAAGTACGTGCTGCCGAGCATCTCCTCCAGGATGGGGATCGCCGCGGGCACGCTCGTCTGGGCGATCGCGTAGGTTTCCTCGAACCGATCGATGGCACGACCCATGAAGCCCTGATAGGACTCGAAGAGCCCTGCGAGACTGCGTGCATGCAACTCCTGACGAGGAGACATCACCTCGAGTGCGCGGCTGCCCGGACCGGTCAAGTTCCGCAACCGCCCCGTGACCGTGGTCAGCATGTCCTGGCGGATCGCGCAGATCGCGTGCGGATCGCGGTCCCAGCCGTCCGGCTTCGGGAACTCGCGGAACGCGGCCTCCACGTTGACCAGACCCGACGTGTTGGGGGGCTCGCGTACCACCGCCCGGCCCGTGAGCGGCAACGCCGCGGCCGAACTCATCGCCTGTGGGGCTGCGTCGTCGCTCTGGCCGAAGAGCACGAGGTCGTCGCTGCCAAGCCGTTTCACGATGGCATAGCCGCGTCCGGTCGGGAGCTTGAAGGCGCCGGTGACCCCACCCGGTGGCAGACTCCGCAGGATCGGTTGCAGCGCCGGATGCAGGCTGCTCGAGTCGAGTTCGCCGAGATGGCCGCCGTTGTCGGCAGAGGGGTCCAGCGAGTCGCGCATCGCCAGCGCCGCGAAGTCGGCACCGCGTCCGAGCGATGCGTGGAGACGCTCGGCCTGCTCGTGCGAGTCGACCACGATGATCTGCAGGTACATCGTGGACGGCCCGGCGGCCGCGTCCTGCGCGTCGAGCGGAGCAGCAGGAGAGGAGAGCGCCGCCAGCCCCAGGACAACAGCGCGCAGGAAGCGTCGCCCCTTCATATGAGACGCAGGACGAGGGTATGGAACGTGAACGCGGCTATACCGCGGCGGGCACTACGACGTTGTGCGCACACGAGTGTGTGGCGAGTGTAGAAACGGCCGCGCTGCGGCGCCATACACGAAAGGCACTAGGCCGGCCGCGCAAAAGCCCCGTCCGCGCGTGACGTTCAGATGACGCCTCGGCCTCGCCGGCGCCGGGTCCACGTCCTCGTGTAGTCTGCCGGTGAACGGTTGTACTTACCGTCAAGTAAACTGGAGCCATGGACATCTCCACGATGGCTCGGGAGCTGGGACGCAGAGGAGGGCGAGCGCGCGCCCGGCGGTTGTCGGCCGCGGAACGGAAGCGCATCGCCTCGCTCGGAGGCAAGGCCCGAGCGCTGTCCCTCCACGCGGCTCGCCGTATCGAAGACACCCTCCGGTATGCGGCCGCCGCCGACGAACTCCGCGTGCGGCCGATCACGGTCAGGCGCCTGCGTACGTGCGCCGGTCCGCTGCCGGGGCTCTACCCCACGAGAGCCTGAATGACCGACCCCACGAGTCATCTCGACACCTGAGCGAGGCGGGAGATGTGAGCTCGACGATCTCCAACCGCAACGTGGCGGCCGCGCGGCTTCGCATCGACGCACCAGTCAGTGCGTACTTCTTCAATGCGACGTCTGGCCTCCGCATCGACCTGCTGTTCGACTTTCCGATCCCCGCCATGACGCTCGCCGGGCAGGCGACGCCCACCAAGGTCAGGGCGTACACCTTCGACGTCGCCTCCGAGGAGGACCTGCTGCGCCTCAAGCGGATCGCCAGGGCCGAGCGGTCGGCCCCCGGCGATGCCGAAGACATCGCGTTCCTCGAAGCCCGGCAGCGTCGCCGCCTATAGCACGGTTTCCGGTCGACCAGGGCCTGAGCAGGCCAGGCCCCTACGCCGACTGTCGCCGCCACACGGGCTCCTGCCCGCGCCGTGCCCAGCGCGGTTGTCGGCCCTGGCCTCACGCTGACGCCAGGCATCGCAAAGCGGCTGAGTCTGCCTCCAGCGCGGCTCGTCCAGGGATCTGGCCGACGCAGGTGCCGAGCCCGATGCCCGCCGCACCGCCGGTCGGCGCGGCCCTTGAAGGTAGCCTCGTCGGCGTCCTCCAGGAACCGGCGCCCCTCCCCTGCCGAAAGGACGAGCGGCTCGGTCCCCGCCGTGTGGGCTCGAGGAGGCACGCACGCGACTCGGGCGATGCGCCGGAGCGTCACCATCGGGACCGCCGATGAATCGTCGTAGCCGCCCCGCTCGACACGTTGAACGCCGCCGTAGCGGGAGTCGCCTTGCCGTCTGGGTACCGCCAGATCGTGCGGAGTTCGCGCGCGTCGGCAGCGGCGCTCACGGCAGGTCTGCCGACCTCGATATGGCGGCGCGTGCGGCAACACCGTCGAGCAGGCCACGCAGGGTCTCGGCGTCGTACCAGCGGCCAGCCGCCATCACGCCGGCCGGCGCGCGCAGCACGGCCAGGTCCGTCTCGGGATCGTCTGCCAGCAGCAGCAGATCGGCTCGCGCGCCTTCACCGACGACGCCGAACTCGCGCGTCCTGCCGAGAAAGCGGGCGGCGTCGCGCGTGGCGATGCGCAGGACGTCGGTATTGGAGTAGCCGGCCTCGCGGAAGAACCCGAACTCCTCGTGGATGGCGAACCCGTACATGACGTACGGGTTCGGTGCGTCGGTGCCGATGAGCACCGGGGCGCCAGCCTCCCGCAGGGCGCTCAACATCGCGACGCGGTTGGCGTGCCCCTGCTGCACGGTGGTGTAGCGCATGGCGGCGTCGACGCCTGGCGGCAGGACGCGTGCATACCCGTGCCAGAAGTCCAGCAGGTCTGCGCCGGCATAACGCATCTCTGGCGCCGCATCCGCGGTGGTCAGATCCACTCCGGCGCGCGCGGGAGCGAGCGAGACGATGAGCGTGGGGGCGTTCCAGACACCGCTGGCCTGCACAGCGGCCGCCAGCGACACGTATCGGTCGGCGGGCGCGCTGGCCCAGCGCTGCGCCGCCGAGTAGCCAGCGCCGCCGAGAGCGCGGTCGAAGCCATCAAGGTGCTCGATGGCGTCCACGCGCAAGGCCATCACCTGCGCCAGGGTCATGGCATACGGGACGTGGACGTACACCTGCAGCTGGTGGGTGCACGCTTCTTCCACGGCGGCGGTGAACTGCTCCGGCCTGAGCAGGTTGTAGAGCTTGACCGCGATGTAGCCGGCCGCGGCATCGGCGCCCACGCGCGCACGCACGCCATCCACTGTCTGGATCGCAACCTCGGGTCCCCAGGATGAGCCCGGACCATCCATCAACTGGCCGCTGGCATACATGAACGGTCCAGGCGTACCACCGGCAGCGACGTCGGCCATCAGCGCGAGCACCTCGTCTCCACCCGAAGGATTGCGGACGGTCGTGATGCTGTTGGCGAGCAGCAGCGGGCCGGCGTCCGGCTGCGCGTAGTGCACGTGCATGTCGGCGATGCCAGGTGCAAGCCACCGCCCCCCACCCTCGATGACTCGCGCATCCTCCGGCAGCACGACGCCAGCGTCTGGCGTCACGGCGATGATGCGATCGTCCCGTACGGCAACGGTGTGGCCGTCGAGCCGCGGGCCGCCGTATTCGGTGATGACCGTGACGCTCCTGAAGGCAGTGACGGGCGTTCCCGGAGCGATGACGCGCGGTTCGGGTGCCGAGGCGCAGGCGGCGCACGACACCGCGACGAAAGCCACGGCTCGGAGCATGTTCGTCGATCTCACGGAAGATGCCGCACCAGGTGGAACGCGCGACGGTTCGCGAACCGGTGGGTCCGGCATCCAGGCGCTCCTTCCAGCACGAGATCGGACGCCGACTTCCTGAGGCGCCCGTCCGCGTCAGCCACGCGCCTGGCCCGGCGCTCATCGAGCCTGACGGTGAGAGTGGTCTTCATGTCTGCACATTGTCGTACATCAGGAAGACACCAGACCGGCCCCTTCGCGGCCTCGATCTACGGCGCGAGCGATGACGCGAGATAGCGCGGCCGCGTGAGAACGACGTCGACCCGCTCCGCCGAGCGCTGTCTGCCGTCGGGCCATGGGCCTGTACGGCGTCGCGGATGCGCCCGATGGCAACGGCCAGTGCGACAGTTCGGCTCAGTGCCGGACGATCGTGCGCTGGCGTCTCGCGCGTGCGACCTCGACGGCCGGCCACGGTGCGGCCGTGCGCCACTTCTTCAGGAACGGCTGAAATCGTGCGTAGTCTCGGTCACGCGTGATCAACGTCACGCCACGCTCTCGGCAGGAAGCAGCGATCAGCGCGTCGTTCAGGAGCGACGGCTTCGCGTGGATCGGCCCCCACCCTTCGCGAGCTGCGACCGAGGCCAGCAGGCGCCCACTCGCGACGAAGGCCCCTGATGACGGCGCGAACACTCGGCCACGCCGCTCGAAGGGGTGGAAGACCGACTGCTCCAGCGTGCGCACGTGCTTCGGTGTGCGGGCCCCGGCCGCGAGTTCCTGCATGACGACGGCGCTCAGGAACGTGAACGGCAGTGCGCGTTCGAGAAACGCCAGCATGGCTGCCTCGGCAGCGGGATCCCGGAAGGCGTCGATGAACACGTTCGTGTCGAACGCGTACTTGACCATCGGTCATCGCCCCTCGAAGACATCGTCGATGCCGCCAGCGCGACGCATCGCCCTGATGCCCTCCCCGAGTTCCTGCCGGAAGGCCACGAAGTCGAGCGCGAGATCGATGGCTTCGGTCTCGGTCGCGACGCCGAGCACCCGTCGTGCGGCGTCGAGCTTCCGCTGATCCATGGCGACGTTCTTACGGACCCATCCCGTCCGGCGGGAGCGGGGCGGCGACGCGCTGGTGCGCTTGGCACCGGTGGCTCGAGAGGAGGGTCCCTTCGGCATCTGAAGTCTCCGTCTGTATGAAGGCTATCATGGAGCTGTATGGCCCTGGCGGGCGGCGCACAGGTGCAGGCGCGACTCCAGACGATAGAAGGAAGCATTGGCGGGGTCAAACATCCCCATAGAATCCAGCAGATGCGCCCAATGTTCTCGTCCTCGAAGCTCGCGGTCGCGGTGGCCGTGCTTGCTGTCTCGGGAAGTCAGCCGCCGGCGTTCACACAGACGCGCCAGCGGTTTTCACACGCGCGATGAATGGTGGGACCCGACGAACGCCTGGGAAGGGGCGCAGATCGCGCTGACAACTGTGCTCGGGCTGGTCGGCGTTCAGGGCGTTGCGGAACCGGTGCTCACCAAACGACCTCGTTGATGAACGATCGTACCGGCAACCGCAAGTCCCTGTCTCTCGAGCAGCCGCGCACTCCGTCGAGCCAGCCCCGTCGAAGCGCGGACACTGTCGACGCACCTGGACCGGTGCGCCTGTGTCGTACGAGCTGCCACGCTGACATCCCATCGTGAGGCGTCGAGCTAGGATGGTAGCATTTTGCTACCAGTCGGAGGCCGAGGTCTTCCTCCTGACACGGCCTGAGTCCTCCCCCTGTTCCTCCCGGCCTGAGACGACGCTCTCCGTCTACCGTCTCCTGTCCACCGTCTCGCCGCCCCGAAGGGCCTCTGCATTCTGCGTTCGGCATCACGCAGCGCCCAGACGCCCATGCATCAGACATGAGGCATGAAGCATGAGGCATGAAGCATGAGGTCAGTTCTGGCCCGTGGCAAGCCCAGGCAGGATGTGCGAATCTGGCGTACGGCACATCGACCGGCTGGCGTGTCACCACACATCTGGAGCGTGTCCCATGATGCATCGGCGCAATTGGCGTTCCCCGATCTGGTCGGCGGTGTTGGCGATGGCGGTCGGCGCGGGGCCGGCGCACGCGAACGAGGTCCCGCTCGTGTCGAGCGCAGCGCTGCAGCCGCTGGCGGTACACGTCCAGCGGTTGGTCGACGCGATGGACTACCTCGGCATCCCGCTCGGCGACGAGGGCACGCGTCAGCTCGATCGGGCGTCGCGGATGGACGACGAGCAGGAGGCCGTGCGGCTGATCCAGGAGGTGCTGGATCCCCTGTGCCTGCTGCGCGTGCACATCAACCCCGAGTCGCGCGTGAAGGTGGACCGCGGCCCCGCAGCTCCAGTGCTGGTGGAGCACGGGTGGACGCAGTTCCTGGTGAAGGTGGACAACGAAGCCGGCGTGACGGCGCCATTGCGCGCCAGCAGCCCGCAGGCGCTGCCGGTACACGATTCGCAGGCGCTGCGCTCCCTGCGACCAGACCTGCCGCGCGTGCAGAACGTGCAGCGGGACCAGGTGCGCGACCGCTGGATGGACCTGCAGATGTTCGACGGCCGGCCGATGGAACCGACGTTGTCCGGCGTGGCGCTCGAGTACCGGATCGTGCAGATCTACTCGCGCGACGCGGGCCAGCGGGCGGCGGTCATGGCGATGGACGTCGGGCAGGGCTCGCAGGACATCGGGTTCCGCAACGACGTGACGGTGACGTTCGAGGCGAAGCCCGCGACAGCGGTGACCTTCGAGGTGCGCGACGAGCACGGCGAGCCGGCCATGGCGGCCTTTGTCATCACCGACGAACAGGACCGCGTGTATCCCTCCCGCGCCAAGCGGCTGGAGCCCGACTTCGCGTTTCATCCGCAGGTGTACCGCGGCGAGGGCGAGGGCGTACGGCTGCCGGCTGGACGCTATACGTTCGAGATCAGCCGCGGACCCGAGTACGTGAAGCAGACGCGGCAGGTGGTGGTTGGCGACGAGCCGATGACCGTGCGCGTCGACCTGCGGCGCTGGGTGGATCCGTCGACACGGTCCTGGTGGTCGGGCGATCACCACATCCACGCTGCCGGCTGCCTGCACTACACCAGTCCGTCGGAAGGCGTGCATCCCGAGGCGATGGCGCGCCACATCCAGGGCGAAGACCTCAAGATCGGCGCGAACCTGACGTGGGGGCCCGGGTTCGACTACCAGAAGCAGTTCTTCACCGGACGCGAAGACGACGTGTCGAAGTACCCATACCTGCTGCGGTACGACGTGGAGGTGTCGGGCTTCGGCTCGGAGCGCACGGGGCACCTGGTGCTGCTGGGGCTTCGGGACCAGATGTATCCGGGAGGCGATTCGACCGGGCACTGGCCGACGCTGGGACTGAACACGCTGCGCTGGGCGAAGGCCCAGGGTGCGGTGACCGGACCGGCGCACTCGGGCTGGGGACTCCAGCTGAGCACGAACGAGCTGCCATCGAACGAGGTTCCACCGTTCGACGGCATCGGCGCGAACGAATACATCGTGCAGATCACCCACGACGTGCCCGGGCCCGACGGCGCGCTCGTGCCCGCCGTCGACTTCATGTCCACCGTGGACACGCCGTGGAACTGGGAGTTGAACATGTGGTACCACACGCTGAACGCGGGGTTCCGCCAGCGGATCAGCGGCGAGACCGACTTTCCGTGCATCTATGGCGAGCGTGTGGGGCTTGGCCGCTCGTACGTGAAGGTGCCGGGCACATTGACCTATCGCGACTGGGTCGAGGGCATCCGGCTCGGGCGGACGTACGTCGGGGATGGGCGCAGCCACCTGATGGATTTCGCCATCAACGGCCGTGAGGTGGGCACCAGCGACAGCGAGGTACGGCTGGAGGCGGCGGGCACCGTCGACGTGACCGCCGTGTTCGCGGCGTATCTGCCGGAGGAGCCGGATCCGGCGCTGGCTCCCTACCCCCCAAGCGACGTGGCACGTGCCAGGCTGGCTCCCTACTGGCACATCGAGCGCGCGCGGCTCGGCGACACGCGCACCGTGACGGTCGAACTCGTCGTCAACGGACATGCCGTGGCCGAGCAGGTGCTGCCGGCCAATGGCGTCGCACGCGCGATCACCTTCGACGCCGTCCGGATCGATCGGAGCAGTTGGGTGACGCTGCGCGTGCCGTATTCCGCGCACACCAACCCGATCTGGGTCGTGGTGGACGACCAGCCGGTGCGGACGTCGCGTGAGAGCCTCGAGTGGTGCCTGAAGGCGGTGGACCAGGCGTGGAGCCAGAAGGAGCGCTTCATCGCCGCCGATGAGCGTGACGACGCCCTCGAGGCGTACGAGCACGCGCGGCAGGTCTATCGGCAGCGGCTGGCGGAGGTGCGATAGAGGGCAGAGGAAGGACGCAGCCGCGACTTGCCGCGCGTGAACCCGACCAACCAATGGCGGTGCACAGCGCCCAGACGTCCACACCGAACGGGCGGCACGCCGGGCGTGGCCGGCCCGCTCACGGAAGGATGGCTTCGTGCGCCGGCTTGCAGCGGGTGCCGTCGGTCTCGCAGACGTAGAAGCGAACGACCAGCCGATGCTCGGAGACGTCGACCAGGGAGAACCCAAGGTTCGCGGCGCTCCACCGCTGCCGCGCCGGGCCGACATCGCCCCGCCCGACCCGTCTCGTCTCGTGCGCGGCGCCTTGAATGACCTGGTGGTACTCGACGGTGCGCCCGTTGTCGTCGAACGACACCACGAGGTGCTCCTGATGGTGATCGTGGCCAGCCAGGAACACCTGGACGCCGCACTCGCCGATGAGCGGATGGAGCTGCGGTGCGAGGATTCCGCTGTCCTTCCCGTGCCCGCTGCCGCGGGAGTAGACGAAGTGATGCCCGAAGAGCACCTTCCATCCCGTGCTCCTGCACAGCGCCTCACGCGCGGCATCGAGCTGCCGTGCCGCGGCGGCGCGCAACTCCGCCTCATGCGATCCGGGCCGCTTCACGAGGTCGTACAGCACGGAGGTGTCGAGCGCGAACAGATGGAACCACGGCGGCGTGTGCGGGACACGGAAGTAGGCAAACGGCATCTTCCACGTGCCGGTGGCGTTGGTCGTGTGCGTGGTGTGGTCGAGGGCTGGCTGCAGCGTCTGCGCCTTGTCGTTGTACCAGTCGTGGTTGCCGGGGGCGATCCAGAGTTCCAACCCGAGGGTGTCGTAGATGTCGTGGAAGACACGTGTGATCTCCTCGTCGTCCTCGGACGCGACGCCGGCGGGATACACGTTGTCGCCAAGCAGCAGCCCGAAGTCGCACGGCGTGTCGGCGCAGGCCGCCTTCATGCCCTCCGCCACGTTCTTCTGCGTGGCGTCGCCCGCCCCCGAATCGCCGAACACCAGGATGCGCAGCGACTCCTTGGCCGAGTGATCCTGTGCAGACGTCACCACCGGCGTGAGGTTCACGGCGTTGTAGGTGTAGGACGTGTGGCACGCTGCACTCGACGCACCGACGAGGACAGCAGCAGCGAGCCAGCCCAGTGCTGCGCCGACACACGCCACTGCTCGCCTCTGCGGGTCCACGATGCGCCGATGCTACGCCCGACCGGACCCCGACACAAGCGGCGTCCCACGTGCCTGTCCCACGCGCCGTCGACGGACGCGCTGTCCCGCGCGCCGCTTGCACGTACTCAGGGCAGCACGAACGCCGCTTCGATCTCGCTCGTGCGCCGGCCCTGCCGCAACCGGAGCGTGCCCTCCGCCGTGCCCGCACTCGCACGCACGGTGAGGATCGTGTCGCCATTGTCCCGCTCGGCTGTGACCACGAATGGCGCGAGCGACCCGAGCGTGGCGAGTCCGCGCACGGAGGCCGGCCGCGAGGCATCCGCCAGCCCGCCGAGGCGCGCGACCGGGGTGTCGAGGAATCCGTCGGCGTCGGCGTTCCACGCCAACAGCGAGCAGACTTCCGTCAACAGCCGCGTGTCGTCGCCGCAGGCCGCGCGGAGGAACGCGTCCCGATCGCCCGTGTCGAGCGCCAGCGCGTCGTGATAGAGGCGCTTGGCCTCCGTCCAGTGGTCTTGCGACAGCATCGTCCTCGCGGCTGCGTCAGTATACCGGTGCCGTGCGACGCAAGACGCGTGAGGTGAGACGCGCCCCCCGTGTGGTGGGATGGCGCGTTCGAGCCGCCTGACACGGGCCGGCGCCCGTGCCTCGCGAAGGTCTGGTGCCGCCCGTCGATCACCGGTGCCGAACCGCGCGGCGCTCGAGCACATCCTGCGCGCGCCGTCCGCGATCGTGAACGAGCGCGAACTCGTCGTCATCGGGAGTCAGGCGAGACCGTACCAGTCAGCGTCGCAGCAGCGCAAGCAACTCCACAGGCGTGTAGACACGGATCGGAGACGCTGCGAAGTCCTGCGGGTTTCTGGTGACGATGCCCTCAGCGAAGTCGGACAACGCACAGGCGATCTGCAGGTTGTCCTCGAAGTCCCTTCCGGGCATGCGCTGTGCTGCGGCGATGCTCTCCGGATACAACGCAGCCACATCGAATGCAGCCAGGCAGAACTTCACGGCGAGGTCGGCAGCGCCAATGCTGTCCTGCCTGCGACAGATGTAATGAACGGTTGGGAGCGTGAACGCTGCGATACAGCCGTCGATAAGGCCCCGGTCGGCTGCGGCCCACACCTCGCGGGCTTCGGCTGCGAAGGGCTGTCGATCGAGGAGTACGTCCAGGACGACGTTGGCATCCAGCAGAAGCCGCATTACCCGTACTTCTTCATGCGGTGTTCATCAATCCACGTTCGAACCGCCGCGTCATCCGGAGGCGGCAACGTGCCCTTCGCGATTCCGAGCGCTCGATCGACGGTGTGCCGCGGCGCCGGTCCACGCGTCTGCGCATGAATGCCGCGCAGAATGAGGTGGGCGAGGGTCAGGCGATCCTTGTGCGGCCAGGCCCTGACCTCGTCGACGATGTTGGCGATCTCGTCCTGGTGACTGGTTTCCATGAATCGGGTGCCTGAAACGATTGTAGCGTGACCTGGTGCCCTGCGCCCTGCGTGTCCGCCGGCCTGTCCGCCGTAGCTCGCAGAGCAGAGGTGGAAGCCGTGACGAAGGCGGACGCTCTGCGTCTCGAGTCGGCACCCATGCCCTCGTGTCCCTACTCCTGTTGACGCCGCACATGAGTGCGTATAGTCTCGTGTGGAGATGCCACACGACGCCTCGAAGATCGACCTCCTGCAGGGCACCCTCGACCTCATGGTCCTCCAGACTCTGCACGCCATGGGCCCGCAGCACGGCTACGGCATCGCCCGCCGCATCGAACAGGTGAGCGGCAACGCGATCCTGCTCAACCAGGGCACGATCTACGCCGCGCTCGTCCGGCTGCAGAACCGCGGCTGGATCGACGCCACGTGGGGCGTGTCCGACCACAACCGCCGCGCGAAGTTCTACAGCCTCACGCGCCGCGGGCAGCGCGAACTCGTCGCCGAAACGGCCAACTGGCAACGCATTGCGGATGTCATGGGCCGCGTGCTCACGGCCTCAGGTGATCAGTCGTGAGGCGCGGCTCCTTGCGCGAGGCCTGGCGGCGTCTGCTGGCGTCGCTGCGCGGCCGCACGCTCGACCACGACCTGGACGACGAGCTGCAGACGCATCTGGCGCTGGCGGCCGAAGAGCACGAGCGGCGCGGCGTTCCGCCGGACGAAGCCCGCCGGCTCGCGAAGCTGCAGCTCGGCGGCGTCTCGGCCGCACGCGAGCGGCATCGTGACGCCCGTGCGCTGCCGTGGCTCGAGACGACGATCGCCGACGTGCGCTACGCCCTGCGCGGCCTGTGGCACACGCCCGCGTTCACGATCGTCGTCGTGGCCATTCTCGCCATCGGCATCGGCGCCAACACCGCCGTCTTCAGCATCGTCAATGCCGTCGTGCTTCGTCCTGTGCCGTTCGTCGATCCGGAGCGCCTCGTCTGGATCGCGCCCGACACGGACAACGAGGGAATGAGCGCGCGGACGTACCCGATCCGCGTGTTCGAGGAGATGCGCCGCAACAGCGCCTCATTCGAGGACATGGCCGGGTACTTCGCGTTCTTCGGCTACGTCAGCTACACGATGACGAGCCACGGTGATGCCGCGCGCCTCGTCGGCGTGCCGGTCGGACCTCGCTTCTTCGAGTTGCTCGGCGTACAGCCCGCGCTCGGCCGGACGTTCACCTCGGAGGAGCTGACGACGAGCACCCTGAATGCGCCGCGCGCCGCGCTGCTCACACACGGCGTGTGGCGGCGCGTCTTCGCCGCGGATCCCGCGATCGTCGGTCAGACGATCACGATCAGCGAGGAGCCCGTCACTATCGCTGGCGTGCTGCCCGCGACCTTCGACTTCGCATCCGTGTTCCTGCCGGGCACGCACGTGGACATCTTCGTGCCGGCCGGTTTCGACGAGATTCGCACCTCCGGCAACGTGTTGTCGGTCGTCGGACGCCTGAAGCCCGGCGTGTCGCTCGAGGCGGCGCGCGCCGAGTTCGCCGAGCTGATGCCGCGCCTCAACGCCGAGCACCAGGACTGGGGCACGCGGAGCGTCAGGCTCACCGCACTGTCGACGTACGTGAACGGCCGCGTCGTGCGGTCGCTGGCGGTGCTGTGGGGCGCGGTGGGTCTCGTGCTGCTCATCGTCTGCGCGAATCTCTCGGGACTGCTGCTCGCACGCACGGCCAGTCGCGGCAAGGAGATCGCCGTGCGGCTGGCCATCGGCGCCGGGCGTGCACGGGTCGTCCGTCAGTTCCTCACGGAGAGCGCGGTGCTGTCGATCGCCGGCGCGGCGGTCGGTGTGCCACTGGCGTACTGGATCGTGGCTGCGGTCAAGTCGAGCACGACGCTGAGCGTCCCGCTGCTGTACCGCGCGGAAGTGGACACCACGGCGCTGTGCTTCACCGTGGGTGTGGCCGTGGTAGCCAGCGTGCTCTTCGGGATCCTTCCGGCGATGCGCGTCGCGAACGGCGATCCACAACGGGCGCTGCGCGACCAGGCGCGCGGATCGACGCAGGGCCGGGGCCACACGCGGCTGCGGTCGGCGCTGGTGACCGCGCAGATCGCGGTGGCGTGTGTGCTGCTCGTCGGCGCGGGTCTCCTGCTGCGCAGCTTCCTGGAGGTGCAGGCCGTCGATCTCGGCTTCGCGCCGTCGCACGCGATGGCGATGCGCGTGAACACGAGCAGCCAACTCGACCGCGACGCACGCCGTGTCCTCTACGGCGAGGTCGCCAGGCGCGTTGCGGTGCTGCCTGGCATCGAGGCGGTCGGCCTGACCGATGCGCTGCCGCTCGACAGAAACCGCTTGTGGGGTATCGGGGTCGCGGGTGTGGACTTCCCACCGGGTGAAGCACCCTTGCCCTTCGTCTACATCACCGGGCCGGGGTACTTCGAGGCGATGGGGATTGCGGTCCGCGGCCGCGACTTCGCCGAACGCGACCTGCCCGACGCCCAGCCCGTGGTGATCGTGAGCGAGAGCCTCGCCCGGAAGCTCTGGCCGGGACTGGATGCCGTGGGACGCACGGCACAGGCCGCCAACGCCGAGCGTACGGTGATCGGCGTCGCGACCGACGTCCGGCAGACGAGCGTGGAGGAAGGCGGCGCGCATCAGATGTATTTCTCGTACGCGCAGGTCGCGGACTCCGTGGGCCTGGACCTCGTGCTTCGCTCGTCGCTGCCGCCGGCGACGGTCGCCGCGGCCGTGCGCCGAACGCTCGGCGAGTTCGACTCCACGCTGTCGGCCACTGACGTGCGGTCGCTCGACACGTTCGTCGAGCGCGCCATCTCGCCGCGCCGGTTCCTCGTGCTGCTGCTCGGCACCTTCTCGCTCGTCGCGCTCGCGCTGGCGTGCCTCGGGATCTACAGCACTGTCTCGTACGGTGTGAGCGAGCGTGTGCAGGAGTTCGGCGTGCGCATGGCGCTCGGCGCGACCGCGGGCGACATCCGCCAGGGCGTCATTCGCAACACGCTCGTGGTGGCAGCCGTCGGCATCGCCGTTGGCGCGCTCGCGTCGTTCGTCGTGACGCGGCTGATGACGGCGCTCCTGTTCGGCACGTCGGCCACCGACGCCACCACGTTCGCGCTGACGGCGGCTGTGCTCGTCGGCGTGGCGGTCGTCGCCGGCTACCTGCCGGCCCTCCGCGCCTCGCGCGTGTCGCCGATGGAAGCGCTGCGCAACGGGTAAGGGGCCGGATCCCTTCGCCGAGATGGACGGCCTGGGCGCAACGCAACAGGAAGATGTGGCGGGCGATGTGCGATCGCGCCAGGAGATTTTGCTGGTGGACGACGGGGTCATCGCCGGCGGCGTGAGTCAGCAGGTGTAGACTCGTCGCGAGCCCATGCCTTCTCCAGACCTCCACGCCCCACGCGACCGCCCAGGATCGTCCACCAGCACGCCCACACGCATCCGCTGGGTCATCTGTGCGCTGCTGTTCTTCGCGGCCACCATCAACTACATCGACCGCAACGTCCTGGCGGTGCTCAAGCAGCCGCTCACCGAGGAGTTCGGCTGGTCCAACACCGAGTTCGGCTACATCAACTTCTTCTTCCAGGTCGCCTACATGGTCGGCATGCTGGCCTCAGGCTGGCTCATCGACCGGATCGGGACCCGCCGCGGCCTGGCGCTGGCCATCATCCTGTGGAGCGTGGCCGCGATGCTGCACGCCGAGGCGGTGGTCATCGGCGGGGTCCTCGCGCCCGCCGCCGGCGCGCTCGGGTGGACCATGGCCGCATCGGTCGCGGGCTTCGCACTCTGCCGCGCCTTGTTGGGGCTCGGCGAGGCCGCCATCTTCCCCGGGGCCGTCCGCACCATCGCCGAGTGGTTCCCCCAGCGCGAGCGGGCGTTCGCCACGGGCGTGTTCAACGCCGGCACCAACGTCGGCGCGCTGATGACGCCCATCATCGTGCCGATCATCGCGCTGCAGTATGGGTGGTACTGGGCGTTCATCGGCACGGGCGCCGTGGGCTTCCTCTGGCTCGGCGTGTGGTGGTGGCAGTATCGCGCACCGCGTCTGCATCCACGCGTGAACGCGGCGGAGCTGGCGCTCATCGAGAGCGACCCGCCGGATGGCACCGCCGTCAAGGTGCCCGGCCTGGCGTTGGCCGGCATCGTCGCGGCGGTCTGCTTCGTCGGAGGGACCGTCGCTGCGACCTTCTTCGGGGCCAGGCTCATGGCGCTCCTGGCCTTTGTCCTGGGGCTGGGCGTGGCCATCGTCCTCAACCCGCGCCGTCAGGTGTGGGCGTACGCGGTCGCCAAGTTCATGACCGATCCCGTCTGGTGGCTGTACCTCACCTGGCTGCCCGACTTCCTCATCAAGGCCCACAACGTGGACATCCGCGGCGCGATGCTGCCGCTGGTCACGATCTATCTGGTGGCCGACGTCGGCAGCGTGCTCGGCGGATACGTCAGCTCCAAGCTGATTCAGCGGGGCTACACCGTGAACCGCGCGCGCAAGCTCACGATGCTCTTCTTCGCCGTGAGCGTCACGCCCATCATGTTCGCCGCGCAGGTCAGCAATCTCTGGGTCGCCGTGGCGCTCATCAGCATCGGGGCCTCCGGGCACCAGGCCTGGAGCGCCAACGTGTACACGCTGGTGAGCGACATGTTCCCCAGGCAAACCGTGGCCAGCGTCATCGGGTTCGGCGGCATGATGGGGGCGTGCGGGGGCGCGATCATGCAGATTGCCGTCGGCGTGTGGCTCGATGCGTCCAACGACAACTACCTGCCGATCTTCGTCGTGGCCGGAACCATGTACCTGCTGTCGCTCGGCGTCATCCACCTGCTGGTGCCCACCATGACACGCGCCTCGCTCGACGAGACCGTCCGGCCCGTCACCGGAGGAGGTGTGGCGTGAGCCGCGCCGACGGCGCGTCTCGAATGCCGCGTGAGCGACAGAATCGCGCGAGCGCGAGGCGGACGTGCGACACAGGTGTGGGGGCCAGGCTTGCCTGGCCTGGAACTGACCGTCAACAGACGCCGGCCGGCTCCGCGCCTCCGCGTGAAACCCCGTCTCCCCGTGAGCCGCGCGGTCCTCGTCGGTTGATGCAACCGGAGGGCCGACCGACAACTCCGCGAGTGTGACCGCGGTCCTCGCCTACTCCTGGCGCAGGACTGCGGCCGGGTCGGTACGCACCGCGCGCCGGGCGGGGAACCACGACGCCGCGAGGGCGACGCCGATGATGACCGCGGCGATGGCGCCGAGCGTACGCGAGTCGGTGGCCGACAGCTCGTGGAGGAAGCTCTGGAGCAGCCGCGTCGTCCACAGCGCGCCGAGGCCGCCGCAGACGAGCCCGATGCCCACGGGCAGCAGGCTGTGACGCATCGCGAACCAGCGCACGCGCGTGGGCGTTGCGCCAAGTGCGAGGCGGATGCCGATCTCTCGTAAGCGCTCGGCAACCGATGCCGCCACGCCGCCGAAGATGCCGATCGCCCCGAGCAGCAGCGCGAGCACGCCGAAGCCACCCGTCGCCAGCGCGTGGAACCGGCGTTCGACCGTCGCGTCAGCCACCACCGCGTCCATCGTCGTCACCTTGTCGATGGGTTGGAGCGGGTCGATGCGGCGCAGCGTGTCGCGGACCATCGTCGTCACCGTGGCTGGTGGCAGCGAGGAACGCACCACGAGCTGGTACGGACCTCCGGCGGTGTGCGACATCGGCAGGTAGAACGCAGGCTGGCCGAGTTCCTCGGGCCGCTCCCACCGAACGTCCCCGACGACGCCGACGATCTCGTACGCCGCTCCCCAGTGGAACGTGCGCCCCACGGCGGAGTCGCCCGGGAACAGTTGGCGGGCCAGGTCTGCGGACACGAGCACGACGCGCGGCTCCTCGACCATGTCGTCGCGAGCGAAGGCGCGGCCTTCGAGCACGCGCATGCCCATCAGCCCGAGGTAGGTCTCGTCGATCCACCGGATCAACACCGACACGCGCGGCTGGTGGCTCACGTCGACGGTCCGTGACTGCGGAACGGACGCGAAGCCGGGAGCGCTGACGAGCGGCACGCCGGAGCCGATGGCCGCTGCCGCGATCCCCGGCGCCCCGGCGAGCGTGTCGCGCAGTTCTGCGACGGTACGCGCCAGCCGCCTGTACGGCTCGAGCCGATCGGCGTCCGGGTCGATACGCGCGCCCGTCAACTGGAACGCCGTGACCTGCTCGGGGACGAAGCCGAGGTCGATCGTCCACACGTTCCAGAAGCTGTGGAGCAACAGGCTCGCCGCGCTCAGCAGGACGACGAGCATTGCTGTCTGTCCTGCGAGGAGCGTTCGCCGCCAGCCCGTGACCCGGCGCCCTGTCGTCGCGGTGAGTCCGAGTTGGCCGACCGTCACCGCGCCGTCGGACGAGGTCATCACACGGTACGACGCCAGGCCGGCTGCGAGCGCGCAGAGCAGGCCCGCGAGCGTAGCGAAGGCCATGACGCCGGCGTTCAGCGTCATCTCGTCGATGCGCGGGATCTCCGGTGGCGCCAGCCAGATGATCAACGGGTGCAGCGCCCACGCGGCCCCGACGCCGAGCGCGGTGCCGAGCGTGCCAACGGCGAGGCTCTCGACGACGGCTTGCCGGAACAGCCGGGCGCGCCCGGCCCCGAGCGCCATCCGGACGCCGATGTCGCGCATGCGGCGCATGGTGCGCGTCAGCAGCAGGAGCGCGGCATTGGCGCACGCCGTGATGCAGAGCACCGCGGCGGCGCTCGTCACCATCCAGATGCCGGCGGCCTTCGTGTCCGTCAGACGATCGTGGAGCGGTCGCGCAACCAGCATGCCTGCGCGACTTGGGATCCTGGTCAGTGAGGCCGTGGCGCTCTCGGCAGACACGCCAGGCGCCAGACGGGCGACGACTTGAAATGCCATGTTCCCGGGGTCGATGGGCCCTGGAGGCCGCAGCGTGAACACGTCGGTGTCGAGCGGGTACGTGAAGCGCACCGCGCGCGGCAGCACGCCGAGGACTACGTGCGGCTCGCCGTTCAGCATGAGCGTCTGGCCGATCGCTCCGGGGTCCGCGTTGAACTGGCGGCGCCACAGGCCGTCACTGATCACGAGCCCGTTGTCGTCCGCGACGCCGTCCTGGAACGTGCGGCCAACAGCGGCCGGCACGCCGAGCACATCGAAGAACGCCGTGTCCACGACGGCGCCGTGGACACGCTCGGCGTCGGTCGGCCCGCTCAACGCGAACTGCGGGCTCCAGCTTATCGTCCAGAGTTCCACGATCGACACGCCGGAGAAGACGTCGGTCAGCTCCGCCACGGCCATGGCATCGCCGCCGGACAGCACGTCGTAGAACGCGCCACGGTCGCGGGCCGGCCGCCGCTCGTCGTGTGCCGCGATCACGACCACGCGGTCTGGCTCGGCGTACGGGAGGGGCCGCAGGAGCACGGCCTGCACGACGGAGAACAGCGCGGTGGTCACGCCGATACCCAGGCCGAGCGCGCCGATGGCCACGCCCGAGAGCACGGGCGTGCGCCGAATCAGCCGCAGGGCGTAGATGACGTCGTTGCGCATGGCGGGGTATGGCGAGGACACGCTGCAGGCTGCCTGGCGGAACGCGCCCTACTTACTGCAGCTTCGTTGCGAGCGCACTGGTGCCGGCGGCAAAGCTACTCGAGTACATCGCGCGCTCGACGACGATCTGCGCCGGCGTCGTGCCGGTCGACTCGATCACGGCGCCGAAGCGCTTGCCCGTCACCGTCGGGCCAAAGGCCGGTCCGACCGCCACGTTCGTGCGTGAGGCGGGGGGCAACGGGTACGTCTTGACGGCCGACGTGCCGTCCTCGAACAGCAGCGTGACCGTCGCGGTGCCGGCAAACGCCGAGGTGTTGGCGATCAGCAGGTAGGTTTCGTGCGCCCTGGCACCACCGACCTCGCCTTCGGCTACGGCCCACCGCGTGCCCGTCGCTGTCGCGCCGGCCGAATTGTGCGCCTCGTGCCAGGTGCTGCTGTCGCCGGGCCACCACATGGCCCGCTCGACCACCAGGGGTACTTCGTTGGTCGACTGCACCGTCGTCGACACCGCCGCGTTGGCGAGTGGCGTGCCGGGCACACCGGGGAACTGCTCCTGATCGACCCAGATGCCGGAGCGCGAGCTGGCCGGCGCCACCAGGTTCCGGCTATACGTGGTCCCGTCGACCGTCAGATACGTCACCGTGACATCGGCATCCGTCCCGGTCGGATTGGCGATGAGCACGAACATGTCGAAGAAGTCGCCGGTGGCGCCTTCGGCCAGAAACCAGTCGGTCGCGGGGGTGCTGACGCCCGTGCTCTCATGTCCGGCGTTGAACACCCGCCCCTGGTTGGAGCGGTACATCGCCCGCTCGACGATGATCGGCGTGCCGTCGAGCGACTCGATGACCGCGCTGATCTCGGCATTGGCCAGGGCCTTGCCCAGGCCCGGGAACTCTTCCTGGTTGACCCAGATGTTGGTCCGCGAACGCGCCGGCAGCACGTACCTCTTGGTCAGCGGGACACCGGCCGTGCGCAGGTAGCGGACCTCCACCGTGGAATCGGTAGCCGCGGGATTCTGCAGCAGGTAGAACAGCGAGAAGCCGCCAATGGTCGCACCTTCAGCCAGGTACCACGTCGTCGCCGGTGATCGCACCGCGGTCTCGCTGTGCGAGCCATAGCCGGTCGCGTCCCAGCTCATGGTGCGATCGACCACCAACTCCTGGCTGGACTGCACCACTGTCGAGAACTCCGCTCTCGCAAGCCCGGGCACCAGCTTGGGGTTGATGGTCAGGCGTGTCCGCGCCGGTACGGTGACCGCCTGCGTGATCGGAGCGCCACTGGCCGGCAGGTACTGCAAGGTGGCCGACGCGTTGGCCGTGCCGGGATTGAGGAGGGCAATCTGCGTGTCGAAGAAGTCACTGGTGGCCCCTTCGGCGAGATAGCGGGTGTACGCCGGCACCGGCGGGGCGGGCGGCAGGGGCACCAACACAGCCGCAAAGCAGCGACTCTCAGGGCTCGAAATACACGCGCGCACCGCGATCTTGCCGTCGTCGCTGATGGCGTTCGCCTCTTCAATGCTGGTCGCGACGCCGGAGGTCTCCAGCAGAGCTGCGAGGTCGAACGTCACGCCGCCTAGCCACAGGAAGCCCTTGTAGTCGCGTACACCGACGATCTGGCCAGAGGCGTTGATACCCTTGGCGAACATCCGGTCGTTCTGGCTCAGCACAGTAGCCGTTCCGCCTGACCACAGCACCGGCACACGCACGCGCCCATCGGTTCCGCGGACAGTAGCCTCGCCGACAATCTGTCCGGTGGCGTTGATGTCGTAGGCGTACGAATGCACGTAGCCAGTCGGCGGCTCGAGGGTGGTCACGTTCCCATTCGACCAGAGAGTTGCCCGAGCGCAGATACCATTGCCTGTCGCGCAGGGAAAGACCTTGGAGGTGCCGACCACGTCGCCAGCGGCGTTGATCGCCCTGGCTTCCGTATCACTCCAGATATCGGGGGGGTCAGGAAGGACCGTCACCGCGGATGCCCCCGCTGCCCACATCACCGCGTAGCCCCAGCCGAGACTTGCACCGACGATCTGCCCGGCAGCGTTGATCGACAAGGCAACAGCGGCGGCCACTGCACCCCTGACGGACGACTGGAGTGGCGTCGGCGTGCCGCCACTCCACATGTACGGGATCTGCGAGCCTGTCGAGGGATACCCGGCATAGCCGAAACCGACGACCTGCCCGGAGGAGTTGACGCCGTAGCCTATGCTCCTCAAGCCGGCCGGCGTGCTGAGGAGTACCGGCGGGCCGCCGCTCCACAAGAACGCAACCCGCTCCCCTCCCGTAGGGGGTGCAGTGTCCCCCGTGACATACGTCCCGGTGGGGTCGATGTCGAGTGCGGTGCCGTAGGAATTCGTGGTCGCGTTGGAAATCTCGACCACACGGTAGGTGGGCTGGGCGACGGCGATCCCCGCCGCGCTCACCCAGGCAAGCACGCAGATGGCTGCAGCCCCCGCGAGGGCGGCCCCTCGCGCAACGAGACGCTGACAGCGTCGGTAGTCCCTGATGGCCATGTTCGACCTCGGCAATGACGGCCTTGCGACCTGCCCGTCCGGCGGCCGCACCCTGGACGTCTTCTCTCGTGGATACAGTAGAGCTGCAAGAAGGTAGCACAACGCTCGTGGCGAACGAGCGAGGGACGCCCTGGAGGTCACAGCGGACGCTTCAGAGAGGCGTCCCTACCGGGGACGCGTGTAGCCGCGTGCCCGGCACTGTACTATCCGCGCATGGAATCAGGCCCCATCATCACCAACGACATCGTCCTTCTGGGGCTGATCGCGGCGACGCTGGCGCTCATCTTCTGGACGTCGAGCGGACCGACGCCGTTCTGGGCACGATTCTATCGCTACGTTCCGGCGCTGCTGCTCTGTTACTTCGTCCCCGCGCTGTACAACACCCTCGGCCTCATCGACGGCCAGACGACGACCCTCTACAACCCCGTGGCGCGCGACGTCCTGCTGCCGGCCGCCCTCGTGCTGCTGACGCTGTCGATCGATCTTCCCAGCATGCTCAAGCTCGGACCGCGGCTGCTCTTCGTCTTCTGCGCCGGCACGCTTGGCGTGATGCTTGGCGCACCGATCTCGTTTCTCGCGATGCGGGTGATTCACCCCGACACCGTGGCCGGCGACACCTGGGCGGGCATGGCGGCCCTCGCGGGGAGCTGGATTGGGGGCGGCGCCAATATGGTCGCCATGCGCGAGATCTTCGAGGTCGACGCCACGACGTTCGGACAGTTCGCGGTGGTCGATGTCGCGGTCGCCAGCCTGTGGATGGCGACGCTGCTGTTCCTGGCGGGCCGGGCCGCGCAGATGGACAGGCGCAGCGGCGCCGACACCAGTGCGATCGACGAGATCCAGGCGCGCGTCGCCGCGTTCCACGCGCAGCACGCACGTATCCCGACGCTGACGGACCTGATGGTGATTGTCGGCGTGGCTCTTGGCACGGTCGGCCTCGCGCACGCGTTCGCCACGCCCACGGCGGCCTGGTTCTCCGCCAACGTGCCGTGGGCGGCGCAGCTCAGTCTGACGTCGCCGTTCGTCTGGATGGTCCTCGCGGCGACGGCGATGGGCATTGGCATGAGCTTCACGCCGGCGCGGCTGCTCGAAGGCGCCGGTGCATCGCGAATCGGCTCGCTGTTTCTCTACTTCCTCATTGCGAGCATCGGCATGCAGATGGACCTGATGGCGTTGTTCGATCGGCCGTGGTTGTTCCTGCTCGGCCTCATCTGGATGAGCGTGCACATCCTCGTGCTGTGGGGCGCCGCCAGGCTCGTCCGCGCACCGCTGTTCTATGTCGCCGTCGGATCGCAAGGCAACATCGGCGCGGCAGCGTCGGCGCCCGTTGTCGCCGCGGCGTTCCATCCAAGCCTCGCGCCTGTCGGCGTGCTGCTCGGATCGGTGGGCTACGCCACGGGCACGTATCTCGCCTATCTCGTCGGCCAGTTGCTGCGGACGATGGCGGGCGGTTGACGCTGCGATTACGTGGTTGTCGATGCCGGGGAACGTCACGAGCGCCAGGAAGCGGGCGGAGGTGCTCGCTGGGCCGGAGGCCCACTAGCTGTCGTCGGCGGTCGTCAGTTCGACGTCGATCTCGACCAGCGCCGCGCCGGGTGGAACATCGACATGGACGATGACCGGTTCCCGGTCGTCGGCGTGGCAGGCCACCGTGTAGCGGCCCGGAACCGGGACGTGCAGCGCGAAGTGGCCCTGCTCGTCGGTGAGCAGGGCCACATCGGGTGTAGGCACCGGCGCCGCGGCCAGCATGATCCGCGCTGCGGCGACCGCACGGCCGTCCGTGCCATGGACGCGACCCTCGATGATCGCTCCGCCGTCGCTCACCGGCGGTCCGCAGTCGGGGTCACGACCCCGACTGCTGTCTCCAGGTGTTGATGTTGTTCAACACGGCGCTGTTGATCCGCGTCCCCGAGTTGCTCGTCGCTCCTCCGTACGCGTGGATGGCGAACCCGTAACGGTTGCCATTCAGGACGCGGTACACGGCCGATCCGCTCTGACCGCCTGCAGTGTCGATCGTGTAGTGCACCTTGCGGTCGGTGGCTGAGGTGATGGGCCGCGAGTGGTACCACTGGGTCCCCGCCGGCTTGTCACCCGGGTAGCCGGAGATGTTGCCGACGACGCCGTCGAGGTTCGACCAGTTGCCGTAGCCCAGCCACCCGGTGGCGTTCCCGATGGGTGTGTTGAGCAGGATGGCGCCGTAGTCGTACTCGTGGTTGCCGCTGTTGGCCCATGCATTCACGGTGCGGAAGTTCGTGCTGACGGTCGAGCCGAAGGGCAGCGACGTGCCGTCGCGGCCGGGCATCACCACCACCCGCTTCACCCAGCCGTTACGGGCGGGGATGTTGCTCCTGATGTAGATGCAGTGGCCGGCGGTGACCACCAGCCGGGGACCGACCAGCCAGCCGGTACCAATCCACATCGAGTCGTCTGCGGCCGTGATCTGCAATGAGCAGTGGACCCGCCACGGGTACGTGTTGGCCGGCGAGATCCTCACTCTGTCGTCGGTACCGATCACCGATTCCCTGATCGGCTCCGGGGGACCGAACGACGCCTCCCCGACATCCGGGAACTGGGTATCGAGGTACAGGGCCTCCTCGCTCACCGATGCGAATCTGGACGCGCTCTCCGGCGGGTCGTACCCCGGAACGAGTTCGACACCGGTCTCGGTGGTCTGACCGACCTCCCCTTCGTCGCCGGTGGAGATCTCGTCGAACACCGCTTCTTCGCCGACGTCGCTACTGGAGAGCGACCCGTCGGGATCGGTCGAATTGAAGTCGTCAGGCATGCGCTTCTCCCATTCTCGACGCCTCGCGTCTCCCTGAGCGTGATGCCCGATCCGTCGAAGACGGCACGGCCACTCCGGACGAATCGGTTCGTGCTCCCACAGCTCTCCGCCGAGGCGATTTGACGGCGCTGCCTACCTTCCCGCTTTCAACGACCAAGTGGACCGGCGTGGCGAACGCTGCGGGCGTCTGACGCGGCACGACACTCCGTCGTCCCCGCGGTCCTCCTGACAAGTACGGCTACAGACAGGTAAACGCCTTGGCAGCGGGTTCCGAACGTGGCACGCCGTCCACTCGACCACCCTGCCACAGTAATCCGTCGAAGACACGCTCGAATCGAACGATTCGAGAGGGGCGACGCACCGAAGCGGTTCGTGTCGGTGAGGGTCGTGCTGCAGGCTCTAAGTACTGCGTTTCACAATTGCGGTGACGTATTCGGGCGTCGAGGCGCCCGGATCGCAAGGCGCGACGACCGAGAATATCGGGCAATATTCGAGGGAGGAGCAACGCAGCGAGCCAGGATGCATCGGCGGCCGATACGTTGCCGTGATTGTGAAACGCAGTACTAAGGCTGGCGGCGATGCGCCGGCCCGTACAGCACCCGCCCGGGGCGCTGGCCCGACACCACGCCGTTGCGCAGTGCGAACGTTCCGTTGACGATGACGTCACGAACACCGGTGGAGTATTGGTGCGGCTTGTCGAATCGCGCCACGTCGGCAATGGCGTCGGGATCGAGGACGACGATATCGGCTTTCATGCCGGGTCTGAGGAGGCCGCGATCCCAGAGCTTCAGGCGCTGGGCGGGGAACCCCGACATCTTCCAGACCGCCTGCTCCAACGTCAACACTTTCAAGTCACGCACGTAGGCTCCGAGGACGCGGGGGAAGGTCCCATAGCTCCTCGGGTGTGGCGCTCCGACGCCGAACACCGGAACGATGCCGTCCGATCCGACCATCGTGAACGGCGACGCCATGATCCGCCGGACGTCCGCTTCGTCGATCGCGTGGAAGACGGCCGCGCAGTCGTCGCCCTGCTCGAGTTCGATGACCGTGTCGGCCGCATTCTCGATGGTTGGCGCCACGTTTCGTTCGCGCGTGAGATCGGCGAGCGTCTTCCCGGCCCGCCGGGAATCGCCCGCACAACTCACGATGACGACATTCTTCGGGTCGCCGCCTCCACGCTCGTACTGGATGCTCTGGATGACCGCCCGTTTGATCGTCTCGCGCTCGCTCCTGGAGGACAGGCGCTGCCGCAGCGCCTGCCGCCCTCCCTCGAGGGCCGACTGAGGCAACAACGCATACAGCCCCGTGCTCGACGCGGTGTATGGGTACAGATCCAATGTGACATCGACACCCCGCGCCCTGGCATCACCGATGAGTGCGAGCGTCTCGACGCTCTTTCCCCAGTTGGTCGTGCCAACGATCTTGTGGTGCGTGATGTGAGTCGGAACCTTGCCCTCTTCTCCGATTCGGATCGTTTCGCGGACGCTCTCGACAACCCGTGACGTCTCGTCACGCATGTGCGACGCGTGAATGCCGCCGAGTTCGCCGGCGACCCCGGCGAGTTCGATGACTTCCTCCGTGGACGAGTAGCTGCCAGGGACGTAGAAGAGGCCGGTCGAGATCCCGAACGCGCCATCGTACATGGCCTGCCTGACCAGCAGCTTCATGCTGTCGACGTCCGGAACTGTCGCAGGTCGATTGACGAGGCCGATCACCTGTTGTCGAATGCTTCCCTGCCCAACGAGCGTCGCGAAGTTGATCGACACCGGCGTCCGGCCGACGCGATCGAGAAACGGTGCAAGAGGCAGCGGCGAATAACCGTCCTGGCCCTCGAGGATCGTCGTCACGCCCTCGCGTAGATAGTTCTCCGCCGTCGGCACATCGAAGAGCCCGCCGGGACCCGGGTAGAACGGACCACCTCCCCCTCCATGGGAATGCACGTCGATGAAACCGGGCGCCACGACGAGTCCCGTGGCATCAAGTCTGACCGCGGCGTTCGCGTTGGCCAGGGCGCCGATCGCGATAATGGAGTCGCCCGTGATTCCGAGATCCGCGTACACCCATGGACCGCCCGAGCCATCGACGACTCTTGCCCCGTGGACCAGGATGTCGAACGCAGGGTTCTGCGCGTGCGAGGTGAACGCGAGCACGAGCAGAGCCCAGGTGAGACTCGCCCGGAGCGACGCGGTCGGCTGTTTCATCGAGGACTCCTGAGGCCTCCCTGCTGGTCGCCGAGTCATGCCGCGCCTCGAACGAGCAGGGATGTCCTGAACGCACGTGCTCATGATGCCACTCCACGGCTTCTTCGGACTCGCCCGTCACGCGGTTGTACTGCGACACGCCTGCGCCACCAGGGCCGCACGGACTGAGATCCTGACCGCTCCCGCCCAGCGCCTCAGCGCGGCCTGCACCGGCCCCGCCGGAGGGTATACTTCGAAGCGTGGAGCCGCCCCTGCCTGCGTTCCTGTCGGTGTCGCTCGATCCCTCCCCTGCGATCGAGGCGTACAAGAAAGACGTCGATCGTACGCTGCTGCGCGAGAACCTGCGGCTCACCACGACCGAACGGGTCCGGAAGATGATCGCCGCCCTGCGATTCGCCGAGTCGGTGCGGCGCTCGCGCGTGAAGGCCGACACGACGTGACCGACTTCGAACGCCTGCTGACCGTGCTGACGCACGCGGGCGTCGCGTTCATCGTCATCACGGAGACAGTTTCGAGAGCAGGGACGCGACCATCACTTGTCTTGACAACGACTCGGGCCGAACCATAAGCTCCGGGTCTCTCCCCGCGATCGCTCGCGCGCACGTCATGACGACTGTTCAGTTCGGCCGTGGGCACGTCCTCCACCACGTCGTGGCCATCCATGACGCTTCGCCGCTCGACGGGAACGGGGTCGCGGCACCTGGGCAGGTATGGCGGCAACACTGATGGAAGCCGTGACGGCGCTCAACACCGCGCTGCAGGCGCTGCTTCCCGGTGCGCCCGAGCCAGCGCTCGCACCGGAACTCTTCATCAACCCGCTCACCTCACGCCCCGCCGGCGTCGGTGGCATCGTCGGCATCCGCACAGCGCCGCCCGCGGGAGAAGTGAGCGCGCTGCGCGTCACAGCGGAGGTCGTCGTCCGCGTGAAGGCTCAGACCGTCGCGGAACTCGCCACGGCCGAGTCGCAGGTCTCGACTGCCCTGCTCGGCGCCGACCCGGTGAGCCTCCGCAGCAACGGCGTGTTCCGCATCCGGCGGTCCGTCGAGAAGACCGACCGCGGCGTGACGGAGCTGCCACTCGACATCGCCGGACGCGACGTCCGGTTCGAAGTGCTCTACGAGTTCAGCAAGCTCCCCGAAGCCGGCGAGGGGATCATCTCCTCGGTGCCGCTCGACCTGGTGCAGCGGACGGCCGGCGAGCGGCCGCCGTCCGAACTCCTGCGCGTCGACTTCGAGCACGACCCGCTCGCGCTCTTCGACGTCGTCGACGACGAGGGCCTGAGCGAGCCGGGTGACTGGCAGTTCGCCGCCATCGATCGCGAGGTGCGCCAGACGCGCGCAGCCGGCGGCGGCAGCCACAACTTCAACGCCAGCAAGCGCGGCACGTACCTGGTGGTGCGGCCGGGCGCCACGCCGCCGGCGCCGCGCAACTTCGTGCTCCACGCGAGTATGCGCAGCGACAGCAGCGGCGGCATCGGGCTGGTGTTCCGCTTCCAGGACGTCGACTCCTTCTACTACGTCCTGCTGCACGACAACGGCAACCCGGCCGCGCCGTTCCGGTACCGCCTCATCGCGCGCAAGCAGGATGGCGTGTTCTCCATGCTCGAGACCGGCGGCGCCGACGCCTCGGCGGGTTACACGCCGAATACGTGGTTCTCGCTGCGGCTCGCCGTCCAGGACGATCGGTTCGATCTCGCCATCGACGGCGTTGACGTGCTCAGTGGGCGCGATACCGGCATCACCTCGTCCGGCAGAGTTGGGTTCATGTCCCGGAGCGGCGGTGGCGCGCGGTTCCGGTTGCTTCGGTGGCTGGCGTTGTAGGCAACGCACAGGAGGAATCGCATGGCGGAGGAGTTCGTCAACGCAAACCTGATTCTCCCGGGCACGTACATCCGGGTCCGCTCCGAAGGGCTGATCGGCGTCGCCGGCATCTCGACGGGCAACATCGGCGTCGTCGGCACCGCGGCGCAGGGCCTTGGCGTCACGCACAACCTGTCGAATGCCGCTGACGCGGCGGCCGCACTCGGAGCGTCCGACGCGGTCACGACGCGAACGCTCAACCTCACGCGCATCGTCAGCGAGCTGTTCAGGAGCGGCGCGCGCACGGTGTATGCGCGCGGCGTGTCCGCCGGCGCGCCGGCAGAGGACTACACCACGGCCTTCAACGAGGTGATCAAGGAGGACGTCCAGATCCTCGTCGCCCCGGAACTCTCCACCGGCGATGCGCTGAGCGTGCTGGGCCCGATTCTCGAGAGCAGCGAGAACAACGGCCAGGACCTCCTGGCGGTCGTCGGCGCGGATGGCGACGGCGCTGCCGCCATCGCCGCGCAAGCGATCACCAACGATCGCGTCATCCTGGCCGCGCCGGGTTACCTCGTGCCGAACCCGGACGACCGGGACAACGACGTCGCGCTGCCGGGCAACTATGCTGCCGCGCCCGTTGCAGGTCTCATCTCGACGCTCTCGCCACAGTCGAGCCCCACCAACAAGACGCTGCCCGCGCTGACGCGGCTCACCCGGCGGTTCTCCTATGGCGAACGGACCAGCCTCGTGCAGAACCGGATTCTCGTCCTCGAACAGCGCAACGGTGTCCGCGTCGTCCGCGGCCTGACGACCGACGACGGCGGGTTCCGGCAGGTGACGACGCGGCGGATCGTGGACTTCGCGAAGGCGGGCATCCGGCAGGTCGGCAACGCCTTCGTGGGGCGGCTGAACAACGAGCGCGTGCGTGCGGCGCTGAAGGGAGCCATCGACGGCTTCCTCACCAGCATGCTCGTGGACGAGCAGCTCACCGACTACACGCTCGAGGTCACGGCCACCCGGCGCGACGAGATCGAGGGGCGCGCGGTGGTGAACGTGCTCCTGCAGCCGACCTTCAGCATCGACTTCGTCGCCGTCACGCTGGTCTTGCAGTAGTCGTCAGGCGCCGGTGCAGACACAGACGCCGCAGCGGAAGAGGAGAACGAGATGAATACCGACGTCTACACGGGAGCGGACGGTGCCATCGTGCTGTCGGCACCGGAGGGCAAGGAAGGCGACGCCGCCAAGACGGTGCTGTCCGAGGCGGATCTGGTCGTGGTCGGCCGCGTCCAGAACGTCCGCATCGAGGTGCGGTCTGCTGTGCGTGCGTACCACGAGATCGGCCAGCGCTACGCGAGCCAGCTCCGGCCCGGCAACGTGACGATCACCGGCACGTTCGGCCGCGCGTACGTCAACGGCGCCATGCTGAGCCTGCTGCTCGGCGAGGCGAAGGGCGGGCGGCCGGCCACGAGCTGGGTGCAGCCGGCCTTCAACGTGACGGTGCGCATCGCCAACCCGTCCAACGGGGCGGTGAACACGGTGACGCTCCACGACGTGAAGGTCGACCAGTGGGTCTACACCCTCCCCGAGGACGAGTTCGTCATGGAGCAGGTGGGCTTCCAGGCGCTGCACATCACGGTCGAGGAGGGCTAGGGCCATGCTGACGGCCTCGGACCTGCTCGCGCGCGCCGATACGGTCCGCGAGGTCGAGGTACCCGGCGAGCTGCTCGACGGGCCGGCCGCGCTGGCCGCCGATCGGCGCGTGCGGCTCCAGGCGCTGACGGTCAACGACCTGCGCCTCATCGCGCGCGCGGCGCGCGACCACGACGAACTCACCGCCGCCCTGATGGTGCAGCAGTCGCTCGTCGAGCCGGTGCTCACCGTGCAGGAGGTGGCGCGCATGCCCGTCGGTCTGCTCCAGTTCCTGCTGCGGGAAGTCAACGCAGTGAGCGGCATCTCCGCCTCCGAAGAGGAGGTTGCACGTGCGATCGAGGATCCGCTGGCTCAGGCGGCGTTCCGTCTCTCGCAGGCGTTCGGCTGGACGCCTGAGGAGATTGGGAAACTCACGATGAGCGAGGTGCTCACACACCTGGAGATGCTGAAGTCGGCCTGAGGCGCCGGGCGCGCCGGGGACCGATGCCTTCCACGCCTGGCCAGCCAACCGATGCCGGGCGCGGGGACGCGCGGTTGTGACGCGGGCGGGATCGCGCCGTCGCTGGCGAGTGCGCCGGCGCCGAAATTCGAACGGCATCGAACGTCGGACCATCGATGAACGAAGATCACGAACTCGACTCGGCGGCGCTGACGCGACTGGTGCAGCGGTTCCGGCGGCTGGCACGCCTGGCGGCGGTGGATCCGCTGCGCGCGCTGCCTCGGGATCCGCTCGAGCCACTGGCGTTGCTCAGCGAACCGGTCGACGCACTAGTCGCCGCGGAGCCGCTCGAACGACTCCGCCAGGCGACCGACGCGCCGGTGCCGGAGGCCCATCCCGCGGTCGCGCGATCGACAGGGTTGCCGCTCGTGCCGCGGGTCGTGCCGACGACGACCGCGGCAGCGCTCACCAGCCGCACCACACCCACCGCGGCTGCGCACGACCGCCTTGCCGCGACCGGCCCTCGGCGCGTGTCGATGCCGCCGGCCCTTGGCACGCGGAGCGAGGGGACGCCCATGCGAACGGCGGCGCCTGCGAGCGCGGCGACGATTGCCGAGCGGCGGCGTGCACTGCGCCTCGGCGCGCGGTCCGTCAGCCCCGCGGCTCCGGCGTCCGCAGCCATGTCGACGGTGCCGCACGCGTCTCCCACGAACGTCCGCACCTCACCGCTCCCGCCCAGGGGGGCAGCGGCAATGCCACCGGCTGCCGCACGCACGGCCCATGCCACCTCGACGGCGGCACGGGTCGCCGCACGACGAGCCAGCGCGCGCCGCGTGGACCGCGAGGCGCGCCCAGACCTCGCCAGGATCTCGCCATCGTCCATCCTCGACGCCGTGCGCGCCGCGGCACCCGCGCCAACGTCCCGCCCGACCATCGCCGTCGCGTCCGACACGCCGGTCCGCGCATACGCGAGTGACGCGACTGCGGCGGCGGCGTTGGAGCAGCTCGAGCAGGCGGGTTCCGCACCCAGCAGCCTCGCGCGATCGCCTGCCGCGCATGCCCTATCGACGGCGGCCGTCCTGCCCCCGACGCTTGCCGATCCGGTCGCGTGGACGTCTCGCGCGGCGGCACCGCGGTCGCGCGCAGGGGATCCGCGCGCAGGGCTCGATCTCGCCGACGACCTGTTCGAGACGCTGTACCGCGAAGGAGTGGATCTGTCGTGGCCGTGAAGCCCGTGCTCGGCGACTGGGAGATCCCACGCGTCGACCTGATGCGCACGGCGGAAGCGCGCAGGTTCGCGGAACTCGCCGTCCCGGGCCGCCAGGGCAGCCTGTTCCAGGATCTCAACGCCGAGCCGACGGCGATCGAGATCGGCGGCAGCCTCTTCGCCGACGAGGAGCGCAACGCGTTCCTCCAGACGGTGCGCGAGAAGTTCCGCGCAGGCGAGCCGGTGACGTTCGTGGCCGACATCACGCAGGCCACCGATCTCCAGTTCGTCGTGATCGACTCGATGCGCTTCGAGCAGCGCGCCGATCGTCCGGACGAGACCGGGTACCACCTCGTCCTGCGCGAGAGCCCGCCACCGCCGCCGCCCCCGGATCCGCTGGGCGGCATCGACACCGGTCTGCTGGACGCGGCGGCAGGCTTCGTCGACGGCGTGACCGACGCGCTCGACGCCCTCGACGCGCTGGCGAACCTGCCCGACTTCTCGGATCCCTCGTCGCTGCTCGGCGGCACGCTCGACAAGGTGACCACCGCGCTCGACGGACTCGGCAGCGTCACCAGCTCGATCACGGAACTCTTCGGAGACTAGCGTGCCTACCGTCATCGAGCGTATCGGCAGCGTCGACACCGGCGGCCTGGAACAGCAGCTCGCCGCGCAGGTGGGCGCCCTGCGGCAGGCCATCGCGCTGGCCGGCCCGCTCCTCGACGGCAAGACGCCCGACATCGGCACGCTGACGGGCCGCCTCGGCGGACTGCGGACCCCGTCGTTCGACGGCAGCAGCTTCCGCGTCGCGCTCGACCAGGCCGTCTCGCTCACCCCCGGCGACCTGACGGCGGTGGTCGGCCCGCTGGGCAGCCGCTTCGCCGAGATGACCACGCTGGTCGAGGAGCGGTTGACGCCCCTCCTCCGGGACGCCGTCGCCGCCGCGCGGGCGATCCAGCACCTGCTCAACGTGCGCCTCGGTTGCCTCGACGGCATCCGCAATGCGAGACCGAGCCCCGCGCCAGGAGAACCTGCGCCGGGCGATCCGCCTCCGCCGGGCCGCGTGGCCGTCGCCGCGCAGCAGGTGGCGCAGGTCGACGCGGTGCTCAGCCAGTTGCCGGACACGGTCGACGCCGGCGTTCTGCTGCAGCTCCTCCTGATGCTCCTCGGCTCGAAGCCACGAGACCGATTCTTCGCGATCAACCTGCCGGTCGTCGACGACCTCCTCGAGCCGCTGCAGACGCTGGCTGCGTGGGCCACTCTCGACCAGGACGGCGTCGCGGCGCACATGGCGGCGAGCATCGACGCGCTCACGGCGCGCATCCGGCAGTCGGCGCCCCTGCCCCTTGCGGATCTCGCGGCAACGCTGGACACCCTCGCACCACAGTGGCGAGCCGGCGCGCTCGCCTCAGCCACCGACGCGATTGCGGACGGCATGACCGCGCTCGAAGACGCGCTCCGCAACGCTGACGAGGCGGCGGCCGCGACCTTGCTGACTGCGGTGAACGCCGCGATCGACGACTACGAGGCGATCCGCGCCGCGATGAGCGCCGATGTGCTGCCCGCCGTGCCGTCACTCCACGCGGTGCCCGCGCTCTCGCCGGCCGCCCTCGCCGACCACATGACGCACCTGCTGGTGCTGCTCGAGCCGACCAATGTGACGGCGCGCCTGGCCCCGCTGCTTCCGCAGGTCGAGCCCATCGCACCCGAGGCGATGGAAGCGGTTCGCAACGCCGTGCAGCCGCTCATCGACTGGCTGCAGGACATCACCGGGCTGCTCGACTTCGGTGCGGCGCAGGACGGCATCGCCGACGTCGCCGCGGACGCGCGCGCCCTCGCCGCCGACATCGAGTCCGGGCTCACCAGCGTCACGCTCGAGGTGCAGGCCGCCTTCGCCGCGGTGAGCGAGGCACTCGACGGCGTCGGTCTCGACGACCTGCGGGCGCAGCTCGCCACGCAGATCGCGCAGTTCGGCGACCAGGTCCGCCGCGATGTCGCGCAGGCGTTCGCCCCCGCGCGCGACGGGACCCGCACGGCCATCACCGCGGTCTCGAACGCGCTCGACGCCTTCGACCCGTCCTCTATCGTCGATGCGCTGCAGAAGGTCGTCGACGAGATCGCGGGCGTGCTGAACGGCGACGACGTCCAGCGCGCCATCGGCAACGTGAAGGAAGCCGTCGATGACGTCGCCGAGGCGTTGCGGTCGCTGTCGTTCCAGCCGGTGACCGACGAGGTCGTCGCCCTCATCGGTCAGATGAAGGCCGGACTGCAGGCCATCATCGACACCGACATCAACGACGCCACCAAGGCAGCGCTGGCCACCGCGATGTCGGCACTGCCGGGCGACCTCCGGCCGGCGACCGACCCGCTGGTGGAAGACTTCGGGGTCCTCGTAGCGACCGGCCCGACGGCCGTGCTGCGCCGCGTGAAGGATGCGCCGCAGCGGCTGCTCGATCAGGTCCGACGGTTCGAGCCAGCGGCGATGATCGGCGACCGGCTGTCGGCGCCGTACCGCGACCTGCTCGCCCGCGCTGACGACTTCGACGCGGCACGGCTCTTCGCCGCCGCGGACGCGGAGCTGGAGCGCGCACGGCAGCGGCTCCTTCGGACGGTGCGTCCCGGCCGCGCGCTCGAGCCGCTGCGCGCGCCGGTCCAGCAGCTGCTCTCCACGCTCGAGACGTTCAGCGCCGCGGCGCTGCTCGATCCCCTCACCAGCAAGGTGGAGGAGACGGTCGCCCGGATCGTCGAGGCCTCGCCCGTGGACGAGATCCTCGGCGCGATCGACGGCGTCTTCGACGCCGTACGCGACATCCTGGCGTTCGCCGAGCAGATCCGGTCGGTCTCGACGCGCATCGGGCAGCTCTTCGACGCGCTGGCCGACGCCGACGTGCAGGTCGACGCGTGGCGCGACCATGTCCTCGCCAACGTCCCTGACGGTGCCAATGGTCCGCTCCAGACGGCGTTCGCCGCGCTGCGCGCTGCGCTCGACGGCGTCCGTCACGCGGACGTGCTGGCGAGCTTCGACACCGCGAGCGCCGCTGTCCTCTCGGAACTCGACGCTCTCGACCCAGCCGCGCGTCTCACCCGTATCGTCACGGCCTACGGCCGCCTGGCGAGCCGCGTGGCGGCGCTGCCACCATCGGCGACTCGGACGGCCGCGGAGCAGGTGCTGGCGCGGTTCAATCCCGCTCAGCCGCTGCACTCGGCGCCCCTGCGCCTGGCACACGAGGTGCGGACGCGGATCACGTCGGCGCGGAGCGGGCTGGTAGCGCTGGCACACGAATGGACGGAGATGGTGGACGGGCTCGAGCCGCTGCGTCACGCCGACGCCACCGCACTCCGCGACCTGGTGGCGGCCGCCCTCGAGCCCACCCTCCAGCCCGTCCGCTTCATCTTCCGTGCTCTCGGCCACCTGGCGGTGCCGGTCAACGGCATCACGAGCACGCTCACGGATCTCGTGACGACGCTCACCGCGCGCCTCGATGCGCTGGTCAACGGTCCCGAGTCCCTCTCGGCGATCAGCGGCGCCGTGCAGGAGGTGGTCGATGCGTTGCGCCACATCGATCTCGGGTTCATCGCGCGCAGCCTGGACGAGGTGCGCGGCGCGGTCCACGACAAGGTACGGCTCCTCGACCCCGCACGCCTTGCGGGCGATCTCGACGCCGCGTTCGAACAGGCGCTTTCCGGGTTGTCGCTCGGCGCGATCGTCCCGACCGAGGACCTCGCGGCGCTCGACGCCGCATGGCAGGGAATCGTCGACAAGCTGCACGCGAGCGACCCGCGCCAGCTCGTGGAGCAGGCCGTGCAGCCGGTCTACGACGCGGCGATCACCCCGCTCCTCGACGCCTTCGACCTGACGCCGATCTTCGAAGCGCTCATCGACGTCCTCGGTTCGCTCGAGCGCGAGCTGGCCACGGGCATCGACCAGGTCAACATCGCCTATCAATCGTTCATCGCGAACCGGCCGGCCGGCGGGAGCGTGTCAGTGAGCCTCGGAGCCTGACGGTCATGATGCTCGCCTCCGTGCTCCTCCAGCCGCAGCGTGTCGCACGCCCCCAGGTCGACGCCGACGCACGCCTGTTCGACGACGTCACGCGCCTGATGGCGCTGCTGATGGAGGACGCCGCCAACGACGGCCCGGTCTCTCAGGCGCTCATGGACGCGGTCGTCGCGATGGGGCCACGTCTCCAGCACGCGCTCGAAGCGAACGTCCGCAAGGTCGCATCCACGCTCCGCATCCCGGCGCGCGGTCTCGTCTCGGCGCTCGAGGACCTGGGCAAAGAAATCGCGGCGGTCGGCGACGACCCCGCCAGGGCCATCGCGCTCGTCACGCGGCTGCTGGCGATGGTCAGCGGCTTCGTCGAGACGCTCACCTACGCCGGGTTGCGCACACGCGTCCAGTTCCTCGTCGACGTGCTGGAACGGGATCTCGGACTGAGCGCGTCGTTCCTCGAGACGCAGGTCTTCGCCTTCCTCGACGACGCCGCGGACCGCGTCCTCGCGCTCGACGCTGGCGGCGATGCGGCCGTGCGCCGGCAGCGACGCGCCACGGCATCGACGATCCGCCGGCTGCGCACGTTCCTCCGGGTCCACTTCCGCTTCCCCGGCTTCGACGTCGACGCGCTCACACGCGCGCTCTACGACCTGCTGCGCGACGCCGGGGTCGAGGAAGTGATGCGACAGGCGCGCTGCGCGATCGCCGATTTCGAGGCGGCAGTCGCCTCGGCGCAGGCCCTGCGCGCGGCGACGCCACAACGCCCGATCCTGGGGGGACAGATCAGGGCCGCCGCCCTCGTCGATCTGCCCGGACAGTCGACGTACGCGTGGTATCCGAGCTGGCTGCTCGGCGACGAGGACCTTCCGCTGCTCGGACTGTCGGACGTCGAGAACGCCGCGCGGATCATCGTCACCATCCGCGACAGCAGTCTGGAAGTCCCCGCGTGGCTGCGCGGCCGGTTCTCGCTGGCGCAGCTCGAGACCTTCAACGGGGTCGCGATCGGCACCGAGCCCACCGACGAGCAGAAGCTCGTCGTGCTGGCCGTCTTGAACGAGCTGATCCAGGGCCCGCTCATCCACGACAGCGAGCGGTTCCCGACGCTGCGCCTGCCGGACTCGTTGCGCGACGACCAGTTGAAGGCCATCGAGGACAACGACGTGCTGCTGGCGAACCGCCGCTTCATCTGCCACGTATTCCAGGGCGACCTGAAGGACGCCCGCGGCGGGTTCGTGCGGTGGCTCGGCCGCACGACGCTCGGCGTGCTCGACTGGCCGCGCCACCAGGTCTCTGTGAGCGCCGACGGTCGCTTCATCATGTGCGGCGACATGCCGCTCCTGATGGGCGAGAACCTGACGTGGCAGAACGCGCCGATCTTCTCGAGACAGGAGCGCGGCCAGACGTACTGGATCTTCCAGCATGTCAGCCCCGGCGTCTGCGAGGGCTTCGCCCACCACCTCGCCTGGCCGACAACGCTCGGGCGGGCGGTCTGGCATCTGGTCAACACGATCCTCGATCAGCCCGGACACCGGGTCGGCAGCAGCATCGCCGTGGCGCTCGAGTTCGCCGAGGCGCTCAACCAGTTGATCTTCGGCCGGCCGGCGCACGGCTACGACCAGCTCGGCGCCTTCGGCCGCTGGCTCTCGTCGGGCGCGGTCGGCCCGCGCGCGGTCTCGATCGTCGGCGGCTCCTTCCAGGGGATGCACACCGCGGCCACGGGCGGCAACATCTTCCTGTTCTGGATCACGATGCTCGCCGGCGACGTGATCCGCACGGCGGGTCCCAGCAGCGTGCTCGGCACCGTGCGCGAGGTCGTCCTCGGCGTGCTGACGCTGGTCAACTTCGGCGGCCCGCGCGACGGCCCGTCGACGCTGCCGCCGAACCCGGCGCAGAACCATCTGAAGCAGGGCCCCATCAACGCGCTGATGAACACCCTGTTCGGTCTGTGGCTCCTCAGCTACTACAGGCGTGAGGACCACTCGATTGAGATCTGGTCGGCCGGCGGCATCGGCGACCGGCGCGCGCGCGCGTTCGCTCTATGGTTCGGCGGTGGCATCGGCATGGGCATCGCGGCCGGCGTGGCCACCACGCTCGTCGCGCAGATCATGGCATGGGCCGAGGACTGGAAGCGCTTCGGCGAGACGGTCGGCCTCGCATCGCTGACGATGGTGGCGCAGTTCTGGTTCCTCGAATACTTCCGGAAGGAAGGCGACACCGACGGGGGTACGTACAACCCGCGCGGACCGCGGCCGTTCAGGGGCTATCCGGACAAGGAGACGTCTCCATATCGACTGCCGTTCGTGAGGGGCGAGGCGCTCTACTGCGGCCAGGGCAACCAGGGGCTCTGGAGCCACAACGACATCACCAATATCGGCGCCGACCAGCAATGTTATGCGGTCGACTTCGGCCACGATCACCGGCAGGCGATCTGTGCCTCGCGCGGCGGCATCGTCTGGGCCTTCAACGAGAACAATCCTGACGACAGCACCGGGGACTGGAACGCCATCACGATCCTCCACGACGTGGTGGATCCCGAGCACGACGACCCATTCGGCACCGGTCCCGTCACGACGTACGCGGTGTACGGACACGGCGCGTTCGACGGCGTCACCGACGCGTTCGCGAGCCGCGGGCTCCCGCCGCCCGTGGCGGAGTCCGCATCGCCCGGCGCGGGGACGCGGATCAACCGCGGCGACGTGATCATGCTCGCCAACGACACGGGCGTGAGCTTCCACAGCCACCTGCACATGCACGTGCTGATGGACGCCAGCGGCGGTGTCGTGGCCCCTGCCGCCGGCAACCCCGGCACCGTCGGCATCCCGTTCGTGTTCAACGAGGTGCGCGGCGAGGGGCGGACGCTGAACCTCACCTGGTACGAGTCGGAGAACGGATGATGCGAGGCCTGCCGTTCCTCGATGCCGGGTCGAGCGGGCCCGCAACCGTCAGCCGCCCGGCGGTGACGCTCCGGTTCGGCGCGCCGGCTGGTTCCTCTGCCGGGTTCGGGGGCATCGCCGACATGGCCGCGAGCCTGCTCGGTGTCGCGGCGGGCGATGCCTGGCGCGATCACCTGCTGTCGCTGCGCCTGCGCCGCGTGCTCGCACCGGAGGTGGACCTGCTCCAGGTGCTCGTCGCAGCCACGCCGACGGCACCAGCGGTAGCGATAGCAGACGACGGAACGGTGTCGCTGACTGGAGGAGATGGATCCGAGACGGCGGTGTTCACCGGGAAGGTCGACGGCATCCACGATCGGACGGCCCGGGGCGTGCGGCTGGTGACGGCGACGAACGGATCGCGCGAGCTGGCGCAAGCCCGAATCAATCGGAGCTTCGAACAGCAGGACGCGGGACGAATCATCGACGCGTTGGCGTCCGAGTTCGGACTCGCGAGCGACGTACCAAGCGGAGCCACCTCGCTCCCCCGTTTCGTCGTCGACGACCGTGTCAGCCTGTACGGGCACATCGCGCGGCTCGCCGCGCTCAGCGGCTGGCTGGTATGCATCGGCGCCGACGGTCGCGTGAAGGTGAAGGACCCGGTGGCGGGTGGCGAGCCGGTGGCGCGGCTGGCATACGGCGTGGACGTGCTGGACGCCGCGCTTGGCCAGCGTGCGTCGCACACCGCGGCCGTCCAGGTGACCGCCGAGGGTGCGGCTGGCGACCAGGGCAGCGACGCGTGGGCGTGGCTGCGCAAGGATCCCGCAGCCAACCGATCCACCGCTGGCAGCGGCACGCCGTTGCGCGAGGTCAGCGTGGCGGCGCTCCGCAGCGCGGACGCCGCGGACACGTTCGCACGCGCGAGGGCGCAGCGCGCCGGCGAAGCGGCGACGCGCGGATGGCTTTCGACCGTCGGGACGCCGCAGGTCGAGCCGGGAGACAACGTCGAACTCTCGGGCCTCTCGCCGGCGTTCGATGGGGCCTACCGCGTCGATGAGATCGTCCACGAGTTCGACGCCCGAGGTGGCTTTCGCAGCCGCCTGCGCGTCGTGTCGGCAGGCGTCGGCGGCGGCAGCGTCGCGAACCTGCCTGGAGGCCTGCTGTGACCGCCGCGCTGCTCCCCGATCTGCGCCGATTGATCCGCGAGGAAGTCCAGTCGATGCGATGGGCGGAGCTGGCCGTCGTGCAGGCGCAGCATCCGCACGCGAGCGACGGCGACACCGACAACTATGCCGTCACCGTACGCTTACGCGATACGGGCATCGTGCTCGGCAGGGTCCCGGTGGCCACAGGCAGGCTCGGCAGCGTGGCCATCCCACCCGTCGGTGCGCTGGTGCTGGTGCAGTTCATCGGCGGCGACATCAACGCCCCGGTCGTCACCGGAACGTTCTATTCCGACGAAGACCGCCCGCCGGTCAGCACGGACGGCCAGGTGGTCTGGAATCTGCCGGCCGACGCCGCGCCGGACGCGGCTCTGCGTCTGGAGGCGTCGAGCGCGGACAAGAAGTCGGTCGTGCTCACGGTGGCGCGCGCGGTCACCGTGACCATCGCGGACGACGACCCTGCGGTACGCATCGACGTGGGCGGCAACGCGGAGGTGCGGATCGACAGTGACGGCACGGTGACGATCACCTCGTCGCAGTCGCTGGCGCTCGAGGCGGGCCGCGACGTGACGATCGAGGCCCAGGGCAACATGACGCTCGAAGCAGGCGGCACGATGACGCTCAAGGGCAGCGTCATCAACCTGAACTGAACCGGCTGGACCGATGCGCGTGGCGGCACGCGGCAGGAGCTGAAGAGATGGCCAACCCGGCGGCAAAGCAGGGCGATCGGATCGTTGCCACCGACATCCACATCGTGATGATGCCGACGCCCGGCGGTCCCGTGCCGACGCCGCTCCCCCACCCGTTCGTGGGACAGCTCGATGGCGCGTTGAGTCCCGACGTCAACATCGACGGCAAGCCGGCGGCCACCAGGGGAAGCACGGCGACCAACTCGCCCGCGCACGTGCCGCAGGGCGGCCCGTTCCAGACGCCGCCGAAGGACCGCGGCGAGGTGTACATGGGGAGCACCACGGTGAACATCAACGGCAAACCGGCGGCACGGCTCGGCGACGCGGCGTTGACCTGCAACGACCCGTCCGACCTGCCCGTGGGCCAGGTGGTGGCGGCGGCGACGGTCATGATCGGGGGCTGACATGACGGCGGCATCACATCTGCTCACCGACATCGCGCTGCGCTTCGTGCGCTCGGACGCATTGTCGATCTACGACGTGCGCGACGACGAGCGCCGCACCAGTGCAGGCGGCCGGATCGTCCGGGTGCGTGATTTCGCGCTCGCCTCGGGCCTTGACAACCTGCGGCAGGCGGTCACGATCCGTCTGCTGACGCCGAAGGGCGAACTCGCGCCGCTCGGCCACGCGAGCTACGGGTCGCGGTTACCCGATCTCATCGGGCAGCCGAACACCGAGACGAACCGGAACCTCGCCAGGCTGTACGTGATCGAAGCGCTCGAGCAGGAACCGCGCATTCAGAAGGTCGTCGCGATCGGCGTGTCGACCGTTCCTGGTGAGCGGCACGTCATCCGGATCGACCTGAGAGTACAGCCGATCGGCGCGGAGACCGCGGTCGACCTCGGCCCGTTCACGATCGATCTGCAGTAGCGGGAGCACGACTGTGAGCTTCAGACGACGTGAGTACCCGGAAGTGCTCGACAACCTGCTGACGGAAGTCGTCGGCGGTGTGGCCGCCGAGGCGCTGCCGTTCCCGCCGCCAGGCGCCTCGCCAGGTGGACCGTTCGAGCACGCGCTCGAACACCCGAAGGCCAGGCGCATCGTCTCGGCCTACGGCACCCGCAACGGGGCATCGTTGCGGTTCCGCGACGGGGTCGACTACGAGTTGCAGCGCGACGGCCAGACGCTGCGGTGGCTGCCCGGCGCGGCACTGCCGGACGACGGGTCGATCGTGCACGTCAACTACCTGCGCGAGGACGTGCCCGCCGCGCTCAGCGACCTCCAGGTGGGAAGCGTCCTGCGCACGCTCGCCGAGTCGGTCTCGCTCGAGATTGCGCGGCTCTACGCGCAGCTCGACGCCGTATACGACGCCGCGTTCATCGACACGGCGACCGGCAGCGCGCTCGACAAGGTGGTGGCGCTGCTCGGCGTGACGCGCGTACGCGGCAACCGCGCGAGCACCGAGGTACGCTTCTCGCGCGCGCCGGGCACGCCGGGCACGATCACCATCACGGCGGGCACGCGCCTCATCGACGCACGCGCGCGCTTCGAGTACGCGACGACGAGCACGGTGACGATGGCTGCGAACCAGCAGGTGGTGACGGTCACTGCCGAGGATCTGGAGCCGGCCAACGACCCGGTCGACGCCAATACGCTCACGGTGCTGCCGGTGCCCATTGCCGGCATCAGTGCCGTGACCAACCCCGGGCCCGCGAGCCGCGCCACGGCGGACGAGACGGACGCCGCGCTGCGCGCGCGTGCCAAGTCGTTCCTGCACGGCAGCGAGCGCGCCACGATCGGCGCCCTCCAGCAGGTGCTCGCCCGCCAGCAGATCCGTGCGTCCATCGTCGAGGTGGAAGACACGCCGGGTCTCGTGCAGGTCACACCGCTGGCAGCGGACCTGCCACCCGAGCGGGTCGCGCAACTGCTCGCCGACCTCGAAGCCGCGCGGCCGGCCGGGGTCCGCGTGGAGCTGCTCGGGGTCCGCGTGCCGCTGACCGTCGACATGGACGTGACGCTCGTGACGCAGCCGCGGCTGCCCGAAGCCGATCTCCGGCGGGCGCACGATGCCGTGCGCGCGGCGCTCGTCGGCTACTTCGACGCCCTGCCGCCGCACGTCGACGCGAGCCTCAACCAGATCGTGGGACGCGTGCTGGCCGTGACCGGCGTGCAGGACGTCCAGGTGCTGAGCGCGCGCGTACGCGTGATCGAGAGTGGCGGCGAGACGATCGAGGAGCGCCTCGACCTGGCGGCCGGCGTGATCCACCTGGCCGACGCGCCGGCCGTGCTGGGCACACTGCACGTGGCCGATCCGAACCTGCCGAGCGGTGTTTCCGTGATCGTGCGCTTCCCTGCTGCCGGGCCCGCACCGGACCCGGCGCAGATGGAGACGGCGTTGACCGCGGCCCTCGCGTATCTGAACGACGCCGCGGCGGCGCCGTCGACGCCGGGCGATGTGGAGGACACGGCCCGGCGCACGCTCTCGCTCGGCAAGGTGCTGCGCGTGCTGCCGTTGCCTGGACGCGCGACGCAGACGCTCGCAGACGTCACGACGGCGACGCCGTTGCCCACGCCGGCCGACGTCGCGCCGTTCGTCGTCGGCGTCTTCGTACAGCAGCCGAACGGGTTGACCAAAGTGCTGGGCGACACGGGCTACGTGATGGCCCCGAGCGAGCGCCTCGGCCTCACGGCGGTCACGCTCACGGCGGAATAGGACGGAACAGGACGTGCCCAGCGCCACACGCATCATCGAGCGGCTGCCGTCGCTCTATCGCCCCGAGGTCGATGCCACCGACCTGTACACCGTGTTCGTCCGCGCGATCGGCCGCGTGCTCGACGGCGTCAGCAAGGAATCGTCGGAGGTGATGCAGGCGCACTGGTTCGCGTATGCCGATGGCGCGCTGTTCGACGAATGGGTGCGCCGGAGCCGCGAGGTCGCCGGTGAGCCGCCGGTGCGCCGTGCGGACCCCATCGTCGATGCCCTGCCGTACCTCGCCGACCTGCCGCGGCTCGCCGCGCTCATCGACCGCGCGCCCTGGCTCGATCCGCCGGTCAGCCGCGACCGCGTCGAGGACTTCCGCCGCAGGATCGCGGACGTCGTGACGATGTACCGGCTGGGACTCGGCACGGTGACGGCGCTGCGGATCGCCACGCGCATCGCACTGCCGGTCACGGACCGCGACGCACCAGCCGGATTGCGGACGCGGCCGTTCACCATCGAGGAGCACGCGCCGCTGCGGGAGCACACGCAGGCGATCCGGGCGCGCGGCGTGCCCTTCGATCTGGTGGGCCCGCTGATGCCGTGGACGCTCGACAGCGGATCGCACGCGGCTGTGCTGCCCACGGTCTTCGTGCGCGGCGTGACGCCGGTCGACGGGATGGTCGACGCCACGCAGCGGCCAGTGATCGAGCGCGTCGATGTGGCGCACAACACCGGCATCGGCCTCGCGTACGACGGCGACCTCGCCCCTGGAGAGGCACTGGCGCTGTGGCCGACGCACCGGTCGTGGCTTGGCACGCCTGCCGGCGTCGACATCGCGACATCGACGGCGACCGCGGCGTCCAGCGCAAACCCGACCGCGCCCGGGCCGTGGGCAGGGGCGGCCGGAGGGCCGGCAGGTGACGTGGTTGCATTCCTCCAGTCGACCGATCGCTTCCTGTGGGCGGGGGCCAACGACGCGGGCGATGGCAGCGTGTGGCGTACGGACGGCACGTCATGGGTGCAGGTGCTGAGCGGACTGCCCGAAGTGCGGTGCCTTGCGGTTCGCGGCGCGCTGCTGCTGATCGGTCTGGCTACCGGGGTCACGTCGCTGGCGCTGTCAGATCCCGACGCCGAGCTGTCGCCGGATCCAGCCACGCTCGGTGGGCCTGAGGTCCATGGGCTGGCAGTGGACGCGGCCGGCGCCTGGTGGGCCGCCACGAGCGATGGTGCCGCGCGGCTCACCGCGGACCTGACCCTCGAGCCCGTTGGACCGGGTGCGCGGCCCGAGACGCGTACGCCCTTGTACTCCGTGTTCGTGGACGTCGACGGTACGGTGTTCTTCGGCGGCGAACTCGGCGTGTTCCAATACCAGGTGGCCCAGGATCGCTGGTGTCACTACGCCGGCGCCGCCGTCGACGAGTCGAGCCCCGATTGGCTGCCGTTCGCTCCCGCATCCGACGCGCTGCCAGACCCGGACTCGATCTTCCTGCCCGCCGTGTACAGCCTGACGCGCGGGAGCGACGCGGCGCTGTGGATCGGCACCGAGCATGGCGTGGCGCGGTATCTCGCGCGCGAGCACCGCCGCACCTTCACGACGCTGCTCGAAGCGTTCCCCGCGGTCGTCCAGGCGACCGTCCGCGCGATCGCGCACGACGAGCGCGAACGCCTGTGGTTCGCGACCGACACCGGCCTGCTGGTGTTCGACGGCGCCGACTGGTGGCAGCGTCAGGGGAGGGAGTTGGTCCGATTGTTGAGCGACCTGTCGGTGCGCACGCCGCTCGAGCGCGGCGTGACGGAGCTGACGTTCTGGCGCTTCGTCCGCGGCACGAACCGGTGGCAGTCGTTGACCTCGGTCGGACGCGCCGCGTTCGTCACCGTCGACGTGACGGCCGCGGCGACGTCCGAGGCGCCGATCCGCAGCGTCGTCTGGACCGACGGGGTGCATCCGCAACTCGGTGTCTTCGATGGCGAGACGTTCACGCCGTCGGACGACGACGACGCCGCGCCGGTGCGCGTGCGGTGGAAGCCCGACGCGCTGCGCATCCTCGACGGTGGGATCCCTGCGGTGCCGCGACTGCCCGAGGGCTCGTCCGACTGGCGGTATCTGTCGATCGAGCCCGAGGTCGTCCCGTTGCCGCGGGCGTTTCCGGCGTGGACGGTCGAAGGCCGGCTGCTCCCCGAGCCGCAGCAGGGGCCAGCGCCCCTCGACGGCCGCTACCTCGAGGCCGCGGCGACAGCGCCGCGCGATCAGGCGTTCGCGTTCAACCCCGCGGCGGAGGTCTGGATGCGCTGGGCACCGCGCGAGCAGCTCTCGGTGCTCGTGCGCCTCTGCCGGACGGCTCCGGACGAAGTCGTGGATCCGCTGATCCTCGATCGGGTGTTCGACGAAGTGAGCCGCGTGCGGCCGGCGGCGGTGCGCCTCGGACTCGCGGTAGACGACGACCTCGTCCGCGTGGGATGAGCGTGTGGGATGAGAACGGTGGGCGGAGCGGTGGCGCCGCCCGTATCTCGGGTCGCGGCGGGTGTCAGGCCCGTGTCGGCACAGGAGTGTTCGTGGACGGACCGTCAGGGCCGTTCGTGGGTGAGGAGAGGCGATCATGGGTGCCCTGGTTGACGAGTTCGGCGGCAAGATCAACGGCGAGCTGATTCGCGCGAGCGACTGGAACGGCATGCTGGCCGCCGTCGAGGCGATGGTCGCCGGCGTGCAGGAGGCCATCGAAGCGAAGCTGCCCGTCATCGAGGCCACCGTGGCGGGACTCGACGCGCGGGTCACGGCGCTCGAAGGGCACATCGACGACCTGGTGAGCGTCGCCTCGACGCTGCGCGCGAGGTACCGCCGCCTCACCCTGTCGACGGAATCGAGCCGGTTCACCATCGGCCAGCGCGGCGAGATCGTTGCCACCGTCACGAGCTTCGACGGGACGCCGCTCGCGCTCGTCGACGCCGCCACACGTCCGTGGGTGGACTTCGTGACGCCGTGGGGCACGCTCCTGCCGGTTCCGGGCTTCACCAGCCGCAGCGGCGCCGGCGGCCGGACGATCTCCGTCCAGGTGAACGCGGCGGGCGAAGCACGCATACGGCTCCAGGCGGATCACGCCGCCACCTTCAGCGAAGCGGAACAGGTGCAAGTGGCCTCCACGATGGCGACGCGCATCCAGGTGGCCGGCCAGGAGATGAGCGTGGCCGACGCGTTCCTCTCGAGCGCCACGCCCACCTCGGTCACGACGCAGCCGGCGTTCCAGGCGATGTCGCAGGCGTACGTGAACGCAGGCAGTACGACGATCCGCCGGTACCTCGACGCGTACTACCTGGAGCGGCCGGCGCGCATCGTGCCCGGGATCGGCCCCATCGTCGAGTCCACGTGGACCGACCAGCTCGCCACGGTGATGGCCTTCGTGAAGGCGGACGCCGATCCCGTGTCGCCGGACGGAGCGATGGCCGCCGGCTCCATCCAGGTGACGTTCCGCGACTGGGTGACGCCGTGGATCGTGCACGACTTCTTCGTCGATCTGACGCCCGTCATCCGCGACTATCGGCAGATCCTGCCTGGGCTCATCCGCACGGACCTCCGCAGGTCCGTCGACGACATCCTGAGAGAGGTCGACGTCCGCGTGCGCGACACGGGTGTGCTCGGCGGGCAGCGCCAGTTCCAGGGCGCAATCGAGGCGGTCCGCGGCCTGGACGTCAGCCCGGCGCCTTTTTTCGCCGACACGGTGGACGCCGTCGTGAGCGGGCTGTCGGTGCAGCGCGCGGTGACCTACGGTCAGACGGTGACGCCCGGCGCGATCAGTATCGGCACCAATCCCGGGCGCGCCGTGGCGGGCGCGGCGACGAAGGCCATCGGCGAGGCCGGCCGCATCGGCGCCGAGCTGGCCACCCAGTTCCAGAGCGCGCTCGGCGATGCGACGAGAGGGCTGCGCGAGCAGGTCAAGGCCGACCAGCAGGTCTTCCAGGCCGAACTCCTGCGCGAGGACGGGACGATCGCGCTCGCGCGGAAGGAAGCACGCGACGTGCGCGGAGCGCTGGAGACCGTCAACCGCGCCTTGAGTGCCAAGGCCGATCTCCAGTTCGTGACCGACTTCGTCCGCCCACGCTGAGCCCGTCATGGTCAAGCCGTACCTGCTGCCCGAAGACGTGAGCGCCGAGCATGCGACGCAGGTGCTCGACTTCCTCAACCAGGCGGCGTCCGCGCAGGAGATCGCCGAAGCCGTCGAGCTTCCCGACGTGCGCGACGTCGGTTTGCGCGTCGCACAACGGCTCCTCGACCGGCGCGCCGAGCTGAACGGCTTTCGCACGCTCGATCAGGTGTACGCCGTACCGTACGTTGGCCCGGAGCGATTCACCGAGATCGTCGTCTCGCTCTCGGGCGCGCGGCCGCCACGCACCTCCACACCCGTCGCGTCCATGGAGTTGGCCGAGTTGCGGCGCAGCCTCGACCACATGCGGGCGCTGGTGGCACCGGCGGTCGAGGTGCGCATGTGGACCGTGCAGGACGCGATCTGGCTGGGGCAACGCGCAACCGTGCTCGTGCAGGTGAACGACGTCGACGGTCGCCCGCTCGTCGATCAGCCGGTGACCGTGATGGCCACGTGGGGCGATCTGGTGCCGTTGCATGTCATCGACGCAACGGCCGGGCCGACCGCGAGCGTCCGCACGAGCGACGCGGGTATCGCAGAGCTGCACCTGCAGCCCCGGTTCCAGACACTCAGTGAAGCGCAGCGCCTGGCACTCGAGATTGCCGCTGGCGATCTGCCGCTGGCGGCGCCCTGGCCTACGGCCGCCGCCAAGGAGCTGCGGCACCTGGTGCAGCGCTACCGCGCACCAGGCAGCGACGATCTTCGCGACGCGATCGACGCGACGTACCACGAGTACGGCGCAGGCGTGAAGCAGCCGCAGCAGCGCGGGCACGCGCTCGCCCAGTGGGCACTCGTCCCGGTGACGCTCGTCTGCTTCGTGCACGACGACCGTGACGACCGCGGCGCGCGCCACCTCGGGCTCGCCGCCCATACCCTGCACGTGCGCAACTGGCTCCCGGCACTTCTTGCCGCGTTCGAAGACGAGGTGGCCGATGACAGGAGGCTGACGGCCGAGCTGAAGCGCACGCCCAGGGACCGGGCCACCGCCACGGCCTACCTGAACGACGTGTTCATCAGCGTGCACTCGTATCTGAACACTGAGCGCGGGGTGCTCGGCCAGGCCGTTCGCATGCGGGCCGCGCAGCAGGAGCTGCAACAGTTCCTGCAGACCAACGTCGCCGGTCTGCCCGAGGACACGCGCCTCGCGGTGCTCACCGGCGTGCGCGATGCGTCCAAGACGATCGGCGAGGGCGGCCTGCCACTCTTCAGAGCCGTCGAGTCGACGCGCCTCGACGGCAGGAAGCTCGACTTCGACGCCTCGGCGTTCGACGGCCGGCTGCTGGTGCTCGAGCGCACCGCCGTCACGACGCCTCAGATCGACCGCCTGCGCACGGAGCTTCTGGAGCAGGCGCGGGCCGACGTGAACCGCAGCCTGCAGGACATGCGCACGACGTTCGACGCCCAGGTCCGGGCGCTGACCGCGACCAACGCCACGCTCTCGCGGCAGGTCGAGACGCTCACCGCCAGCACGACCAGCCTGCGCACGGACGTGACGGGCCTGTCGTCGTCCATCAACGGCCTGAACACGCGCATCACGCGCGACCTGGCCGCCGTGCGCGAACGCCTCACCGGCCTCGACGCGAGGATCGATCGTCTCCGGCCATGAACGTGACGCACGGGACGCCCGACAACGGCACGCTGTCATCGCTCGACGGCGACTGGACGCTCACCCGCGACGCCGCGACCGGCCGGTTCGCGCGCCGCTTCACGTTCGCCTTGCCGACCGGCGGCGTTGCGGACGGCATACGCTGGCTACCGGCCACCGCGTTCACGCTGTCGTTTCCGACCCACGACTACGACGCGCGCGCGTCCGGCGCGCCGGAGGGGGTGACACTCGCCAACAGCGGCAGCGACGGCGTGCGGCTCACGTTCCCGGCTGCACGCACGTTGCAGCGCGTGAAGATCGCCGGCGCGGAGGCCGCGGATGTCATCGAGGCGCGGCGCGTGGACGGCAACGTCATCACCAGGGACGCGTTCGCACAGGCCACGCACGGCAGCAACGGTGCCACGCTGCAGGCAACGGATCGGCAGGTCGTGCTGCGGCGGACGCGCGGCGGACTTCCCGTCGTCCTCCGCACGACAACCGTCGCCGAGGTCGTCGTCCGCAGCGCAGCCGCCAACGTGCGCGTCGGCGTGACGATGCCCGCGCTCGGCGGCGAGGTGTTCTACCTGGGCGCCGATGCCGGCGCGGTCCTGAGCCGGCCGACGTCGGCTTCGAACCTTGGCCCTCCGCTGGCGGCCTTGCTGCAAGGCGTGTGCGATCGGTTGACGGCGTCGCTCGGGGGCGGCCTCCTGCCCGCCTCCGTGCCGTTGACGCTCGTCGTCGAGTCCGATACACCCGGGCGGGCACGCGTCGCCGGGTTCGTGCTGCGCTACCGCCTCACGCGCGCGCGCTTCGACGATCTGGCGTCCAGGCGTGTGTTCGACTTCGGCGGAGGATCGCTCGTCACGCGTGAGTTCACGATCGACGTTCCGCGGGGCACCGCGCTCTGGTCCGTGGCCCTGCGGATGATGGGCCCGTTCGCAGAGTCGGGTGGCGGTGCTGATGAGCAGGACGCTGAAGGCGACAGCGGCCAGCCTCCTGCGTCGCCCGTCGTGGCGTCGGACCTCGGCGTCGAGGTGAGTGCCGGTGCATCCGTGGCCACGCGTGTGATGCTGGAGCAGGCGATGCTCGTCCGGGGCGCGGTCGTCGAGGTCGTGGCGCTGGCCGACGACAGCGCTGGCCACGTCCGCCTGCACGAGGACGCCCGAGGAGCGCCCGGGCCTGTGCTCGCCGAGGGCACGTTGGCGCCGCTGGCGGCAGGGGTACGGCGCGCGGCGCGGATCGACGTCGAGCACGCCGTTGTGGCGAGCGCCGGAGCCGTGTGGGTTGCCGTGCACTGTGGCCGCGGGTCGCTGGTCTGGCTGACGACTGCGCCTGGCGACTCGACGGCCGGCTCCGAGCTGCTGCGGCAGGTCTCGGGCGAGGTCGTCTGGACGACGGTGAGCGCGGCGTCGGGCCGCAGTGCGGTCGTCTCATTGGTCACGCCCTCTGGCGACGGCGATGCGGGCACCGGCACCGCGTTCCGCGGTGTACGCCTCTACCGCGCCGGGACGCGGCTGCGCGGCACGCAGTCGTCGACCGGCGGAGACGGCGACAAGGAGACGCGCTTCGGCATCGCGGCGGCCATCGCCCCGGTCGTGCACGCGAGCCCAGCCGGGCCGCTCGTCCCCGTGCCGCTGTCGCTCGCGTCCACCGAGCGCGGACGCGTCACGGTCTATCCGCCGGAGATCGAGTTCGACGCGTAGCGGACATGTCTCGGCTCGCGCCGTCGTGTATCCAGCGCCGCCACGCCTGCGCTCGACGCGCTCCTCCAGGCCGCCGCGGATCCCGTAGACGTTGAGGTCAAGACTCGGAAGGGGCCCCCTCTGTGGGACCCGTCTGATAGATGGAGCCGCTCGCCCCCGCAGTCCAGCGCATGGACGCAGCGGGTGTGTCACCCTCTCCGGGGACCGCGCCTCCGGACGTGCCACGACTTTCTGGAATCTGTCCCTTACAATTGGCGAACTGCTCGAGCGGCTCGAGTCGAAGGGCGAGCCTCGCCATGCCCAGGGGCCGGGCGACAGGAACGCCCGGCGTGACCCACGAACGTATGCGGAGGATCCATGTCGAAAGCAACCATGCGCACCGAGCACGACCTGCTCGGCGAGAAGTCCGTGCCGGGCGACGCCTACTACGGTGTCCAGACTGCGCGCGCGCTCGAGAACTTCGCGATTTCCGGAGTCCCCCTGTCGCTCTATCCCAACCTGGTCCGGGCCCTGGCGATGGTGAAGCTGGCGGCGGCACGGGCCAACGTCGAGTGCGGCCAGTTCGGCAAGGAGGTCCTCACGGGCATCGAGGGCGCCTGCCAGGAACTCATCGACGGCAAGCTCCACGGCGAATTCCTGCTCGACGTCTTCCAGGGAGGCGCCGGCACGTCGACCAACATGAACGCCAACGAGGTCATCGCCAATCGCGCGCTGGAGCTGATGGGCCATCGCAAGGGCGAGTACACGCACTGCGACCCGCACGATCACGTCAACTGCTCCCAGTCGACCAACGACGCCTATCCCTCGGCGCTCCACGTCGGGATGGCGCTCGGCAACGTCGAACTCGTGGCCGCCGTGAACGAGTTGATTGCGGCGTTCAGGGCCAAGGGCAAGGAGTTCGGCGGCGTGCTGAAGATGGGGCGCACCCAGCTCCAGGATGCCGTGCCGATGACGGTCGGACAGGAGTTCGAGGCCTTCGCGGCCACCCTGGCAGGTGAGGTCCAGGCGCTGCAGGCGATTCAGCGGGTGCTCTGCGAAGTCAACATGGGGGCCACCGCGATCGGCACCGGGCTCAACGCGCCTGCCGGCTACGCCGAGGCGTGCACCAGACACCTCGCCGCCATCACGGGACTGCCGATTCACCTGGCCGAGAACCTCATCGAGGCCACGCAGGACACGCAGGCGTTCGTCCTCTACTCGTCGTGCACGAAGAGTCTGGCGATCAAGCTCTCGAAGATCTGCAACGACCTGCGCCTGCTCGCCTCGGGGCCGCGCTGCGGCCTGCGCGAGATCAACCTGCCGCCGAAGCAGCCGGGCTCGTCGATCATGCCCGGCAAGGTCAATCCCGTGATTCCCGAAGTCGTGAACATGGTCTGCTTCCGCGTCATCGGCAGCGACCTGACCGTGTCGATGGCCGCCGAGGCCGGCCAGCTCCAGCTGAACGTCTTCGAGCCCGTGATCGCCGCGTGCATCTTCGAGGCGCAGACCATGTTCATCAATGCCGTCCGAACGCTGCGCGTGCACTGCGTCGAGGGCATCACCGTGAACGCCGACGTCTGCCGCCACTACGTCGAGTACAGCATCGGCGTGGTGACCGCGCTCAACCCCGTGATCGGCTACGAGCGGGCCACTGAGCTGGCGACGGAAGCCATGAAGACCGGGCGCGGCATCCTGGAGCTGGTGCGCGAGAAGGAGATCCTTACCGAACAGCAGATCGCCGACGTCCTCGACCCGGCCGTCATGACGGGAGAGGTTCGCCGGTGACGACGACGGGCCGGGCGTGGGTCGCACGCCTGGTGACCGCCGCCGTCGTCGTGGCGATCTGGGTGAGCCAACCGCCAGGGGACGTCACGCCGACGGCCTGGCGGCTCTTCGCCATCTTCGCCGGAGCCATCGTCTCGGCGGTGTCCGGCGCGCTGCCGATCCTGACGGCCTCGGTGTTGGCCATCGCGGGCGCGGTGCTGCTCGGCCTGCTGCCGCCCGCGGCGGCCTACTCAGGCTTCGCCAACGGCACGATTCTGCTCATCGTCGTGGCGTTTCTGGTCGCAGATGCCGTGGTCAAGTCGGGCTTGAGTACGCGCGCAGGGCACTGGGTGGTGAGCCGCTTCGGACGATCGACCCTCGGCCTGTCCTACTCGATCTTCCTGCTCGATGCCCTCATCGCCCCGGCGCTTCCGAGCAACACTGCCCGGTCCGGTGTCCTCTATCCGCTGGCATTGTCGCTCGCCGACGCGGTGGGCGCCACGCCCGATAGAGCCGACCGTCGGAAGGTCGGCGCGTTCCTGATGTACTCGGGCCTCGTGAGTCTCTGTGTGTCGTCAGCACTCTGGCTGACGGCCATGGCGGCCAACCCGCTCGGCACCGAGATCGCCCGTGGGGCGGGCGTCGACATCGGCTTCGGGCGCTGGCTGCTCGCGGCTTCCGTGCCGACCCTCTGCGCCATGGCCCTGCTGCCGCTTCTCCTCTACTGGCTCATCGCGCCGGAGGTGCGGGCGACGCCCGACGCGCCGGCTGCGGCAAGGAAGGCGCTCGCGGCGCTCGGGCCGCTTGCGCAGCGTGAGTGGGTGGTTCTCGTCGTCTTCGTCGGCATGGTGATGCTCTGGGCATCGGCGGCGACCGTGGGCCTCGATTCGACGGCCATCGCGTTTCTCGGGCTCGGCGCGCTGCTGGCGACCGGTGCGATCACGCCCAGGGACATCGCGCAGCAAGGCGAGGTGCTCTCGACCTTCATCTGGTTCGCGATACTCTTCACGCTCAGCAGCCAGCTGGACGAGCTGGGGTTCATGGCGTTCCTGGGCAGCCGGCTCGCGGAGGGGCTGTCGGGCCTCGCCGCGCCGACGGCGGGCCTCATCCTCGTCGCCGGGTACGTCCTGGTCCACTACATGTTCGTCAGCCAGACGGCGCACCTGCTGGCGCTCTTTGGCGTCTTCCTCGACGTCGGGACGAGGCTTGGCGTGAACCCCACGGTGCTGGCGTTTCAACTGCTCTTTGCGACGAACTACTTCGCCGCCATCACGCCACAGGGCTCGAGCGCCAACCTGCTCTTCGTCGGGAGCGGCTACCTCACGCAGAACGACCTGTACCGGCTTGGCGCCATCACCACCGGCGTCAGTTTCCTCATCTATGCCGTGGTCGGAACGGCCTGGCTCATGCTCACAGTTCGCTAGGGAGGCTCATATGTCACCGCGCACGACCTCACGGCTCCTCGTTGCCTGCCTTGCCGTTGTCCTCCTGGGACACGGCGCATCCGCCCGCCTGGGCGCGCAGGCCGGCGGCACCCTTCCATCCGTCGTCGTCCTCGCGACCGGCGGCACGATTGCCGGCGCGGCCGGGACGAACGTCCAGGCCGGCTACACGTCCGGACAGGTGGGCGTGGAGCAGCTGATTGCCGCCGTTCCGGAGGCCGGCAAGCTGGCGCGACTGCGCGGCGAGCAGGTCTCCAACATCGGCTCCCAGGACATGAACGACGAGGTCTGGCTCACGCTGGCGGGCCGGGTCAACGCGCTGGTCGCGATGCCCGACGTCAACGGCGTAGTCATCACCCACGGGACCGACACGATCGAAGAGACCGCGTACTTCCTGAACCTCGTCGTCAAGTCGAACAAGCCCGTGGTGCTGACGGCTGCGATGCGGCCGTCCACGGCCCTGTCGGCCGATGGGCCGCTGAACTTCTACAACGCCGTCGCGGTGGCGGCCAGCCCGGAGGCTGCCGGGCGCGGCGTCCTGGTCGTGGTCAACGACTGGATCCACGGCGCGGCATCGCTGACCAAGACGAGCACCACCGCCGTCCAGACGTTCCTCTCGCCGCAGTCGGGCCTGATCGGCACGGTGGCGTACGGCCAGACGGAGTTCTACCGCGGCCCGGTCGGCAGGCACACCGTCGATACCGAGTTCTCGCTGGAGGGCGTGACGGCACTGCCGCGCGTGGACATCATCATGGCGCACGCGAACATGGACGGCGCGCTCATCAACGCCGCGGCAGCGTCGGGCGCACAGGGCATCGTGATTGCCGGCGTCGGCAACGGTAACCTCACCGAGGCAGCGGTCAAGGCGCTCGCGGCTCAGGCGCAGCAGGGCATCGTCTGCGTGCGTGCGTCGCGCGTCGTCACCGGAAGAGTGAGCCGGAACGTCGAACTCGACGATGACAAGCTCGGGTTCGTCGCGTCGCTCGACAAGAACCCGCAGAAATCGCGGGTGCTCCTGCGGCTGGCGCTGCTCCAGAAGCGCACCGTGAAGGACGTGCAGCGAATCTTCGACGAGTACTGAGCTGGGGGAGGTCGCCTGTGCTCGGCCGAGGCTGTGGGCGGCCGCGCGTCATCGACAAGCAGCGCGTCCAACCGGCGTGCGTACGTGCGCTCGCGTATGCCGCTCCCGACTCCATGAGCGCCGCCTGGATGTCGGTCAGCGACTTCAGCGTCAGGCTGTTCATCGAGCAGGACGCGCCTGCTGGCTCACGACGTCGTGCGCGGCCTCGAGCGCGGCGACCGCTTGCTCGCAAGAAACGCTCGGAAGAGAATCCAGGACCTTCTCGAGGCTGTGATTCCGCTCTGGCGCACCCAATAGCGACGCTACTGGCCAACGGGGAAGGCGGGTGGTCATCGCAGGTGCTCAGCATGGGGGGTGCTCGCCGCGCTCGAAGCGTGACGCAGACAGTTCGCTCTCGTCGACACGCTCGGGCAGCGAGCGGATCATGCCGGCGTTTCCCGTGGAGACCGCCTACATGGTGGTGCGCGCAGGCGCGGCCGGCATTCAGCATGGAGCCTGCACTCGCGGAAGCGTGCATCGGAGAGCCGCGCGGTACAGGTCGCCGCTGATACCGGCGGTGATCCGTCTGTACGGGGCGGTGCTGCCGGGGCGTGGTGCGTGCGTCACACGATGCGCGCGGAGGAGAAGACCTGACGCCCGGGCCAGCGACGGACCAATGCGTTGGCCGCCTGGCGAGGGAACGGTCGACGTTGCGCTCTCTGCTCGACAGCCTCTTCGGCGACGGCAACCAGGTATCGTCGTTGGCGGCACGACTGCCCGTCTCGCCGCCGTGTCGTGCGCACATGGTGCGTTCCGGCCACCTGCCTCATCGCGCCGGCTGTCGTGGCTCGCTGCACCCGCCACGGACGTCGCGACACGAGATGTTATCGTCGTATATGTCGCCAGTAACATGTGGCTATAGCACCGCGTCTCAACCATCAGCGGTGCCACTCGGTTTCACTGCTTGTACGGGCCCCGCCGGTGCGACGCGCACTCTCTTCGGCACCGTCGCGGTGGCGCCGGCGTGAAACGACGTCGACGTGGTGGGAGCGGCATCGGGGGTGGCACGGGGCGCGCTGATGATCTGGTGGCTGCACGCTGAGAGATCCCTCATTTACTGAGGGATGTAGTTATCCACGGAACATCTGTGTACGCACTCACGTAACGCTCCCCCGGCAGAGCAAAGGGCATTTTCCGGCGCTGGCCCCTCAAAGGGGCCTGTTCGCGCCGGTGCCCACGAGCCGAGCGCGACGTGAGGCGCTGGTGCATAGGTGCGGCGCCCTGCTCCGCTGCCGCTCTTGCCCGGACTGCGGGACGGGGACGGACCACGACGCAAGAGCCAACGCCCGGAATCGTCAAACAGCGCGTGCCTCCCCGGCACAGCCGGGGGACCTCCCAACGTGGTTAGCGACCGTCGTATAGGTCAGTATGCCGTCCTCGCCGCTGACCGTCGCCGCCGCCCTGCCTCTGATTGACGAGATTACAGGCGAGACCCTGCATGCCAAGCGGGTCTTCTCGTTGACCGGTGCCGCCGTCGGCGTGATGCGCGCCGGGGCGTTGGGCATTCATGCGATTGGGACGGGCTTGGCGGCCACCCAGGGGCTGCACGCCAAGCATGCCATCAAGCAAGTCGATCGGCTGTTGAGTAACCCCGGGCTCAATGTCTGGGAGCTCTTCGCGCAGTGGGTGCCGTATGTCTTGGGGGCCAGTCGCGAGATCGTGGTCGGGCTGGACTGGACGACGTTCGACGCAGACGCGCAGGCCACCGTCGCGCTCCATCTGGTCACCCGACACGGTCGGAGCACGCCGCTGGTGTGGATGACGGTCCCGACGAGCGCCTTGAAGGGCCGCCGCAACGCGTACGAGGACACGGTCCTGGTGCGTTTCCATGAGGTCCTGCCGCCGGGCATGACCGTCACGGTGCTGGCCGATCGTGGATTCGGCGACCAGCAGTTGTACGAGCTGTTGACCGACCTCGACTTCCAGTTCGTGATTCGGTGTCGCGGGAATATCACCGTGCGGAGCGCCCTTGGCGAGACACGGCCCGCGGCCGCGTGGGTGCCGCCCACGGGTCGCCTGCGGACCCTGCGCGGGGCGGCGGTCACGAGGCCGACACGTACGCACTCGACGCCGTCGTGTGTGTCCAGGCGCGGCGCATGCAGCAGCCGTGGTGCCTCGCGGTGCGGGGGCCATTCTCCGGCGCCGACGCCGCGCGCCTGTACGGCCGCCGGTTCACGATCGAAGAAGCCTTCCGCGATACCAAAGACGCGCAGTACGGCCTGGGCTTGTCGGCGACGCATATCCGCGATTCGTTCCGCCGCGATCGGCTCCTGCTGATCGGGGCCATGGCGATGGCGCTACTCACCCTGCTCGGCGCGGCAGGCGAAAGCCTCGGCATGGATCGCCTGCTCGAGGCCAACACGGTCAAGACGCGCACCCATTCGTTGTTCCGGCAGGGGTGTACCTACTACGACGCGATCCCGGCCAGGCCCCACGACCGCCTCGCACCCCTGCTTCAACGCTTCGCCGAGTACGTGCCACGCGAGCCCGTCTTCGTACTCAGCTTCGGTCTCAAATGAGGGGATGGCTCAGTAGGCTGCACGTGCACTTTCTGCTTGACAGCATTTCCGGTGCCGGCCGAGAGATGTCG
>CAYMAG010000015.1:10570-75030 GCA_964388335.1 uncultured Vicinamibacteraceae bacterium | reverse complement strand
CGCCGCCGGCGCGTTCCAGTTTCTGGACGAAGTCGCGGAACGTGCTGACGCCGTATTCCCGCTCCGAGAACGTCGAGTCGAGCTGCAGCAGCGTGCTCTTGAGCACTCCGAGCTGCGGTGTGACCTCGCGGTCGGCCAGCACCTTCAGTGCGCGCTTGACGAGCGGCAGTGCGTCGCGTACGTCCTTGCCGCCGCCACCGCGTGGCGAACTGCGGCGTCCCGTGACGTTCTCGTATGCGATGAACTCCGTGCAGTTCTTCTGCAGGATCATGCTGGTGAAGGCACGCCCGCCCACCACGAACACCTGACGGTCGTAGAGCTTCAGCTTCTCGACGAGCGCCATGAAGTCGCTGTCGCCGCCGACGATGACGAAGGCGTTGATATGGCTGTGGGTGAAGGCGAGTTCGAGCGCGTCGAGGGCCAGGTTGATGTCGGCGCCGTTCTTGTCGCCCCCGGGCGTCAGGTTGCGCTGCACCATCTGGATGGCGTGCTGGGTGAGGGAGCGGCTGTAGTCACCGGCGCGCGTCCAGTCGCCATAGGCGACCTTGGTGACGACTTCGCCACGCTCCTTGATGGCTTCGAGCACGGCACCGACGTCGAAATGACCACCGAGCGTGGTCTTGACGCCGATTTCGATGTTGTCGAAGTCGATGAATACGGCAATTTTGAGGCGAGAATCCGGCAAACGTGGGGTCCTTTCAAAGTCCCGAGGCATCGCGACATGGCTGCAGGGCAGGTACTGCGGGCAGCCGACGCGTCACCGGCAGTGTAGCAGGTTCATGGCCTGCGGGCGTTCCCGGGGCACTTTCAGCGCCGATCGTCCGCGACCTGCGCCTCGCGGGGCGTCTTCGGCTGCGTCATCAACGACACGGCGATCAGCACCAGGAAGCCGAGCGGGATGGTCACGATACCGGGCTGGCTGAACGGCACCGGTGCGAGAGCGGGATCCCAGCCGTAGACGTCGCGAAACGCCTGCGCGCTGCAGAGGATCCACAGCAGCGAACTGCACATCCCGACGAAGATGCCCCACGTGATGCCCTGCTTGGTGGTCTTCGGCCAGAACAGCAGCATGACGAGTGACGGTAGATTGGCGGAGGCGGCCACGTTGAAGGCCCAGCCCACGAGGAACGACACGTTCAACTGCTCGAACGCGATGCCGAGCAGCATCGCGACCACGCCGACGCCCACCGCCACCCACTTGCCGACCCGCACCTTGTCGAAGTCGTCGAGTTCGACGTGCAGCACGTGGGTCAGCAGGTCGTGGACGACCGCACCACTGGCCGCGAGAATCAACCCGCTCACCGTGCCGAGCACCGTGGTGAACGCGATCGCCGAGATCACGGCGAAGAGCGGCTCGCTGAAGCTGCGCGCCAGAAGCGGCGCCGCCATGTTGTTGTTCGTGACGTCGAGCGACCCGCTGGTCATGGCGCCGAGTCCGAGGTACAGCGTGAGCACGTAGAACAGCCCGATGGCCCCGATGCCCACGACCGTGCTCTTGCGCACGGCAGCGACGTCCTTGACCGTGTAGTACCGGATCAGGATGTGGGGCAGGGAGGCGGTGCCGGCGAAGAGCGCCAGCATCAGCGACAGGAAGTCGAGCTTCTCGAACAGCGTGTCGCCGCGAACGCCTCGAAACGTCGGGCTCGCGCCCGGCTGGAGAAGGTCGGCGCCAGTCTGCGTCCGGGGGGTGTAGACGGTGGCGGCGTCCCCCGAGGCCAGCACGCGCCGCTCGGACGTCCAGGTCTCGATGGTGCTGCCGTGAAACGTGCTGAGGAAGCTGATCGGCCCGAGCGCCCCAGACGTCGTGGCCCCGTCGGGCAGGGCGGTGACGGCACCCACCGGCCGCAGGTCTCGCTCGTCGGCGCCGAGGCCCTGTCGCACGCCGTCGACCAGCACACCGCCGGCCGCGGTGGTCGTGACGACCTGCGTCGCGCGCACCTGTCCATCGGGCAGGCGCCGCCATGTGCGCACACCCCCGTCGGGAGACTGCACGCGCAGCCACACATCCGACGGCCAGTCGGCCTCCGTCAGCACACGGCCGTCCTGAATCGCCGTCTGTTCCGACACCGGCACCACCGCCGGCTGTGGCGACACGGTGAACCCCCGCTGAAGGATCAGGCCGGTGAGCAGCAGACAGAACGCCACCAGCAGACCACCCTTGATGAACTGTACCCACGTGGTCGAGACCATGCCCGCCGTCACCACGACGATCGTGACCACGACCCCGACGAGCAGCACCCCTGTCGAGTGCGAGAACCCGAGCAGCGGCTTGATGAGCACGCCGGCGCCCACCATCTGCGGAATCAGATAGAACAGGCTCACGACGAGGGTACTGACGGCCGCAGCCAGCTTGATGCCGCGCGACTGGAACTTCGCGTCGAGCGCATCGGCGAACGTATATCGTCCGAGTCGTTTCAACGGCTCGGCGACCACGAACAGCGCGACGATCCACCCGGCGAGGTAGCCGATGGCATACAGGAAGCCGTCGTAGCCGTAGAACGCGATCATCCCGCAGATGCCGAGGAACGACGCGGCCGACAGGTAATCGCCGGCGAACGCAACGCCGTTCACGAACCAGTGAATCTGCCCGTGCGCGGCATAGTAGCCGCTGGACGACTGCCTTCGCCGGCCGAGCCACCAGCTCAGGCCAAGGACGACGACGATGAAGCAGACGAAGACGGAGACCGCGAGCGGCGACGTGACGTAGACCATGTCGTCAGCGGGTCACGCGGAGGTAGATGCCGGCCAGAAGGAAGGCCAGTCCGATGAGGGCGAACCCGTAGAGCAGCGAGAGCGGCAGCCCGGCGACCGGTGTGGCGGCCATCCACTGCGGGGCGAACGCGCTCACCGCCATGAACCCGACGTACACGGTCAGGTAGATGGCAAACAGCAACAGGGCAATGTGGGGAATCGTCATGGGGCGCGGTGCCTACTCTGGCAAAATACGACGCACCCGTCCAGCGCGCCCGTCGTCAGCCCCGCCGCTCGGGACGCCAGGCCAGCCCGTAGTTGAGGATGCGCTGCAGCAACTGCTCGTACGACAGCCCCGCGGCCTCGGCCGATTCGGCGAAGTCTTCGCCGTACGCAATCTGCGGGTTCGGGTTGGCCTCGAGCACGTAGATGCGGCCCTCGTCGGTCAGCCTTAGGTCGATGCGCGCGTAGCCGCTGAGATCGAGCGTGCGGTACACCCGCCGGCACAACCGCTGGATGCGATCGACCACCGGCGGCGCGAGGTCGGTTGCCGGTCCGCTCATGATGTCGTGCTTCTTCTGGTAGGCGGCGCTCCACTTGACGCGTTCGGTGGCGATTCGCCAGCTCTCGCGCGGCAATTGTCCCAGGTGGAGTTCCCAGACGGGGAACACCTCGAGCGAGAGGTTGCCGGCGATGCCGACGTACAGTTCCCGGCCCTCGATGTAGCGCTCGACGATCGCGTCGGTGCCCACACTGCGGTGGATGAAGCGCACGCGCTCCCGCAGGCGGTCGTCGTTCTCCACGACCGACGCCTGTGAAATGCCGATCGACGCTTCCTGCGTCAACGACTTCACGATCAGCGGAAACGTCAGGCGCTTGGGCCGCTGCACCGCGCGTCCCACGCGGAAGACGGCGAAGTCCGGGACGGGAATGCGGTGATACGCGAGCAGCGTCTTCGACAGCGCCTTGTCGCGTGACAGCATCAGCCCGCGCGGGTTGCACCCCGTGTAGGGCACCTTCAGCAGTTCCAGATAGCTGACGATGTTCTGATCGAACACGCCAACCTCGGTGAAGTTCTCCATCAGGTTGAAGACGATCTGCGGTGCCAGGTCCTTGATGGCCGTGCGCACGACGCCGAGGTCATCGGCGACGCCGACGGTCCGCACGTCGTGACCGGCCACCTCCAGAGTGTTCTTCACGTCGAACTCGGTCTTCCACGAGACCGACGTGTCGTACTTGCTGTCATCGTCGGGGGGCACGAGGTAGTCGTGCATCAGGCAGAGCACACGGAGGCGCCGCATCGGGAGAGTGTAGAACGAAGGAAGGAAGAGAGGAACGAAGGAGGGGAGGGACGAAGGAAGGGAGGAGCGAAGGAAGGGAGGGACGAAGGAACGGAGGAACGAAGGAACGAAGGAAGGGAGGAAGGGAGGATGGAAGGATGGATGGATGGAAGGAACGAAGGAAGGGAGGGAGGGAGGAAAAGAGGAACAAAGGACAGCACGTCCCCGGTAGGCCCCGCCTCGCCGAGGCGGGGTCGGGGCGAAAAACGTGAAATCGAACACTTAACTGTCTCGGAACGTGCGCAAGCCGTGCAGGAGTGCGTCGCTGGACGTGGCGGTGTCCTGGGCCAGCAGCGACCAGCCCCAGGCGCCGGCATAGCCTGCGGCGTGGGCGGCGGCCAGGATGTCGCTCGGGTCGCGTGCGCTGTTGGCCGTCGGGAACTCGCCGAGGACGACGGGACACGGCTGGCCGGGCAGGGCGGGGCAGCGCTCGAGCGTCGTGGCCCGCGCGTGGCGGTCGTACCAGTGCACCTGCAACACGTCGAGGTGCAGGCCATCCACGAGCGCGAGTCCCCGCGCGGTGGCGAGGCCGATCGTCACGGGGTGCGCACTCGCCCAGCGGGCGTGGAGCGTGAGTTCCGCGAACCATTGGCGCAGCGTGAACCGACGCACCCGTGCGCCGGGCGGCCACGAGACCTGCGCCATCCATTCGGGCTCGTTGCACAGATCCCACATGGCGATGCGTGGGTCACGGCCGAACCGCGTGAGCACCGGGTCGACGACACGGACGGTCAGGGTGTGCCTGGCGACGGGATCGCGCAGCATCCACGCCCGTCCGCCGAGCTGCACGCCGTTGACGATCCGTGCCGAACGCGCCCAGTGGAAGTCGAACAGCACCGGCACCAGCCGGAGGCCGGCATCACCCGCGATGTCGAGCGCCCGCGCGAGATCGTCGAACACGGCCGGCTGGAGCCGCACGGGCAGCCCGGCGGCGTCGTAGTCGATGCCGGCGCGTCCGTCACAGAACACGAACCAGCGAACAATCTCGGCGCCGCTGTCCCGTGCCGTCCGCAGGACACGTCGCACCGCCGCGTTGTCGTGGGCCGAGAGGCCGCCCAGTCGCCAGGCGTTGGTGCCGAAGTCGCAGCCGTACCGTTTCCAGGGCAGGTTCACGCCGAGCGAGAAGGCGCGGCGCGTGGGCGATGCTGTCGTCGTCACGTGTGGCTGGCATTGTGCACGTGGACGGGAGCGATGGAACCTGGAGGGCTCGGGGATCGTCGCAAGTAAGCGCTTGCCTGGCCGTCACGTCGTGTCTGGGACGTGGGCAGGCACGACGGTATTTTGGTGCATGTTGTGAAAAGTGAGAACAAAGTGACGGTCGTCTTCGTCAACAGCGTAGTGATTGACTGAGCTTTTGAGCGATCGAGAAGCCCGTCAGCAAGTAATCACTTGCTGTATTTGTCCATACGTAGTACAAGCAAGCGTGACGCGACCCACACGCTGTCGATTCCACCGAACGTGAGACGACCAGCCTTGTGTGGGTCCACCGCCCCCAGGGTGCAGGCCTCCCACCGGGGCCTTTTTTCCTCCCCAAGGATGTGACGTGCCCATGGATGTCCGTGCCCAACTCCTCGATGCTGCCGTGAACGTGTTTGCCGAGGCTGGCTTTCGCGGCGCCACGACCAGGCGCATTGCGCACGCGGCAGGCGTGAACGAGGTGACCCTCTTTCGTCACTTCGGCTCGAAGGAGGGCCTGATCATGGAGGCCATCTATCGATCGCTCGAGGCCCTGCACACCGAAGTGCGGTTGCCGGAGGTGCCGGTCGATCCCTATGCCGAACTCCTCGACTGGACCAGCAAGCACTACCGGTTCATCCTGGAGCACCAGCGCCTGATCAAGGCGGCCATGGCCGAGGCCCGGACGCGGCCCGACATGAGCTGCGTGGGGCGCCGCGTGTCCGAGACCATCGACCCGCCTCTCCATGCCTACCTCGCGCGCCTGCAGGAGCGCGGCTGGTGCGACCGAGCGGTCGATCCCGGCACGGCCGCCAGCGTCCTCAGCGGCGTGATCTTCGCCGACGCGTTGGGCCGCGAGATTCACCCGCACTGCTACCAGTTCTCCGAAGACGAGGCGCCGCAGCGCTACCTCGACTTCGTCCTCCGGGCGCTGCGCCTTCATGTGGAGACCGTGACCCCTGCCGTGCAGGCGGTTTCGTAGACGAATCCATGTCAGACGTGCATTCCGTCCCGAAGACGCGCCGATACGCGTCACGCTCGCTTGCCGCCGCGGCCGTCCTCGTCGCGTGGGTCGCCGGTCCAGTGTGGGCGCAGGCGCCTGTCCGCAGACTGTCGCTGGACGCGGCGCTCACACTGGCCGAAGGCGGCAGCGAGACGGTCGCCATTGCCGAGGCGGGCGTGCGGCGGGCCGACGACCAGATCGTCGTCGCGCGCAGCGAACGCTACCCGCAACTGAACTCGGGCGTCGCCTACCAGCGTACGCTCCAGACCCAGTTCGCTGGCCTCTTCGACGAGCCGGTCGGGCCACCGTGCCCCGGCCTCACGGTCGTCCCGACCAATCCCCTGGACGATCGCGTCAGCGAAATCGAACGCTATCTGCAATGCCCGCCCTCCTTCTCGTTCGGTGGAGGCGGCGGCGACCTGCCGTTCGGCCAGATGAATACCTGGACGGCCAGCCTCCAGTTCTCGCAGCTCGTCTGGAACGGTGGCCGAGTGGACGCGCAGGAGCGTCAGGCCCGCGCGGGTCGTACCGCGGCCGGCCTCGGCGTGACGACCACCCGCGCACAGGTGTATCTCGACGTGGCGACGGCCTTCTTCGACGCCGCGCTGTCGGACCGGCTCGTCGCCATCACGCAATCCACGCTCGAGCAGGCCGGAGCCACCCTGTCGCAGATCGAGGCCCAGTACAACGTCGGCAACCTGGCCGAGTTCGAGGTGTTGCGGGCGCGGGTCAGTCGAGACGCCCAGCGCGCCCTGCTGATCGGTGTCGAAGCCCAGCGCGAGCTGGCGTACCTCCGCCTGAAGCAGTTGCTGGACGTGCCGGCCGACGACCCGCTCGAACTCGACGTGGACCTGACCGATCCCTCGGGCGCACCGGCCGAGCGATGGACGTCAGCGCTGGCGACTGCCGAAGCCGGCTATCAGGCCATGGAACGCGTCGCGGTGCAGCAGGCCGAGGCGGCGGTGAGCGCGGGCGAGGCCGCGATCGACGTGGCACGTGCGCAGCGGAAGCCAACCGTGAGCGTGACGTCGGGGTTCATCGCGTATGCCTACGACGCCGCGCCGGCCTTCAATCGGCGTGACTGGACCCTGACGGGCTCGGTGACGCTCCCGATTCTCGACGGGGGCCGCCTGAAGGCCAATGAGCGTCTGGCGCGGACGAACCTCGAGGAGAGCCAGGCCCAGCGTCAGCTCGTGGCCGAACTGGCGGAACTCGACAGCCGGTCGTCATTTGCGCTCTATCGCGGTGCACGTGCCACCTTCGAGGCCGCGGGCATCACCATCCTGGAGGCGCAGCGCGCGTTCGAGATCGCCGAGGTGCGCTACCGCGAGGGTCTGTCGACGCAACTCGAGTTGAACGACGTGCGCCTCGCACTCGAAGCGGCCTCGGCTGAACGGGCGCGGGCCGCGCGCGACCTGCAGGTGGCACGGGTCAAGCTGGCGCTGCTGCCGGACCTGCCGCTCGCGGGCGGCGGCGCGGGCCTGGCCATCCAGGCAGGGGCTGGCGCTGGCACCGTAGCCGCCAGCCGACGATTGGCGCCCGCTGGCGCCGCAGCACAGCAGGGTACGGGCGCCGGCGCTGCCGGCACCACAGGAGCGGGGCGATGACGATGGCTCAGAGGAAGGGACAGCTGCGACGCGGCTGGGGAATCAACACGACCGTGGCCGCCATCGCGCTCGGCACCGCGCTGGCGTGCGCCGGCACGGGAGCGAACGAGCCGCCGGCCGAGGCGTCCACGGCGGCTGCACCCGTGCTCGAAATCGGCCAGGAGAACACGCTGCGTGTCGAGACGGGCGAAGTCATCGTGGGTCCAGTCGTCTCCGGCACGCTTACGCCCCTCGTCCAGGCGACCGTGCGGGCTGAACTCGGCGGGGCCATTCTTCGCGTCACTGCCGAGCAGGGACAGGCGGTCCGCAAGGGGCAGGTGCTCGCGCGGATCGAGGCGTCCACGCAGGACGATGCCGTGCGCTCGGCCGAGTCGTCGATGCGATCGGAGCAGCAGAACCTCGAACAGGCGCAACGCGAGTTGACGCGGGCGGAGACGCTCGTCACGGCAGGCGCCATCGCGGCGCGCGATGTCGAGAACGCTCGCAACGCCGTCACCATGGCCGAGTCGCGCGTGGCCGATGCACACTCACGGCTGTCGTCCGCGCGGAAGGCGCTCGGGGATGCCACCGTCGCCTCTCCGATCTCGGGCATCGTCGCGGAGCGTCCCGTCAACACGGGAGACGTGGTGGCCATCGGCACGGCGCTCTACACCATTGTCGACCCTGGCAGCATGGAGCTGAAGGCGTCGGTCCCGTCCGAATCGCTGGCGGCGGTCACGGTGGGCGCCCAGGTGCAGTTCCGGGTGCGGGGCTATCCGGACCAGCCCTTCGCCGGCAAGGTCGAACGCATCAGCCCGACCGCCGATCCGGTGACGCGACAGGTGCCGATCTGGGTGTCGGTCGACAACCGCGGTGGGCGTCTGGTCGGCGGGCTGTACGCCGAAGGCCGTGTCACGCAGGATGCGCGCCAGGGCCTCGTGCTGCCCCTCTCGGTGATCAGTGAGGCCGACGGTACGGCGACCGTCCTGAAGGTGGCCGATGGCAGCGTCGACCGCGTACCGGTGACGCTCGGGCTGCGCGACCCGCAGACCGAGCAGGTCGTGATCACGGCCGGCCTCGAAGCGGGCGACATCGTGCTGCGGGGCGTCGCGCAGAGCATCACGCCGGGCACCCGCATCTCGGTGCGCAATCAGCCGTCGTCGGCCCGGGCCAGCAGTGAGACGCAGACCGCGTCTCGGTGACCGTGTTTCGCGAGCCCTGAGGAAACAGGCGTGTTCATCTCAGATTTCTCCATCCGCAAGCCGGTCGTCACCATCGTCCTGATGCTGTCGCTGGTCGTCTTCGGCGTCTTCGCGCTGCTGCGTCTCGAGGTCGACGAGTTCCCCGAGGTGAACCCGCCGTTCATCACGGTGGCCGTCGCCTATCCGGGGGCCTCACCATCGCAGGTGGAGCGCGAGGTCATCGAGCGCATCGAGGACGCCATCGCGAGCATCGCCGGCGTCGACCAGATGACGTCGCAGTCGGTGGACAGCTTCGGATTCATCCTCGTCGAGTTCATCTTCGAGAAGGACTCGAAGGTGGCCACACAGGAGATCCGCGACAAGATCTCGGAGATCAGGAACGACCTTCCGCCCGAGATGGAAGAGCCGATCCTCAAGCAGTTCAACCCGAGCGACTTTCCGATCGTCTCGCTGACGTTGTCGTCGCCGACCTTGACCGCCGGACAACTGACGCAGCTCGCCGACCCGGGCATCACGCGCGAGTTTCGCGGCATCAAGGACGTCGCCGAAGTCGCCGTCGTCGGTGGCGTCGAACGCGAGCTGACCGTTGAACTGCGGCCGAGCGCGCTGCAGACGGCGGGCGTCAGCGTCGGGCACGTGGTCGCGGCGGTGCAGTCGCAGAACCTGGCCGTCCCTGTCGGTCGCCTGCAGGGTGACCTGAGCGAGCGCACCATCCGTCTGCGCGGGCGGCTCGACACGCCGCAGGAGTTTGCACAGATCGTGATCGGCTCGGTCGACGGACGCATCATCCGGCTCGGCGACGTGGCGGACGTGAAGGACGGCAGCGAGGAGCCCAGGACGGCTGCGGCCTACAGCGGCGTCGTCGCCGTCGGCATCGACGTCAAGAAGACGACCAACGCGTCCACGACCACGGTCAGCCAGGCCGTCATCGCGAAGGTGGCCGAGATTCAGCAGCGGCTGCCACCCGGCGCGGAACTGCGCGTCGTCCGCGACGCCGGCACGCGCGTGGCCAACTCGGTGGCGAGCGTGCAGTCGGCGCTCGTCGAGGGCGCGGTGCTCACGGTCTTCACCGTGTTCCTGTTCCTGAACTCGTGGCGCTCGACCGTGATCACCGGGCTGGCGTTGCCCGTGTCGGTACTGGCCTCGTTCATGGCCGTGCTCGTCATGGGGTTCAAGCTCGAGACGATGTCGCTGCTCGGCCTGACGCTGGCCATCGGCATCATCATCGACGACGCGATCGTCGTGCGCGAGAACATCGTGCGTCACGTCGAGATGGGGAAGGACCACTACACCGCCGCCCGAGAGGGCACCGCCGAGATAGGCATGGCCGTCGCCGCGACGACGTGGGCCATCGTCGTCGTCTTCGTCCCCATCGCCTTCATGGGCGGGATTGCCGAACGCTGGTTCGCGCCGTTCGCGCTGACGATGGTCTGCTCGGTGCTCGTGTCGCTGTTCGTGTCGTTCTCGCTCGACCCGATGCTCTCGGCCTACTGGCCCGAGCCGCACCTGCCGATCGAGCAGCGGTCGTTCATCGCGCGTGGCCTGCACCACTTCAACATGTGGTTCGAGCGGATGGCCGACCGGTACAAGGTGGTCATCGGCTGGGCCCTGCGTCACCGGCTCGCGATGATCGTGCTGACGCTGGCGTCGTTCGTCGGCGCGCTGGCGCTGCCTGCGCTGGGGTGGGTGGGCGGCGGGTTCTTTCCGGTTGCCGACAACTCGGAGTTCGCCGTCGTCGTCACCACGCCGCCGGGCTCGAACATCGACTACACCAGGCTGAAGTCCGAGGAGGCGGCCACCATCGCGCGATCGCTGCCCGAGGTGGACTACACCTACACGACCATCGGCGGGCAGACCGAATCGGTGGACGAGGGGAACGTGTACGTCCGGCTCGTCCCGCGGTCGCAGCGCACCCGCAAGCAGGACGAGGTTGCCGCAGACCTGCGCGACCGTCTCGCGCGGCTCGGCGGCGTCGAGGCGTGGATCAGTACGAACTTCTTCGGCAACTTCAAGCAGATACAGCTGCGGCTGACCGGTCCTGACGCGGCCACGCTGGCCGAACTCGCCGAGCGCATCCGCGACGAGGTGCGACAGGTGCCCGGCGCCGTCGACGTGGGCCTGTCCACGAAGGGACGCAAGCCCGAACTCGACATCGAGATCGATCGTGGACTCGCGGGCTCACTGGGGTTGACGGTTGGGCAGTTCGCGCAGGCCCTGCGTCCCGCGTTCGCGGGCATCGACGTCGGCGACTGGGTGGACCCCGAGGGACAGACGCGCGATGTGTACGTGCGCTTCGCACCGGAGTCGCGCCGCAACGTGCAGGATCTGTCCACGCTGCCCCTGTCCGTGCAGGGGCCGAACGGACCGTCGGTCGTGCCACTCGGACAGGTGGCGACGGTGTCGGGGAGCCTCGGGCCGGCGCGCATCGATCACTTCAACCGCGACCGCGTCATCAACGTCGAGGCCAACACACAGGGTCGGTCGCTGACCGAAGTCGTTGGCGACATCGAGCGTCGGCTCGTCAATGTGCCCCTGCCGCCGGGCTACGTCATCTCCCAGGGGGGCGAGACGGCCGATCAGCAGGAAGTGTTCGGCCGCATGATCGCGGCGCTCGGGCTGGCGATCCTGCTGATGTACTTCGTCCTGGTGCTGCAGTTCGAGTCGTTCCTCGACCCGCTGGCGATCATGATCTCGCTGCCGCTCTCGCTGATCGGCGTGATGCTCGCGCTGCTGGTCACGGGCTCGACGCTGAACCTCATGAGCATGATCGGCGTCGTCCTGCTGATGGGGCTCGTGGCGAAGAACGCCATCCTGCTCATCGACTTCGCGAAGTGGTCGATCGAACAGGGCACCGATCGGAAGTCGGCGCTCATCGAAGCCGGGCGCGTGCGTCTGCGTCCGATCCTGATGACGAGCTTCGCGCTCATCGCCGGCATGCTGCCGGTGGCCATTGGCCACGGAGAAGGCGCCGACTTCCGTGCGCCCCTCGGCCGTGCGGTGATCGGCGGGCTGATTACGTCCACGTTCCTGACGCTGCTGGTGATTCCGACGATCTACGACATGATGGCGAGTTCGCGCGACTGGGTCTTCGGTCTGTTCCGTCGCGGGGCAGCAGAGGAAGCGCGGCATCCGGAACGCGAGCCCATCGACCTGCCGCCGCCGCAGCCGGCCGTGAATCGCGCCCGTTCATGAGCAGCGCTGCGGCTGGTGTGGGCGTCTCACCGGCGCTGCGGCCCAGGCGGACGACGATCACGTCGTGGGCCGGGTTTCGCGGCTTCGCGTCACCCACATCCAGTTGGCCAGGGCGATCGCCACGGTGGCGAGGATGACCATGCACTTTGCCGTGCCCCATGCCGGCGCCGAGAATGCCGATGGGGTCAGGTCTGCGGTGGCACACGTGAGGTGCCAGGTCGCCGCGCCGCATGCCGGCGGCCGCGCACGACGGCGCGTGCAGGTGGACGGCTAGCCGGTCTTGATGTAGCTCTCGAGCGAGCTGATGGTGAACGCCTGCTCGTCGACGACGGCACGTACCACGTCGCCGATCGAGATGACGCCGATCAGTCGCCCTTCGTCGAGCACGGGCAGGTGACGGATGTGTTTCTCCGTCATGAGCGCCATGCACCGCGCGGACGACCAGTCGGGGCCGACGGTGATGACGTCGGTCGTCATCACGTCACGCACTGCGGTGTCGGTGGACGACTTCCCGAGCAATACCACCTTGCGGGCATAGTCCCGCTCCGACAGGATGCCGTGCAGCCTGCCGTCCAGGACGACCAGGACCGCGCCGACGTTCTTCTCGGCCATCAGGCGCAGGGCCGCAAGGACGGTGTCATCGGGGGGCACGGTATGTACGTCCGGCTTACCCGCGAGCATCTGTCGCACCGAAGTCATGATGGCGCTCCTCCAACGCGTGTCCGCGCCGATGGTGTCCGACGTGCAGAAGTGGAGTGGCTATCCTACGACATTCAGCCTCGCCCGCGCTCCGGAGAACGCTCCGCTGGGGTCAGGTCTGTGATGGCACACGTGAGGGACGGCCGCCCGGTGCCGAGCGCCGTGTGATGCACGTCCTGCGCCAGAGTATGCCGCGCGGTCCGCGTACAATGCTCGCGACATTCCCTCGGGAGGACGGCAGACATGACGCGACGCCAGGCGGCAGGCGCGCTCTGCGTGAGTGTGGCATGCGCATCGCTGAGCGGCGGACCTCAGGCACAGGCTCCAGTCTCGACGCCGGCGCCGACGCTGGCTTCGGGGCCGGTCACGCGGGACTATCCGTATCGACCGGTGCCGTTCACGTCCGTGCAGTTGACCGACACGTTCTGGCGTCCACGCATCGAAACGAACCGCACGGTCACCATCCCCTTCGCCTTCGAGCAGTGCGAACTCAACGGGCGGATGGACAACTTCGCGCGCGCGGCGGCGGCCCTGCGTGGCGAAGCCCTGTCCAACAGGAAACCCCCGGCGTACCCGTTCGACGACACCGACCCCTACAAGGTCATCGAAGGTGCGGCGTACACGCTCAGCGTGCATCCGGACCCCACGCTCGAGGCCTACATCGACGGCCTCGTCGACACGATTGCCGCTGCACAGGAGCGGGACGGCTACCTGTACACGACCCGGTCCATCGACCCGAAGCAGCCGCACCCGTGGGCCGGCCCGTCGCGGTGGGTGCTCGAGAAGGACGACAGCCACGAGCTGTACAACCTCGGACATCTCTACGAAGCCGCCGTCGCCTACCACCAGGCGACCGGCAAGCGCCGGTTGCTCGACGTCGCGCTGCGGACGGCCGACCTGCTCGTCGCGACCTTCGGACCCGGGAAACAGAGTATCTGGCCCGGCCACCAGATCACCGAGATGGGCCTCGTGAAGCTCTATCGCGTCACGGGCGAGCGGAAGTACCTCGAGCTGGCGCAGTTCATGCTGGACGAACGCGGCCCCGATGGTGACCAGGGTGCCGGGCGCGAGTACAACCAGTCGCATCTCCGCGTCGTCGACCAGTCCGACGCCGTCGGTCACGCCGTGCGTGCCACCTACATGTACTCCGGGATGGCAGACGTCGCGGCGCTGACCGGCAATGCGGCGTACCTCGAGGCCTCGAATCGGCTGTGGCAGAGCGTGGTGACTGGTAAGCTGTACATCACGGGTGGCATAGGCGCGACCGGACGCGGCGAGGCGTTCGGCCACGCGTTCGAACTGCCGAACATGACCGCCTACAACGAGACCTGCGCGGCCATCGGCAACGACTACTGGAACCACAGGCTGTTCCTGCTGCACGGCGATGCGAAGTACATCGACGTGATGGAGCGCACGCTGTACAACGGCCTGGTGTCGGGTGTCTCGCGCGACGGCAAGGCGTTCTTCTACCCGAACCCGCTGGAGTCGGCCGGACAGCACGCCCGCAGTCCGTGGTTCGGCGTCGCCTGCTGTCCGAGCAACATCACGCGCTTCCTCGCGTCGGTGCCGGGTTACCTGTATGCCGTGCGCGACGACACGATTCACGTGAACCTGTTTGCCGACAGCACCGCTCGCATCGCACTGGATGGACGCACCGTCGCCGTGGAGCAGCAGACCCGCTACCCGTGGGAGGGGCGCGTGTCGCTTCGCGTGCGCGAGGCGGGCGACCGGCCGCTCGCGCTGCGCCTGCGCGTGCCGGGTTGGGCGCGTGAAGAGCCCGTTCCCGGCGGCCTCTATCGCTTCGCGACGCCGGTATCCGAGGTGCCGACGCTCGAGGTGAACGGCCAGTCCGTCCCCCTCACGCTCGATCGCGGATACGCCGAGATCCGTCGCTCGTGGGCGGACGGCGATGAGGTCGTGCTCGACCTGCCGATGCCCGTGCGCCGCGTGCTCGCCGACGATCGCGTCGAAGCGGATCGGAACCGCGTGGCCCTGCAGCGTGGACCGATCGTGTTCGCCGCGGAGTGGCCGGACAACGACGGACGCGTCCGCAACCTGGTCGTCCCGGACGACGTGCCGCTCGAGACGCGGTTCGAGCCGGATCTGCTCGGCGGCGTCCAGGTGGTGCGCGGGCCTGCGCGTGCCCATGCCCTCGAGGCCGACGGACGGCGCATCGTGCGCGACGTCGTGCTCACGGCGATCCCCTACCATGCGTGGGCCAACCGCGGGCGGGGCGAGATGATCGTGTGGCTTGCGCGTGACGCAGCGGTCGTGCGTCCGGCGCCGTTTCCGACGCCGGCGATGCGTGGAACGGTCACCACGTCCGGCCGCAAGTACCCGGGCGCGATCAACGACGGCGAGGCGCCGGCGCGGTCTGATGACCCCACGTACTACTTCGACTGGTGGCCGACGAAGAATTCGACCGAGTGGGTCGAGCTGGCCTTGCCCGAGCGTCAGCGTGTATCAGCCGTCGACGTCTTCTGGTTCGACGACACGGGTCGGGGACAGGTGCGCGTGCCCGCGTCGTGGCGCGTGCTGTATCGTGCGACAGACGGGGCGTGGGCGGCGGTGTCGTCACCCGACGTTCCCGGCGTGGCGCGCGACCGCTTCAATACGCTGACGTTCGATCCGGTCGACACGGACGCGCTGCGTCTCGAGGTGACGATGCAGCCCGAGTGGTCGGCAGGTGTGCAGGAGTGGCAGATCAGGTAGGCCCCGTCTCGCCGAGACGGGGGAGTTGGGGCAAACCCAGGAGCGTGAGGATGAGAGAACGACGAGCAGGGAGGCCCGCGGTCAGGCATCTCTTCGTGTGGCTGCTCACGCTCGTGGCGTCCGTACCCGGCGTTGCGTCCGAACGCGTGGCGCAGGAGGCCGGCGCCCAGCCCATAGGCGCGCGGCCCAACATCCTCTGGATCTCGAGCGAGGACAACGGCCCGCACCTGGGCGCGTACGGCGACCCCGTCGCCACGACACCCGAACTCGACCGGCTCGCGGCCAGGGGGCTGCGCTTCACGAGCGCCTGGGCGAACGCGCCCGTCTGCGCGCCTTCCCGCACGGCCATCATCACGGGCGTGTCGCCGACGTCCACCGGCGGCATGCACATGCGCAGCGAGGTGCCGCTGCCGGCGTCGATTCGCCTGTTTCCGCAGTGGCTGCGCGAGGCGGGCTACTACACGAGCAACAACGTCAAGGAAGACTACAACCATCCCCACACCGGCCAGGTGTGGGACGAGTCATCCGCGCAGGCCCACTGGCGCAACCGTGCCGAGGGCCAGCCGTTCTTCGCCGTCTTCAACCTGACCATCACCCACGAGAGCCAGATCCGCGCGCGTCCGCACGCCGCCGTTCACGACCCTGCGAAGGTGCGCGTGCCTGCCTACCATCCCGACACGCCGGAAGTGCGGCAGGACTGGGCGCAGTACCACGACAAGATGACGGAGATGGACCGCCGGGCCGGCGAACTGTTGCGTGAACTCGAGGCCGCCGGGCTCGCCGACGACACCATCGTCTTCTACTGGGGCGATCACGGTGTGGGCCTTCCACGTGGCAAACGCTGGCTGTACGCCGAGGGCCTGCGCGTGCCGCTCATCGTCCACGTGCCCGAACGCTTCCTGTCGCTGGCGCCGGACGGGTACACCGCCGGGGCTTCGAGTGAGCAGCTCGTGACGCTCATGGATCTCGCACCCACGATGCTGAGCCTGGCGGGCACCGTGCCGCCGGCGTACATGCAGGGCCAGGCGTTCATGGGGCCGCAGCGGCGTCCGGCGCGGGCCCACGCCTTCGCGTTTCGCGATCGGATGGACGAGCGCTACGACCTCTCGCGGGCCGTGACGGACGGGCGGTTCCTGTACATCCGCAACTACATGCCGCATCGTGCGCAGGGGCAGTACCTCGCCTACATGTTCGAGATGCCGACGACCCAGGTCTGGAAGGCGCGGTTCGACGCGGGCACGCTCACGCCTCGACAGTCCACGTTCTGGCAGCCGAAGCCCGCCGAGGAACTCTACGAACTCGCCGCCGACCCGGACAACGTGCAGAACCTTGCGGCTGACGAGGGGCATGCCCCGACGCTCGACGCTCTGCGGCAGGCGCTACGGACGCATCTGCTGGCCAGCAGGGATCTCGGGTTCCTTCCCGAAGTCGAGATGCGCCAGCGCAGCGCGGGAGGCTCGCCGTACGAGCTGGGCCAGGATGCCCGCGGCTACCCGCTGCCGCGCATTCTCGAGACGGCCGACCGCGCCACGAACGGGCGTCCCGAGGACGTCGAGTGGCTGGAGCGCCGGCTCCGCGACGATGATGCCGCCGTCCGTTACTGGGCGACCCTTGGACTCACGCTGCGCGGCGACGCCGTCGTGCGCACGAGGGCATCGGTGCTGGCCGCCCGCCTCACTGATACGGCGGCGGCTCCGCGCATCGCCGCCGCAGAGGCCCTCGCGCGGGCCGCAGACGACCCGGCGTTTCGCCAGCGGGCGCTGGATTCCCTGCTGGCAGACGCCGACGTCAGGCGGCACGGGCACTACGTGGCGATGCTTGCGCTCAACGCCATCGCGGAGTTGGCGTCCGTCGCCGATCCGATTCGGGCGGCTGCGGCGCAGCTGCCGGGCGCTGGAACCGAGGTCGTCGCCCGCGAGCGCGAGTACGTGGCGCGCCTCACCCGCGACCTCTCGAGACGAGTACGGTAGGGACGCCTCTCCGAGGCTGGGAAGGTAGTCCGCCGGTCCGAGGCGTCCGGCACAGCGCCTCTCCAAGGCTGGTAAGGTAGCCCGCGGCGGGTCAGGTAGCCCGCGGTTCGCCGAGCCGCGGGAACCACACCGGCAGGAAGAGATGAAAGGAGCGAAGACGTGACCATTGGCCGAAGGACGTTCGCCGGCGTCGCCGCCGCATCATCGTGTCTCGCGGCCGCACGCTTGGTGTTCGGGCAGTGGCAGCCCAGCCAGCGCTATCCCGACCCTGCCGTCGTCGCGCTCGATCCGACCTTCAACCGCTATCGCCTCGGCCTGGCGAAGATCGAGCAGCTTGCCACCGGCATGCGCTGGGCGGAGGGCCCCGTCTGGTTCGGTGATGGCCGCTTCCTGCTGTGGAGCGACATCCCGAACAACCGCATCCTGAAGTGGGAAGAGCAGACGGGCGCGGTCAGCGTGTTCAGGCAGCCTGCCAACAACTCGAACGGGCTCTCGCGCGACAGACAGGGGCGCCTGCTGACCTGCGAACACCTCACGCGGCGTGTGACGCGCACCGAGTACGACGGCAGCATCACCGTCATCGCCGACCGCTATGACGGCAAACCTCTCAACTCGCCCAACGACGTCGTCTGCGCGTCGGACGGATCGATCTGGTTCACCGATCCACCGTACGGCATCCTCGGCTACTACGAAGGCGAGCGCGCGACACCCGAGTTGCCGACGAACGTCTATCGCTGGGATCCCGCCTCGCAGGCCTTGTCGGTCGTGGTCGGCGACATCGAGCGTCCGAACGGACTCGCATTCTCCCCTGACGAGTCGGTGTTCTACGTCGTCGAGGGAGGGCCGTCGCCGCGGGTGATGCGTGCGTACGACGTGGTCGACAACGGACGTCAGCTCGCCAACCGTCGTGCGCTCTTCACGCTCGGCGACCGCGACACACCCGACGGCTTCCGCGTGGACGTGGACGGCAACCTCTGGTGCGGATGGGGAATGGGGGCGGACGGCCTCGACGGCGTTCGCATCTTCAATCCTGCCGGCAAGGCGATCGGTCACATCAACCTGCCGGAACGGTCGGCGAACGTCTGCTTTGGCGGACGTCACCGCAATCGGCTGTTCATGTGCGGCAGCACGTCGTTGTACGCGCTTTACGTGAACACGCAGGGGGCGTAGGCATGCTTCATGCTTCATGCCATGCCTCATGCCTCATGCGGGTGCTTGCCCTTGTAGACGCGGGGCGTGCTTTGGGCATGCGTCGCGCCTGCAGCGACGCAGGAGGCCGGACCTACATAGTCTCGAACGCGTCGAGGCCCGTCACTCGCTCCGCAGCATCACGGCGGGATCGACGCGGGTCGCGCGGCGCACGGGGGCATGGGACGCCAGCACGGCCGCGGCCATCAGCAACAGCGCCGCCGCGGTGAGCGTCAAGGGATCGAGCGGGTGGACCTCGAAGAGCAGGCCGCGCACGAGACGCGTCGTCGCGACCGCGCTGGCCAGGCCGATGACGACACCGAGCCCCGTGAGCCACAACGCCTCGCCGAACACGAGACGACGCACGTGCATCGTCGTAGCGCCGAGCGCGACGCGAAGGCCGATCTCGCGATCCCGCTGGCGCACGTACGCCGCCATCACGGCGTAGAGCCCGACGGCCGCCAGCAGGAGCGCGGCAACGCCGAAGACGCCGATCAGGAACGCGTTGAATCGGGGCTGCGCGAGCGGGACGGCACGCAGTTCGCTGAACGGCGCGACGCGCGTCACGTACACGTTCGTGTCGACCGCGCGGGCGCGCTCCCGTACGAGCCGCGCCACCAGGTCGAGCGGCGCCGTCGTCTGCAGCGCCAACGTCTGGGAAGCCTGGATGAACTGCGCGGACGGCAGATACAGCGTCGCGTGCGGTCGCGTGAGAGCCCGATATCGCACGGATGCCGCCACGCCCACGACGGTGAACCAGCTCTCGGTCGAATCTGGCCCGCCGATCTTCAGACGCTTGCCGACCGGATCCTCGCCGGGCCACGTCACGGCCGCCACGTCCTCGCTGACGATCGCCACGTCGAGCGTCCCCCTGCGATCGGCGTCCGTGAACGCCCGTCCGCGCACCATGGTCAGGGCGAACGTGTCGAAGTAGTTGTGGTGATGAGCAGTATGGTTGCGCTGGTGATGAGCGTGGCGCGCATGGGGACGTTCTCCACCAGGAAACGCGCAGGGCTCTCGAGCAGCGGCTCACGTCCAGACGAATCGCCCCGGTAACGCTGGCGTCGAGTGGCGCCAAGTATCAGCAATGACGGCACTGACCCGCGACGAGACGTCCGCCGACCTACGCGAACGCCTCCTCGACGCGTACAGAAGGCGCGGGCACGACCTCTTCGCATTCGCCTGCCGGATGATCGACTCGCCTGGCGTCGCCGAAGACATCGTGCACGACGCCTTCGTGCGCCTGCTCGACGGACGCTGCCGCATCGACGCCCGCCGGGGTGACCTCGAGCTGTTGTTGTTCGGTGTCGTGCGCAACGTGGCGCGTGAGCACCGCCGGCGGGAAGCGACGTCGGGACGGCTTCTGGCGACGGCGCAGCAGGTGCACGAGACGTCGACGCAGGGGGTCGCCGAGGACGTGCTGGCCGTCCGTACCGCGCTGGTGAACCTCTCGGCCGCCGACCGCGAAGTGGTCGTGCTCTCTGCGTATCACGGGTACACACCTGCCGAGATCGCGCGGGCGTTCGGCACGAGCGCGGTCGTCGTGCGCGTACGGCTGCATCGCGCCCGAGCCCGACTTCGACGAGCCCTGCTGGACACACGCGCGCCAGCCGCGGACTCGAGACTCGAGGAGAACAACACATGAACGACGACCTCGACCGACGACTCAATTCATGGGAGACGCCGCCGGTGTCTCAGGCGTTCGCCGAGCGCATGGAACGACTGTTCGCGGCGCCGCCGGCGCCTGAGACCCGCGTCGTGCGTCCACCAGTCGCCCTCTGGCCCGCGGCGGTGTTCGCGACGGTCGTCGCCGTGCTGGTGTCGGCGACGGTGCTGACGGGGCCCTGGAGTTCGGACGACCGGGCGACGGCCAGGCTGCTGCGGAACCACGTGCACGTCGGTCCGCTGCGTCCTCCCGACGCTGCACCAGAGGTGACGCACGCGAGCGCAGCCGGGGAGCGACTCGAGTACGTCACCCGCCTGAGGCTCGATGGATATGTCCCGGTGCGCGACCCGCGCATCGTGGTGGAACGGAGGTCACGATGACAGGGATGTACAGGACGTCGGCGGTGGTTTCGATGGCCCTCGCGCTCACGATCGCCATCTTCGCGGCTGCGGAGGCGCGGTCGTCTGCGGAACTCACGATGCGGCTGTCCGACGGCATCGTGCTCGCGGTGTCGATGGACGGTGTCGATGGCGACGCGGAGTCGCCGGACATCGACGTGCGATCCAGTGCCCGCACCGGCGAGGTGCACCGGCTGGTCGTCGATGAGAAGGGCATCGCGAGGTTCGCCTACGCCGTGAGCATCGAGCCGGACGGCGAAGGCGCCGCGCTGTCGTTCCGGCCGGTTCGCCTGCATGAGACGCTCGGCGCGTTCTCGGCGGGAACGCCGACGTACACGCTGTCGTTCGGACTCGATGGCTCCATCGCCACACTTGGTGAGCGGCAGACGACGGGACGCGTGAGCGAGGGGGATGTCATCAGGCTGGATGTGTTCGAGCAGCCGCAGACGGGGCGACGCCTCACGGACGTCATCCGTGTCGTCGAGTTGTCGCCGCCTGACGTTCGACGCCTGGCCGCGGCGCGTTCCGTGCGGTCCGCGAAGCCTCCCACGCTCACGCTGGCACAGTTCGAACTCACGCGCGACGGCGAGGTTGTCGGCCGAATGGGCGGCCTCGCGACGAATCACGCTGTGATGCTGGGCCTGGTCGGACGAGGCACGGTGATCTTCAGCGCCGAGCCGCACCCCGACGAACCGTCGGCAGGGATGGCCACCGTCGAAGGCGGCACCCTGCGCTTCTGGCTGGACGGCCAGGAATACGAGTGCGTCTCCTCGGAACCGATTGGTCCGGAGGGACTCACCTCGGTGTGGATGTACGTCGTCGACCGCGACGTGCCCAGCCCGTCGATGCGTGACTTCTTCAAGGGCCCCATCTGGGTGGGCGCGAGCAACTCGGTCGAGGATGCGCTGGCGATGTTCCGTCAGCAACGCGCGACGCCCTGAGCGCCACGACACGGCTATACTCCCGCCGTGCCCATGATTGCCGGCATCGCGTGCGACGTGCGTCAGTCGACCAGACGGCTGCGCCGGTCGCCCGTTCATACAGTCACGACGGTCGCCACTCTGGCGTTCGGCATCGCGCTGAATACCGTGCTGTTCAGCCTCGCCAATGTCGCGCTGTTTCGTGAACAGCCCGTAACCGAGCCGGATCAGTTGGTGCACGTCGGCTGGTACTCGCCCGCGTCACCGGAACGCAAGAGTCCCGTCGCGTGGCCGGAATTCCTGGAGATTTCTGCCAGAGACGACGTCTTCAGCGGCGTGACGGCATACAAGACGTTTCGTCGTGCGCTGCGCATCGCCGAGGGCGCGCCGATCGTCGTCAGCGGCGAACTGGTGTCTGGCGGCTACTTCGACGTGCTGGGCGTATCAGCACAGCGCGGGCGGCTACTGACAGCGTCCGACGAAGCATCAGGAGCATCGGCGCCGGTCGCCGTCATCGGCGACGGACTCTGGCGACGGGTATTCGCAGGTCGTGACGATGCGGTCGGCACCGTCGTGCATCTGAACGGTCATCCGTTCACGATCGTGGGTGTCGCTCCACCGGGCTTCAACGGTCTCGTGATGCCCATGGTTCTGCAGGAAGACCTCTGGGTACCGATGGCGTGGGCTGGCGAGGTGCTCGGGGCGAGCGCAGTCCCGAGGGCGCCACAGGAGCGTGAGGATCGCCGCGACCATCTGTCACTCGTGGCGCGGCTGGCACGCAACGCGTCCATGCCGCAGGCGCGCGCTGCGCTCGAGGGACTCTCGCGCCACCTCATCACCGAACGCCACGACGACGAAGGGTCCACGGTGCTCGACGTGCGCGCCGGTGCGACGCGCGGCCGACAGGACGTCACGACCGTGGCCACGGCGATGGCGGGAACCCTCCTCATGCTTGGCGCGGTGCTGCTTCTGGTGACATGCGCGAACCTGGCCAACCTGGTGCTCGTGCGGGGCGTCGAGCGCCGCGGCGAGCTTGCGATACACCTGGCGCTCGGAGCGACCCGCGCGCACCTGCTGCGGTACCTCATGGTCGAGCATGCGATTGTCGGAATGCTCGCGGCCGCCGTTGCGGTTGTCGGAGCGGCAGCGGTCATACCGCTGCTCGCGCACCTCAACCCGCCTGCCGTACTCGGTCACGCCGTGCACGTCGATCCCGTGCTCGATTGGCGGGTCGCCGGCTACGCGGTCGTGCTGGCGATCGTGACCATCGTGGTCGTCGGCCTCATACCGTCCCGGACGGCGTCACGAGTGAGTCTGATCGACGTCATGCGGAGTGCGCCTGCAGTTGTGGGGCGGCCTCGCTGGCTGCGCGCGCGCCCCGTGCTCACGGTCGTGCAGGTCTCCGCGTCGGTCATGCTGCTGGTGTTCGCCGGTTCGTCTGTCGTGACGTTGCGCGCGTTGCGCGACACCGACGTCGGGCTGTCTCGACAGGACGCGGCAGTGGCACGCGTCGATCTGGCCATGCACGGCTACGGCGACGACGATGTCCGTCGCTTCGCGTCGATGGTCACCGATGAGGCCGCTCGGCCGCCCGGCGTGCGGCTCGCCGCCGTCACCAGTCAGCTGCCTGCTCCGGACGCAGGGTCGATCCGCGTCAGTGGCGCGTCGGACATCGACCCTGACGCGACCAGCGTCTCTGCCGGCGTCACGAGCGTGTCGCCCGCCTTCTTCGACGTGGTCGGCGTCCCGGTCGTGGCGGGACGCGTGTTCTCCGATATGGACCGTGAGGGCAGTCCGCGCGTCGCTGTCGTCAGCAGCAGCCTGGCAGGCCGGCTTGCCGCCACGCTGGGGCAGGCCGTGGGCCAGTCGGTGGTCCTGCGGCTCGAGCGAGACGACATCGTCCATGAAGTCATCGGCGTCGTGGGTGATACGAAGCGGCACGTCATCAGGGACGGCAGCGAGCAGGTCTACCTGTCGTTCGACCAGCGTCCGCGAGGCGACGTGAGCGTTGTCGCACGGATGCCGGGGTCCACCGGACATGCTATCGACCCGCTCGTACAGCTGGTCCGAACCGTCGCCCCCGACGTCGCTGTCATGGAGACGATGGCGCTCACCGACGTCTTCACGCGGTACTTCTATCCGTTTCGCGTGAGTGCCTTCGTGCTCGCGTGCCTGGGGCTCGGTGCCGTGACCATTGCAGGGCTGGGCGTGTATGGCGTGATCGCCTTCAGTGCGTCGCTACGCACCCGTGAGATGGGCATCCGCGCGGCGCTGGGCGCGACTCGCGGGGACATCGTTCGACTGGTGCTTCGCGAGGCGGCAGGTATCGCGGCCGTCGGGCTGGGCATGGGGCTGACATTGTCGGTACCCGCCGGTGCCCTCGCAGCTCACGTGGTCTGGGGACTGGCCGCCGCCAACGTGTGGGTCTGGGCGTCCACCGTCCTCTTCGTCGGTGCGATGTCCCTCGCCGCCGCATTCCCGCCGGCCCGACGCGCGGCAAGGATTGACCCCGCCGCGGCGCTACGCGTCCCGTAACCGTCAAGCATCAAGCACGAAGTCATGAAGCATGAAGCATGAAGCATGAAGCATGAGGCATGCCTCCCCGTCCTCCCCCCGTCCCCTACTCCTTCCAGCCGAATGCCTGCATCATCACGTGAAACAGATCGGTGTTCTTCATGTACCCGCGTACGCGCTCGGCACCGGGCCCCTGCGCCGCCGCGAGCACCGGTTCGCCCGTGTGGCCGTTGTCCATGCGCACGGTCGACGTCCGGATGTTGCGGCGCTTCTCTTCACGCGCCTTGGCCTCCTCCTCCTCGAGACCGGCAAGGTACGGTTCGCCGAGGCGTCCACCGCGCACCTGGATGTCGAAGGAGTGGTCTGCGGTGAAGAGCAGCAGCGTGTCGCGGCCGACCAGTTTCGCGGTCTGCTCGATGACCTTGCTCATGGTGACCATTCGATCGAGGCCCTGCCGGACGTTGTCGGTGTGCGTGTCCACCTCCACCATCAGGAAGTAGCCCCTCCTGTTCTTCGACAGGATGCGGTGCGCAGCCTCGACGGCCGCCTGGACGTCGAAGTCGTTGCGCTCGAGCAGCACGATGGCTCGCGTGGCATCCGGTGGCACCTCGTCGAGCGACGACAGGATCGGCCGCTGGTGCTGCTGGCCCAGCGCGTCCAGGTCGAGTCCGGCGGCAGCGAGCGCCTTGGTGATGGCAGGGCGGCCGGATCCGATCATCACGTCGACGCCGTCGCCGAAGCGGGGCGCGAACGCCTGCTGGAAGATTTCGGCTGACTTCGCACGGTCGTTGGAGTGGGCGTACGTCGAGGCGGGCGTGGCGCCGGTGAGCGAGTCGTTCGAGATGACGCCGGTCGAGAGACCCTTCTCCTCCGCGTACTCGAGAATGGTCTTGAGGGGCTCGCCGTCCTGCTTGCCACGGACGGTGGTGTCCGACTGGGAGATGACGCCGTTGTGGGTCCTGTGGCCCGTGACGATGGCGGTCATGCCCGCGGCCGAGTCGGTCACGGCCTGCGAGGCGCTCGAGGTCTCCGACAGGGCCAGGTGGGGCATCCGCTGGATGTAGAGCTTCCCTTGCGCGCCGTGCGCATGGAGGCTCGCGGCGGCAATGGTCGAGATGCCGCCCGCGTCGGCCAGGAACAGCACGACGTTCTTCGCGCGACTTTGCGCCGAGAGGGCGACGGGGACGAGAAGGAGGAGGGCGAGGGCGATCTTGCGCATGGCCCGGCAGTATATCGCCGAGGCGCAGACGTTGGCTATCGCTGGTGTGACGGGGACGGGCGGATAATGGGGGCATCGGAGGAATCGATGCCAGACCCAGTGCCCCAGCAGAAGTGCGCGCACCCGAGCTGTGAGTGCAAGGTGCCACCAGGAACCAGGTACTGCAGCGACTACTGCAGGAGCGCGCCCGAGATCGAGTTGCACTGCAACTGCCAGCATCCCGACTGCCCGCACGTGTAGCGGGAGTCGGGCTGAGCCGGGCAATCCCGCCACGCAGCATGAAGCACGAGCGTGAGGCATGAAGCATGAAGCATGAAGCATTGCTCCCCGTGTACCCGTGCGCCGTCAGGGCAGGGGATAGGCTCGCGGCACCTTGACCACATACGTCCCCGCGACGAGGTCGTGCCACGACTGCCGCTGCTCGTCCCGCAGAATCCAGAGGAAGCCGATGCCGAGGGCGCCCGCCGAGAAGACGCCTGTGAGAGCGCGCACCAGTGCATCGGAGAACGTGAGCGGACTGCCGTCGATCCGCACGATGCGCAGTTGACAGATGATGCCGCCGATGGTCGTGCCTTTCCAGGCCCAGAAGACGACGTGGTAGGTCACCAGCAGGATGACGAACGCGCCGTCGCGATTCGTGAGGTCCAGCACGCCGTTGACGATCGCCACCAGAATCGCGTCGAGCGCGAATGCGGCGAGACGTTCGAGGAACGCCCCCCGGGGAAACTGCCGGAGATCCAGTGGCGGCGAGGGAGTGTCACGCAACGCGCCACCGCGAGACGGCTCGTCGCGTAAGGGCCAGTCGGCGGTGCGGCCCTCTGGAGGGCCGGCGAGCGGCATGGCTGCGGCGCTGGGCGAGGCAGCGACTGTTGACGTCGCCCAGTCGGCCGGGTCACCAGGTCCGGACGGCGGCGGAGGAGGAGGAGGAGGAGGAATCACCGGAGGGGTGCGTCGCGGGTTCTCGGCCCGGAAGGCCCCGACGAAGGCGAGTGTCGCAGCGCCGAGGCCCAGCACGCCCGTCAGGGCCCACACCGTCATGCCCACGAGCGGAATCATGTAGGCGACGACCTTCACGGCGAATCCGATCAGCAGCGACCGCGTCGACTCGCCCCGGCTCTCCTGGTCGTCCTGCGCGATGAGGCTGGCGCCAATCCAGCGGGCCACCGCGATGCTGCCCACCATCCATGCAGCGAACATGCCGAGCATGACGACCGGGACGATCGCCGTCCCGATGATCGACACGGCCAGCAGCGTGACGACCGGGCCCGAGAGGAGCAGCACGAGCAGACCTGCCGCGAACGCGCTGAGCGGCCGCGACTGGATGACGGCGGTGGAGAGCTGCGTGGCCCGCGGGAACAGCAGGTTCAGCATCAGCGCCACGAACAGCGTGATGCCGACGACGTACCAGTTCCACCCGAGGTCGGGCACGATCAGCCGACCGTACAGGAGCCCACGCGTCAGCCATGGCACGAAGCCGGCCCACCGATCGCCGATGATGGGCAGTCCGATGAGAATCTGCTCGCGGCCGGGGACGAACGTGCCGGGGACATCGATCGCGCCACCGACCACGACGAGATCGCCGTCGACTTCGGCGCCGGGCGCCGCGGTGAGCGTGCCGCCGACCACGACCAGGGTGTCACGTACGTAGGCCGTTCCCGCCAGTTCGACGTGACCGAGCACGACGACCAGGTCGCCGCAGACCTCACCTTCGACGACAGCCGAACCGAAGACCACCACCGCATCGCGTACCGAGTCTGACGCGCGTACGTGATGGTCCTGGCCGAGCTTGAACACCGGGCGATGCGACCAGTTGTCGCAGCGGCGCGGCCGGCGGTCGACGTCCGAGGCCGGTACGTCATCGGTCGGCGTCGTCGGAGGCCCCGGCTCGGGAGAGGGCAAGGCCGGCGCCGGCGGCGTTGCGACCGGCGGTGGCTGTGGGGACGCGCTCGGTCCCTCCTGGGCCAGGAGCGGGACGCCCGCTGTACTGCTGAGCGCGAGGCCGACGACGAGGGCGACCGTGGCCATCGGCACGCCCAGACGCGCGTCGCACCATCCTGCGATCCTGGAATACTGCGTTCGTGTGGTCATGACTGATGCGCCCCTCCAAGGGCGATGCGGCCAAGGGCGGCCGCGATGAGCGCGCATGCCATGCAGAGCACGAGCGTGATCATGAACAGCCCCTTGACGATGGGGCCGACCACCGCCTGCCAGACGAGTGATCCGACATGCAGCAGGTCGCTCGCCGTCGATGCGACGACGTCGGCCTGACGCCCGGCCTGACGCACGGGTTCCGGGAGCAGGTCGGTGGCGTAGGCGGCAAACGGCCACGCCCACCACGCCACCGTCAGGACCGCCAGGCTCACGACGATGAGCGCCGCCTGTGCCAGCGGTGACCAGGCGAACCATGGACGGCGGCCTGACGTGACGACGGCCGCCTGCGCCCGCACGTCCGCCATCACCCGCGGCAGCAGCGTGCGGGGAGCTCGGGGCGGTGGCAGCGCGTCGAGGGCGCGACCGATCGCGCGTTCGAGGTCGGCGGGGTCGTGCGGTGTCACGAGAGCACCCTCCGTAGGGCGAGTCGGCCGCGGTGGATGTCCGTCTTCACCTTGCCGGGCGACACGCCGAGTAGACGTGCGATGTCGTCATAGCTGTGCTGCTCGAAATGGAACAGCACGAGCGGCACGCGCTGGTGGGACGGCAGGGTGCGCACGGCGTCCTCGAGCCGCGCCGCGGTGTCGGCACGCAGCAGCAGATCCGCCGGCCCCTCGTCGCGGCTCGGCACGTCGAAGACCGGCGTCCCGTCCGTCGACGCCATCTCGCTGAACGACTGCCAGCGGGCGCGGTGACGCGTCAGATGCGTGAGGCAGAGGTTGGTCGCCACGGTCTTGAGCCAGCCGGCCACCGACGGGTGACCGTGAATGTCGCCGAATCGCTCGTACGCGCGCAGAAAGACGGTTTGCGACACGTCCTCCGCGTCGGCTGCATTGCCCAGTAGCCGCACGGCGACCGCGTAGACCATGTCCTGGTACTCGCGAACGAACGCCTCGAACAGGCCGACGTCTGGCACCGGGGTGACGTGCCGAGCGGCGGGCATGTACAGGACATACCCGGGTGGCGGGAAAAAGTTTCAGCAACGAGCGACGCGCGTCCGACCTGGCACCCAGGTCGGCCACTCCAGACCTGACCCTCAGCCAGGCCACCGCAGACCTGACCCCCAGCGTTACTGGCCCGTCGAGCCGAACCCGCCGCGACTGGTCCCGTCCGCCGGCGTGAACGGCTCGAACCGCACCTCCGGGACGCCCAGCACGAACGCCTGTGCGATGCGGTCACCAGCCGTGACCGTCACCGGCGCCTCCGTGTAGTTGTGCACCAGCACCCTGGCCTCGTCTCCTGGCCCTCTGTAGTCGCTGTCGAGCACGCCGAGGCCGTTGGCCACGATGAGACCCCGCTTCGGCAGACTGCTGCGCGCGACGATCGCCAGGAAATACCCCGCGGGCACCGCGAACACGAGCCCGGTCGGGACGAGCGCCAGACCACGGGGCGGGACGACGACGGTGGCGGCTGCGGCCAGGTCCACCGCAGCAGCGCCGGGCGAATGATAGGCAGGAGGTGTCACATCCGGCGACAGGACATGGAGGCCGACAGTGAGCGCGGGACGGGTGTGCATGGCTGGGTACTGTACCGCGGTGGGTAGGCCCCGTCTCGGCGAGACGGGGCATTTTCCCCTTCCCCCTTTCCCCTTACATCTATCCTTGTGTATCTCCACATGTTGGTGTAGTCTTTCCCTCGACATCCGGAGCGGCCCGCCACCGTGGCAGGCCCGGCAACCTGGGGCGGACATCCCAAGGTGCCAGCCCGGGCGGACGGTTTCCGCTCGTGGCGATGCGGTTCGGTGACGAACAACCAAAGTGTCCGTGCGGTGCCCCCGCAGCTTCCGGGTGTCTTCACTCGAGTTGGTGACAGGAGAAGACACCGTGTTGCTCACGCATTCCTCCAGCGCTGTTCCGTCCTCGCGTCCCGCCACCCGTCCGGACCTGCAGGTGGCCCTCGGCCCGGAGGACCGCCGGTTCCAGCGGCTCGGCCCCAACCACCATCTCTGGCGGAACGGCCGCTTCTGGTGGATTGCCTATACGGTTATCATTGACGGCTGGCGTCAGGAGCGGATTCGTCACTCGCTCAAGACCGACGACCTGATGGAAGCGCGCAGCCGCCGGGATGACCTCCTCGCGGCCGTCAGCTCCGAGGGCGTTCTGCGCCGCGTCAGCTGACGCCTCGCCGCGCGGCGAGACCCGTGACCGGCCGGCACGGTCGAGACCCCGGCCCCAATCTCTGTCAACGAAGGAACCATTCGCATGTCCAGTTTCGTGCTCACGTCGGAGTCCGTCTCCGAGGGCCACCCAGACAAGGTGGCCGACTACATCTCGGACTCGGTGCTCGACGCCTGTCTTGCCATCGACCCCACCTCGAAGGTCGCGCTCGAGACGCTCGTGAAGGAAGATCTCGTCGTCCTGGCCGGAGAAATCAAGACCAGTGCCCAGGTGGACTACGAGCAGGTGGCCCGTCAGGCCATCCGCGAAATCGGCTACGACTGGCCCGATGAAGTGTTCAACGCCGACGGCGTCACGGTGTTGCAGAAGATCACCGGACAGTCGAACGAGATCAACGCCAGCGTCGTGGACAAGTCGAACGAGGACGAGCAGGGCGCCGGCGACCAGGGCCTCATGTTCGGGTACGCGAGCGACGAGAGCCCCGAGCTGATGCCGCTGCCGCTGCTGTTGTCACACCGCCTCACGCGCGGCCTGGCGACCGACAGGAAGCAGGGTGGCGACTACCGCTGGATTCGTCCCGACAGCAAGAGCCAGGTGTCGGTGCGGTACGACAACGGCCGTCCCGTCAGCATCGAACGCGTCGTCGTCTCGACGCAGCACGTCGAGGGCAAGGCGCAGGACGAGATTCGTGCCTACGTGATTGAAGAACTCGCGCCGCGCGAACTCGGTGACCTGCTGCCGTCGGCCGACAAGTTCCTCGTCAACCCGTCGGGCAGCTTCGCCCACGGCGGGCCGTCGGCAGATGCCGGCGTCACGGGCCGCAAGATCATCGTCGACACCTACGGGGGGGCCGCCAGGCACGGTGGTGGTGCGTTCAGCGGCAAAGACCCTTCCAAGGTGGACCGCAGCGCGGCCTATTTCGGGCGCTACGTGGCTCGTGAAGTGGTGAAGGCCGGCCTCGCGAAGCGTTGCGAGGTGCAGTTCTCCTACGCGATCGGCGTCGCCGAGCCCACGTCACTGCTCGTCGAGACCTTCGGCACGGGCGACAACGCGGCGGCGGAAGCGTTCGTCCGCACGACGTTCGACATGCGTCCCCGCGGCATCATCCGCACGCTCGACCTGCTGCGGCCCATCTATCGTCAGACGACCAACTACGGGCACTTCGGCCGTCCCGGCCTGCCCTGGGAAAGCTGAGAAGACAAGGGGAGAGGGGAAAGGGGAAAGGGGAAAGGGTTGCGGCCCTCGTTGCTCCTCTCGTCTACCCCTCCGTCTTCTGACTGGCGTAGGCTGGTCGGCATGTCTGCCCTTCGCCCGATCTCGGCTGCGCTCGTCCTTCTCTCGATCGCCATGGCCGGTGTCCACGGTCAGCGCACGGGCAGCTTCGTGGTGGCGCATCGCGGGGCGTCTGCCTATGCGCCGGAACACACGCTGCCGGCCTACCGCCTGGCGATCGAGCAGGGCGCCGAGTACGTCGAGCAGGATCTCGTCATCACGAAGGACGGCGTCCTCATCTGCCTGCACGATCCGACGCTCGAGCGCACGACCGACGTCGAGGAGGTCTTTCCCGATCGCTTCACGGACGTCACGGTCGAGGGCCGAACGACGAAGCGGTGGTTCCCCGAAGACTTCACGCTGGCCGAGATCAAACGTCTCGATGCCGGGTCGTCGTTCGACGAGCGGTTCGCCGGCGAACGCATCCCGACGTTCCAGGAAGCCATCGACCTCATTCGTGGGAAGGCCGGCATCTTCCCCGAACTCAAGAACCCGGGTCGTCTGCGCGCGAAGGGCATCCACCTCGAAGACGAGGTCGCGGCGGCCCTGAAGGCGAACGAACTGGTGGGCGCCACGGTGCGAGGGCGCCCTGCCGTGCACCTGCAGGTGTTCGAGGAGGAGAGCGTCCGGCGCCTGGCGACGCTGCTGCCCGAGGTGCCGCGGTCGTTCCTGATTGGCAGCGCGGCGATGGCGGAGCGGTGGCTGTCGGCCGGCGGACTCGACGAGGTGAAGACGTTCGCGACCGGCGTTGGGCCCTCTCGCACGCTGATCGACGCCGATCCGGCGCTGGTTGCACGAGCCCACGCGCGCGGTCTCACGGTCGTGCCCTACACGTTCCGCATGCGCGGCAGGCCCGCGCCGCCGGCGCAGGTGGCGGCGATGCCCGAGGCCGCCCGCACGCTGCTGGCCGAGTACGAGCAGCGCCTGCCCGCGACGCGCGACGCGTTGACAGCCGAGATGCGAAAGTTCGTGGAGGAGTATCGAGTGGACGGCCTCTTCACGGACAATCCGGACCTGTTTCCCCGGTAGCGTACGCCAGGCTTCGGGCTTCGGGCTTCAGGCTTCGGGCATCAGGCTCCAAGCTTCAGGTGAGGCTTCAGGCATGAAGCATGAAGCATGAGGCATGATCGCGGCCTTGCTCGCGGCGGTGCTCGACCGCTACAGTTGGACCACGTGTCCGATACCCTGCCCCTGCCCGCCGTCGCCCCGTCGCTCGAAGGCCTCATGCGGGACATCCTGACCAGTCGCGTCTACGACGTGGCGCGCGAGACGCCGCTCGATCCGGCGCCGCGACTGTCTGCCAGGCTGGGTGCCGACGTACTGCTCAAGCGCGAAGATCTGCAGCCCGTCTTCAGCTTCAAGATCCGCGGCGCGTACAACCGCATCGTGCAGTTGTCGGAGGCCGAGCGTGAGCACGGCGTGATCGCGGCCAGTGCCGGCAACCACGCGCAGGGCGTCGCACTCTCGGCACAACGCCTGGGGCTGCGGGCCATCATCGTCATGCCGCAGACCACGCCCGACATCAAGGTGGATGCGGTTCGAGGCCTTGGCGGCCAGGTCGTGCTGTGGGGAGATTCGTACGGTGAGGCCTACGCGCATGCCCTCGACCTCGCGCGTGAGTCGGGCGCGACGTTCATCCACCCCTTCGATGATCCCCTCGTCATCGCGGGGCAGGGCACCGTTGGCGACGAGATCGTCAGGCAGCGTCCGGGTGATCTCACGGCCATCTTCGTGCCCGTCGGCGGAGGCGGCCTGATCGCCGGGATTGCCGGCTACCTGAAGGCCGTGCTGCCGTCCGTGAAGGTGATCGGCGTGGAGCCCGTGGACGCCAATGCCATGGCGCTGTCACTGGCGGCGGGACGACGGGTCGTGCTCGACGAGGTCGGCCTGTTCGCCGATGGCGTCGCCGTGCGGGAAGTCGGTGCGCACACGTTCGCGATCGCGCAAGCCACGGTCGACGACGTGGTGCTGGTGGACAACGACGCGATCTGCGCGGCCATCAAGGACGTCTTCGACGACACGCGGACGATCATGGAGCCGGCCGGCGCTCTGTCAGTGGCGGGGCTCAAGGCCTGGGCCGCGACGCACGACGTCGCGGGCGCGCGGCTCGTCGCGATTCTCAGCGGCGCGAACATGAACTTCGATCGCTTGCGGTTCGTGGCCGAGCGGGCAGAGATCGGGGAGGCGCGTGAGGCCTTGTGCGCCGTCACGATTCCCGAGCGGCCCGGCGCCTTCCGCGAGTTCTGCACGGCTCTCGGCCGGCGGGTCGTGACCGAGTTCAACTACCGCTTGAGCCGGCGCGACGAGGCCCACATCTTCGTCGGGTTCGCCACCCGGTCGCGCGCGGACGCCCAGCAGGCCTTCGCGTCGCTCCGCGGAGCGGGCTACGAGGTGATGGACCTGTCGGGCAGTGAACTCGCGAAACTGCACCTGCGCTACATGGTCGGCGGCCGATCGGCGGACGTGCGCCACGAGCGGCTCTGCCGCTTCGAGTTTCCGGAACGGCCCGGGGCACTGCTGCAGTTCCTCGACACCCTGGGCGGCCGGTGGAACATCAGTCTCTTCCACTACCGCAATCACGGCGCGGACGTGGGACGGGTGCTGGCGGGTTTCGAAGTGCCGCCGGAAGACTCGCAGGACTTCGTCGGCTTCCTCGACCTGCTCGGCTACGGATACACGCTGGACATCGACCTGGAAGCCTATCGCCGCTTCCTCGCCTGAGTCCGAGCGCGCCGAAGCGCCCAGCGCGCAGGCGCGACACGCGGCCTCACAGGTAGAACGACGGCGTGGGCGCGAGCGTCGGGTACGTCACCAGCAGCACAGCGCCCGTGCTCTCGATGGCGAACGCGTCCGCCTTCGCCGGCACGAACCAGGCCTGCCCGGCACGAAACGGCTGCCCCGCGATCCGTCCGTGACCGTCCATCACCACCAGCACGTGGAAGTGCGGGGCGAGCGGTGCGAACGACAGCTGCTCGTCGACGTCGCGCCGCTCCATCGTGAAGTACCGGCAACGCGTCAGGAAGTGCCGTCCGCGAGACGCGGCGACGTGGCTCGCCGTGCCGAGCGTGTACGGGCCCAGGTCGGCCACCGCCAGGCCGTGCGCAAGGTGCAGTTCGCGTCCGCGGCCGTAGTCGAACAGGCGATAGGTGATGTCCGATTGCTCCTGCACTTCGATCAGCGTCAGCCCCGGTCCAAGCGCGTGGACCGTTCCGGCAGGCACGAGGAAGGTGTCGCCCGCGGCCGCGGGGCGCCAGTCCATCAGGTGCGCGAGTTCGCCCGACCTCGCGGCGGCCTCGGCCTGGTCGTGCGTGAGGGGCGCCGTGATGCCGAGACCAATGGTCGCGCCCGGTTGCGCCGCGAGAACGTGCCACGCTTCGGTCTTGCCCCGCGCGGCCGCTCCGTGATGCGCGGCGGCGTACTCGTCGTCAGGGTGCACCTGCACCGACAGACGCTCCGACGTGAACAGCAACTTGACGAGCAGCGGACACTCGTCGCCGAAGCCTTCCCCGAGCAGTTCGACCGGATGCGCCGCCGTCAGTTCCCCGAGCGTGCGTCCGAGTGAGGTCTGATTGGCCGGCGCGGTGAACCACGCTTCGCCCACGCGGGCCTCGGGCGTCGGGTTGTCGAGCAGGGGAGACAGATCGTGCACGCCCCAGGGGCGTTCCGCGAACGTGGGCTGCAGGGCGAACGGCTGACGCCAGGCGGTCATGTCGGCCATTGTAGGGCAGCCCGTTGCCCCGATGTCACGCGCTGCTGCTAGCATGCACGGCAATGTCCGAGCACGGTCGATCGACACCCGGCGCCTCGCGCCGCGCGTTTCTCTCCACGGGTCTCGTGGTCGTTGGCGGCCTGATCACGAGGGCACCGGCGTTGGCCTTTCAGCCAGTCGGCGGACCCGATCCGTTCACGCTGGGTGTGGCATCCGGCGACCCGGCGGCCGACAGCGTGGTGCTCTGGACGCGACTCGCGCCCGAACCGCTCGAGGAGGATGGGCTCGGCGGCATGCCCTCGCGCCCGGTCGAGGTCGGGTGGGAGGTGGCCGAGGACGAGGCGTTCGCGCGTGTCGTCCGGCGGGGCAGTGAGACGGCGGCGCCGCAGTCCGCGCACGCGGTGCACGTCGAGGTCGCAGGACTCAGGCCCGGCCGTCCGTATTGGTACCGCTTCACCGCGATGGGACATCAATCGCTGATCGGGCGGACCACCACCGCGCCTCACCCGGACACGATGGGGACCGCACGACTCGGCGTCGTGTCCTGCGCGCGCTACGAGGACGGCTACTTCACCGCCTACCGTCACCTCGTCGACGATCGACCGGACCTCGTCCTGCACCTCGGCGACTACCTGTACGAGTACGGCGTGCGTCCCGACCGTCCGCGCCAGGTCGTCGGGGGCGAGATCACGACCCTGGCCGACTATCGGCGACGGCACGCGCTGTACAAGACGGATCCCGACCTCCAGGCGCTGCATGCCGCGGCGCCGTTCGCCGTCGTGTTCGACGACCACGAGGTGGACAACAACTGGGCCGGCCTCATTCCCGAGGACGCACAGACACCAGCGCAGTTCAGGGCCCGGCGTGCCGCCGCGTTCCAGGCCTATCACGAGATGATGCCCTTGCGCCGCGCGGCCCGTCCCGACCGCGACGGCATGCGGCTCTATCGCACGCTGCGGTGGGGGCGTCTCGCCGACATCCACATGCTCGACACGCGGCAGTACCGTGACGACCAGGCCTGCGGTGACGGCGCGAAAGCGGGGTGTGCCGAACGGTTGGACCTCGCCCGCACGATGCTGGGCGCCACGCAGGAACGGTGGCTGCGGTCGCAGGCGGCGACGGCGTCGGCCCGGTGGGACGTCCTCGGCCAGCAGGTCTTCTTCAGTGAACTGCTGTACCCGAGGCCCGAGGGCCTGGTGTCGCCGCTCGACAGCTGGAACGGCTACGTGGCCGCTCGGCAGCGGGTCGTCCAGATGTTCACCGATCGTCCCAGGAACCTGGTGGTGCTGACGGGCGACGTCCACAACCACTACGCGGCGAACCTCCCGGCTGGCGCAGGCCCAGATGGACGCCCGGCAGGGGCCGAGTTCGTCACGACGTCCGTGACGAGCGGGGGTGATGGCCAGGAGTCGACGCCCTTCTACGACGAGTTGCTGCGGCAGAATCCCAACGTGCGGTTCAGCAACAACCGCCGCGGCTACCTGCTCTGCGACGTGTCGGATACGCGCTGGCAGACGCAGTATCGCGTCGTGCCCTACGTCACTCGTCCGGGGTCACCCGTCGAAACACGTCGTACCTTCATCGTCGAGGCCGGACGCCCGGGACTGTCGTTGGCAGGAAGCGACGGGGTGTAGTTCGAGGGACGCGTCGAGGCGCGTCAGGACGCGAAGCGCTCGAAGCCTGGGCCGCACACGGCTACTGCATCGCGATCGTGCTGGCCGACGTGCCGATCGGACAACTCACGTGCGTGCCGCCCAGACCGCAATAGCCGTTCGGGTTCTTCGCAAGGTATTGCTGGTGGTATGCCTCGGCGAGGTAGAAGGGCGGTGCCTCCGCGATTTCGGTCGTGATGGCGCCGTATCCTGCCGCCCGCAGGGCTTCCTGATAGACGTCGCGCGTCCGCTCGGCGATCGACCGCTGCTCCGCGTCGTAGCAGTACACGGCGGAACGGTACTGGGTGCCGCTGTCGTTGCCTTGACGCATGCCCTGCGTCGGATCGTGGCTTTCCCAGAAGACCCGCAACAACTGCTCGTACGTCGTGCGTGACGGGTCGAACACGACCCGCACCACCTCGGTGTGTCCGGTCAGTCCCGAGCACACCTCCTCATAGGTCGGGTTGGGCGTGAGGCCACCGGCGTAGCCCACGACGGTCGACACCACCCCGGGCTGCTGCCAGAACTTGCGCTCGGCGCCCCAGAAGCAGCCGAGCCCCACGAGCAGCATCTGGCTGCCGTCGGGGAATGGGCCGTCCAGCGGCGCGTCGAGCACCTCGTGTCGCAGAGGCGGCCGAATCGGCGTGTCGCGGCCGGGCAAGGCTTCGTCCGCCGAGGGGAGGGCGAGGGGACGTCGAGAGAAGAGTGCCATGCGATCAGTATGGCAGGAGGGAAGGAGCGAAGGAACGAAGGAGGGAAGGAGCGAAGGACAGAAGGAGCGAAGGACAGAAGGAACGAAGGGACGGAAGGAACGAAGGACGGAAGGAACGAAGGAACGAAGGGGCGAAGGAACGAAGGAGCGAAGGACGGAAGGAGCGAAGGAGCGAAGGGACGAAGGAACGAAGGACGGCACGGCCCCGCGGCCCCGGTAGGCCCGGGGTCCCCGGTAGGCCCCGGCTCGCCGAGCCGGGGCGGGGCGGGAAAGTTCGTCAGAGCTGCAGGAGTGGGTACCAGGGCGTGTTACGCCAGACCCAGAACGCCAGGGTGATCGCCGCCATCGTCCAGGCAATCGACGTACGCCAGCGGGCACCGCGCAGTGGGCCAGCCACACGAGGCGCCGAGGCGAACACCACCGCGGCAGGTGCCGCCAGGAACAGCAGGGGGTTGTGGGCGAAGGCCGTCGCCACGTCAGCGTGCATCAGGAAGTGCAGGGCGCGGGTGATGCCACATCCTGGGCAGGCCAGGCCCGTCAGCGCGAGATACGGGCAGGGCATCACGCCGGCCAGGTGGTCGAGACGATACACGTAGACGGCACCGACGACGGCGACGGTGCATACGGCGGCGCACAGCGACGCGCGTCTCGTCACTCGCGGTGGTGCGGCCGGTGGAAGAGCCGTCGCCGGTGTGCTCATGGGTCCGGCGTCACGCGTTGGCCAGGGCCCCCAGGAATCCGAGGAACACCGCCATCCCGCCCAGCAGGATCCAGATCATCCACATGGCGAAGATGACCGTGCCGATGATGCCGAGCACGACGGCAATCTGAGCCAGGCCGCGATTGCTGACGGCTGACGTCCCGGCGTCGACCGCCTTCATTTCCTGGTTGCCCAGGTACCAGCCGATGGGGCTCACGGCTCCGCCGCAGCACACCAGCCCCACGATGGCGAACACCAGCGCAGTGGTCGCCCGGCTCGACGATCCACCGTCAGGCGGCGGAGGAATGGGAGGGGGCTGAGTGATCACGTCCATGTCGCGTGGACTCCTGGTCGTCGGGCCCGGAGCGCCCGGGCGGCGATGCACGAGGGAACAGGCGGGAGTCTACCTCAGGCGTCGGCGTCACGAAAGAGGGGCGATGCCGTTGCGCGTCGGCGACCAGCTGGCCCCTGATCTCGTAACCATGCGCTTTCGTTCGCGCCAGGGGCGCCTCGGCGGCGCGCTACGCGTTCCATGCGACCGAACCTCACGTTTGTTCGTTGTCGCCGGATGACGGCGTTTCACCATGGAGACTCGTTCCCTTCCCATTCAAGGAGGACTCGTGATGATGCGTGCGTCTGGTTCCCTGGGGCTCGTCGCCCTCTCGGCGGTTTCGATGCTGGTGCTCGGTCACGTGTCGGTGGAGGGCGAGCAGGCCAAGAAGGCAGCGCCAACGAAAGCCGCGGCCAAGGCGGCAGCCCCGCCCCTCACGATCGACATCAGTGTCGTGGGACTGCAGATTGTCGGGGCGCCCGTGGGGCCGAGCGAGTACGGCGAGGTGACGGCGTTCAGCAACAGCCCCGGTATTCGGGTAGCGCTGGGCGTGAAGGTGCCGGATGCCTATACCATCATCGATGCCGACGAGGACGAGAGCGTCGTCACGAAGTTCGTCGACGATCAGGGCACCGACCTCGCGATCGACGTCGACTTCGACTTCTCGCCGTCGTTCACCAGGGATCAGAAGGCACTGGTGACCACCCTGCGCGCCAAGGCCACGCCCGCGGCCCTGGCCCGTGAGTTCACGGCGGAGGGGGAGTTGTCTGTGACCACGGCCCGCGGTGACAGCACCGCGCGCGCATCCACGGTGGCGCTCGTCAAGGGGACGGCATTCAAGGCGGGTGGCACGGCGTTCACCGTGGAGGACGTCGAGGCGTCGGACGAAGACTCGTACGTCAGCCTCGCGATGACGCGGGAGGCGGTCGAACGCATCAAGGAGATTCGATTCGTGGATGCGGCCGGGCAGCCCATCGAATCCAGCATGTCGATGCGCGGTTACTCGATGGACACGGGCCAGATCGCCTACCGCGTGACAGGCTCACCGAAGGTTGCGACCATCGAGATCGTCCGGCACGAGAACCTGCAGACGCAGAAGGTGCCGTTCACCTTCACGATCGGACTCGGCAGCGTGCGGTGAGGGACCGCGTGGCGCGGGGATGCCGCCCCGCGCCACGTGCGTAGACGATTACGCGATGGAGCGGCCGGAAATCAAGCGCACCAGCACGACGATCAGCGCGACGACGAGCAGCAGGTGCAGCACGCCGCCCAGCGTGTACGAACTGACCATGCCGAGCAGCCACAGCAACAACAGCACCACGACCAGTGTGTACAACATGAACGCCTCCTCTATCTCGAACGGAACGCGCACAACTCGCGCCCGGAACGGTGTGAACCACAGGTCGAGATAGCAGGGGGCGTGCCAACCTGGAGAATCCGCAGGAACCGCAGGAAAACCTTGCGTCGTTCCGATTGCGGCCGGGCTGGCACGGTAGTCGTCGGGCGTTTCTGGGTAGCGCGTGACATGTAACTTCTACACAACGTCCCCATCAGAGAGGAACGTCCGCGAGGTACGCGTAGGCCGAGCACGCCGGCGGGCTCCGGCCTGCACGGCGGTCCACAGCGACTGACCGTGGCGGCGGATCTCTACCGACAGCGCTATTGGGGGCTGTGCACGAAGGCGCGATACTTTGCCATGTCGCTACATCTTCTCTTACATCTTCTTGAGGGTAATTACATCCATTCAGGAGCGGGTCGCCCACGAGCCGGTCCGCTTCCAGACCGCCCCCGGCCCGCGGCCCGTGCAGGTTACGCGGCCCGCCCGCCGCAATCGCGCGAGAACGAGGCGCACCATGTCCCGGCTCACATGCGGACAGCGACGCTCGAGATCCGACAGCGTGAACAGCCCGGTCATCCTCGCAATGGCATCCTCGACCGTCGCGCCTTTGGCGCCACGCGGCGCCTTCACACGGCCGGCGCGCTCGGCGAACTCCTGCATGGCGCGCCGAAGCACACCAAGGAAGAACAGCAGCCATGGATCGAGCGCGTGCCGCCCTTCCCGCCAGCCCGCCGAGCTCTGCTCGAGCACGTCGTAGTATCGGGTCTTCTCCTCTTCGACTAGACGGTCCAGGCTGACGTACCGCCCAATCGTGAAACCCTGCCGATACAGCAGCAGCAACGTCAGCAGCCGCGAAACGCGGCCGTTGCCATCGCGGAACGGATGGATGCAGAGAAAGTCGAACACGAATGCGCCGGTCGCGACGAGCGGCGTCACGACGTCAGCCGATACGATGTCGCGGTACCTCCGACAGAGTTCATCCACCGCATCCCGTGTGTCCTCGGCCGGCACCGGCACGAATCGCACGCGCGGCGGTGTGCCGGGCGCAAGCTCGACGATCTCGTTGTTCACACGCTTCCACGAACCGGCATCGGCCGCACCCGACTGGCAGAGTGCGTGCAATCGACGCACGGTCGTCGGCGAGACATCCAGTACCTCCGCCTCGCGGTGGATGAGCCCCAACGCCTCGCGGTAGCCGCGAATCTCCTCTTCGGACCGGTCCTTCGGCGCCGCGCGACCCAGCACGAGCGGCCGCAGCCTGGCGGGCTCGACCGTGACCCCCTCGATGCGGTTCGAGGACTCCACGCTCTGCACCATGGCGAGATCGCGGAGTGCCTTGAGCGTGTCCGGGGCCTGCCGTGCGTACAGCTCCTGCCGCCCGCGCGCGTCCATGATCTCGCCGATCAGCCACACCGCGGCAGGCGCCAGCGCCGTGGACTCGAGCCGACGATCGCGGAAGGACATCATCGGCCATGACTCCCGTTCGGCCGGACGGTGTCAGCGGCCACTTCGCGCCCCGCCCCCGCGACCTTCGCGATCATCCCCTCGACCGCCTCCGCCACCCTCTTCTCGAATTCCCTCTCGATCTCGTACAGCTCCGTCAACTCCTGAAACGCCCAGCGCCCGTACGTCCCGAGGTTGTTCACCCCTGGCACCCAGTACGTCTCCATCGTCAGCTTCTTGTCCTTGGCATCTTCGCGCCGGTAGCCCTTGGTCTCGACGACAGGTGCAGCAGGTCGTCAGGCCCATACCCGTCGTCCACGAGGACGATGAACATCGTGCGAAACATCGGCCTCTGCGTAAGCGTCGCCATTCTAATTGGTTGCGACCTTCGTTGGGTCAGCCTTCGAAGCCTTTGCCGTTCGGCGGCCTATTCGGGCGGTCAGCGCGTCCTCCTCCGTTTTCTTCGGCTGGTTCGTGACAACGCCAAGCGTCTTCGCAGCATGTCCTTCAGCGTCGTAACGTTCAGGTACTCGGGGCAGTTGCGATGCGCGAGGTCGAAGTGTGGCTTCGCGCCTTCAGGGTCTGGACGAAGGCCACCTCGGACATCTGCGTACGCTCCTCGGCGACGTCCATCGCCGAGACGTCCGCCGCCTTCAGGGCACCGAGGTTGCCGCCCCTGAACTGATGGCGGCGTCCAGCGTGCCCTGGACGCGTGACATCGCCGCCCGTACGGCGCCGCGCAACTCCTGACCGATGGCTCTCATCTTTGCGGCCTCTTCGCGCATGCGCGCCGCGTCGCCCTCGAGCCCACGTGCACGCTGCCGTTGTTCAGCGGCCAGCGCGGTCATCTCCGCGCGCACGGCCTCGAGTTCCGCCCGTGCCTGCGCCAGCCTCGCCGCCTGCTCGGCCGTCGTCTGGCGATCGCGCGACTGCAGGCGTTCCCCCTCGATCACCAGAATGGCACCCGTCAACTCGGCGATCCTCGCACCGCGCGCGCCGAGTTCGGCACCGAGTCGCCCCTGCGCCTCGCCGAGCGCGCCGAGCGCCTCGCCCTTGCGTCCTTGCCGCTCACCGGCCGCCGACAGGCGAGCGCCGATCGCGTCCACCACCACGGTGACGTGTGAACTGTGGCGCGGTCGAGCATGAGCAGTCTCCTCTTGAGTGTGGTGAAGCTGGACCTGGCTCGCGCAGCCGCGCACAGCGGACTCGCGGGCGCACATCCGAGCGTGAGCAGGAAGCGGCCGTAGTCATCCGGTGCGGCCTGCAGCAGCGTCATCGCCCGTGCATCGCACGCCGCTTCTCGAGCGAGCACGTACTCGCGTACGGCCACGCGCGCCACCGGGTGGAAGAAGAACAGCCACTGGGCGAGGGCCGGTACCCAGGCCCAGCACAGATCGTGGTACTTCACGTGCGACAGCTCGTGAGCGAGGGCGAGGTCGATATCGCCCGCCGGCCAGGAGGTCACACGTTCCGGGAGCACCACGACGGGCGTGACGCTGCCCGTGACGAGAGGAGACCGCGCGTCCCGGCTGACACGAATGTCAGGCGGGCGGACGTGCATCGCATCAGCCAATGCGGTCGCGCGCGCGACGATGTCGGCCGGCGCGGGGTGGGCACGCCTGGCGAGGCGGCTCACGCTCCGCTGCTCGAGCATCAGGCACGTGGCCTGCCACGCGAGCGCCAGGAGATAGAGTCCGAGCGCCACGACGGACAGGGCGGTGCCCCAGGTGATCGACCACACGGGCGCGGGTGTGGACTCCGTCCCCGTGGCCACCGGCAGCAGGCCGCTTGCGCCGCTCGCGACGAGCGTACTCGTCGTCTCGGCGAACTCCGACAGCGCGCGTCCCACGAATGCATCGGTCGCGACAGCAGCCGCGGGTGCATGCTGCCAGGGGATTTCGATGGCCGGCACGGGAAGCAGCGCCCACAGCAGGCGGGCCGAGACGAGCCACCAGAGCCAGACGCGGACGCGTGACGGCACGGCGGGTACCAGCGCCACGAGCAGCCAGACGCCGGCGCCGAACAAGGCCCCTTCGACCGACGCGCGCCAGAACGCCTCGAGCACGGTACTCATCGCGGCCTCCGTGCCTTGTCGCGCAGGCGGGCGATGACGTCCTCGAGGTCACCGACCTGCTCGGGCGTGAGGTCGTCGGCACTTTCGGTGAGATAGGCGACGACCGGCGACACGGAGCCCCCGAGTGTCCGCTCGACGAAGTCGCCGACGGCACGCTTGAGCACGTCCGCTGGACCGACCGCCGAGCGATAGCGGTACACTCCGCGGACCTGCCTCCGCGACAGGCGGCCCTTGCGCCGCAGCCGCTCCATCATCGTCAGTACCGTGGAACGCGCGAGTTCGCGTGGCATGCCGAAGCCGTCCACGACTTCGGCCACCGTGGCGCTGTCGTGCTCGGCCACCCACGTCAGCAGGGCCAGTTCCTGATCGCCTATCGAAGAGATGGTCATGTCGTCCTGGCTCCCTGCCCCGGTGCCTCGCGCTGAGGGTTCACCGCTGACTGTGACTACACGTGTCGTCAACATGCTGCATCGTGACGACAGATGTAGTCAAGCTGCTCCTCCTGAGACGGGCAGGCGGCCTGAAAGGTTCACGCGGCTGTGGCGGGCGACACCAGCGTCCGGAGGCGCGCGCCGAGGTGGCGCAGCCGCCCTTCGCCATCGACCGGGTTGTGGTAGCCCATGGCACGCTCTGCGGGCGTGAGGTCAGCGGCGTCCTTCGCGGGCTCGAACTGGTGTCCTTCGTGCCACTCGTTGAAGGAGTTGATGTAGGTCAGGAAGAATCCGCGTGTGGCGTTGGTGAGCGTGGGCTGCACCTGCAGGCCCGTCGTGGTGTCGAGCGAGGTCTCGATACGTCGGAGCGCCAGGGTGTGCGCCAGCGCTCGGCCGGCCTCGCCGCTCCAGTCGGGGTGGGCGCCTCCAGGGGCGAACGGCGGCGGCTGATAGCAGCTATCGGCGGGGACGTCGCGCAGAACGTAGCCGTCATGGCCCGCGTTGCAGGTGACGTACGGGATCGGGCAGGCCGAGCGCCGCGCGTTGGGCGGCGGTTCGCGGCCAGCGGGGCACGGCCGACGTGGCGGCGCTGGCGCGAGCGGGTCGTGCGGCGGACGCGGCGGCCGCCAGGACATACGCCAGGAACTCGCGCCTGCCGTGTGTGATCATGGCCGTCCGTGAATTATGCTGCAGGCCTCCCATGCTCTGGAATGCCATGCCCTTCGGCCGACGTGAGTTCCTGCTCGCCCTGACAGCTGCCGGTGTCGCACAGACGGTGCCGGCTCGTGCCGACTGGCGTGTCGGTCTGGCCGCTGCCGACATCACCCCGGCGCCCGGCGTCTGGATGGGCGGGTACGCAGCCCGGACACAGCCCGCACAGGGCACGATGCAGCCGCTGCACGCCAAGGCGCTTGCCATCGAAGACGCCAGCGGAGCGGTCGCCGTGATCGTGACACTCGACCTGCTCGGGTTGACGGCGCCAATGGTGGCGGCCATCACGGCCGGGATCGACGGCCGGTTCGGCGTGCCACGCCGTGCGGTGATCCTCAGCAGCAGCCACACGCACTCAGGCCCGGTCGTGGACGACCAACTCGCGGTGGCCTACGACCTGACGGCCGAACAGTGGCAGCGCGTGACCGCCTCGACGCGCCGCATCGAGGGGCAGATCGTGGAGGTGGTCGGGCAGGCCCTGGCGAGTCGGGCTCCGGCGCGACTGCGGACAGCGCAGGGCAAGGCGACGTTTGCGGCCAACCGCCGCACGCAGTTCACGCCGGACGGTCCGACCGACCACGCCGTGCCCGTGCTGTGCGTCGAGCGGCCGGACGGCACCCTCGTCGGACTCCTGTTCGGCTATGCCTGCCACAACACGACGCTGCAGGCCGAGTCGGTACAGTTCCACGGCGACTACGCAGGCGTCGCGCAGGCGGAACTCGAGCGGCGGCATGCGGGTGCGACTGCGATGTACATGGCGGGCTGTGGCGCCGACAGCAATCCCAGGCCTCGAGGGACGGTCGCGCTCGTGGAGCAGCACGGCAGGGCGTTGGCGGATGCGGTCGACGCCGCGCTGGACGGGGCGACACCCGTGACCGGACCGCTGCGGACAGCCTTCAGTGACGCGGTGCTGCCGTATGCCCCGGCCCCGGACGCCGCGACCTGGAAGGCCCGGTTGAACGACACGGACGTCTACGTCAGACGCCACGCGACGCTCATGCTCGAGGTGCTCGCGCGCGATGGCGGGCTGCCGGCCGCTGAAGCCGCGCCGGTGCACGTGCTGCGGCTCGGGTCGCTCACCCTGGTGGCGTTGAGCGGCGAGGTCGTCGTGGACTACGCCCTGGCGATCAAGCGGGAGTACGGGGAGCGCGTCTGGGTCTCCGGCTACTGCGACACGGTGTTCGGCTACGTGCCGTCGCTGCGCGTCCTGCGCGAAGGGGGCTACGAAGGGGGCGGCGCGATGCTGTACTACGGACGTCCCGGTCCCTTCGCCGAGCCGGTCGAGTCGACGCTGCTCGCCGAAGTCGCCCGACAGATGGCGTCGACCGCGTCCTGACAGGGAGACTGAATGATGACCAACAGCGTCAGCCGTCGCGCGTTTCTGGCTACCGCCGGTGCGGGCGCTTTCCTCGGCGCGTCACCCGTCGAGCCCGGTCCCGTCGTGTTCGCCCGGGCTGCCGATGATCCCGCGCTGCTTGGCGGACCCGCCGTGCGGACGGCCGCGTTCCCTGCATGGCCGGTGGCAGACGACCTCGAGAAGCAGGCACTGCTCGGGGTGCTCGAGAGCGGCCGGTGGAATCGAGGCGCGCACGTCGAGCAGTTCGAGCGTGAGTACGCCGCGTTGACCGGCGCCCCGCACTGCCTGGCCGTGGCCAACGGCACCAGTGCGCTGCTCACCGGACTGGCAGCCCTGGACGTCGGACCCGGCGACGAAGTGATCGTGCCTCCTTACACGTTCATCGCCACGATCAACGTCGTCCTGCTGCGCCACGCTCTGCCGGTCTTCGTCGACACGGACATCGACACGTTCCAGATCGACGCCACGCGCATCGAACAGGCCATCACGGCGAACACGAAGCTGATCATGCCCGTGCACGTTGGCGGGTCTCCGGCCGATCTCGACACGATTCTCACGCTGGGGCGCAACCGCAGCATCCCGGTAGCCGAGGACGCCTGCCAGGCGCACCTCGCGGAGTGGCGGGGACGCAAGGTCGGCAGCCTGGGAACGTTCGGCGCCTTCAGCTTCCAGGCCAGCAAGAACCTCAATGCCGGCGAGGGCGGCGCCCTGATCACCAGTGATGGCGCGCTGGCCGAGCGTGCCTACGCCTTCCACAACAACAGCAGCGGGCGTCCTGGGACGAGTGGCGCTGGAACGGGTCATCGCGGACCTGGCGCCAACCTGCGCCTGACCGAGTTCCAGGCAGCCATCCTGTCGAGCCAGATGCGTCGTCTGGAAGCGCAGCAAACCAGACGGGACGAGAATGCGGCGTACCTGACGGCGGCCCTGCAGCAGATCGACGGCGTCACGCCGGCGAAGCTCCATCCCGGGGCGACGCGCAGCGCCTATCACCTCTACATGTTCCGCTACGACGCGGCACGCTTCGCTGGACTTTCACGTGCCGGGTTCCTGAAGGCGTTGCGTGCCGAGGGCGTTCCTGCCTCGGGCGGCTACTCGCCGCTCAACCGCGACCGCGCCGTGACCGACGCGCTCGACTCGCCAGCCTTCGCGCGCATCTACGGCAGGGCGACCCTGGCCGCGCTGGCCGAGCGCTCTGCGTGCCCCCACAACGATCGGCTCTGCCGCGAAGCCGTCTGGCTGTCGCAGACCATTCTGCTCGGGTCGCGCGGCGACATGGACGACATCGTCACCGCGATTCAGAAGACACGAACGCACGCGTCACGACTGGCGCAAGAGACCGCGGCGTAGATGGAACGCGTGCCAGCCGTTCACACGTAGGCGAGCAACCGCCCGCACACCAGCGCCGTCGTCCACGCGAGCAGTGAAACCGTAGCCGCTGCCCTCGCGGCGCCTGGCGGCTGAGGCGAGTAGTTCCACACGGCCACGTCGCGAAACGTGCCTCGCGCGAAAATCGAGGCGTTGAGCACTCCCAGCGCGATGGCCGTCAGCTTGATCAGGAAGACCGGTTGCGTGACGAACGTCGCCGCCTGGGTCGAGAACAGCAGCAGGCCCGACGCGAACGCGAGCCCGAACCCCACGCGGGCCCACGGCAGGAGATGGCGGGCCAGGGCATCGGCAGGTATCCTCGACGACAGGCCCAGCAGACGCAGGTCGAAGGCGACGGCCGTCCCGATCAGGAGGGCCAGGCCGAACAGGTGCACCACCTCGACGGCGGGGTAGCCCCACGTCGACGTCCGCACCCAGACTGCCACCGTCGTTTGCTCCAGCCACGTGGCCCAGCCCAGCCAGCCGCCACCCATCACCGCAGTTCGACGGTCTTGCCTCCGACGGTGATGCGCTCGGCCCGCATCTCGTTGGCCTGCGTCTTGTGCGCATACCCGACGATGCGTGCTTCCGTGCCGGGGGCAATCATCGCTTCGGTGAGGCCGCGTGCCTGCATGCGGGAGGTGGGGGCGAGGACCACCTCCCATGTCTTGCCGTCGGCCTCGAAGGTCGCGGTGCCGTGCGGATTGGCCCACGTCGACGTCTTGATGGTGCCGTCGACGGTCAACGGCTTCGTCTCGTCGTAGGAACTCCAGCCATGGTGCCCGAACGCCGCGCCGGCAATCAGCAGCGAGGACAGAATGGCCAGCGCGCCGCGCCGGATCGTGGGTGTCGTCGGCATGGAGTCTTCTCCTTGTGTCCTCGAGTTCTATCGACTCGTCGCGGTCCGGTCAAGCTCGACGGCAGTCGAAGCGCTCGCAGGCAACACGACGGCTGGCGGGACCATGCCTACGAGTCGGCGTCGGTCAACGCTCGCTCCACCAGATCGGCCACGCCGAGCGACGTCGCCCACCGTCGCAGGTAGTCGCGATCGGCATCGCGGCGGATCTTCAGGATGCCCACGACGTCCCACCACTGGCGCTCGGAGGTCTCGCCCCCGCGCCGAAACCACTCGAGCTTGGCCAGGATCGTGTCTTCGGCAGAGGCGATGGGCACGAGCGGGGCGTCCGGCGTGTCGTCAACCGTGTCGGGCCGCGCGCGCCGGGCCGCCTCCCGATCGAACGGCCGGTCCTTCGTCACGAAGATGTCAATCTTGAACATCGTCGCCAGGTGAATGAGGTTGCAGGACGATCGCGCGGTCACCGCCCAGCGCAGCCGATCCACCGGGATGTAGTAGTCGGACGCGAGACGTTCGCACAGCGGCTCGACATGTCGGATATCGAGCGCGGCGACGATGTCTGCGTCGACGCTGGTCCTTGCGACGCCGTGCGCCGAGCTTGCGACGGATCCCGTGAGGTAGTAGGACACGCCCAGCGCCTCGAGCGCCTCGGCGACGGGTCGCAGGGCGGCGACGAGGTCCGATGCGGTCATTCCACTCGACGCATGCGGCGGCGCCGCTCGAGGTCCGACCGCAGCTCCCGGGCGAGGTCGCGTCCATGGTGGAGTTCGACGAAGAGGAGGTCGCGCTCGTCCGTCGACGCGGACGGATGGGCGCGCGCGATGGCGCGCTTCGCCAGATTGATGGCGGTGGCCGACAGGCTGAATGCCAGGTGGAGCCGCCGCGCCACCGGCGCCGCACGCATCAGCGCCAGCTGCACCTCCTCGGCCTCCGGTGTCGTGTCGGCCGGCCTCGAGGGGATGGCTCGGAGCATGCGCGACATGGTACCCCACACGTGCCGCGTCCCCGCGTGTCCATGCGTCACGGAGTGGATGCCCTGCCGCAACGTCGCGTCGGCGGCAGCCACGCCACGACGATCGAAGAGGGCCACACGTCGAAGTAAGGCAGGTCGCGGCCGAGGGCATCACCGCGGACATGCTCGGAGATTCGCTGCAGCTAGTCGTCGATGACCGGCGTCCAGGTCTTGTCCGGGTTGAAGCGGACCATCGCCTTGGCGATGGTGAGGGTCTCGGGGCCGAGGTCCTTCTCGAACACGACGCCGTCGTGGCTCACCATGAACGTCTTCACGCCCGTCACGCCGTACTCCGCCGGCGCGGCCACCAGCGCGAAGCCGCCGATCATCGCGCCTTTCACGATGAAGTCCAACTCGCCGAGCGGGGCCGCCGGCCCCTGACCCGTGAGGATCTTGAAGAAGTAGCCGTGGTAGGGCGAGGCCTTGTCGGCATAGCCCTGCTCGATCGCCTGGGCGGCATTCTCGCCGACGGGCCCGTCCCAGGTGCCGTCCGGGTTCCGCCACGCCAGGCCGTCCTGCGTTCCCGGCGAGGCAATCACGTGCTTCGCGTACTGGTTGACGCTGGATCCCTCGTGAATGGTGAGCGCGTACTCGTGCTGCGCCTCGACGTAGCCGCGGCAGATCTCGATCGCAGAGAGTTCGTTCCTGCCGATGGTTCGATAGAGGACCTCCTGTCGGCCGGCTGCCGAGTCGAAGCTCCAACGCCCGCCCTTCCGGACGATCGGGATCGGGAGCGGCCAGTCCAGATCACCGACGGAGAGGGTGGCGCGGTTCCGATCCTTCGGGTCGGCGACGACCGCGTGCTTCTCGCGAGCCTGCTCAGCGAAGAGCAGTGCGGTCGCCCGGTCCTGGGCGGGCTCTCCGGGAGCCACGAGGTAATCGCCATCCGGCCCGAGGATCGCCCTGAGGGCCGGCCGGTCGAAGCTCTCGGCCGCCGCGATCAAGGCATCGGCGGCTTCCTGGGCAGTGGCGAACGTCGTCTGCGCGGCCGCTGCTGCCGAAGACGGCGTCTGCTGAGCCGCGGCACCGGCCGAGGCGATCAGCGCGTATGCGCACCATGCGGCGCACAGCAGAGAGAACGGACGGAGGCGATGCGACAGCTCGACGGTCGATTTCACGGTTCTGCTCCTGCTCACGCGTCTACCTCCGGCGTCCGCCGCCGCCGCCCCTCGAACTCGCCGCCCCCCTGGAACTGGCGGCCCGGGCGCTGGCGCCGTTGTACCCGCCGGAACTACCCAGGGCGCTGGATCCACCCGACCTGCTGCTCGCTCCCACGTTCCGGCTACCGACGCGATCCGCCCCTCCGCTGGCTCCGGCTCCGCGGCTCTGGCTGGACGCTGCCGGGCTGGCGCTCCGGCCACCGGACCGGTCTGACGCCGCGGCTCGAGAGCCCGCCCCCGCCGACTGCGTCCCGACTCCTGCAGCGCCGCCCCCGCGGCTGGCCTGCTGCCGCTGCCCGGCGCTCGTCTGGCGGCTCGACAGAGAGTCGCCGCGGGCTGTCCCGCCGTACTTGTTGGCGGTCGACCGGTTCGCATACGGAGTGCCGCCGCGGTGCTGAGGGTTGTGGCTCCAGCTCGTGTTCCCGCCGCGATTGATGTTGGTGTTCCGGTTGATGTTGGCGTTCCGGTTGAAGTTGTTGTTGATGTTGACGTCGATGTCGTTGTGGCCCCAGCCACAGCCGTAGCCCCAGCCCCCGCCCCACGCCGCGCCGATCGCGATGCCGACGCCGAACGAGATCATGCTGGCCGCGACGACGGCACCCGTCGACGGCGGATAGTAGATCGGCGGATACGCGTAGACCGGCGGGCCGTAGACGACGACGGGGTTGTAGGAGGGCACGTAGACGACTTCCGGGTTCGCCTGCTCGACGACGATGACTGTCTTCTGCTCGACGACCTTCGTCTCGACCGTCTGCTGCTCGTTCGTCTGGAGTGCGCCGGTCCCCTCGGCCTTCTTGCGCATCCGCTGGACGGCGTCCATGACGTCGCTCTGCTGCGCGAGGAACGCGTTGCCGAGTTCGGTGGTCCACTGGACATCATCCGCGAGACGCTTGACGACGTCGGGCAGGGCCGCCATCGACTGGATGCTGGGGTCCCACGGCTGCTTCGCGACAGCGTCAGCCAGCGCCTTGTCCTTCAGGCCCGGATTCCTCTCGAGCCACTGCTGGAGCTGGACGATCTCGAGCGGGTAGGTGGACGCCACGAGGACCTGCCCGAGGAGCGGGTCCGGATAGAGGGCGACCGGTGCCACGAGGGAGTCGAGCTGCTCGGGGGGAAGTGTCGGCTCGTCCGCGGCGGGCTGCGTCGCAGCGGGAGGCGTCGCGTGGCCGAGCACCACCGTGGGGCCAGGTACGAGCAGGGCTGCGCAGACGACTGCGACGAACCCTCGGCAGGCCCGGTTCGGAACATTCGAGAGGTGGGTGATTCGTGTCATGCCGCTTGGGCTCCTCTCGCGCGCTCGAGCGCGAAGGCGTCTGAAACCTGTCTGGGCCGTTGGCGGCTGGCTGCTGGCCAGCCCGTCAGGAGATTCTCGGCCGGTTCGTGAGTCCGGGTCAATGTCTTCGAAGGTCTCTGCGTCATTCCACTGGGCACGGTGCGGCCTGCCAGATGTCCCTGGCGTACTCGGCAATGGTCCGGTCGCTCGAGAACCTCCTGGAGGCCGCGATGTTGAGGACCGCCTTGCGTGACCACTGCTCCTGGTCGGTGTACAGCTCGCCCAGCCGCGTGTGCGCCTCGCTGTAGCTCTCGAGGTCGGCGAGGTGCAGGTAGTGGTCGCCCTTGCGAATCAGGACGTCGAGGATCGGCGTGAACACGCCAGGCTCGTTCCGGCTGAAGTGGTCGTCGGCGATGACGTCGAGCGCGGCGCGCGTCTCAGGATCGTTGTCGTAGTGCCACTGCGGGCTGTAGGTGCCTCGGCTGGCCGCGACCTCTGCTGCGCTGAGGCCGAAGAGGAAGAAGTTCTCTTCGCCCGCAGCGGCGGCCATCTCGATGGTTGCGCCGTCGCGGGTGCCGATGGTGAGCGCGCCGTTCATCATGAACTTCATGTTGCCGGTGCCGCTTGCTTCGTACCCGGCCGTCGAAATCTGCTCCGACACGTCGCTTGCCGGAATCAGCCGCTCGGCGATCGACACGCTGTAGTCGGGCACGAAGACCACCTTCAGGCGCCCACGCATGGCCGGGTCACCATCGATGGTCTCACCGAGGTTGTTGATGAACTTGACGATCAGCTTGGCGAGGTGGTACGAGGGCGCCGCCTTGCCGGCGAAGAAGAACGTGCGCGGCGGCACGTCGCTCGTCGGGTTCTCCCGCAGGCGGTTGTAGAGCACGACGACGTGGAGCGCGTTCAGGAGCTGCCGCTTGTACTCGTGGATGCGCTTGATCTGCGTGTCGAAGATCGTCGCGGGGTCGACCACCTGTCCCGTGGCGGCCCCCAGCCAGTTGGCGAACCGCACCTTGGCCTCGCGCTTGGCTGCTCGAATCGCGGCGCGGAACGCCTGGTCGTCAGCCAGTGGCTCGAGCTGCTGGAGCTGGTCCAGGTCGACGATCCATCCGTCGCCGATGGCCTCGGTGATCACCTGGGCGAGGCGCGGGTTGGCGAGCAGGAGAAAGCGCCGTTGGGTGACGCCGTTGGTCTTGTTGTTGAACCGGCCTGGAAAGAGCGCGGCGAAGTCGGGTACGACGGTCCGCTCGAGCAGCTCGGAGTGAATCGCCGCCACGCCGTTGGTGCTGTGCGAGCCGACGATCGCAAGGTGCGCCATACGGATCTTCTTCGGCTGGCCCTCCTCGACGAGGCTCACGCGCGCGACCCGTCCCTCGTCACCGGGGAAGCGGCTGCGCACCTCGTCGAGGAACGCGCGGTTGATCTCGTAGATGATCTCGAGCTGCCGCGGCAGCATCAGCTCGAACCACGGCAACGGCCACTTCTCCAGCGCTTCGGGCAGCAGCGTGTGGTTCGTGTAGGCAAGCGTGCGGCGGGTCAGATCCCAGGACTGTTCCCAACCGAGTCCGGCTTCGTCGAGGAGGATCCGCATCAGCTCGGGGACCGCGAGCGTCGGGTGCGTGTCGTTCAGCTGCATGGCGACTCTGTCGGGCAGTTCTGACCACTCGTTGCCGGCGGCGCGGAACCGGCGAATGGCGTCAGCCAGCGTGCAGGCCACCAGGAAGTACTGTTGCAGGAAGCGCAGCCCCTGCCCCTGAGTGGTCGAGTCGTCCGGGTAGAGCACACGCGTCAGCGTCTCGGCGGTCAGCGTCTCGGCCAGCGCGCCGATGAAGTCGCCGCCGCTGAACTGCTGGAAGTCGAAGTAGTCCGGCGTGCCGGCCGACCACAGTCGCAGCGTATTGATCGTGCGTCCGCCGTAGCCGACCACCGGGCGGTCGTAGGGAATCCCGATGAGCGTCGACGGCCGGCCCAGGACGGCTCGCAGCGCTCCCGCGTGGACCTCGAACGAGCAGGCCAGCCGCACGTCAACGGCTTCGTCCGGCCGCTGCACCTCCCACGGGTCGGGCCGGGCGAGCCAGTGATCCGGCTGCTCGTGCTGCCAGCCGTCGCGTACGGTCTGCTTGAAGATGCCGTACTCGTAGCGCAGACCGGAGCCCATGCCCGGAATGCCGAGCGTCGCCATCGAATCCAGGAAGCACGCCGCCAGCCGGCCGAGTCCGCCGTTGCCGAGACCGGCGTCGGGCTCCTGCTCGACGATCTCGAGCGGATCGATGTCGTGCGTCTCGCACAAGCGGGCCCAGGCCGGGTCGAGCAGCAGGTTGGTGATGTTGTTGGCCAGCGCGCGGCCCGTCAGGAACTCGAGGGACACGTAATAGACCCGTTTCGCGTTCCGCGTCCGGTAGGTCTGCTCGGTCTGGATCCAGCGTTGCGACAGCACGTCGCGGACCGCGCGCGCGACGGCCTCGAACTTGTCGCGCGGCGTGGCGGCGGCGACCGGGACGATCTGATCGAAGGTCAGATGACGTTCGTACAGCGCGTTGTCGGCGCCGGAGAACGTGACCGGACCGCAGTTGAAGCGGTCGAGCGAATCTGGACCGGGCATCAGATGGTTCCCCTCATCGAATGGTGCCAGGGCATGCACGTGCGCCAACGGGGCGCGTCCTCTGCGCTGGTCGACGTGGGTCCGTGAACGACCACGGCGCGCGTCACGCCGGACCCGCGGCCCTGATCTCCGCGCTGACGCCCGACTCGTACTTGCTGAAGCTCTCGCGGAAGAGGCCGGCGAGCTTCTGTGCCGTCGCGTCGTAGGCCGAGCCGTCGGCCCACACGCCTCGCGGCAGGAGGATGTCCGGGGGCACGCCCGGACACTCGGTCACCACGTCGAAGCCGAATATCGGATCCCGCTCGGTCCTGGCGTTCGCGAGAGAGCCGTCGTGGATCGCGTCGATGATGGCGCGGGTGTGCGCGAGGCTGATACGCTTGCCGGTGCCGTATGCGCCGCCGCCCCAGCCAGTGTTCACCAGCCAGACGCGCGCGCCATGCTGCGTCATCTTCGCCGCCAGCAGTTCGGCGTACTTGGACGGATGCCACACGAGGAACGGGCCACCGAAGCAGGGCGAGAACGTGGCCTGCGGTTCGGTGACGCCCATCTCGGTGCCGGCCACCTTCGCGGTGTACCCGCTGATGAAGTGATACATGGCGTGCGCGGGCGACAGGGCGCTCACGGGAGGCAGCACGCCGAAGGCGTCGCACGTCAGGAAGATGACGTCGCTCGGGTGGCCGGCCATGCAGGGGATCTTCGCGCTGCCGATGAACTCGATCGGATAGGCGCCGCGCGTGTTCTCCGTGATGCCGGTGTCGGTGAAGTCGACGGTGCGATCCTCCTCGAGCACGACGTTCTCGAGCACGGCGCCGAAACGCAGCGCCTGGAAGATGTCCGGCTCGCTCTCCGGCGTCAGGTTGACCGCTTTCGCGTAACAGCCGCCTTCGATGTTGAAGATCCCGTCGTCGCTCCAGCAGTGCTCGTCGTCGCCGATGAGATGCCGCTTGGGATCGGCGGAGAGCGTCGTCTTGCCGGTGCCGCTGAGGCCGAAGAGCAGCGACGAGCGTCCGGTCTGGCGGTCCGCGGTGGCGGAGCAGTGCATCGAGAGAATCCCGCGCCTGGGCGCGAAGTAGTTGGCGACCGTGAAGACGCCCTTCTTCATCTCACCGGCGTACTCGGTGCCGAGGATGACCAGCTCGCGATCTTCCAGGCTGAGCACCACGCTCGTCTCCGAGCCCATGCCTGTGGTGAGGCGGTTGGCGGGAAAGGCCCCCGCGTTGATGATCGTGAAGTCTGGTGCGCCGAAGCTCGCCAGTTCTGCCGGTGTCGGCCGGATCAGCATGGTGCGCATGAAGAGCGCGTGGTAGGGGCGCGAGCAGATGACGCGGATCTTGATGCGGTACTTCGGGTCCCAGCCGGCGAAGCCGTCGAAACAATAGAGCCGGTCGCGGGTATTGAGGTAGTCGATCGCGCGCTGGCGGTTGATGGCGAACGTCTGGGCGTCGCAGGGGATGTTGACCGGCCCCCACCACACGTCGTTTTCGGAATCCGGGTGCTTGACCACCCGCTTGTCCTTGGGCGAGCGGCCCGTCTTCACGCCGGAATAGGCCACCAGGGCACCGTTGTCGGCAATGCTGGCATCCTTCTCGTGGCGAATGGCGTGCTCGTAGAGGGAACTCGGCGGGAGGTTGTGGTGCACTTCGCCAACGGTCAACTGGTACTGCTCGAGGGTGAACTCGCTCATTGGGCTGTTCTCTCTTCAGGTCGTGCCACAGCAGCACGTCCGGTATCGACTCCGGAGCCTCCGGTACCGACTCCGGATCCTAGCAGACTCTCTGCTGGACGCCGGGAGGGGACGCTGGGCACGACCATGATGCAATGGAGTCCACAGGGAGAATCGCGATGCGCAACGACGACCTCGATTTCACGATAACGCGGCTGGGCGAGTGCCGCATCCCGTCGCCGATGTCGGGCGTGCGGTTCACGCGTGACGACGAGCGCGTCCTCTATCACTCGACGCTCGAGGGGATGAACCCCTGGCTCGACAGAGGCGCGGCGCCTCCCTCGATGGAGTCCGCGGGGCCGAGGCAGACGCTGTTCTTCGATCCGGCGAGACTCCGGTGCGGGATCGTGACGTGCGGCGGTCTCTGCCCCGGGTTGAACGATGTGATCCGCGCGATTGTCACGAGCCTGCGCCACCATTACGGCGTGACCACGGTCTACGGCTTCCGTTTCGGCTACGAAGGCCTCGTACGCCGGATTGGCCACGAGCCGCTCGAGTTGACGCCCGAGTCCGTCCACCGGATTCACGAGAGCGGCGGGACGATCCTCGGATCGTCCCGGGGGCCCCAGGACCCGGCGGAGATGGTCGAGTGCCTGAAGGAGCTGGGGGTCGGGATCCTCTTCGCCATCGGCGGCGACGGGACGCTTCGCGGGGCACAGAAAATCGGCGAGGAAGCGGCGCGGCGCGACCTCGAGATCAGCGTCATCGGTGTTCCGAAGACAATCGACAACGACATCTCGTTCGTGCAGCGGACGTTCGGATTCGAGACCGCAGTCACCGAGGCGCGACGCGCGACCGACGCGGCCAACGCCGAGGCGGAAGCGGCGCGCAACGGGATCGGGCTCGTGAAGCTCATGGGCCGCGATTCGGGGTTCATCGCGGCGTACTCGGCTCTGGTCAACAGCCATGTGGACTTCTGCCTGGTGCCCGAGGTGCCGTTCACCCTCGACGGGTTCCTGTCGGCGCTGCGGCAGCGGCTCGAGCGCCGAAACCACGCGGTGATCGTGGTCGCGGAAGGCGCCGGCCAGGATCTGATGGCGGCGAGCCTGGAGAGGGACGCGTCGGGGAACGTCAGGTACGGCGACATCGGCGTCTTTCTGCGGGACGCGATCACCGATCACTTCAAGCGGACCGGTACCGCGATCACCCTCAAGTACATCGATCCCGGCTACACCATCAGGAGCGTGCCGGCTACCGCGCACGACTCGGCCTTCTGCCTGCTCCTTGGACAGAGCGCGGTCCACGCGGGCCTCAGCGGGCGCACGAACATGGTCGTCAGCTTCTGGAATCACCAGTTCACCCACGTGCCGATCTCCCTGGCCGTCTCCGAGCGCAAGAAAATCGACGCCGAGGGTGCCCTCTGGAGCAGTGTCGTCACCTCGACCCGTCAGCCGCGGGACATGCGGTGATGGTCCTCGCTGGAGGGCCGTCGGCGACCGGCGCCGATTCACGTGTGGCGGTGGGCCAGGTTCGCAAGCCGGGCGCCGGCCAGGAGGCCGATCGCCATGGCGCCGACCACGAACACGGCCTTGAAGGACAGCGCCAGCGTGGTAGCGGCGAGCACCGGATCGGCCGCGGCCCCGGCGGCTGAGAGGCGCATGGCGCCGGCAATGCTCTGGTAGACGAAGACCCCCGGCATCATCGGGACGGCGCCCGCAAACGCCACGGCCGAGAACGGCAGGTGCAGGCGATCGGCGGCCACGCGGGCAATCAGTCCGATGGCCAGGCAACCGAACAGCGTGGATATTGCCACGCCCATCTGGTCGAGACAGACATAGCGGACGCCATGGCCCACCATGCCGCACACGATCGACACCCACAGGACGCGCCACGGCGCGTTGTAGAACGCACCGAACCCGCAGGCGGCCACGCCAGCCAGCGCCATGTCCAGCAGCAGGGTGAGCCGCACGGCGTCTGACGGCGACGTCGAGATGGGCGCCAGACCGAGCGTGAGCCAGCCACCGAGGGCGACGCCGAGCGCGGTGGCGATGAGGATGCCCATGGCCAGCCCCAGGCGGCAGAGGCCCGTCTGCATCTGGTTGTCGAGCATGTCGTCCACGCTGTTGATGAGATGCGGACCAGGCACGAGCATCAGCGCCGGAACGATCAGGCACAGGCCCGGTGTGTCGGTCCAGCCCTGACCGATGGCCAGGCCGCCAAGCACCGCGCCAATCAGCCCCGCCGTGAACGGCAGCGCGAAGAGGATCACCGACCGCCTGGCCAGCTCGTGGCGCGCGATCAACCCCAATGCGGAAGAGACGCCGCTCACGGCGATTGCACCTCCGTCCGCGCGCAACAGCCAGGCGATGGCCGACCCCGCCAGCCCGAAGAGGACGGCGACCACCCAGCGTCCATGCCGCGGCGCGCGGTGTTCCAGCGTCTCGAGGAGCGTCGTGGCTTCGTCGAGCCCGATCCGGTGCCGGCACAGTTCCTCGATGACACGCTGGGCGCCCGCACGCACGGCGATGTTGATGCGAAGCTCCGGCGCCCGGGCGTGGAGACAACGCCCATCGGTCAGGGCGAGCCTGACCTCGCGATACCCCACGACCGTCTGCACGTCGACCCCCAGGCGCCGCGCGATCTGCTCGATGCGGCGCTCGAGACTCTGCGAACGGACGTTGTATTCGAGCAGGAGCCGCGCACTCAACTGAAGAAAGCGCAGTGCCGCGTCGCTGGGTTCTGTTGCGTCCTGAGGCGGTTCGAGCGTGTTCGGTGCGGTCATGTCACCTGCGGACCGTCATCATAGTTGAGTGACGTGGTCCGTGCCACGGCAATCATCGTTTCCGAACGAGCATCGAGCGGATCTCGAACCGGTGTGCACCTCGCCGGCGTCCAGCACCATGGCTGCAGGCGGCGGATTGTCGGAGGAGCGCGTCGGGCGTCTCCACACCTGCCGTAGACTCGGATCGATGTGTGGTCGGTGGATCATCGCCGCGGCCCTGCTCGTTCCCATCGCTCTTGCGGGCCAGGAGTCGGGCGTGCTGCGCGTCACGGTCACGCTGCTCGATTCCGAGGGCCAGCCGACGCCAGTCGCGCGCCACGCGCTGCTCATCAGCGACATTCCCGTGACCAGCGCCCCACGAATGGTACGCACGGCAGCCGACGGCACCCTCGAGGTGAAACTCGGCCCAGGGTCCTACATGGTCGAGTCCGATCGCGCCGTGACGTTCCAGGGGCGGGCCTACGAATGGTTCCAGAACGTTGACGTCGCCGCCGGACAGAGCGTGACGCTCGCGCTCACGTCGTCCAACGCCGAAGCCGGTGACGCCGAGGACGTGTCGGAATCAGCAACACCGGCGTCGGACACCGATCCGGGGTTCCGGGCCGGCCAGTGGCAGCACAGCGTCGTCGCGGTCTGGTCCGCGACATCGCGGGCCACCGGCTTCGTCGTCGACTCACGAGGCCTGATCGCCACACACCGGGACGCCATCGGGAGCGCCTCGACGGCAGCCGTGCAGGTCTCCGACGCGGTGAAGGCACCCGCGCGTGTCGTGTCCGCCGATGCGTCTCGTGATGTGGCGATCGTCTGGGTCAGCCCGGACGTGACATCCGGACGGCCCCCGGTGCCGCTCGACTGTCCACCGGCCCAGGCACCATCGGTCGAGGACGAAGACGAGTTCGTGACGATTACCGCGGAGTTGGGACGACCGGTGGACGTGATCGCGGGGCGTGTCACCGGCCTGCGCCCCCGCGCGATCGACACCGACCTGCGGTTGGCGTTCGGCGGCGCGGGCGGCCCGGTGTTCAACGAGGCGGGCGGGGTCGTGGGCCTCACCGCGACGCGCATCGACCCCGAGAGCCGGCGCTGGCACGACACGGAGATCATCCGGACCGTGCACGTCTGCGAGGCGCTGGCCGCCGCGCAGTCCGCGCTCACGGGTGCGATGCCCCCAGAACCCACTCCGCTTCCAGTGGAGTCGACGCGGCCGTTCCCTGCCAGTGCGCTGAAAGACTCGGTGACGCCGGCACGCACCGCCACCCCTCTCGGCGTCGTCACCTCGGAGGACTTCGAGATCGCATTCATCACGCCCGCAGCGATCCACCAGGCACGGGAGAAGGCGGACTGGACAGGCGGGCGCAGCGCGCGGGCACCCGAGACGGAGGCGCGCCTCGGCAGACTGACGGACTTCGGCGCATGGTCGGCGTACTTCCTCGATGCGCCGGCCGTGGTCGTCGTTCGCGTGACGCCGAAGATGGTGGAGGGGTTCTGGAAGCGCGTCGCACGTGAGGCTGCACGTACGCAGGGAGCGGAGCTGCCGCCGTTCAGGCACTTCAAGACCAGCTTCGTGCAGCTGTCACTGTCGTGCGGCGCGACCACCATCCCGCCGATTCACCCCTTCGTGCTCGAGCACCATCTGTCGGAGACCCAGACGATCAGGGAGGGCCTGTACGTGTTCGACCCGGAGGCCTTCAATCCACGGTGCGGTGACGTGAGGCTCACGCTGCAGTCCGTGGCGGCGCCCGGCAAGCCTGACGCCATCGTCCTGGACTCATCCACGGTCGAACGTGTCTGGAACGACTTCGCCGCATGGAGGAACGAGCGCCCCTGAACCTGGCAGGGACGCGCCTACGGCAGCACCTTCACCATGATGTTTCGGTAGTGCACCTGGCTCTTCGGGTCGTGGCCCTGCAGGGCGAACGTCCCGCTCGACAGCACCCGCTGCTTCATGCTGTCTGGCCGTTCGACGCCGTCGGGCTCGGTGTAGTCCACCAGTTGCTTGCCGTTCACGCTGGTCGTCACGCGCTTGCCGCGCACGACGATGTGCTGCGTGAACCATTCGTGGTCCTTCGCCGGTGGTGTCGTCACGTTGACGATGTTGTAGAGGCTGCCGGTCCGGATCGTGTCGGTGTGCGAGTTGTTCACCTGTACCTCGTAGCCCTTCGCCGGCCAGCCGCCTTCCTGGTATTCGGTGTGGAAGTACATCCCGGAGTTGGCGTTCGGGAACGTCATGATGTCGGCCTTCCACTCGAAGTTCGTGAACGAGTGGTTGTTGACCGGGCCCGCGTAGTAGAGGTGCGCACGCGGGCCGAACACCTGCAGCACGCCGTCGACCACACTGAACGTGGACGCGTTCTCGCCGACCTTCCAGCCGTCGAGGCTCTTGCCGTCGAACAGCGACACCCAGCCGTCGTCCTGCGCGGTGGTGAAGGGAGCCGTCCCGATCAGCAGGACGAGCAGGGCGGTGGTGGCACTGGCCAGGCGGACGAAGGCACTCATGCAGAACTCCTTGGCGAAAGACTCCAGCGAAGGACTCACGATACCAGACCCGCGACGCCAGAAGTGCTCATCGCCTTCGCCGTGAGGGGGTGGTTGGGTATGATGGCCGGATACCGTTGATCGGCGGTGGCCGACGTGCCACGAGCCGGGGAGACAGCATGGCCGACCTGACCTTGAACGTGAACGGCCGGCGCGAAACCGTGTCGGCCGAGGCGGGCGACCGCCTGCTCGACGTGTTGCGGCACGATCTCGGACTCACGGGCGCGAAGTACGGGTGCGGCGAGGGCCAGTGCGGCGCCTGCACGGTGCTGATGGACGGGCGCGCGGTCAAGTCGTGCGTGACACGTGTCGAGGCCGTCGGTGCTCGTCCGATCGTCACCATCGAAGGGCTGGCTTCGGCGGACGCGCTGCATCCGGTGCAGGAGGCGTTCCTCGAGGTGGAGGCCTTCCAGTGCGGCTACTGCACACCCGGCATGATCGTAGCGACCGTCGCGCTGCTGCGCGCCCGTCCCGATCCCACGCCCGAGGACATCGCACGCGAGCTCGACCGCAACATCTGCCGCTGTGGCGAGTACCCCAGGCTCGTCGAGGCCATCCAGCTGGCCGCGCGGAAGCTGGCGGTGCGTACCGCGGCGAGAGGGGCTCATGTCTGACCCGCGCGATCACATCGAACCCGAACGCTACGAGCTGTCTGCCGGGCCGTCGTATCTCTTCCGCCTGCAGCGCCGCCAGTTCCTGCAATTGACTGGTGGCGGCCTCGTCGTGGCCGCGCTGCATGGGCAGGTCGCGGGCCAGGCGCCGGACACCCCCGCACGGCCCGACGCACTCGACACCGATGATGTCGCGGCGTGGCTCCAGGTGGACGCCGCCGGCCGGGTGACCGTGTTCACCGGCAAGGTCGAGGTCGGCCAGAACATCCGGACGTCGCTGGCGCAGACGGTCGCCGACGAACTGAAGGTGCCAGTCGATGGCATCGAGATGGTGATGGGCGACACGGCGCGGACGCCTTTCGACAATGGGACGTTCGGGTCGCAGACCACTCCGCGGATGGCGCCCCAACTCGCGCGCGCCGCGAAGTCTGCGCGAGCCCTGCTGCTGCGGCGTGGCGCCGAGGTGCTGCAGGTGGACGTGGCGACCCTGACGGCGGCCGAGGGGCGTGTGACGTCTCGCGACGGTCGTATCGCCACGTACGCCGATCTCGTGAAGGGGCAGGATCTGCGTGGTGCGATCGCCGCGGACGGACCGTCGCCGCGGGCCGAGTGGGCGGCGCGCGGAACGCCTCAGCCCAAGGTGGACGCACGTGCGTTCGTGACGGGAAGTCACCGCTTCACCACCGACCTCGTGCGGCCGGGCATGCTGCACGCGCAGGTCATTCGTCCCGCCGGCTACGACGCGGTCCTCGACAGCGTCGATTTGTCTGCCGCGCGGGCCATGGACGGCGTGGTCGTCGTCCACGACGATGCCTTCATCGCGGTGGCGGCGCCCTCACCGCGCGCCGCCGCGCGTGCCGCCGATGCCGTGCGGGCGTCGTGGCGGGTGCCCGACGGACAGCCCTCTTCGTCCACGTTGTACGACGTCCTGCGTCGCGGCTCTTCCGAGGGCACGGGGCGCGGGCCGGCCTCGCCGACGGTAGTCGGAGACATCGCGGAGGGGCGACGGCTGGCGACGCGCACCTTCGAGCGGACGTTTCACGTGCCCTACATCGCCCACGTGCCGCTCGAGCCCCGTGCGGCGGTCGCCGAGTGGAGCGACGATGGCGCGCTGACCGTGTGGACCGGCACGCAGCGGCCCTTCGGTGTGAGGCGCGAGCTGGCCCAGGCCTTCCGGATGCCCGAAGAACGTGTACGCGTGCTGGTGCCGGACACGGGCTCGGGCTACGGTGGCAAGCACACGGGCGAGCAGGCCGTCGAGGCGGCCCGTATCGCCCGCGCCGCGAAGCGTCCGGTTCGACTCGTGTGGAGCCGGGCCGACGAGTTCATGTGGGCGTATTTCCGCCCGGCGGGCGTCATCGACGTCGCGGCCGGCGTGGATGCGTCCGGCCGGCTCGTCTCGTGGACGCTCGACAACTGGAACTCGGGGACGGCCGGCATCCGCACGCCGTACGACATCCCGCATCAGACGCTGACCTTTCACCCCTCCGCGTCGCCGCTGCGGCAGGGTTCGTATCGGGCGCTGGCCGCCACGGCCAACACGTTCGCGCGCGAGATGATGATCGACGAGGTGGCGCGAGCGCTCGGCGACGATCTGCTGGCGTTCAGGATGCGTCACCTCACGGATCCCCGGATGCGCGGTGTGCTGCAGGCCGTCGCCGACCACGTCGGCTGGCCGCGACCCCCTGCGGCTGGCCGTGCGTGGGGACTCGCCTGCGGCACCGAGAAGAACAGCGTCGTGGCCATCGCCGCGGAGGTGTCACGCACGACCGACGGCTTCCGCGTGGAACGGCTGGTCACGGCATTCGAGTGCGGCGCCATCGTCAACCCGGACGGCCTGCGGCACCAGGTGGAGGGAGCGGTGGTGCAGGGGCTCGGCGGCGCGTTGTTCGAGGCCGTGCAGTTCGCAGGCGGGCGCCTGCAGAACGGCACGATGTCGCGCTATCGGGTGCCCCGGTTCGCGGACGTGCCGCCCATCGAGGTCCTGCTGGTGGATCGCCCGGAACGGCCGTCGGACGGCGCGGGTGAGACGCCCATCATCGCGGTCGCTCCGGCGATAGGGAGTGCCGTCCGGGCGCTTGGTCCCGTCGTGGATGCGTTACCCGTCGCCCTGGCCTGACGCGCACGCGCCGAGCCAGTCGCCGAGCCCATCCCCGGGCGCCGTCCCCGAGCCCCCGTCCCCGAGCCCCCGTCCCCGAGCCTGCCGCGGGACCTGCACCATCATCTGGTCGCCGACGGCGGCCGCGTTTCTCGGCGGCATCCCGGCCCCGCGCCCGTCGCGGTCTGCACTATCATGGCGGGCATGCTCAGACGACTGCTGTCGTCAGGCGCGCTCGTCACCGCGCTCCTGGCCGGAGGTGTCCTGCTGGCCGCAGCGGTGGGGGTCTGGCTCGACCTCTGGACGTTCCGCACGGGATTCACGGTGCTGCGCTATGGCGCCTGGATGGGCGTGGCGGCGGTCGTCCTCTCGGCGCTGTCGCTGCTGGTCGGGCCGAACCGCGGACGCGCGATGGTCGCGCTCCTCGTTGCCGTCCTCGCCGTGTGGCTGCCGTGGAGCTGGCAGGCACAGGCACGCAGCGTGCCGCCGATCCACGACATCTCGACGGATCTCGACGACCCGCCGGCCTTCGTCGCGATCGTGCCGCTGCGCGCCGACGCGCCCAATCCGGCCGAGTACGCCGGACCAGACACCGCCGCCCTGCAGCGGCAGGCCTATCCGGACATCCAGACCAGGCGGCTGGCACTCCCCGCCGCCGAGGCGTTCACCGCTGCCGAACGCGCCGCCCGCGATCTGGGCTGGACCATCGTGGCCTCGGTGCCGAACGAGGGGCGGCTCGAGGCGTCGGACACGACCTTCTGGTTCCGGTTCACCGATGACATCGTCGTGCGTGTGCGGCCGGAGGGCAGCGGCAGTCTCGTGGACGTGCGCTCGAAGTCGCGCATCGGACGCAGTGACGTCGGTACCAACGCGGCGCGCATTCGCGGCTTCCTCTCGCGTTTGCCGTAGCACACCGGCTACCGGCCACAGGCTACCGGCTACCGGCCACAGGCTACGGGCTACGGGCTACGGGCTGCGGGCTACGGGCTGACGTCGGCGACGGCAGTGCGCGCGCGCTT
>CAYMAG010000015.1:0-10470 GCA_964388335.1 uncultured Vicinamibacteraceae bacterium | reverse complement strand
GGCTACGGGCTGCGGGCTACGGGCTGACGTCGGCGACGGCAGTGCGCGCGCGCTTCCTCGGAGTGGTGCGCCTGTGTTGCCATGTCGTCATTTTTCCTGTAAAAATGACGGCATAGTGGCGGGCACATATCCCCGGAGCCTGCCCGTGCCCGAGGACAGCTTCTTCCTGTTCGGCATCCGCGGCGTGGGCAAGAGCACGTGGGCGCGGCAGCGGTTTCCGCAGGCCTCGCGGATCGATCTGCTGGACGAAGGCGTCTACCAGACCTATCTGCGTGACCCGCGGCGGTTCGGCCTGGAGATGCGGCGCCACCGGCGCGGCACCTGGGTGATCGTCGACGAGGTCCAGCGCCTGCCGTCGCTGCTGAACGAAGTGCACCGGGCCATCGAGGAACTCGGCCTGCGGTTCGTCCTGCTTGGATCGAGCGCGCGAAAGCTGCGGCTGGCCGGCACCAACCTGCTCGGCGGACGGGCCCTGCGGCGCGAGATGCATCCACTGCAGCCCGACGAGATGGGCGCGGACTTCGACCTCGCCGAGGTGCTGCGATACGGCAGCGTGCCGCTCATCTGGCGGGCGCCCCACAAGCCGGATCGGCTCGACGCCTACGCGCAGATGTACCTGCGTGAAGAGATCCAGGCCGAGGCGCTCGTGCGCAACCTGCCCGGATTCGCGCGGTTCCTGCCGATTGCCGCGCTTTTCCACGGGCAGGTCGTCAATGCGGCGGCACTCGCGCGTGACGCCGGCGTCGCGCGCACGACGGTCACCGGCTACCTGGAGATCCTCCAGGATACGTATCTGGTCACGTTCCTGCCGCCGTACGAGGCGAAGCTCCGCGTCAAGGAGCGCAAACATCCCAAGCTGTTCTGGACGGATCCAGGGATCGTCCGGGCCATGAAGCGGCAGCTGCAGGAACCGGCGGCCGAGGAGCGCGGCGCGCTGCTCGAGGGGTGGGTGTGCGGCCTGCTGGGGGCGCGCCAGTCGTACACTGGCCTCTACGACGACCTGGCGTATTGGGCGCCCACACAGGGAGGCACAGAGGTGGATTTCCTCCTGCGCCGCGGCAAGTCTTTCACCGCGATTGAGGTGAAGACGACGGCCAACCCGGGACCACCGCATTTTGCCGGCCTTCGCGCCATCGGCGATCTCGCGGGGATGAAGCGGCGCATCCTGGTCCATTTGGGCGAGCGGCCGTTCAACACGCCGGAAGGGATCGAAGCGCTCCCGGTGATGCAGTTCGCCGAGGAGGTCCTCAGTGGCCGGCTGTAGTCTGCGGCGTCACGTCTCGGCCGCCAACGCTGCGCCGGCCGCTCAGCATCACCGCGACACCTGTCGCGATGAAGATCGTCGAACAGGTGCCGAGTGCGACACCTGTGAGCATCGCGAACGAGAACCCCTGCAGCACCTCTCCGCCGAAGAGATACAGCGCCAGCACGGCCATGAACATCGTGGCAGTATCGACAGCGTCCCCCCCGGACTGGCCGACGCGGGGTTGATTCCCGCTGAGCGGCACGTGGCACGCCTGCAGATGGTGTCCATGAATCGCGGTGCCCGCGCCATCGTACGTGTCGCCTCGGCGTTCGTCGTCGCGGCGCTGGCTGCACCGGCCGATGGTCAGGATCTACCGACTGGCGTCCTCGAGCACAACGCGCCGGTGTACGTCACACGATCCCGTGACCGCGTGCCGCTGTGGATGGAAGTGCCACGGGAGGCGCGCCTCCAGACAGGAGACGGCCTGACGTTCACGCCGCTCCGCAACTCGGCGATCTCTTACGAGAACCTGAAGCTCGGCGTGCTGGTGGGCGTGCTGCGCAACGATGGCCCGTGTGTCCAGAACCTCAGCGCACGCCTGCACTACGTGGACGCCGAGTGGCAGCCCATCGGGTCAGCGATTCCGAACGACGCCAGGGTCAGCCGCGTCGAGGCGGGCGGGCTGTTGCCATTCCGGTTCCGCCTGCGAGATTTGGCGGAGCGCGGTGACCCGCCGTCTGGCTTCGTCATCGTGGTCGAGGAAGACGAACGTCCGCTCGATCGGCCGTTCGCCTGGCACGACTGGGCAGCAGGAGAGCCGCGCGACATCGGGACAGCCGCGGCATGTACCTCGCCCGCAGCTCAGATCGAGACGTCGACACCACGGCGCCTTCGTCGGCGGGACGGCTACGTGCTGATCGGAACGGCGACGGTCGTCGGCAGTCGCCAGGTGCGGGCAGACGCGATCGTGTTCACGGCCGTGCTGCGTAATGCAACGGGCGATGTGCTCGAGGTGCTGGTCGGAACGCCCCTCGATCGTGGTGCGAACACGGCGGACGTCGTGTCGGGGCCGCTCCCTGCCCAGCGCCTCGAGTACCGCCTGCAGACCGACATCCCGTTGGGAGGCGATGTCGCCGATGTCCTCGTCATGGCCGAAGCGCTTCCGGATGCCGTCGTCGGCGATGTCCCACCGGATTGATGATGGCTCCGTGAAACCGCGATGCTGGTGCCGGCATCGCGACCGCGGAGGTCGTGACGCTGCAGGACGCCCACACGTTTCCCGTTTCGCTCGTCAGAGCCGCTCCGTCATCGCGTAGCCAATGCCTGTCGAACCGACCTTCCCGGCCATCCAGCACGCGAAAAACCTGACAGAGCTTCTTCCGCAGATAGCCATGCCGTGCCTGGTGATTCACGAACCAGGGTTCCCGTTCGGCTCGTTCGAATTGTGTCAGCAGGTCGCGTCAGGTATTCCGAATGCGCAGTTCGTGATCGTGGGCGGCAAGTCCATCGCTGGCAGCATGCACGAGGGCCACGTCACGGCGATCGACCAGTTTCTACGCTCTGGGAGTGTGACGCAGTCGATCTCGGTCGCATCCGGATCGTCAGCGGGCGCCCCCCGATTCATCGCGCCCGATGGACTCACGCCGCGGGAGGTCGAAGTGCTCACACGAGTCGCGGCCGGCATGACCAACAAGGCGATCGCCGCCGAATTGGGTGTGGCTGGCTCCGAGCATCGAGCGTCAGGTGTGCCCGATCCGGCGTCCGGGCCTCCTCGAGACCGCCTTGACGCCTTGACGCCTTGACACTGCAACGGCCGGTGCCATACTCGGCGCGTTCGAGAGGGGGGAAAGCGCCAATTGGGCACAGCTCATCCGCGCCGTGTGGCGGGGGGGGCGGCGTGGGTCCGAGAAGGGCCTTCCGTCAACGTAAGCGGCCCCGCTGATGTTTCCTATCGTCCCAGACATGTCCCAACCTCCAGATACGACGCGATCCGTGGGCCAGCCGGCGGATGACAAGCCGACTCTCGCACACGAGGCGCCGTACCCCGGTTCCCATAAGATGCCCCGCTGGGACACGGGGGAACTCAGCGAACCCCCCGTGTTCCGCTGGAAGCAAATTCTCCTCATGATCGGGCCGGGCCTGGTGATGGGCGCGGCGGCGGTGGGAGGCGGGGAGTGGCTGCTGGGACCGTTGGTGACGGCCCGCTACGGCGGCGCGCTGCTCTGGCTGGCGACGCTCAGCATCGTCGGACAGGTGATCTACAACATCGAGATCAGCCGTTACGCCCTGTATACCGGGGAGCCGATTTTCGCGGGGAAATTCCGCCTGCTCCCTGGCCCTGGGTTCTGGATGATGGCGTACCTGGTGCTGGACTTCGGGTCGTTTCTCCCCTACCTCGTGTCGAACGCCGCGATCCCGGCGGCGGGGATGTGGCTGGGGCGATTGCCGACCAATTCCGCCCCGGACCAGTTCGTCGTCAGCGTGATGAAGCAGTTCATTTTCGTCGGCATGTTGACGCCGCTGTTCTTCGGAGGGAAGGTCTATCACTCGCTCAAGTTCGTGACAATGGTCAAGCTGATTGTCGTCATGGGATTCTTGATGTTCCTGGCGATCTTCTACTCGACCTGGGACACGTGGCGGGAATTGGGAACGGGATTTTTCCGCTTCGGGACGCTGCCGCTGGTGCCGGAGGTCGAAGCGGGCGCGCCGCGAATGGTGAACATTCCGCTGGCGTGGTGGAACGGCCAGCCGTTGTCCGAACTCTTCTCCCAGTTGGACTTGACGATGCTCGCGCTCATCACGGCCATGGCCGCGATCGCAGGCAACGGCGGGTTGACCAACACCCCCATCAGCAACTTCACCCGCGACCAGGGTTGGGGAATGGGGAAGGAAGTAGGGGCGATTCCCAGCATGATCGGCGGGCATTCCATCGAGCTGTCGCACGTCGGCAAGGTGTTTCTGCTCACCCCCGAGTCGCTCCGCCGCTGGCGCGGCTGGGTGGCCCATGTTCGCCGCGATCAGCTCTGCGTCTGGCTGCCGGCCTGTTTCATCGGCATGGCGCTCCCCAGCATGTTGTCCGTGCAGTTTCTCCCGCCCGGGCTGGAGCTGAAGCCGGACGAACAATGGCTGGCGGCCGGCATGACGGCGCAAGGAGTGTCCGACGCGGTCGCTCCGACCTTGGGAGTGACCATCGGCAAGTTCTTCTGGGGCCTGACGCTGTTCTGCGGATTCATCACGCTGGCGACCTCGGCGGTCATCACGGCCGACGGCGTGCTGCGCCGCTGGATCGACGTCATCTGGATCGCCAGTCCCAAGGTCCGCACGCTCGATCCGGAGCAGATTCGCTACGTCTATTTCGGCACGCTGCTGGTGTACATGGTGCTGGGGTTGCTCATGCTCAACGTGCAGGAACCGACGCAGTTGGTGAAAGTCTCGACGACAATCTACAATTTCGCCCTCGGCTTCAGTTGTTTCCACGTCGTGGCAGTGAATCTGGTCCTGCTGCCGAAGGAGATTCGTCCCGGCTGGCTGCTGAGCGGAATGCTGGTGGCGGCCGGAGCCTATTTTTCCTGCATCGCCGGAATCACCACGTTGAACGCGCTCGGATTTTTCGCCCGGTAACGCCCGCCGCCCGCGCCGGACCAGGTGCGGTGCCAGGTGCGTGGCCAGCGCTGGGCGGATCTGAGGCGGCGCACCTTTGCGGTCGACGTGCGCGGCGGGGCCTCGATGTGGCGGCGGCCTGCGTCTCATCGAGGAGGCCGCGGTGATCGGTCGCATCCTCCGGTATCCTGGTCACTTGGTTCCATGGCGGGTTGCTCATGGCCGCAGGCCAACGGGCGCTTGCCGTCGCAGAAGCGGTCGGCGGCGTAGCGCTGGCCATCGACGCCAAGGACGAAGCGGTTGCTCGGTGGTACGAGCGCTTCGGTGCCCTCCGCCTCCTGGACGATCCGCTGGCGCTCGTACTGCCGCTTGCGACGATGGCTGCGGCGCCGAAGGGCGCGCGCCGACGTACGGAGTGAATTCGCCCTCGTCCACCGATGGTGCGATCACGGACGTTCTGCGACCCACCCGCGCACGATGCCTGAAATCAGATCATCGAAGCAGCCGTGACCGACCTTGCGATACATTGTCGTTTATACAATACTTGTGTATTATATAAACATCATGCGTCCGCCCAAGGTGACTCAACGGGGATTGCGCTATCCTCTCAACGAGTTCCTCGGCACCGAAGCGAACGTGCGCCTGCTCCGAGTGCTGGCGCGTCACCCCACGCCATTCACGTCGGGTGAGCTGGCCAGGCGCGCCATGCTGGGGCGGACGTCAGTGTACCCGGCACTTCGGGTGCTCGAGCGGGCGGGAATCGTGGAGCACATCGGCGTCGGGTCGCAGAAGTTGGTGCAGCTCCGTATGCGCCACCCCCTTTCGCAACGCCTGACGGAACTGTTTCGAGCCGAGGCGCAGCGTGTCGACGACCTGACCGGCACCCTGCGGCGGCTGGCGTCCGCGCGCGACCCCCGTGTGCTGTCCGCCTGGATTGACGAGGCCCCCAACGCCGAGTCTGACGTCCTGACGCTCTACGTCGTCGCCCGCCCCGAAGACCTCGACGCCCTCGTCGACCAGGTGAACGCCGACGTGGCAGACGTCGGGCGCACGTACGACGTCCACATTGCCGTGCATGGACTGACCCGCAGCGAAATCGGGTCCGTGCTCAGCCCGCCTCGACTGGAGGAGCACGCGCCTCGCCTGGTGGGAGGTGTACCACCTGCGGCGCTGCTCGAGCGCCCAAAGCCCGCCTCGCGACGACGCCTGCTGACCTCTCACCCGGAGCACGATGCGCGGTCTCGCAGACTCGCACTCGCCGTAGCCGCCAAGCTCGAGGCCGATCCCGGACTTGCCGCCATGGCTGCTGGCCGCGTCAAGCGCCGCGCGAAGGAGGCGAGTGCCGCCGAGCGCAAGGAACTGGCAGAGTGGGCGCGTCTCCTCTCTACGCTGTCGACGGCGCAACTCCGGAAGTTCCTGGTCGAAGACAGCGAGCGAGCCACTCGCCTCCGCCAGTCCCTCCCGGCGCTGCAGATCCTGGCCCCGACGGAGCGGGAAGCGGTGCTCGCCAGCGAGAGTGACGCGGAGGTTCTTGCGGCCATTGGTCGCCGACCATGACGCGCGCGGAACTGGAGCACGCGATCCGGGCAGCCTGCGACGTCGCCGGTGACGACGAGGTGTTCGTCTTCGGTTCCCAGGCGATTCTCGGTCAGTACCCGAACGCCCATGAGGCGCTTCGTCAGTCCGCCGAGGCGGACATCTCACCGGTGCGGGCGGTTGACAAGGTCGACGACATCGATGCGTGCCTCGGTGAACTCTCGTCCTTCCACGAGGCCTACGGGTTCTACGTGCATGGCGTGTCCATCGAGGCGGCCGTCCTTCCTGCAGGCTGGCAACGCCGCGCCATCCGTGTCCGCAACGACAACACGGGCCAGAAGACCGGATGGTGTGTCGAGGCCCATGACCTTGCGGCGAGCAAACTCGTGGCCTTCCGCGAGAAGGACCGGAGCTTCGTTCGGGTGCTGCTGACCGAACGCCTCATCAAGATCCGGACGTTGAAGGCGAGAATTCGTCGTCTTCCAGCGGGGAAGAGAGTGACCGCGCAGCTCACCACCACGATGGCGCGATGGCTCGACGGGGTGGTGAACGACATGGGGCAATAGCGACCGGTGGAATCCATCGGGCGAGATGAAATCGGCAGGACCTGTGTGGCGGGGGGCGGCGTGGGTCCGACAAGCGGCTTTCCGTTGACTTGGGCGGCCCCGCCAATGTCTCCTATCGTCTTTCGTTCACCAGTTCACGGGCCCCCGGGTATCGCTGCCCCGGCACAGGCCAGCCTCTCACCCTGGAGTTCCCCCGGTGCCACTGCACACCAAGACCCTCCTTGGCCTCTCTCTCGGCGCCGTCGCCGGGATCGCCTCGAACCTCCTCTGGCACGACGCCCCGGCGCTGGCCTGGATCGTCAACAACGTCGCCAACCCGGTGGGGCAGGTCTTTCTCCGCCTCCTCTTCATGATCGTGGTCCCGCTGATTCTCGCCTCGGTCACCCTCGGCGTCGCCGCGCTCGGCGATCTCGAGAGGCTGGGTCGGATCGGCGGAAAGAGTCTGGGATTCTTCCTGATTACCACCACCATCGCGGCCATCATCGGCCTGACGCTGATGAACGTCTTCGCCCCGGGGCATTCGATCACTCCGGAACTGCAGCAGCAGCTCCTGGCCCAGTACAGCGGCCAGGCCAGCGAGCGGATCGGCTCGGCCGGCACCTTCGGGGTCCACACCTTCGTCAACATCATTCCGCGCAACATCGTCGACGCCATGGCCCGGGCGGATATGCTCGCCCTGATCTTCGTCTCGGTGATCAGCGGCGTGGCGCTGACCCAGATGTCCCAGGCGCGAGCCGCGCCGCTGCTCGAGCTTCTGGAAGCGGTGGTCGACGTGGTCACCCGGATCATCGGCTACGCCATGCGGATCGCCCCGTTCGGCGTGGCCGGCCTGATCTTCGCGGTCACCGCCCAGTTCGGCGGCGAAGTGCTTCGCTCTCTCGCCATGTACGTGGTCATCGTCCTCGCGGGGCTCATGCTCCACCTCCTCGGTGTGATCGGCGTGCTGGCGCATACCGTGGCAGGGGTCCCCTACGGCAGCTTCTTCCGGCGCTCCAGGGCGATCATCATCACCGCCTTCTCCACCTCCTCCTCCAACGCCACTCTCCCGACCACCATCCGCGTCACCGAAGACGAATTCGGGGTGCCCAAGGAGATCACCTCCTTCATCCTCCCCCTCGGCGCCACGGTGAACATGAATGGCACCGCCCTCTTCGAGGGGATGACGATCCTTTTCCTGGCGCAGGTCTTCGGTGTGGATCTGAGCATTGGCCAGCAGGCGATCGTAGTGGTGATGTGCATCATCACCGCCATCGGCGCGGCGGGGGTCCCCGGCGGATCCATCCCCCTCCTGGCCGGCATCCTGGTGATGGTCGGGATCCCGGGCGAAGGGATCGCCCTGATCCTCGGTGTCGACCGGATCCTCGACATGTCGCGCACCGTCCCGAACGTGATGGGCGACGTCCTCACCTCACTGGTGGTCAGCAGGTCAGAGGGAATCCCCTTGAAGGAGGAGGGGTAGCCTCTGGACACTCGAGGCAACACGTGACGACACGGTTACGCTTTGCTCGATGCGCCACCAATCGGTAGCGCCCGGACGCGCACACGTGCAGGCTCCAACGTCACGAGGCTGCCACTGTCCAACGCGTCCACTACCTGAGGGAGGTTCGCGAGCAATGCACGCGCCAGCGCCTCGGGTCTCCTGCTGCCGGGGCCACGAAACTGGATGACGGACGGCTTCCGTACGGAGCGAGCGGCGAGCAACGTGCCAAAGTCGGTGTCGGCAGACACAACGATTCGGTTGTCGGTCGCGGCTCGATCGAAGATGTCGACATCCGCCGCGTGCTGCAGCCCGATCGAACGGACGTGCAATGCGTCGTGGCTTGCTTCGCTGAGCAGCAAGGCGAGCGTCGGAGACAGCGCGTTGTCGACGAGGAACCTCAGGCGCCGGCGGCGAGCGGCAACGCGCGCTCTCGAACGGCCTCAGCGGCGAACAGCAGTGCCTCTCGGACGTCGTCTGCCTGGAGGTCGGGGTACAGCGCCAGGATACCGCCCGTCGTCTCGCCCTCAGCGACGAGCGCGACGATGGTGGCTACCGGAATCCGGAGGCCACGCAGACACGGAACTCCCCCCATCTGACCAGGGTCGGTGGTGATTCGCGCGTACTCCATAAGGCGTCATTGTAGACTCTCATCCTGCCAGCACGATAGACCGTCCGCAAGACCGTCCGCACGCGAATGACAACGAGAGGCGTCGACAGCCTGGCCGACGAATCGCCGGGCCGGAGGAGTCCCGCCCAGCTACGCGCGTCGATATCGACGCGCGGCGACACCAACTACGGCAGCAGGTCGAGCCGCTTCAGGCTGTCGGTCAGTGGGCGTCCTGCATGGTCCACGGCGTCGGGAAAGTCGCGTGCGACCTCCGCGGCCAGTGTGGCCGCCTCGTCGCGACGGCCGGTATCGGCATAGTGCGCAGCCAGCAGCGCCCGCGCGAACGCGCCGACCTGCGTGCCATCGCCGTACCAGGCATCGCCGTGGGACTCGATGGCGCGCCGCAGCAGGGCTTCTCGCTCGCCGCCCACCGACGTGCGCGCGACGTACAACAACGCGCACCCGGCCCGGTTGGCCGATGGATAGTCGTCGATGAGCGCGAGCAGGCGCGCCCGGTTCTCCGGGACGCGCGGGTCGCGGCTGCCCGCCTGGTAGCGGGATTCGATGTCCTGCCGTTGCTCACGCGTGAATGCCGCGAGGTCCTGGCGCATCCGGACCTGCGCCTTCGCCCGCAACGCCTCGAGTGCCGGATTCGCTGCCTCCTGCGTCGGTGGTCCGCTTGCCGCAGGGGTACCGAGGGCCGACTCGAAGGCCGCGATCCATCGATCCAGATCCGATCCGTACACCTCGCGTGCGTACTCGATGGTCTGGCGCCGCAGCAGACGCAGGAACCGCTCGCGCCCACCGGACGCGAAGAGATGCTCGACGAACGCTCCGGCAACCGGATAGAGCACGGCGTCGGGCACGGCGCCGCCGGCGCTCCATAGCTGGTGCACGCCGGGCATCCGCGTTCCGCTCCGTGCAACCGCCGCTCGTGCAACCCCCATGTGGTCGCGGCCCGAGAGATCGAAGGCCACTGCCGTGCCCTCGGCAATGAAGCGGGTGGTGACCTCCGGCGTGACGGCGTGATGCACCAGCACGTGCGTCAGCTCGTGGCCCCTGGTCTGGTCGGCCGTTGCGTGAATCAGCAGGCGCGGCGCGTTGGCGAACCCCGGCGGCCGGCCCAGCAGCGCTTCAGCGTCGGCGGGCGTGTTCCAGACGTAGAAATCGATGCGGCCCGGGAGCGTGCTGCCGAAGACGGCCTGAAGCTCGGCGTACGCCCGCTCCATCTCTGCAGGAAACGTCGACGGGCTCGCGAGCGGCTCGGGCGGGAAACGGAAGCGGAAGTGCGCCGTCTCGACGACCGACCACCCCACGAGCGCAGGTGCCGCCTGCGGGAACGTCGCCAGCAACGCCGCGACGAGAGACGAGACGACAATGGCGTTCACCGGTCTCTACAGGGCTGAGTCCCCTGTCCTCCATCGCTCGTCATCAT
>CAYMAG010000014.1:69776-75645 GCA_964388335.1 uncultured Vicinamibacteraceae bacterium | reverse complement strand
CTAACGCCGCTCATGCAGCTCGTCCCGATCGAACCGCCATCCCTCTGATCGGCCTTTGCCCTCGGCGGTCAGTCGTCGGAGTTCCGCGCCATAGCTCTCCGCCTTCCGAGGACGAACCAGCGTTTCGAGATAGTCACGGACGAGCTGATTGAGGCTTGTCCCGCGCGCCTGCGCCAGCCTCCGAGCCTCCTCGACCAGGCGATCGTCGATCGACAGCGTGATATTCATGAGCACATATTACGTGTGCACGTATGTCGTGAACAAGACGCTCCGTCCGACCAACAGGAGCCGAAACGCAGCCAAATGACTCAGGCCACTTGGATTACCGATACCTGGCCTCGCGATACCCGCGGTCGTAGCCCTGGCGGAACGCAGTGCGGTACTCGTTCTTGTACTGGTCGCGCGAGCCATATCGGCCGTTGTAACCGGAGTCGCCGCTGCGATACAGGCGCTCGCCGATCGGGTCGTAGCGATTGTTGCGGCGTCCTGCGTCAAGACCCTCGCGGTAACCCTCGTCGAAGCCGCGCTGGACGGCTGGCGAATGACCGTACGTACCGCCGGGATACCACTGCCCCGGGTACGACGGAGAGCCGCCGCCCGGATAGACAGGGTATCCCTGCCGCGGTCCCGCGTAACCGGGATAGGCGTTCGCGTGCCCCTGGTTGAAGCCGCGGAAGGCCTGGGTGTATCCCTCGGCGAACCCCCGTCGATAGGCGCCGGTTTCGCCGGACTGGCTGTTGCCCCACCGACCAGCGCGCAGATAGTCGTCGTGCCGGCGATAGTCGCCGCCTCGTCGGCTGCGCGCGTCGCGTTCGCCCTCCCGCAAGCCCATCTGAAAGCCCTCGGAGTAAACCTGCTGGAAGCGGTCGCGTGGCACCGCACGTCCCTGCGCCGACTGTGCCGGTACCAACGTGACCGGCCCGGAAGTCGGCTGCGCCAGCGCGGGCAAGGGGCCAAGCGTCAGGGCAGCAGCGAGTGTCGCGACGAGTGCGGTCTCGAGCATGGTGTCCTCTCCCATCGACAGACACCATGAGCGACATCAAGCTTCGTGCCATTACGCCGTGTCCTGTATCCCGGACACGAGCGGGTCCTCCTCACTCCGTCCAGACGAGCACGCGGGAGTTGTCGTCGTGGCGGATGAGCAGAGGACCAGGTCCGGCGCGTTCGAGGTCTTCAATCGAGAGCCGCAGCTTGCCGAGGTCCACGTCGTCGACGTTGATGTCGATGCCCTTCGGCGACATGCGCAGCAGCCAGAACGGCAGCGACAGGCGCACGATCTTCTTCTCATGCGGCGCCCAGAGGAGCACCCACAGGGCCGCGGGACGCTTCGAGCCGGCCAGGGCCTTGCGGCGCTCGAGGTTACCGGGGGAGAGACGTGGCCCCGTCGGGGTGTCTTCGATGAGTGCCGGCACGTCCCCGAGACGGGTCAGCACGGCCGTGGATTCACGCTCGAACGTGCCGACGTCCTCGCCTTCGCGAACCTCGACCTGACGCTTGACGAGCACGGCGCAACTTGCGGCCAGGGCAGTGAGGCCGATGGCGCCCACGAGCACCACGACACCTCCCGCGACGAGCCACTGGCGTCCGGTCATCCCTGTCCCGTCACTCTACTTGTCGGGTTGGCCCCGCAGCAAGGCGCGGGCCTCTTCGAGTGGGCCTTCGTCTCGGCCCCGCTGGAGTGCCTGCTCGGCCTTCTCGAACTGCCAGCGGGCCTCCGTTGGCTGATTGCGCTTCGCGAGCAGACGTCCCAGGTTCAGGTGTGCGCGGCCCCGCACCCACTCGCGTGCCTCGCGTGCCTCGACGGCCGCGATCAGGTCGTCCCAGGCCGCGTCGTCGCGGCCGAGGGCCATACGGGCGATGCCGCGGTTGTAGTGCCACAGCGCCAGTTCGCCGAACATGCGCGGACGCCTGTCCCTCTCGAGCATCGCCAGCCCCTCGGTGAGTGCGCGCTCGGCCGCGGCATGGTCACCGGCCCTGTATGCCGTCACCCCCGACTCGAGCTGCAGGATGCGGTTGCGCGGATACTCACGCTGCAGCTGAGCAATCACGCGCAGCGCATCGGCGTACCGCTGCTCGCGGTTGAGCAGCAGCACGAGTGCGAACCGGGCTTCGGTCTGCACCTCGGTGGCTGCGCGCGCCGACTCCTCGATGAGCGCGAGTCCTCGCTCCTTGTCCCCGTCCATGCCGGCCACATAGGCCACGAGCCTCGTCGGCAGGTTCTGGCTTGCCACGATGTACCGGTAGGTACCGAGAATCAGCTTGGCCTCGGTCAGGGACGGGTCGAGATCGAGGGCACGCTCGGCGGCCTTGTACGCACGGCGCGCCGTGGGGAAGGCAGCCGCGACACGTCCCTCGATCGTCGCGGTGTAGGACGCTCGAAGACCGAGCGCGGAACCTCGCGCGTAGTGCGCCTGGGCGTCGCGCGGATTGCGCTCGATGCGTGTCTCGGCAGCCGTGAGCGCGCGCTGCACGTGGCCCGCGAAGTTCTCCGCCGCCTGCCGTGAGGGAGGTGTCACCGTGACGTCCTTTCTACTCAGCTTGCCGAGATACTCGTCCGCCGTCACGGTGCCTCGTGTGAACAGGATGTTCAGCCAGGCAATCGATGCGAGACCGCGGTGAGGCGTCGGGTCATCCGGCCTCCGCTGCGCGACCCGCGTAAATGCCGCGACGGCCTCGTCGTGGTCGAGGTTGTAGGCCAGCGCATAGCCTTCCCGCAGCAACTGGCTGTCTGCGGCGTCGACGTGTCGGTGACCGACAGCCCGCCCTGCAGATACTGTCCCCGACAGCAGTAGTCCGATAAGTACGCACATGGCTGGCACGTGGCCATGGGGTAAACTGTGTCGTCGGTATTTGTCCACGTCCCTCCCGGAGATATGTATGGCAAAGAAGCGCACGCAGGCGGTGAAGAAGCGGCAACGGCGATCCGGCACGGCATCACCCGAGTTGGTCACCTGGGCACTGAATGGCATTCAACAGGCCATCGACGCAGCCCGCGCCAAGCTCGAGGATCTCGAGGCGCAGGCACGGAGACTGCGCGGTGCGACTCGCGCGGCAGCGGCCGCAGCCGTCGAATCGTTCACTGCCGAAGGCCAGGCCGCCCCAGCCAAGCCGGCCAAGGCGCGCAAGAAGCGCAAGCTCAGCGCCGACGCACGCAACCGCATCGCCGAGGCGCAGAAGCGCCGCTGGGCGAAGGTCCGGGCCAAAAAGGCTACGCAGACTTCCTGAACGCCTTCCGAGCGGCCTTGATGGTCCGATCGACGTGCGCGGTCGTATGCGCACCCGAGAGAAACCACGCCTCGAACTGCGACGGCGGCAGATAGATGCCAGACGCCAGCATCGCCTGGAAGAATCTGCCGTACGCCGCAGTATCTGATGTCTTCGCCGTCGTGTAGCTCACGACGGGCTGGTCGGTGAAGAACACCGTCAGCAGCGATCCCACCCGATTGATGCTGACCGTGGCGCCTGCTGCGTGCGCAGCCTCGGTCAGCCCCTCCGCCAGCCGTCGTCCAAGCGCCTCCAGATGCGCGTAGAGACGATCGTTCAGGTGGAGCAGTGACCACAGCCCCGCGGTCATCGCCATCGGATTGCCCGACAGCGTGCCGGCCTGGTACACCGGCCCGTCCGGGGCAATCATTCGCATCACGTCCTCGCGTCCCCCGTACGCACCGACCGGCAGGCCTCCCCCGATGACCTTACCGAGGCACGTGATGTCCGGCCGCACGCCGAGCAGGTGCTGCGCGCCGCCGGGCGAGGCCCGGAATCCGCTGATCACTTCGTCGAACACCAGCAGCATCTGCTCGCGATCGCAGATGGCGCGCAGGCCCTCGAGAAAGCCGGGCAGCGGCGGCACGACGCCCATGTTTCCCGCGATGGGCTCCACCAGGATGGCCGCGATCTCGCCGCGATGCGCTTCGATGAGGCGCGCAAGTGCCACGAGATCGTTGTACTCGGCGGTAAGTGTCAGGGCCGCCGAGGCCTCGGGCACACCCGGCGAAGTTGGGACGCCCAGGGTCGCCGCACCGCTGCCGGCCTCCACGAGGAACCCGTCGGCGTGTCCGTGGTAGCACCCCGAGAACTTGATGACCTTGTCGCGACCGGTGAAGGCACGCGCCAGACGCAACGCGCTCATCGCAGCCTCGGTGCCGGAACTCGTGAAGCGCACGAGTTCCATCGACGGCATCATGATCCGCACCGTCTCAGCCATCTCGACTTCGAGAGCCGTCGGTGCGCCGAAACTGGTGCCGTCCGCGGCGGCACGCTGCAGCACCTTCAGCAGTCCCTTCGGCGCGTGTCCGTGAATCAACGGACCCCACGACATGACGAAGTCGACATACGTCGTGCCATCCTCGTCGGTGATCTCGGCGCCGCTGGCCGACCGCATGAACCGTGGCACGCCACCGACAGCCGTGAATGCACGTACGGGGCTGCTGACGCCTCCGGGCATGACCTGCCGGGCGCGGTCGAACAGCGCCTGCGATCGCTTCGTGGACTTGCGGAAGAACATCATTCTGATTCCCTGGACAGTCGGACGGCCCACCTTTGCCGTTCCGGCTCCGGCGGACAGGTCGGCTTGCGCGCCGAAGCGCCGCGGCGCGAAGGCGGGAGAGCCGTCCCTACCTTATCAGGCGGGCGGCCTCACGCGCCCAGTAGGTGACGATCATGTCGGCGCCGGCACGGCGAATCGCCGTCAATGACTCCATCATCGCGCGCGGTTCGTCGATCCAGCCATTGGCCGCCGCCGCTTTCACCATCGAGTACTCACCGCTGACGTGGTAGGCCGCGGTCGGCATGCCGAACTCCTGTTTGACGCGCCAGATGACGTCGAGATATGGCAGGGCTGGCTTCACCATCACGATATCGGCGCCCTCCTCGATGTCGATCGCGACCTCACGCAACGCCTCGAGGACGTTTCCCGGATCCATCTGATGAGTGCGGCGATCGCCGAACGCCGGGGTGGACTCGGCCGCGTCACGGAACGGGCCGTAGAAGGCCGACGCGTACTTGGCGGCGTAGCTCATGATCGCCACCGACGTGTGGCCCGCCGCATCGAGCGCCTCGCGAATCGCGCCCACCCGGCCGTCCATCATGTCGGACGGCGCGACGATGTCGGCACCGGCCTCGACGTGAGACAGGGCCTCGTCGACCAGCAGTGCCACGGTCGCGTCGTTGTCGATGTCCCCGCCGGCGATGACGCCGCAGTGCCCGTGCGACGTGTACTCGCACAGACAGACGTCGGTGATCACGATCGTGTCCGGCACCTCCGCCGCAAGCGCGCGGACGGCGCGCTGCACCGGTCCTTCGGGATCACGCGCGCTGCTGCCGCGCTCGTCCTTCTGTGCGGGCAGCCCGAACAGCAACACGGCCTGCACGCCATCGGCGGCCGCCGCCCGCGCCTCGCGCACGATCTCGTCCACCGAGAGCTGGCTCACGCCGGGCATCGACCGGACGGGCCTCCGCACGCCCTCGCCAGGGCAGACGAACAGCGGGTAGATGAGCTGGGAGGGCTCGAGGTGCGTCTCGCGAACGAGCGCGCGAATGCCGGCGCTTCGCCGAAGCCTGCGCGGCCGCCGGTCGAGAGGCAGCTGGGTCACCGGGCGGCCACCTGAACGCGTGTCACGTGCGACACGATGGCATCCACCAGCGCCGGAATCGAGTAGGTGTCCTCCGGCATGATCGTCGTCGTGATACCGAGCTGCTGGGCGGCCTCAGCCGTCACCGGACCAATCGATGCCACGTCGACCCTGGCCAGCAGATCGGCCGCCTGGTCCTCGCCGAGGTTCGTGACGAAGTGACGCACGCTCGACGCGCTCGTGAAGGTCACGATGTCCACTTCGCCCTCGAGCAGCATCTTGTAGATGTCGGGCTCTCC
>CAYMAG010000014.1:67563-69676 GCA_964388335.1 uncultured Vicinamibacteraceae bacterium | reverse complement strand
AGGTCACGATGTCCACTTCGCCCTCGAGCAGCATCTTGTAGATGTCGGGCTCTCCTTCGCGGCCGAAGTTCTCGCGCACGGTACGGTACGTCGCGATGTCTTCGACAAGGGCGCCGGCCTGGCGGAGGTCATCGGGCAGCGTCTCGCGCGCGATGTCGGCGCGGGGCAGCAGGATGCGAGCGCCGGCAAGACTGCCTTCGGCCAGCATCGCACTCGCCACGGCCTCCGATCGGTTCTCCGAGGGCACCGCGTCCACATGGAGGTGGAAGCGGGTGAGCCGTTCGGCTGTTGGCGGACCGATGGCACACAGCTTCGGACCTTTGAGGTCGCGGATGTCACGGGACTGCGCCATGAACCGCTCCATGAAGTGGTCGACACCGTTCGCGCTCGTGAAGACGATCCAGTCGAAGCTGCCCACCCGCTCGATGACTTCGTCCAGCTCCACGAAATCGGTGAGTCGTCCGATGCGGATGGACGGCGCCAGAATCGGACGCGCGCCGAGATCGGCGAGTCGTTCCACGAAGGCGCCAGCCTGCTCGCGCGAGCGCGTCACGACGATGCGCTGCCCGAACAGCGGGCGCTCGTCGAACCAGCGCAGATGCTCGCGCAGGCCCACCGTCGGACCCACGACCAGCACCGCGGGCTGATGCAGGGGACTCTCTTCGAGGCGTCGCCGCAGTCCGGCCAGCGAATCCTGCAGCGTCTCCTGCATCGGCGTCGTGCCGTGCACGATGACGGCGGCGAAGTCATCGGCGGGACGACCGTGGTCGAGCAGCGACGTCAGCACGGCCATGATCTGGCGTGGTCCCGCGTAACAGACGATCGAACCCTCGACGCGCGCCAGCCGGCTCCAGTCGAGTTCGGGGGGATGCTCCGACCCGTCCTCGAAGCCGCGGATCAGAGTCAGCGTGTCGCCGGAACCGGGGTAGCTGACGGGGATGCCCGCGTAGGTCGGGATGCCGACGAGACCCGGCACGCCAGGCACGACTTCGAAGGGAATGCCCTGTTCGTGCAGGAACAGCGCCTCCCGGCCGCCGCTGTCGAAGACGAACGGATCGCCCCACTTCAGGCGGACCACTCGCTGACCGTCGCGCGCCTTCTCCGCCAGGAGGAGGCAGATGGCGTCCTGATCGATTCCCGAAGGCGCGGCATGGCCGACCTCGAGGAGTTCGCACTCTTCATCAGCCAGGGCGAGCAGGCGCGCGTCGATGAGCGTGTCGTGCACGACGACGTCTGCTTCGGTCAGGTAACGCAGGCCGCGTACGGAGATCAGCGAAGGGTCGCCAGGGCCGGCCCCGACGATGTAGACGGGAGTCATGCACGCAGGATAGATCAAACGCCGGGCGTGGGGCCGTCGTACTCGCGCACCGCGTCGAGAATGGCGCCGGCACCGTCGTCCAGGAGTCGCTGTGCCACGCGCATGCCAACGTCGTCCGGATCGTCGACCGTGCCGAAGCCGATGGCGCGCACTTCCGCGTCGCTGTCCAGGCCCGTCACGACCGCCACCAGTTCGAGGTCGCGGTTCCGGACGCGGCAGTACCCGCCGAGCGGCAACTGGCACCCTCCACCGATCGCCGCGACGAGGGCGCGCTCCGCCTGCAGGGCGACGTGAGCGTCGTGGTCGGTGAGTCCGGCCAGGAACTCGGCCACCTCGCCGCTGTCGTCATGGCACTGCACCGCGACGATGCCCTGGCCTGGCGCGGGGACGCAGACATCTGTCGGCAGCGCCACACTGACGCGATCGCCACGTCCGAGACGACGCAGGCCTGCCGCGGCCAGCACGAGCGCGGCGTACTCGCCGGCATCCAGCTTCCGCAGCCGGGTGTCCACGTTGCCGCGCGCAGAAAGGAATTCCGCTGACGGGAGCAGTCGATGCAGCTGCGCGACACGGCGCACACTGCTCGTGCCGAGGCGCGGTGCGTCGCCGAGGGCCGCTGCCAACGCGGGCACCACCGTCGAGGCGACGGCGTCTGACCCGAACGTCGCGGTCGAGCCGGCCGGCAGCACGACGGCGTCTCGCGGGTCTTCGCGTGGCAGCGTTGCCGCGATCTGCAGGTTGCCGGGCATGGCGGTCGCCATGTCCTTGGCGCTGTGCACCGCGAGATCGATCTCG
>CAYMAG010000014.1:3910-67463 GCA_964388335.1 uncultured Vicinamibacteraceae bacterium | reverse complement strand
GCCGGGCATGGCGGTCGCCATGTCCTTGGCGCTGTGCACCGCGAGATCGATCTCGCCGTTCAGCAGCGCCTCTTCGATCTCCTTCACGAACAGCCGCTTGCCGCCGACGTCCGACAGCGGCGCCTGCTGCAGACGGTCGCCGGCGGTACTCACCACCACGATCTCGCACGCCGGCCCGCCGGCCTCGGCAATGCGCGTCGCCACGGCTCTGGCCTGCCACATGGCAAGCTGGCTGCCGCGCGTGCCCAGCCGCCACGTCACGACGGCTGCTCGCGGCGCGGTTCCGCGTCCACCGCACGTTCGGCCGCTGCCGCGGCCTGCGCGGCTTCGTCGAGGTCGAAGAGGCGTCGCAACGCCGCGGAGCACGCCGCCATCGTCTCGCGATCGTCGATCGCCTTGAGCTGCTCGGTCGGCGTGAGCAACAGCTTCTCGACGATGAGGCGCGTCACCTCGTCGACGCGGGCCTGCGCGTCCGGGCCGAGGGGCGTGAGGCGGGGCGACAGGCGCGAAAGCTCTGACTGACGGATGCGCTCGAAGCGCTGCCGGAGGGCCACGACCGTGGGAACTGCCGCGCGCGAGCGCATCCACGCGAGCCAGGCAGCCACCTCCTCCTGCACGAGGCGTTCGGCACTGGCGACGGCCTGATGCCGCCGCGTCAGGTTCTCTTCGACGATGCCGCGCAGGTCGTCGACGTTGTAGAGGAAGACGTCGTCCAGCGCCGCCACCGCGGGATCGACGTCACGCGGTACCGCGAGGTCGACGACGAACAAGGGGCGGGCCTGGCGGCCGCTGCGCGCCGGGCGCAGGTCTTCCGCGGTCAGGACGATGCCATCGGCACCGGTAGCCGAAACGAGCACGTCGGCGGTGGCGAGCGCCTCGGCCCGCGCCTCCCATGGCACCGTCGTCGCGGACGCCTCGTCGGCGACCGCACGCGACCGGTCGGTCGTTCGTGACGTGACCGTCAGCGCGGCGACCTGTCCAGCGAAGTGCAACGCGCTCAGGCGGGCCATCTCGCCCGCGCCCATGACCAGCACGCGCAGTGAAGAGAGGTCTCCGAAGATCTTGCGCGAGAGCGTGAGGGCCGCGTAGCTCAGGGAGACGGCCCCCTCGGACAGTCCCGTTTCGGCGCGCACGCGCTTGCCGATACCGAAGGCGCCATGGAAGAGGCGGTTGATGAGCGCGCCCGTCCCGCGCGTCTCGTTGGCGACGCGGTACGCCTCCTTCACCTGGCCGAGAATCTCGGGCTCTCCGACGACGAGCGAATCGAGGCCGGCAGCGACACGGAACAGATGGCGGGCCGCGTCCGCGTCCAGCCGCGAGTAGAGGCTCGGCTCCAGCAGTTCGAGTGGCACCCCGTGCGCGTCGGCGAGGTGATGGACGATGCGCCCCGTCATGAGGGTCGCGTCGTTCGTCGCGGCGTACACCTCGGTCCGGTTGCACGTCGAGAGCACGACGGCATCGTCGCACCCGGCGTTGGCCAGCGCATCCAGCGTCGCCGGGAGCATCGTCTTCGTCACGCCGAGGCGCTCGCGAAGCTCCAGGGGAGCGGTGTGGTGACTGAGGCCGACCAGGACGAGATGCATCACACGAAGTTGTGGCTGCGCGAGAAGAAGTACGCCACGGGCAGGAAGTTGAGCAGCACGAGCGCGAAGCCGGCCGCTGACAGCCAGGCGGCGCGGCGCGCGCTCAAGCTTCCCCATCGCCGCGCGACGATTTGTGCACTGTACAGGACCCAGCACGCCACGGCGACGAGGATCTTCGGGTCGTACAGGGTCATCGCGGCCACGCGAGGATCGTGTGGCATCGACGTCCGGGCGTCGACGAGCCAGAGCGCGCCGGCGATGAGTCCGACCGTCAGCAGGCACCATCCGGCCGTCACGGCGCGCATGTTCATGCGGTCGAGCACCTGGAGCGGCGGCAGCCGTGAATAGAACACGCCGGGCGTTCGGGTCTTGAGTTCACGGAACAGCAGCACGTAGGTGATCCCGATGACGCACGCCAGCGCGAAGCTGGCGTAGGCCGACAGCAGGGCGCCCACGTGGAAGGCCAGGAACCGGCCCTCTCCCAGCACGGCGGCGCTGGCCGCGGGCGGCACGTCGCCCGCCACGAGCAACTGCAGTCCCGCGAGCAGCGGCGTGACGAACGTGCCAATCGTCCGCTCCTCGGTGGACAGTTCCACGTAGAGGTACGCCACGGCCAGCATCAGGACGAACCCGCCGATTGCTCCCGCGCGTCCCGCGAGGGGAGGCGCGCCGATCTGCATGGTGATCATGCCGAACTGGAACGTGTGCACGAGTGCCGCGGCGATGAGGAGGGCCGTCGCGGCTCGTCCCGAGAACTCGCGGCGCGTCAGGAAGCCATGGCCGTAGGCGACGGCGGCCAGCAGGTAGAGGGCGAAGAGGGTCACGGGTTTCCGGCTGGCGCGTAGTACCCCTGTTTCGTGCGCGCCAGCGCGTCCGGCCGATCGATGCGTACGACGACGCGTCGCCAGCGCCCATCGCGGCGGCTGTTCTTCGGCGCGTAGCCGAGCGTGTACTGCGCGGCCAGTTCATCGGCGACCTGCGAGTAGATGCCGGCCAACTCGGTCGCGGAGTTCGGGAAGAAGGCGCGACCGCCGGTTTCCTGCGCGAACTGCTTCAGGACGAACTCGCTCTCGCGAAAGCCTCCCCGGCTGCGTGACAGCGAGGCATTCGGATCGCGCAGCCCGATGGCGTAGATGGCGACCTCGGTCCGCTTGGCGAGTTCGAGCACCTCGTCGAACGCGACGAGACTCGACGTGTCTTCGCCGTCGGAAAGCACCACGATGGCCTGACGCCGCACTTCGTCCTGCGACGAGGCGCGCATGCGCTTGAACTCGTTGAGCGCGATGTAGATCGCGTTGTACAGCGACGTCGATCCTCCGGCCGTCGTCCGGCGAATCGCCCTCTCGAGCAGCGCCTGCTCACCGGTGAACGTCTGCAGGATCTCGGCGCGGCTGTCGAAGTCGATGACCGTGGCCATGTCGTCGCCCGTCATGCGGTGCACGAAACCGATGGCTGCCTGCTGCGCCGTCGACATCCGCTCGTTCATGCTCGCGCTGGTGTCGATGAGCAGCGCCAGAGCCGTCGGCAGCTGCGTGCCCGAGAAGAAGATGACGTCCTGCCTGACCCCGTCCTCGAAGATCGAGAACTCCGGTTCGTCGAGCCCTTGCAGATACCGCCCTGTCTTGTCGGTGACCGTCACGCTGAGCGACACCACGTCGACACCTGCCCGGAACACGGGCTGGCCGGGCTGTGCGTCACCACCCGCTACAGGTGGCGGGGGCTCTGCGGGCTCCTGGGGTGCCGCCTCGACAGGCGGGGGCGGCGCGGGAGCCTCGGGAGGCGTCTGCATGGAGGGCGTCGCCAGCAGCACGACGGCCAGCAGGACGGTCACGCCTCCACCGGAACTCACTCCGTTCACCGCGCCTCCTGATTCGTCCGCAGCACGTTACCGCGCACCTCGAGCGTCGGTTTGCTCGAGCTGACGGTCACGCGGCGCGGCGGGATGAGCGTGTCGGGACGGCCGTAGACGACCTCGTGCTGCGTGGTGGCGATGCGTCCCACCTTCTGCAACACGTCGCGCAGACCCAGGTTCGCCAGCACGATCTCGCGTTCCCCTCCGGTCTCGCTGGTGCCACGGTCGAGCACGACGTTGCGGTCACGCACGCCCTGGTTCAAGGGTGGAGCCTGGTCGGTATCCTGCAGTTCGACGGCGTGGAAGGTGGCGCCCGATGCTCCGATGGCGTCCATCACCGTCTGTGGCGGCCGGTCGCTGAACTCGGCCCCCTGCGACGTGATGACGATGATGGCCGCCCGACCGATCTCCCGCTTCTGGATGGCCTTGGCCTGTTCGAGGACGGCCTCGAGCAGATACGCGCCGGCTCCGGGCTGCGCGAACACCCGGTCAACGGCGCGCGTCAGCTGTGCCTTGCTCGTGGTCGGACCCGACAGCACGGTTGGACGATCGGCGATGCCGATGACGGCCATCTCATGCGTTCCCCCGAAGGTGTCGACGAACGTCGTCAGGGCCAGGCGCATCTCCTGGATGGCTCGCCGCGCGGCCTGGCTGTTGTCCACGATGAGCACCAGCAGGACGGCGTCGGTGGCGCGGCTCACCCTCAGGATCTCGCGGGCGACGCCATCCTCGCGTACGACGACGTCACCGGGCGTGAGCGTCTCCACCGGTTCGCCGCCCGACTTCTCGACGGCCGTCACCAGCAGCGTCCGCTGACGAATCTGTGCTGCAGCCGGCAGCACCGACCCTGAGATCACCAGGACCGCCGACAACACACACACGCCTACTCTGTTCATAGAACCACCGTCACAGGGGAACACCCGTCTCTGGAGTATAGTCGAGCGGATGGTCACGGACCGGCCGCATTCTATGGGACGAAGCGCCGCCTCCGCTGGTCGCGGTCCCGTCCCCGATTGACCACCATGGCGTTGCTGCGACCCGCAGGGTACTGGCGCACGGTCGGCGAACTCGGGACGCTGGGCTTGTCGTTCGTCATCGCCCTGGCGATCGGCACCGGCGCCGGGCTCTGGGTGGATGGCCGGTTCGACACCACTCCCTGGGGGATGCTCATCGGCTTCGGGCTTGGTTTCGCCGCCGCCATCCTCAATGTCTACCGCATCACGTCACGCGCCCTTGCCTCGTCCAGATCCGCCCCTCCACCGTCCGACGGCGCACACCCCGGCGCCTGATGCCGCACTGCTGCAGCGTCTCGAGCACACGGCCGCCGTGTTCGTCGCGTCCGCGACGGTGGCCGGCGGACTTCTCGGCGGACTCGCCTGGGGCGGCGGCATTCTGGGGGGCGGCGTGCTGGCGGCGATCAGCTACTGGGCCATCCGCAGCAGCGTGGACGCGCTCGTGCAGACGATGGGCGGTGGCCCGCCGGAGTCGCGTCCAGGTACGGCGCGGCTCGTTCTGACCCTGATCGGACGGCACGCTTTACTGGCGATCGTCGCGTACGTTATCATTGTGCGTTTGCGCCTGCACCCAGTGGGTGTGCTGACGGGCGCATCTGCCGTGGTGCTCGCGGCAGCCCGTGAAGCCGTCCGGGGCAAGTCGTAGGACCACCCGCTCACTCGCATGGAACAACTGCACCATTCCCTCTGGATCGTCGAGTTCGTCAACGCCCTGCTCGGACCGCTCATCGCGCCGCTGCTCGGCCGCACGTACGAGCCCGGCATGACGGTGATTCCCGACTACCTCGTGATGTGCGCGCTCATCGTCCTGGTCGTGACGGTGTTCAGCCTGTTCATCCGGTCGCGCCTGAGCGTCGAGAACCCCGGCAAGCTCCAGATCGTGGTCGAGGACGTCGTCGGGTTCCTGCTCGGCATTCTGAAGGACAACATCGGCCCGCAGGGCGTGAAGTATCTGCCCCTCGTCGGCACGATCTTCATCTTCATCTTCCTGGGCAACATGTTCGGCAAGGTGCCGGGGCTGATGTCACCGACGGCCAGCCTGAACGTGACGCTGGGCTGTGCCATCACGGTGTGGGTCTACTACCACCTCCAGGGCGTGAAGGTGCAGGGCATCGGCCACTACCTGCTGCACTTCCTCTTCCCTCCGGGCGTGCCGAAGATCATGGGACCGCTCGTCGGCCTCATCGAAGTCATCAGCCACACGTCGCGCGTCCTGTCGCTGTCGCTGCGTCTGTTCGGGAACGTGTTCGGCGAGGAACTGGTGGTCCTGATTCTGGCCAGCCTCGTGCCGTTCCTGGTGCCGCTGCCGATGATGCTGCTCGGCGTGATCACCGGGTCGCTGCAGGCGTTCATCTTCGCGCTGCTGACGGTCATCTACATCGCGGGCGCCGTGCACGTGGACCACGCGCACGACGATGCGCACAGCGGCGACGACCGCGCCGCGGATCACGTGCATGGCACGACCCTGGCTCATTCCGCACCGGCGGCCTGAGCCGCGATTTCACGCGAGCCCCGGTGATTCGTCGGACCCCGGCTCGCGCTCACGATGTCACGACGAGGCCACAGGCCTCGCGCAGCTGACAACAACCCGGCGAGTCATTCGTTCGTTCACACCAGGAGTTCCATCGTGCGCAAGATTCTCGCCTTGACCACCATCGCCCTCGTCGCAGGGTTCGTCTCGCCCGCTTACGCTCAGGGCCCCGGCGCCGCTGCCGCGGGTTCCTCGCTGCAGTGGCTGTTCATCACCGCCGGCTTCGCGCTGGCGTTCGCGGCCGCCTTCGGCGCGCTCGCGCAGGGCAAGGCCGTGTCGTCGGCCGTCGAGGGCATGGCCCGCAACCCCGGCGCCTCGGGTGAGATTCGCGGCGCGCTGATTCTCGGCCTCGTGCTCATCGAGTCGCTCGTGATCTACGCGCTCGTCGTGTCGCTCATCCTGCTGTTCGTGAAGTCGCCGCTGCTCGGCGCGTGAGCGGTGTCGCGGCGCAGGTTTCAGGCCTCACGCGGCAACCCAAGCCTGAAGCCCAAAGCCTGAAGCCTGAGTCATGAAGCATGAGTCATGGGTCCATGAAGCATGAAGCATGAACATGATGTCCGAAGGTGACGTGTTCGGAAGACCCGACGCGTCACCTTTTCTCTTTCTCCGTGTCTTCCACCTTCTCTCGCGCCGACTTCTATCTGCTGCTCACCGCGCTCGTGTGGGGCAGCAACTACAGCGTCATCAAGTTCGTGATGCAGGAGATGCCGCCGCGCAGCTTCAACGCGCTGCGTCTGGCGGTGGCGTCGGTCGTCTTCCTCCTGATGATCGGCCTGACGCGCCGGCGGGAGAGCCTCGCCCGGCTGACGTCGCGCCATTGGCTGGTGATCGCGCTGCTCGGGCTCATCGGCCAGTTCGGCTACCAGCTGCTGTTCATCGAGGGCCTCGAACGGACCAGCGTGGTGAACGCCTCGATCATCATCGGGTGCACGCCCGTCGCGGTCAGCCTCACCTCGGCGGTGATGGGGCACGAGCGCCTGCCGTGGCCGCACTGGGTGGGCATGTCGCTTTCCTTCGCCGGTGTCTACTTCATCGTGACCGGCGGCGCGCAGGCTGGCGAGAGTTCGCTCGCGGGCGACCTGATGATGCTCGCGGCGGTCGGCTGCTGGACCATCTACACGGTCGCGGCGCGGCCGATGCTCAACACCTTCTCGCCGCTGCTCATCACCGGGCTGTCGATGGCGTTCGGCACGGTGCTCTTCGTTCCGTTCGCGATGGACGACTTCCGCGCGACGCCGTGGACGACCGTGCCCCTGGTGGCGTGGATGAGCCTCGTGTTCTCGTCGCTGCTCGCCCTCAACTTCGCGTACACGGCGTGGTACCACGGCGTGCGGCACCTCGGCGCGTCGCGCACGTCGCTCTACTCGAATGTCGTCCCCGCGGCGGCACTGATCGTCGCGATGGTCTGGCTCGGTGAACGCCTCAGCGGCACGCGGCTCGTTGGAGCGGGGCTGGTGCTCGCCGGCGTCCTCGTCACGCGGTATCGGCGATGAGCACGAGCCGTCAGCGTGCGGTCGGTTGCTCCGCCCGGGTGTCCACGAGCCCGTCGTTGCGCTGGGGCGGACCCGGTGTGCTGCGGTCGAGACCCTGCACTCCCGGGCCGACGGACGGCAACGCTGACGCCCGACCGCCGTTGCGCGTTAGGATGTGCGGCATATGACCACGCATCGTCTGTGCCTGAGTGCCGTCGTGGCCGTTGCGGCAGTGACCCTACCCGCCACGCCGGCGGCCGCCGAGGTGACCGTGAAGCCCGTCTCGTTCATGAACCTGCCCAACTGTCTCAGCCTCAGCAACGGGCACGTCGAGGTGATCGTCACCACCGACATCGGTCCGCGCGTCATCGCGTATCGGCTGATCGGAGGACGCAACGTCCTTGCGGAGATGCCGGCCCGAGTCGGGGCGTCGGAGTGGCAGCCATGGGGCGGGCATCGCCTGTGGCTGGCGCCCGAATCGCGGGAGCTTTCGTATGGGCTCGACAACTCGTCCATCCGCCACGAGACGAAGGGTGGCGGCACGGTCGTGCTCGACCGCGGCGTTGAGGCCGAGACCGGCATCGCGAAGGTGATGGAGGTCACGCTCGACCCGGATTCCACGAGAGTCACCGTGTTGCACCGCCTGACCAACCGCCGCGACGCGCCGGTGGACGTGGCGCCGTGGGCCATCACGATCGTGCGCGGCGGAGGCACCACGATTCTGCCGAACGAGCCCTACGTGCCGCACGAGCAGCGGCTGCAGCCCGTCCGTCCCCTGGTCGTGTGGTCGTACACGAACCTCGCCGATCCGCGCTGGACGCTCGGTCGGAAGTTCATCCGGCTCAGGACCGACGCCGCGATCCCCGAGCCGCAGAAGATCGGGATCGGAAACCGGCAGGGCTGGGCGGCCTACAGCGTCGACCGTGACCTGTTCGTCAAGCGCATCGCGCCGTTCGAGGACGGCAAGCGCTACGCCGACTACGGCACCACGTACCAGACGTACACGTCGCGAACGTTCATGGAGATCGAGACGCTCGGTGAACTGATGACGCTGGCCCCGGGTGCGTCCACGGAGCACGTGGAGACGTGGTGGCTCTTCGGGGACGTCGCCGTGGCGGGCGACGATGACGCAGTCGAGAGGGCGCTGGCGCCATACCTGCAGCAGGCCCGCTGAGCGCAGAGGCACCGGCGCGTGAGGCTGTCGAGCGCGCGGCTCCGGTGCGAACGCCGGCCACGCTGCGCCACCGCCTTCGCCCGATACCGGGGCGACCGCATCGGCGCCGCGTCGACGAGGCCGTGCGCCCCGCTACGGTCTCCCCGGGCTCCCGGCGGTTGGCGCGCGTGGCGTGACACCGGTCGGCGTCCGCACAGTCGCCTCGCGCTCGACAGCCCCACGCGCCGGTGCCGCGGGATGGCGGCCTGCCCATGGTCTGCGACCCACGGTCTGACTGCGGCCACGGGGCTTGCCCGCCGAAGCCTCGGCGAAGGCGGGTCTATGGTCCGCATTCCGGTGCGAACGCCGGCCACGCTGCGCCACCGCCTTCGCCCGATACCGGGGCGACCGCATCGGCGCCGCGACGTGCGGCCGCCTGCAACGGCGACGCCCTACTCCGCCCTGCGCGGCCGCTGATTCTGCGCCAGCACCTTCTTGCGCAGCCGGATCGACGTCGGCGTCACCTCGACCAGCTCATCGTCGTTGATGAACTCGATCGCGTTCTCGAGACCCAGCTTGCGCGGCGGAATCAGACGGATGGCTTCGTCGGCCGACGAGGCCCGCATGTTCGTCTGCTTCTTCTCCTTGCAGACGTTCACGTCCATGTCGTTGTCGCGCGCGTTCTCGCCGATGATCATCCCCTCGTACACCTCGGTGGTCGGGTCGATGAAGATCTCGCCGCGCTCCTGCAGATTCGCGATTGCGAACGCCGTCGCCACGCCCGAGCGATCCGCCACCAGCGCACCCGCGAGGCGTGACGGAATCGGACCGGCCCACGGCTCCCACCCGGCGAAGATGTGGTTCATGATGCCCATGCCCTTGGTGTCGGTGAGGAACTGCGAGCGAAAACCGATCAGCCCACGCGCCGGCACACGGAACTCGAGGCGCACGCGTCCACTGCCGTTGTTCACCATTTTCGTCATCGTACCCTTACGCGTCCCCATCATCGCGATGACGACGCCCTGGAAGTCTTCGGGGACGTCGATGACGACGTCTTCGACGGGCTCCACGCGGCCCTTCTCGGTGTCGCGCGTCACGATCTCCGGACGCGACACCTGCAGTTCGAACCCCTCGCGGCGCATCATCTCGAGCAGAATCGACAACTGCAGCTCCCCGCGGCCGACGACGCGCATCATCTCGGGCGAGTCGGTGGGCTCGACGCGCAGCGACACGTTACCGAGCAGCTCCCTGTCGAGCCGTTCCTTGATGTTGCGCGACGTGACGTACTTGCCGTCGCGGCCCGACATCGGCGACGTGTTCACGCCGAACACCATCGACACGGTGGGCTCGTCAATGGCGAGCGGCACCATCGCGCGCGGTGTCTCGGCGCTCGTGATGGTCTCGCCGATGGTGATGTCCTCGATGCCGGCCAGGCAGACGATGTCGCCGGCGGCGGCCTCGGTGATGTCGACGCGCTTCAGCCCGTCGAACGCGTACAGCTTGGTCACGCGCACCTGCTCGAGCGAGCCGTCGAGCTTGCAGACCCCGACGAACTCGCCGGTCTTGACGCGGCCGTTGAAGATGCGGCCGATCGCGATGCGCCCCAGGTATTCGCTCGAGTCGAGGTTCGCGATCAGCATCTGCAGCACGTCGTCCGGGTCGCCCTTGGGTGGCGGGATGTGCTCGAGGATGGCGTCGAACAGCGGCTCGAGCGTCTCGCCGCGTTCGTTCGCGAGGCTCGCCTGGCCGTCACGCGCCACGCAGTAGACGATGGGGAAGTCGAGCTGCTCTTCGTCGGCGTCGAGGTCGATGAACAGGTCGTAGACCTCGTTGAGCACTTCCTGCACGCGCGCGTCCGGGCGATCGATCTTGTTGATCACGACGATGGGCACGAGCCGGCGCTCGAGGGCCTTGCGCAGCACGAACCGCGTCTGGGGGAGCGGACCCTCCGATGCGTCGACCAGCAGCAGGACGCCATCGACCATCGACAGCATGCGCTCGACCTCGCCGCCGAAATCGGCGTGGCCCGGGGTGTCGCAGATGTTGATGAGGTGATCGAGGTAGTGGACGGCCGTGTTCTTGGCCATGATGGTGATGCCGCGCTCGCGCTCGAGGTCCATCGAGTCCATGGCCCGCTCGTTGACGCGCTCGTTGGAGCGGTACGTGCCAGCCTGCTGGAACATGGCGTCGACCAGGGTCGTCTTGCCGTGGTCCACGTGGGCGATGATGGCGATGTTCCGGAGCTTCGGGTTGGCCACAGGGCGGGCGTGTTCGGCAGCAGACATCCCACCAGTATAGCGGACGGCCCGAAAGCTCCGGTGCCCGTGCGCACGCAGGGCTGGCATCGATCGCTTCAGTGTGGTGGTGGAGCCTCTTCGAAGTGAACGCCTGCGCCGCTATCCGGACGTGCAGGTGTGCTCCCCGCCTGGCGGGACGGAGCGCACAGCGGCCGTGATATCGTCGGCGCTCAGCGGACCCGAACACTGTGGGGGACACCATGTCCCCCTGCGTACGCTCGATGCCCTGCACGTGGCGTCCGCCCTCGAGGCGCATGCGGCCACGCTGGTCACGTTCGACGACCGCCTGCTGCCGCCGCGACGACGGTCGGCCTGCGCGTTGCGCAATTCGAGTAGTCTTGCCCATGCCCGTCCTGCTCTGGATGGCACGCTTCGTCGGATCGACCGTCACGCTCGTCGTGAACCTCGTCCTGTCGTCGGCGCTCTTCCTGTTGTCGGCGTACCTGTTCACGATTCCGCAGGAAGACGCGACCGTGCCCGCCTACATCCTGCGAGCCATCGCGGCGATCTGGATGTGGGCGGCCTTCTGGCACTACCTGAAGAACGGCGTGCTGCAGCGCCCGAAGCCCGTGCCGTCGAAGGACAAGGCCAAGCCGACGACCGCACAGGGGCTGCTCTCGACACTCGGCTGCTTCGCATCCATCGGAGCGATGCTCGTGACGGGAGTAGCGGTCGGCACCTGGGCCGACTGGGTGTACCAGGGGCTGTCCGGTGACGACGCCGCGCATCCCGCGCGTCGCGCGTTCGACGAGTGGCTCGATGCGGCGCAGCGGGCGTCGCAGAACCCCGAGGACTACGCCGGCCACTTCGTCGCATTCGTCGCGACGTTGGCCGTACTGCGTGCGATTACGGCCGCAGGAGGACGTCGACGGCACACCCCGCGAGCCGAGAACTCGCGCGCATCGCGTCGCAGGCAGCGGCGCGCATCGACGGGCGCCACGAACCGTCCCGAACCGTCGTCCTCGCCCTCGTCTGCCCGGCCCGCAGCGTCGAGTTCGCCGCAGACCGGACCGACGTCGGCCCCGCGGACGTCGAACTCCGGGCGCACCATCGACGATCCGATGCTGGGCGTGCTCGGTCGCGACGACGGCGCCGGGGGCTGGCGCCTCGCGAACCCGCGCACCGACGTGGGCAGCCTGCTGATTCTGGCCCAGGGCGAGCCGACGACTGTACAGATGGAGATCGGCCGGTCGCTCGTTCAGCGGTCATTCGAGGCCCTGCTGCGCGCGTCCGAAGCGGCGCGGCCCGCCGCGCAGGCCAACGGTATCGGCCTTCCCCGCTTCACGGTGGCCGAGAGCATCGTGAGAGACGCGAAGGGCGGGCATCCCGCGGTGACGATGCGGCTGAAGTGCGAGGGCGATGCCACTCGCACCTACGAGGTCACGTCGACCGACGGCATGCAGACGTTCCGGGCGTAGTGGTCCCGCCCGCAAGGGCTCGTGGCCTCGCCGCGCCGGTGCCTGGTGGAGCGGACGTGCGGCGTAGCGGACCATTCTCGCGCGCGATCGTGATCGCAGGGGTTCGTGGCCTCGTCGCTGGTGCGTGGCGGCGGACACGCGACGTGGGGCGGCGCCGACTCGTTCTCCGGCCGTCAGGTGCACGCCACGCGTGCGTGCGCTCGGTCGTGGCGAGGGTTAGCGCGCGCCTGTCCCGTCCGGGCGCAACGCGATCCTCGGCACAGACAGTGGAGCGGACGTGCGGCGTGGCCGGCCGGAGGACGCGGAGGCGGCGCTCCACGTCCCGTGTCCGCCGCGACACCTCGAGCTCGAGCTCCGCAGCCCTGCGGTACACTCCGTCGAGCGGCCATGCAACACATTCGACTCGAGCGGGAAGACGACATCCTGGTGATCACGCTGGCCCGCGGCAAGGCCAACGCGCTGACCGACGCCGTCGTGGCCGAGCTGCAGCAGGCGCTGAATCACGCCGAGCGTGACTCACACACGCGCGCCGTGGTGCTCACCAGCGCGCAGCCGCGCATGTTCTGCGCGGGCTTCGACGTGCAGGAGGTCTTCACCTACGAACCCGAACGGATGCGCAGCTTCGCGCGCGCCTTCTTTCGCGTGTTCGACACGTTGCGGTGCCTGCCGAAGCCGGTCGTGGCGGCACTGACTGGCCACACCTATGCGGCGGGCGCCATCCTGGCGCTGGTATGCGACGTGCGCGTGATGAGCGAGGGCGACTACGGGTTCGCGCTCAACGAGGTCAACCTCGGCGTGGTGCTGCCGGCCCGAATGATTCGTGCGCTGGCGTCCGAAATTCCGCTGCAGACGGGACACGCACTGTTTCTCGAGGGCCACGTCTTCAAGGCCTCCGACGCGCGTCATGCCGGATTGGTGGATGAACTCGTGCCCGCGGGCAACGTCGCCTTCCGCGCCGCGACGCGCGCGCGCGATCTCGGGCACAAGCCACCCCGCGCCTTCGCCGGCCACAAGCGTGCGCTCGTCGAGGTGGCTGGCGGACCGCCGTACACCGACGCCGAACTCGACGCCATGGTGGACGAGTTCCTCGAGTACTGGGACGGCGACGAGTGCCGCGAGCATCGCGCCGCGTTGACGCAGCGCCTCGAGGCGCAAGCATGAAGCATGTGCGGGGCTTCAGGCTACAGACAGGCGACAGGCATCAAGCATGAGGCATGAAGCATGACGTCCGAGGCTACGGGCCACAGGCTACGTGCATCAGGCCTGAAGCCTCAAGCCCGAAGCCTGAAGCCTGAAGCCTGAAGCCCGTAGCCCGAAGCCCGATGAGGCTGCCCCGAAGCCCGAAGCCTCGAGCATCAGGCATGAACTCATACAGCCCCGGCGACACGAGCAGGCGCCCGTCCCGCGTGAACCACATCGAGTCTGGCATGATGGGGCCCGCACCAATCAGCTGATACGTCGCGACCTTTTCGCCGTCCGGGTCGAAGACGTAGACGTGCGACGTGAGCGTCGCTATCCAGAGGTGTCCCCGGTGGTCGACCGTGGCCGCGCGCACCATGGGGATGACGAACGGGAACGTCAGCCCGTCGACCGTACGCAGCGGCCACTCCGTCGGCATCGTCATCACGTGTGGGTCGAGTTGACGGCTCTGGACGACGCGCTCGAACACCAGCTCACCGCCTCCCGTGTACTTGCGGAACATCGGGACGCCCGCCTGGAAGACGACATAGACGTGGCCGTCCGGTGAGGGGACCGGCAGTGCCGCGTTCATGGCGAGGTGGACGTCCGGGTTGCGCTCGTGCCCGGTGTGACGCAGCGCGCCGAACGTCCGCACGGGCGTGCCCGCGATGCTGTACTCGCTGACCAGCGCGCCCTGCTCCGGCATGTTGAGGAGGACCGTGTCGCCGAGCAACCGTGCCGAGGCGATGCCGTTGAGCACGGTGTTGCCGATGGTCAGACGCGGCCGTGCCGTGCCCGCGATCTCGAAGTAGTTGAGCAGCCTGCCGTTCGCCTCGAAGACCGAGATGCGGGGTTGCAGACCAGGCGCATCGGCGACGACGAACGTGCCATTCCGGTGGACGTCGAAGGCGGTGGGCCTCAGCAGTCGCCCGCGCTCGTAGCCGATATCCAGCAGCCGCGTGACGGCCGACCGCGCGGCATCAATCGTGAACACGGCGTGGCGGCGGCGGTCGAACACGAGGGTCGTCCCGTCGGGTTGCGTGGCGAATCCTGACGGCTCTTCGAACTCCCCGGCGAGATGCGGTGGGATCGCGCCGGCCGATTCGAGACGGACGACGCCTGGCGACTGCGCGACCAGCACGGACACATCGCTGGTCCACACCGTCGCAAGCGCGAGCGCCATCGCGACCGCCGCGGTGCGCACGCTCGCTCTCACGTCAATAGGCGGCCGACTTGCGAATGGCCGCAAGCACGTCCGACGACTGGGGCAGGATGGCCTCCTCCAGGTCGGGTGCGTACGCGACGGGCGCATCGAGGGCTGCCACGCGCAGTACCGGCGCGTCGAGGAATTCGAAGAGATGCTCCGCGATGTGCGCGGCAATCTCGGCCCCGAAGCCCGACGTCAGCTGGTCTTCGTGCGCCACGATGACGCGGTTGGTCTCGCGGACCGCCGCGCCGATCGTCTCCCAGTCGCAGGGCACGATGGTGCGCAGGTCGAGCACGCGCACGGAGATGCCGTCCTTCTCCGCCTGCTGCGCGGCGAGCAGCGAGCGCTGCACGAGCGCACCCCACGTGATCACCGTCACGTCGGTGCCGTCGCGCCGAACGGCCGCGCGTCCCATCGGAATCGTGTAGTCGGCGCCGGGATAGACGCCCTTGTTGTACGTCTGGCGGTACAGGTGCTTGTGTTCGAGGAACAACACCGGATCGTCGCACCGGATGGACGTCCGCAGCAGGCCCGCCGCATCGACGGCCGTGCTCGGATAGACGACGCGGATGCCCGGGCAGTGCGCGAAGATGCTCTCGCCCGACTGGCTGTGGTAGGGAGCCCCGCCGCGCAGGTATCCGCCAATCGGCACGCGAATGACGAGGGGGCTGCTGAACGTGTTGTTGGACCGGTAGCGCAGCATCGTCAGCTCGTCGCGGATCTGCATCATCGCCGGCCAGATGTAGTCGAAGAACTGAATCTCGACGACGGGCTCGAGGCCGCGGGTGGCCATGCCGGTGGCGCGTCCGACGATGTTCGCCTCGGCGAGCGGCGAATTGAACACGCGCATGCCGCCGAACTCGCGCTGCAGGCCGTGCGTCACCTTGAACACACCGCCCTTGCCCGGTACCTCGGCGAGCGCCGCCTCCCGACTGGCGTCGGCGACGTCCTCGCCGAAGACGACGATGCGGGGGTTCCGCCGCATCTCGTCGCGCAGCGTCCTGTTGATGGCCGACACCATCGTGTCGAGCCTGCCTTCGGTCTCTGCAGTCGAGACGAACGCATCGGACGTCGGGTCGACGTCCGGCGAGTAGACGTACAGCGACACCGTGTCGGGCGTCGCACGCGGCGCCTTCAGCGCTGCGTCGGTCGCCTCGGACACTTCGCGATCCAGCTGCGCCGACAGGGCGTCGAGTTCGGCCTTCGTGGCGTGGCCCTGCGCGACGAGCCAGGCTGCCGTTCGCGGCACCGGGTCACGCGAGGCTTCCTCGGCCAGTTCATCCGCTGTCCGGTAGAGGCGCTCGTCATCCGAGAGCGAGTGCGAGTAGAGGCGAATCACCCGCGCGTGCACCAGCGCCGGACCCTTGCCGCTGCGCGCGTAGTCGACGGCGTCGCGCATGACGTGCCAGCTCGCGGCGAAGTCCGTGCCGTCCACGCGGAACACGCCGAGCGACGGGAAATTCTCGACGAGCCGCGAGATGTCGCCGCCGGGCGTCTGCACTTCGACCGGCACGGAGATCGCGTAACCGTTGTCTTCCACGAGAATGACGAGCGGCAGGCGATCGGTGCAGGCCGTGTTCAGCGTCTCCCAGAATTCTCCCTCGCTGGTCGTGCCGTCGCCCACCGAGACGTACGTCACCGCGTCTGCGTGCGATCGTTCATCGTCCGGGATGCCGGGCAGCGTGGCGAGCAGGCGCGTGGCCTCGGCGCAGCCGACGGCCTGCAGGCACTGCGTGCCCGTCGGGCTGGACGACGAGACGATGTTCCAGCGGGTGTGTCCCCAGTGCGACGGCATCTGACGACCGCCGGAGGCCGGGTCGTCCCTGGCGCCGACGCCCTGCAGCAGCATCTCGAGGGGCGTCACGCCGAGCGCGAGGCAGAGCGCGCGGTCGCGGTAGTACGGGTAGGCCCAGTCGATGCCCGGACGCAGGTGCAGCCCGGCCGCGACCTGCACCGCCTCGTGGCCGGCACCGCTGATCTGGAAATAGATGTGGCTCTGATTCTTGAGTTGTATCTCCTTGTCGTCGAGCTTGCGCGACAGGAGCATCAGGCGATACCCGTCCAGCAGGGTCTTCCGGGTTGGCACCGCTGCCGTGTCCGCAGCGTGCACACGAGTGGAGGGATGGGCAACCGTCGCCTTCATGAGCAGCGTGTCTCGGAGGAGCGCGCAGAACGTATCACAACCAGCCATCCCCCTGGCAGTGGAATCGGGGCCTGGTGGTGCATCTCCAGCGCCCCCTACTGTAGCAGGTGGCACCGCCCCGCGGCGATGCTCCACAATGGGCGGCGTGCCGCTCTTCCGCTGGGATGAAATAGCGCTCGAGAAGGTGACCGAGATGATCTCGCGCAAGGTCGTGCGTGGCGAGCGCGAGATGCTCGCGCAGGTCTACCTCAAGCGCGGCGCCCTGGTGCCCCTGCACGCGCACGACGAAGAGCAGATGACCTACGTGCTGCAGGGCGCCCTGCAGTCGCTGGTCGGCAGCGACGAGATCCGCGTGGAAGAAGGAGAGGTTCTGCTCGTGCCCTCTGGCGTGCCGCATCAGGTCGTCGCCCTCGACGACACCCTGGTGCTCAGCGTCTTCAGCGCGAACGAGCCTCGAGCCCGGGGTCCAGTGCCCAGGTAGCCCCCGGGACGACGGTCGCGGCAGCCCCGGCTCGCCGAGCCCCGGGGCTCACCCGCCGTGGCCCACCCGCGGCACCCGCTCCTGCTGTTCTTCCGCCGGCAGGTCGTCCGCGACGCTGTAGAAGCCTGACCGGCCCCGACACGTCACCGCGCTGCGGGTGCAGCGCACGCTCAGGCGGCGATAGGCATGCCGCCCACTGCCTCGCGTCGTGAAGGTACCCTCCGGTGCCTCGTAGGTGAGCACGTAGTATCCGTCCTGATCCTCGACGGCCCGCGTCACCATCTCGCCGATGTCGTTGCTGCGAACGGCGAACCCGCCGGTACGCTCGGCGATCGTTCGCAGATAGCCGTGCACCACACCCTCGGGACGCACTGACGTCGGCGCGCGCCTGGCCGCATCAGCCGTGGGTCCCCGGTGCTCCGGCATCTTCACGCCGCTCGAGTATGGCGACGTCATCAACCCGTAGATCACCGCATTCCTGCGCGTCGCGTAGTCGGCGAGTCGGCGAAGCCGCTCCTCAGCCGAGTACCGGGCGGACGGGCAGCGGGCGTCGACGATGCCGTCGGTCAGGAGGAGCACGAGTGTGCGGCGCTCCGTCCGAGCCAGCGTGGCGAGAACGCGTTCCACGGGCTCGAGCGTTCCACGTGTGACTCCGCCTTCCAGCGGGTCGTCGGCCAGGGGCCCGAAGCAATCGGCGAACGGGTCGCCCCGCGACGGCGGCGGACGCCCGACGCTGCGTATGGTGTCGACCTGCGCGAGAAGCTCCTCCAGCGACCCCACGACGGCGGGGACGTCGAGACGGTCACGCGCGGTCGTGGCAATGGTCGCAGCGTCACCATCGCGCCACAGCCGGGGTAACACCGCGGCGAGGCTCTCGCGCGTCCGTGCCGCGTGTTCCGGACGCATATGTTCGTCGTCCACGACGAAGACAAGGGTGCGGCCGTGTATCGGCGTCGCTCGAGGTTCGTTCCCGCGTCGAGGTTCGGAGGTTCGGACGTACTCGACGTGCAGAATCTGCTGGGGCGTGCCGTCCTGCTCGAGCACGAACTCCAGAGCACGCAGATCGTTCACCGCGCGCCCGTTTCGATCGACAGCCACGACGTCTGTGCTCACGAGGCGCACGGCGGCACGGAAGGAAGGGCTATGTGGCTGCGCTGCCACTGACAAAGGGAGCGCGCCAACGACAAGGCCGAGTGTCGCCGTCCTGATGCCCCGCCTCGCTACCATGCTCGACGTCACGGTCCACGCTCTTCCCGCACCAGCACCTGTTCGACCAGTACCCTGGAAGGTCGCTCTCGTCGCCCGATTCGTCCACTGGGGCCAGCGTCTGCCGTCAGTGCACGTTCCAGCCGCCGCGCCCACCGCGCCCGCCCTGGTGCACGTCGAAGCGCTTGCGCAGGCGGTTCATCCGCCACTTGGTATAGCGATACCTGAGTTCGGCGCCGAGCCCTCCGCCTCCCCGATTGAGCAGCAGCCAGCCCGTCACGAGGCCGCCGAGGTGCGCCAGGTGCGCGATGCGGCCGCCGCCCGCATTGATCGACAACAGCAGCGTGATGGCGCCCGTAATCATCACGAAGTACTTCGCCGGCACCGGAAACAGCAGGTACATGTAGATCGGACGGTCGGGGAACGTCAGGCCGTACGCCAGCAGCAGCCCGTAGATCGCGCCCGACGCGCCCACCGTCGGCGTGATGTACATGAACGGCGCATACGGGAACGGCAGGAACGCGGCGACGACGGTCGTTGCGGCCGCACCGAGCCCGCAGAACAGGTAGTACCGCGCGAATGCCTCCGTGCCCCACAGCCGCTCGATCTCGACGCCGAACATCCACAACATCAGCATGTTCAGCAGCAGGTGCGTCAGCGACGCGTGCAGGAACATGTACGTGAGTGGCTGCCACAGCCACAGGCTCTCCACCACCGCCGCGGGCGTCAGACCCAGGTAGGCCGTCAGCATCGGGACGACGAGGCCGACGAGGAACACCGCGACGTTGGCGATGATCAACGCTTTCACCGCGGGCGTCATGGGGCCGGGGCCGATTCGATATGACACCTGGGTGTAGGGAGAGCGAGCCACGACCACAGTGTAACGAGATCGATGGCGGGAGCCACCTGTCCCTGTCGTTTCCCCGGACAGGAGCCGCTCGTGCCGAGCTACTGTCATCGTTGCCTCGTCCCTGTGAACGACGCGTCCAGCCCTCGTTGCCCCGCCTGCGACACCGTCGCACGCTCGTCGGGATGGCCGACGGATGCCCGGCTCGGCGCCGTCGTGGCCGGCGGGCAGTACCGTGTCGTCCGCCGCCTTGGTCGTGGCGGGTTCGGGACGGTCTACCTCGTCGAGACGGTCGTGGGCGGTCTGCGACGGGCGATGAAGGTGCTGCATCCCGAACTGGCCAGCGACGCGGCCATCCGCGCGCGGCTCGTCCAGGAGGCGCTCGTCCTCGAGCGCGTGAACCACCCCAATGTCGCGCGGTGTTATGCGGTAGGCACGCTCGACGACCAGCAGGCGCTCTACCTCCTGCTCGAACTCGTCGAGGGCCGTCCGTTGAGCGACGAGATCCACGGCCCGGGCGGAACACCGCGTGCGCTCGACCCGTTGCGGGCCGTCCGGCTCGCGAAGCAGATCGCCTCGGGACTGGTGGCCGTCCACGAGAGCGGCGCCCTGCACCGCGACCTCAAGCCGCAGAACATCCTGCTCGTCCGCGCCGGCGCGCCCGACGAGCAGGTCAAGCTCGTGGACTTCGGCCTCGCCAGGGTGCTCGAAGACTCGACGGCGTCCACGCACCAGCTCGTGGGTACGCCGGCCTTCATGGCGCCGGAGCAGCTGCGGCACGACCAGGCCGTCGACGTGAGGACCGACCTGTGGCAGCTCGGGGCGGTGCTGCATGCCGCCCTCACCGGACAGCCGCCCTACGACATCGATCCGGCCGAACTGCTCCGCGTCGTCAGCCAGCACGCGGCGCACCTCGCCTCGGGGCCACGGCCGAGCGTCAGGCGACCGGATCTCCAGGCACTCGAGGCGCTCGATGCGTATGCGTCGCGGCTGCTCGCCACCGACCGCGCCGTGCGCCCGAGATCCGCCGCGATCGTGTGCGCCGAACTCGCTCGGCTCGAGCACTCGCTGACGCCGCAGCAGTCGTCCGGAACCCTCGCGTTACTCGATGCGCTGTGTGCCACGCCGGGAGACGGCGCCTGGTGGGCGCTCGTTCAATACCTCTCCGGGGCCAGTGAGGAAGCCGCGAGTCTCGCGCACGACGCCGAGGCCCGCCTCGAGTCGTGGCCGGATGCACTGCGTCGCGCACCGCTGTGCTGGTGGGACGCGGCGCGTGAAGCCGCTTCGCCGCTCTGGCCGCTGGCACGCGCGCTCGATCTCAGTGGCCGGGGACTCACCGACGAGGACGCCCGGCAACTCGCCGCCACACCGGCCCTGGCGTCGATCACCCAGATCGACCTGTCGGACAACGCACTCACCGACGAGGGCCTCGGCGCGATCGCCCGCTCACCCCACCTGCATCACCTGCGCCATCTGTCGGCGGCGCGCAACCGACTGACGTCGGCGGCCGTACAGCATCTCGCGGAGTCGGGGATGCTCGGCCGACTCGAACTCGTCGATCTGAGCGGGAACGGCGTGGGCGTGCGGGGCGCGGAACTCGTTGCGGCACACGCGACGCAGTTACGCGTCCTCGACCTCGCCGGAAACGCCATCGGCCCCGCCGGTGCCGCCGCCGTGGCCACCTCCCATGCGCTGCACGCGCTCCGCGAGCTGCGGCTCGGCGGCAACGCCATCGGCTCTGACGGCGTGGCGGCACTCGCCACGTCACGCACGCTGGACGCCGTCGACACGCTCGACCTTTCGACCAACGGCATCGGGGCCGGGGGGGCCGCCGCCCTGGCCGTCGCTACCATCGGCCCGCGCCTGCAGTCGCTGGACCTTCGGGGCAACGTGCTCGGTCCGGCCGCGCTCGACGTGCTGTTGTCGTCGAATCGCTTCGCCAACCTGCGTCACCTGAACGTGGCTGGCAATGCACTCGGTGCCACGGGCGCGATGCTCCTCGCCAGTACGTCGTTCGCGCGACGGCTGAAGCACCTCGACGTCTCGGACAACGCGCTCGGAGACGCGGGCCTCGCCGCGCTGCTCGGGGGGCAGCCACTGGCCGGTCTCTCGGACCTTCGTGTCGCCCGCAACGACATCACCGGCGCCGCCATCGCGCTGCTCGGCAGCGCACCGGCCGAACTCGACACGCTCGACCTGTCCGGCAATCCGCTCGAGGGCGACGGTCTGCAGGCACTCGCCGTGGCGATCGGCCGCCTGCACATCCGGCACCTCGTGCTCGCAGATGTCTCGGGCGCGCACCTGCCCCTGGGGGCACTGATCGCCGCGTGTCACGGCAGCCTGCGCAGTCTCGACGTGTCCGGCACTCACCTGACCGACGTGGGCCTGGTCGACGCGGCGACGACGCCGCACATGCGTTGCCTCGAAGCGCTCTCCGTGTCGCGTACGGACGTGACGCTCAGCGGCCTGCGTGGACTGGCGGTCAGCGGCGGCGCGTCGAGTCTGACGACCCTCGAGATCGACGGACTGCGTCTCGGCGATGCCGCGGCCGACGGCCTCGCGCAGTCCATCCAGGCGTTCCCCGCGCTGCAGGCACTGTCCATGGAAGACAACGGGCTGGGCCCGCGTGCCGCCCGCGCCCTCGCGTCGTCCACGCTCAGCCATCGTCTCTGCTCGCTCACGCTGGCCCACAACCGGCTCGCCGACGATGGTGCGGCGTCACTCGCGCGCGGAGCCTGGCACGTACTGCGCGAACTCGACCTCGAACAGAACGACCTCGGCGCCGCGGGCATCGCGTCCGTCGCCATGGCCCCCGTGATGCCGATGCTGTGCCGACTCGAGGCCCTGCACAACGTGGCGTTCGGCGGCGTCGACATGCACATGCTGTCGGCGCACGTCGTCGCGCGCATCGAGGCCAGTTTCGCGCGGCTGTCAGCTGAGGGAGCCGACTTCGCCTCACGCTTCTACGCGGCGTTCTTCCGTCGGCACCCTGGCGTGGTGCCGCTGTTCCGGACGACGTCGATGCGGCGGCAGCACCAGCACCTGATGGCGGTGCTCGCCTTCCTGGTCGACAACCTGCGGCATCCCGACACCGTGGCCGCGTCGCTGCACGATCTCGCGCGACGGCATGTCGGGTACGGCGTGTCGCCCTCGCACTACTACGCCATGTCGGCCGTCCTCCTCGACGCCATCGCCGAAACGCTCGGCGACGAGTGGACGCCCGACATCGAGGCCGCCTGGCACGAGGGGCTGACCGCCGTGATCACCGTGATGCTCGCCTCCCACCGCGCCGACGGCCCCCCTCTCGAGCCGCGACCAGAGACGGCGTCTGCGCCGGAGGCCCTGGTCACGCACTGAGCCGTTCGCGAAGCCACGCGCGAGCCTTCAGCCAGTCGCGCTGCACCGTGCGCAGCGACAGGTCGAGGGCTTCGGCCGTTTCCTGCTCGGAGAGCCCCGCGAAGTATCGGCACTCCACGATCCTGACCAGCCGGTGGTCGGTCTCCGCCAGGGCGCCCAGTGCGCGATCCAGATCGAGGAGGTGCGCCGCGTCGGCTTCGACCGCGAGCATCGCCGCGTCGAGCGTCGTCTGGATCGCGCCGCCGCCACGCTTCTTCCTCGAGCGGTGCTTCGCGTGATCCACGAGGATCTGGCGCATCGCCACGGCCGCCACCGCCAGGAAGTGTCCGCGCCCCTCCCACGCCGCCCGCTCGTAATCCGACAGCTTGAGGTACGCCTCATGCACGAGGGCCGTCGTTTGCAGGCTGTCGTTCGGTGATGCGCGCCGGCGCTGTCCGCGGGCGATGCGGCGCAGGTCGTCGTAGACCGCGGCCACGAGTGCGTCGAATGCCTGCGCGTCGCCTCGTCCGTAGGCGTGGAGCAGGGCCGTGACGTCAGGTTTCATGGCGAGGGTCTCGCGGGCAGCCAGCCTTCGAGCACCATGAGCGGTGAAGGCTCGACGGCGGGTCTGCGGTTGGGACTGAGCGCCAGAATGCGATGCCCGTCAGGCCCGACATGAACGTGCGGACCGAGGCGATCGCGCAGGATGGGTGGCGACTCGACGTACACCTCCGGCCGGGAGGCCTCGAAGCGACCGCCTCGCATGCGGCCGACGGCCCGCCGCAGGTGCTCGCCGTCGTCGAAGATCAGGTCGAGGCCGTTCGGCACCCACTGCGGCGATGTCCCGCCTCCAGACGAGACCTGCGTCCGAGGCCCGGTCGTGTCGGGGAACGGACGCACGTAGACCTCGTACTGGCCGGACGCGTCCGACTGGTAGGCGATCCAGGCTCCGTCCGACGAGATGCGCGGCCGGAGTTCGGCGGGCTCGTCGGTCAGCAGCCACGTGACCTCGCCGGTCGTCACGTCCACCATGCCGACGTCCTGGTCACGATAGCTCCGGAACTCGGTGAAGACGACGTGGCGGCCGTCCGGGGTGAAATCGTAGGGGGTGTGAATCGGTCCGCTCACGTGCGTGAGTCGGGTCGGCTGGCGGCCATCCAGCGGCTGCAGGAACAGGCCGCCGCCATCCCGATCGGACCGGTACGCGATGGCCTGCCCATCCGGCGACCACACCGGTGCTGTGTCGACGGCGGGGTCCGGCGTCAGCCGCGAGAGCGTCTCGCGGGTGATGTCGTACACCCAGATGTCCTGCGACCCGCCGTCGGCCATGGCCACTGCGACCCGCTGCCCGTCCGGCGAGAGTGCCAGTCTCGAGATGGGTCGCGGGTCGAGAGGCAGGTCCACCGCGCCCTGCCGGGGGTCGAGCCAGACGAGGGCACGCACGGACGTGGTGCTGCGCGCCGGGGCGTAGAGCAGCGTGCCCGATGGCGCCACGGCGAACTGCGCGCCGCCTCCTGCGCCACGCGCTTCGAGGACAGAGGTGACGGCGGGTGCAGCGTCCGCGGTGACGCGTCCCGAGGCGACGTCGTACGGCGCGACCCACAGGGCCCCCTGCCTGTCGAAGACGAGGTGGCCCGACGGCAGATAGGCCGGCTGGCGTCCTTCGATGACGTGCGTGATCTCGCCCGTCTGCAGGTCGAGCCGCGCGATCGTCGCCGCGTCCGCCGTGAAGATCGTGAAGAGCACGGCGCGGTTGCCCGGGAGGATTGCCGGCATGCCGTGACTGATCTCTCCCGACGCCTCACGGACCGTGGTCAGGGCGGTCGGGGTTCCACCCGAGGCGCTCACACGCTCCAGCCGGCGTGACGTCCCGGCCGCGAAGATGATCTCGTCGTCGGTCGTCCACGTGCCGGTGAGGCCACCCGGCGCTTGGCAGATGGCGATGGCCGGTCCTCCGGCGAGGGAACGCTTCGTCAGGACACCGTCCTTGTCGAACGCAATCCAGCGCCCATCGGGCGAGAAGAAGGGCCCCGTGGCATTCTCCGTGCCGGACAGGGGTGTCGCCTGGTCGCCGTCGAGTCGGCGCACGTACAACTGCGTGACGCCCTGTCGCTGCAGTCGGTAGACGAGGGTCGCGCCATCGGGCGAAAGCGCGAGCACCGACACGGCGCTCGGCACGAACTGGTCGCCCGGCGCGATCGGCACCGCCAGGCGCAGGGTGCGGCCCGCGGGCGCCGGCGACGAGCCTCGCCACGCGAAATAGCTCACGCCCAGCACGGCGACGAGGCCCATGATCATGGCTGCGATCGACCAGTGCGACGCGCGAGCGCCCGCCTCTCGCGGGGCGGCCGCTTCGGCCTCCCGCGCAGCGCCCGCCTCGTCCAGATCGAGATGGGCGTCGCCGATGTAGCCCAGGCGCCTGCGCGCGTCCTTCTGCAGACATCGTGCGATCAGGCGAGTCAGGGCCGGCGGCGTATCGGCCGGCAGCTGGCTGTAGTCGGGCTCGCGCTCGATGATCTTCGACGTGACTTCGCGCGCCGACTCGCCGTCGAACGCGCGCCGCCCGGCGAGCATCTCGAACAGCACGGCGCCGAACGACCAGACATCCGTTCGTGCGTCGATCCGGTGTCCCTGTGCCTGCTCGGGGCTCATGTACGAGGGCGTGCCCGGTCTCTGCCCCGGACCGTCGAGCGACGTCAGGCCCGTCCCGACGTCGGAGTCGTCCTCCGAGAGCGCGTGCGCCAGACCGAAGCCCAGCACCTTCACACCACCGTCCGGCGGCAGCGTGATGTTCGCGGGTTTCAGGTCGCGATGGACGATGCCCCGCTGGTGCGCGGCGTCGAGCGCATCGATCAGGAGACGGGCCAGCGCGATGGCAGGGGCCCGGTCGAGGGGGCCGTCCGCCAGTCGCGCGGCAAGGGTCGGTCCCTCGACCAGCTCCAGCACCAGGGCCATCACGCCGTCGTGCTCCTCCACGTGGTGGATGGACGCGATGCATGGGTGCCGCAGGGCTGCGAGAAGGCGGGCCTCACGTTCGAAGCGTGCCCGCCAACCGGCGTCTTCCGCCCATCCCGCGGGCAGGACCTCGAGCGCCACGTCGCGCTCGAGCCGCATGTCGCGGGCGCGATACACCTCGCCCATGCCACCCCTGCCGAGGAGTTCGATGACCCGGTATGGGCCGAATCGCGCGCCAGGAGCCAGACGCCCGACAGGGTCCTGATGGCGGGTCTGCGGGCTGGATGTCGTCATCGTATTCAGGGGGCACACCGGCCCGACGTCACCACTGCCCGGAATCTTAGGAGGGAGCCGTCCATGACGCAATGGCGACCAGACCCATCGTTTCGTCCGTCGCCACGCGTCGCGATGCATGCCCCGCCCGGGCGGCGTGCCTGCGTGGCGCCCGCGGCCTGCGACGACAACCGGCCCGACGCGATCGGTGTGGTCGGCCTCCGGTGTTACGGGTAAGCACCATGGAACGCATACGAGACGCCATGCTTCGGATACGCCAGCTGCTGCAGCTCAAGCCTGAGCGCGGGCGCCGGACGGTCACGTCCCACGTCGTCATGGGTGACGGCTTGACGTGCACCGTGCGCGACGGGGCGTGGACCGTGCCCGTCGACATGTCGGCGAACACGGGCGGCGGCGGTTCGGCGCCCGACCCGGGCGTGTATGCGCGCGCCGCGATCGGGGCCTGCGTTGCCATCGCCTACCGTCTCTGGGCCGCCGGCGAGGGCATCGCGCTGCACGATGTGGCCGTCGAGGTGCAGGCCGACAACGACGCAGCCGGGCTGTTCGGCGCCGCCGACGTGCGCCCCGCGTACCGCGCCATGCGGCTCATCGTCAGGGTCTCGTCGGAGGCCGACCCGGCCGACGTCCAGCGCGTCCTCGCTCAGGCGGAAGCCCACAGTCCGTATCTCGACCTGTTCAGGCATGGCGTCCCGATCGCCGTTGCCCGGACGATCCGCGTCACCTCGACCTCGGAAGGAGTGCCGTCATGAACGCCAGACTGCAGGTGCGCGTGCAGCGGTACGGCTGGGACCGCGCCGCATCGGACTACGAGCCAGGCTGGGCGCAGCAGATACGCCCGGCGCAGGAGACCCTGCTCGCGCAGGCCGCGATCGTCCCGGGTGAGCGGGTCCTCGACGTAGCCTGCGGCACCGGCCTCGTGTCGTTCGACGCCGCGCGCGCGGCGGGGCCGGACGGGTTCGTGCTGGGGACCGACGTGTCGGACGCGATGGTCGAGGTGGCGACGCGCGAAGCCGTTCGGGCCGGCCTCGCACACGTCCGTTTCGTGCGCCAGGACGCGGAGGCGCCAGTCGAGACCGGGTCTGCGTTCGACGTGGCGCTGTGTTCCCTCGGCCTCATGTACGTGCCAGACCCCACCCTGGCACTTCGGCGGATGCGTGAGGTGGTGCGTCCAGGAGGCCGCGTGGTCGCGGCTGTCTGGGGTGCACGGGCACGTTGCGGCTGGGCCGACATCTTCCCGATCGTCGACGCCCGCGTGCAGTCGGACGTGTGTCCGATGTTCTTCCAACTGGGGACCGGCGACACGCTGGCCCGGACGTTCACCGCGGCGGGCCTCGAGGCCGTCACGACCGAACGCCTGCAGGTGTCGCTGCTCTACACGTCACCCGACGAGGCCCTGCGCGCCGCATTCGCCGGCGGCCCTGTGGCGCTGGCGTACGGCCGGTTCGACCCCGCCACGCGCGACAGTGCGCACGCCGAGTACCTCGCGTCCATCGAGCCGTTCAGAGAAGGTGATGGTTACGCAATTCCCGGTGAGTTCGTCGTCTCGAAGGGAATGAGACCGCGAACGTGAAGCCTGAAGCCTGAAGCCTGAGGCTGCCCGAAGCCCGACGCCTGAGACATGAAGCATGCAGCATGAAGCATGAAGCATGAAGCATGGCTCCCCGTCACCCCCCAGCCCCCGGGTCGATGGCCGGCACGTTGGCTTCAACCATCTCGACGTGGATGGGCAGCGGCGGAGCGAGTGGCAGCAGCAGCGAGAGGCCGGCGGCGGCCAGCGGTACGAAAGCCAGTCCGGTGAGCGTGGCGGGCAGGCCGAACGTGTCGGCGAGCCTGCCGGCGGCGGGCACCAGCATGCCGCCCGAGCCCCAGGCCACGCCCATCATGAGCGACGACACGGTCGCCGCGCTGTGCGGCGCCAGCGCCTGGCCGAAGCTCACGTTGACCGGCAGGGTCGACTGCAGGAAGAGGCCCCCCACAGCAAGCAACATCGCGAATGTCCAGCCGGCGAACTGGGGCGCGGCCACGAGGAAGGGCGTGGCGAGCAGCAGGGATGCCGTGATGACGTGACGGGGCCCGAACCGGTCGGCCAGCGTGCCGCCCCAGAAGCCGCCGATTCCGCTGGCGAACAGGTAGAGCGCCATGGCAGCGCCTGCCGCGCTCACGCTCATGCCCTGCTGCGTGAGCAGCACCGGAACGAACGTCGCGAACGAGAGCGACACGACGGTGCGCATGACGACCAGCGCGTAGAGGACGAAGAGGGGGCGCATCTGCGGCCGCAGGGCACGCAGGCCTCCACCGGTGCGGTGGGGCGCCACCGGCAGGCCGGGCACCAGACGCGCGAAGACGGCGGCGCACAGCACGCCAGGCAGCAGAAACCAGCCGGTGGATGACAGCCCGTAGCGGTCCGCGGCAAACGCCACGACGAGCGGTGCCGTTGCGAACCCCAACGTACCGCTGGTGATGAACACGCTCATCGCCGCACCCGGCTTGTGGCGCCCCGCCGTGTGGGCCACCATCGCGCCCGGTGGGTGGAAGGCCGCGATCCCGAGTCCGCCGACCACGAGCACGGCCGCCAGCATGCCCCGCGTCGTCACGAAGCCCAACATGCTGAGCATGCAGGCCGCGACGAGCGGCCCGCCCATGAGCAGCCAGCGGGCGTAGCCGCGATCGGCGAGCCGCCCGAACAGCAGCTGCGACAACGAGCCTGCCGCCTGGAAGACCATCATCAGCGTGCCGGCGCCCTGAAAGCCGAGGCCGAGTTTGGGCATCAGCAGCGGCAGCAGCGGCGCGTACATGTTCGAGTACGAGTCGACCATGAAGTGCGCCGCCGACACGGAGGCAAGTGCTCTTCCCGGGTGCACATCCGGCCGCGGCCGCGCCTGCGCGTTCGCGTCCTTGACCGGCGTGGCCGTCGTGCCTGCCCTATCCACGGCCGTCCACCGCTGGCCGCGCAGGCCGCAGTCGTCGGAGCAGCTTGCCGATGGCTTCGTCGAACTCGTCGATGCGAAGCAGGCGTGCGGCCCCGACCAGCGCGACGACACCCGCAAGAATCGCCAGACCCACCCGCACGATCTGCACGATCAGCAATGGTCCGGGCAGCACGTGTTCGAGCCCGACGTGGGCCACCCAGGCGGAGGCGGCCATTGCGCTGCTCGCCACCGCCATGCGCGCCACCGCCCAGACGATGCGACGTCCGTCGATCGTGCCCAGACGCCGGCGCAGCAGCCAGAGCAGGAGGCCCGCGTTCACCAGCGACGCGATGGCCGTGCCGGCGGCCAGCCCGAGATAGCCGTAGACCCGCACGAGCGCGATGTTGAGCGCGACGTTCACCAGCACCGAAGTGATGCTCACCATCACCGGCGTCCGGGCATCGCGCATCGCGTAGAAGGTCGGCGACAGCACCTTCACGAGTGAGTACCCCAGCAGCCCTGGCGAGTAGGCGACGAGGGCGGCTGACACGGCCAGGGTATCGGTCGGACCGAACTGGCCGCGCTCGAAGACCAGCCGCACGATTGGCACGGCCAGTACGACGAGTCCGAACGTGGCCGGTATGTTCAGCATCAGCATCAGCCGCGATGCGTGGCTGACGGTATGGCGCAGCGCCGCCGTGTCGTTGGCCACGGCCTGCCGTGACAGCATCGGCAGCGCCGCCGTCGCGATCGACACCCCGAAGATACCCACCGGCAGGTACAGGATGCGAAAGGCATAGTTCAGCCACGACACGGCACCCGATTCCTGCGACGTCGCCAGCACGGTGTTCACGTAGACGTTGACCTGTGTCGCGGCGAGGCCCACCGTGCCCGGCCCCATGAGCAGGAGGATCTCGCGCAGCGCCGGGTCGCGCGGCGCCACGTCGGGCCTGAAGCGGAAGCCTTCGCGCTGCAGCAGGGGCCACTGCATCAGTACCTGCCCGAGCCCGCCGAGCAGCACGCCGATGGCCAGTCCCATCACGGGATCGAGCCCCCAGCGCGGCATCAGCGGGACGAGCGCGATCGCCGAGGCGATGCTTGCGACGTTGAACATCGCGGGCGACAAGGCTGGGATGAAGAAGCGTCCGAGGGCGTTCAGCATGCCCATCATGGCCACTGCCGCCGCCACGAGGACGAGGAACGGGAACATCACCCGCGTCAGCTGGATGGTCAACTCGAGCTTGCCCGGCACGCTCGCGAAGCCCCCGGCGAATGCCCGCGTCATGGCCGGCGCGGCCACGATCCCCGCCACGGCGATCACGCCGGTCACGACGAGCAGCGCGGTGAGGGCCCGTCGGCCGAGCGTCCAGGCCGCTTCGCGCCCCTGCGCCTGCAGATGCCGGGTGAAGGTGGGCACGAACGCGGCACTCATCGCGCCCTCGGCGAACAGGTCGCGCACCAGGTTCGGCAGCCGGAACGCGACGTTGAACGCATCCATCTGGTCGTTCGCCCCGAACAGGTGTGCCATGACCTGCTCCCGTGCCAGGCCGAGCACCCGGCTGGCCATCGTGGCGCTGCCCGCCACCCCGGCGGACTTCAACAGCGAGCTGCCACGGGGCGCGTCCATCCCGACATCATCGCACGGCCCCCGCGGCGCCCTCGGGCCCCGCACGCCACCGCCGCCAGGACCGCCGCCGCATTGACTTCATCCGGGTGCGCGCACTACAAGTGCCGATGTGACAACGTCGCGATCGTCCGGCCTCCTGATGGCCGCCTGGCTCTGTTCGCTGCTCGTCGCAGGCACGCCCGCAGACTCCGCCGCCCAGCCCGCCAATGCCACGGCCACCAAGGCTCAGGCCGACAAGGCCGGCGAGGCACTTCAGGCAGGCCGCTTTCCGGAGGCCATCTCCATCCTCGAGGATCTGGTCAGGCAGATGCCCTCGGATGCCGGCCTGCACCTGAACCTCGGCATGGCCCTGACGATGAGCGGGCAGCCGGCCCGCGCCGTTCCGGTGCTGGAGCGTGCGCTGGCGCTGCAGCCCGACATGCTGCCGGGTAACCTGTTCCTCGGCCTCGCGCATCTCGAGGCCGGCGCGCCAGACAAGGCGGTGGCGCCGCTCGAGAAGGTCATTGCCGTGGACCGCGACAACGGCTACGCACGGCAGGGCCTCGCCCAGGCCTACGCGATGCTCGAGCGGCACGACCTGGCGGTGGAGCAGCTCGACGTGCTGCATCGTCTGGAGCCGGGCAATCCGCAACTGCTCGCCGCGCTGGGGCGAGGCTACGAGCAGGTCGCGCGTGAATCGTTCGAGCATCTGCAGCAGCTGGATCCCGATTCAGCCCATGTCTGGCTGGTCGTGGCCGACGTGTTGATGGCGCAGGAGAAGTACCCGCAGGCCTTCGATCTGCTGCGCAAGGCGGAGGCGTCCCTGCCGGGCTTCCCCGGCATTCATGAGAGCATCGCCGCCATCTACGCGATGACGGACCACGCGGACTGGGCGGAGGCCGAGAAGGCGAAGGCGGCAGCCGCCGCGCCCGACTGCGCGAAACTGCCCGTCGCGTGCGCGTTTCTGCAGGGGAAGCATCAGGACGCTCTGCGCCGCACGCGCGGGACCACGCAGGCGGCCGCGCTGTACTGGCGCATACGGGCGGCCAACGAATTGGCCGGCGCGAGTTTCGAGGCGCTGGAGCGGCTGCCGCCGTCACTCGAACGGCACGTCGTCCGTGCCGACATCCTGCGCGCACAGGGGCAGACGCTGGCTGCCGCTGATGAGCTGCGCAGGGCACTGGCGTTGTCTCCGGGAAACCCGGAGATCGAGCGCGATCTCGCCGGCGCGCTGTTCGCCGCACGGAAGGTCGACGAGGCGTTGCCGCTGCTGGCGAAGCTCGTCGCGCAGTCTCCCGACGATCCGGAACTGGCGGTGGGTTACGCCGAGATGCTCGTGCAGACACAGCAGATGGATGCTGCCATCCCGCTCCTGCAGAAGGCGCTTGCCGCGCGTCCAGACCTCGTGCCGGCGCACTCGGCGCTCGGGCGAGCGCTCATGGCGAAAGGCGAGGCGGCCGCCGCGGTGCCGCATCTCGAGAAGGCCCTGTCGTCGGACGAGGATGGCAGTCTGCACTACCAGCTGGCCCAGGCCTATCAGCGGACGGGGCAGGCCGAACTCGCGACGACCGCGCTGCAGAAGTACCGGGACATGCAGCAGGCCGCGGAGCCGCCGGCCGACGCTGCGCCGGCCGCCACGTCCAGCATCACTCCGCCGGCTCCGTGACGCGAATCGTCTGGTTCGTCGGCACGTTGGTCAGTTCCTGCCTGCGGCCGCTCGGCCACACGACCTCGAGCGAGGCGACCGTCTCCAGATCCCCGAGGCCGAAGTGCACCGGTTCCACTCTCGACGAGGCGTAACCAATCGCTGATGTCATCACGTTGGTCTGTCCTGCCGCGCGCACGATGGCGCCGATGCCGTCACGATTCGATGCCGTGCCCACGAGCCGCACGCGCAGCCAGCGCTTCGCCGGACTCGTATTGCGCCACACCACCACGCCTTCCCCGAGCCGCGTGGTGACGAGGTCGAGGCGGCCGTCGTTGTCGAGGTCTGCGGCCACGAGTCCGCGATGAGCGGACACGACCTTCGCGAAGTCGGCGCCCACGGCGGTCGACACGTCCTCGAAGCGCCCCGACCGGTTCACGAACACGCTGTTGGCCTCGCGGTAGCGCGACGCCTCGAACTTGTCCACTTCGTCGTTGACGTGTGAGTTGGCAGTGACGATGTCCTTCCAGCCGTCGTTGTCCAGGTCGGCAATCGCCACGCCCCAGCCGCTCCGGGCCGTCGTCATCGTCGCGAGGCCCGTCTGGTGCGTCGCGTCGCGGAAGAGGCCGCCACCATCGTTGACGAACAGCGGAAACGTCTCGCCGCTGAGCGCCGTGACGATGACGTCGGGACGTCCGTCGTTGGTCAGGTCGCGTGCGTCGAGCCCCATGCTCGACACGGGACGGCCGAACCCCGGCAACGCCAGGCCCGCCATCAGCGCGAACTCTTCGAACGTGCCGTCGCCCTTGTTGCGGAAGTAGAAGTTGGGCACCGCGTCGTTGGTCACCATGAGGTCGGGCCAGCCGTCCTCGTCGAGGTCGGCGGCGGCGACGCTCATGCCCTTGCCGACGTGGCGTCCGATGCCGGAGGCCGCCGAGATGTCTTCGAAGGTGCCGTCGCCCTTGTTCCGATACAGCGTGTTCGGCAGACCCGTGTAGTGGCGCGGATGGCAGTACACACGAAGGTTGCGCGCACGGTCGCCACAGAAGCGCTCCTTGTCGGGCGCCCAGTCCAGGTAGTTCACGATGAAGAGATCCAGACGGCCGTCCTTGTCGACGTCCACCCAGGCGGCCGCTACGGACCACACCGGCGGGGCTATCCCGGCGGCGCGTGTCACGTCTTCGAACGTCCCGTCGCCCTTGTTCCGATAGAGCGTGTGCGTGCCGACGCCCGGCACGAAGATGTCGATGTGACCGTCGTTGTCGAAATCAGCCGCGACGGCACCCATCGCGAAGCCGTCGCCCCGCAGGCCCGCGCGCTCGGTGACGTCCGTGAACGTGCCATCGCCTCTGTTGCGGTAGAGGCGGTTCCAGTACCGTGGATCGGCCTTGCTTCCCGTCGTGGGATCGACGCCGTTGGCGAGGAACACGTCGACGGCCCCGTCGCCGTCCGCGTCGAACACCGCCAGGCCTCCGGGCATGGTCTCGATGACGCGCTTGCCGGCCGTGGCGCCGTTGTCGAGCACGAAGTCCATACCGCCGCCGCGAGGCACGCGCTCGAACGAGGGCACGGTTCCCGTTCCCGCGCGGGTCTGGGCGGACGGGACCGACAGGAGCGCGACGCAGGCCAGTGCGGCCGTGAGGACGGACGTGAAGCGGGTGGCGGACAAAAAGACGGCCTCGCTCGAGGAGCGAGGCCGTAAGGAGGAGAGGATGAGAGGCTTGCTCCTGAAGCCCTCCCCCTTAGATACGTACCTCGCTGGAAATAGTTTACGAGGCGAGTGCCGCGCGGACGCGATCGCTGACGAGCTTGCCGTCGACGAGTTGTCCACTGAAGCGCGCCATCACGGCCTTCATCACTCGCCCCATGTCCCTGGCGGTCGTGGCACCGGTCTCGGCGATGGCGGCCAGGACCGCGGCATCCAGCGCCGCCTGATCGACTGGCGGCGGGAGATATCGTTCGAGAATCGCGAGTTCCCGTGCTTCCTTCTCCGCCAGCTCGACCCGGCCGGCAGCCGAGAACTGGTCGATGCTGTCGCGTCGCTGCTTGACCAGCGACGACACCACCTGCAGGGCCTCGACCGGCTGGAGGTCGCGCGCCAGCTCGACCCGTTTGTTGGTGAGTGCGGTCTTGAGCAGGCGGAGCGCACCGAGCGTTTCCTGATCGCGCGCCCGCATCGCGGTGGTGATGTCGGCCGTGACGGTCTGGAGCAGGGAGGGTTCGGTCATGAGCGGATGATCACTGCGGCGGCGTCGGCGTCGGCGCGTACGGGTTGATGTACTTCGAGCGGTCGGGTTCCATCGGCGCAGCGGTCGATGAGCCGGGTGCGGTATCCGCCGGCAGGCCGTACGGGTTCACTGGGGGCCGCGACGAGGGCGCCGCGGGCTGGGCCTGGGGCACGGGAAGCATGCCGGGACTGCTGAGCACCGCGCCAGTGCCGAATCCCCCTGGAACTGCCGTAACCCCGACCTGTCCCCCACCCACCGCACCGGCGTCGTCCTGCTGCGCAGCGGCCTCGGCGGCGCGCTGCTGAGCGGCGCGTGCCGCGAAATAGCGCTGGGGGTTGGCGTAGTCGAAGTCGGTCGCCGACACGGGCTGCTCGGCTCCGGACGCGTCATCGGACGCCATCGCCACGTCGGATGTGTCCTGGACGGCTTCCTGACTGGCGGAGAAGGCCGCGTCTGGAACCTGCGGCGCGACGGCGATCGGTGCGGCCGCCATCGCAGGAGCGGGGCCAGTGCGGGCTGCGGCGGCGTTCACCGATACCGGCATCACCACGATGCGGTCGAAGGCCGACGCGCCAGGCGCTCCCGCCGGGCGTGCGGCGGCAATGTAGCCCGCGGCACTGCGGAGGATGATGTCGAGCGCCTCGCGCTCGGGCACCCCTTCGAGGCGGAGGGTCACGGGCGCACCGGGAACGCGGTCGCCATCCACGATGCGCGTGCCGCCGACGCGGGCCCACTCGGCAAGAATCGCCGACGGAGTCGCATCCGTCGCGTCCAGCGTGACACGGCCATTCTCGAGCGTGAGGCGTATCGCTTGTGCGCCGGCCAGGGAGGGGCCAGCCACGAACACGAGGGCGACAAGGGCAGCGCCGATCGAGGGGGCGTTGTAAGTCATATCTGAACCTCCGCGTACACGGAACCTTCCCAGTATACGCCCCGGTTGCAGACGCGCCGACGGGAGGTCGCCGACAAGGGCGGACGCCGGACGGCCGCGGGTGCACGGTAGCCGCGCGAAGCTCAGCGGGCCACGCCGTGCACCACGCTCGCGACGTAATCGGCCGCCTCGTCGGAGAGGGACGGATACAAGGGCAGGGAACACACCTCGTCCGCTGCACGAGCCGCTTCCGGACACGGCCGCGGTGCTTCCGAGGCCAGGGCCTCCTGCTGCGGTATGGCGATGGGGTAGTGGATCAGCGTTTCGACGGCCTTGCCGCGGAGCTGCGACTGGAAGGCGTCGCGGGCCTGCGTACGCACCACGAACAGGTGATAGACGTGACCCGCGTCGAACTCCGGCGGAACGACCACCGCCGCGCCCTGCAGGGCCGCCCGGTAGCGCGCAGCCAGCGCCCGCCGGCGGGTGGTCCAGGCCGGCAGCAGGGCCAGCCGCTCGCGCAGGATGGCGGCCTGCATTTCGTCGAGGCGCGAGTTGACTCCGAACTCGACGTGGCGATACCGCTGGGTCTGGCCGCCGTTGCGCAGTCGTCGCAGGCGCTCGGCGAGCGCCGCGTCGTTGGTGGTCACCGCGCCCGCATCCCCGAGAGCCCCCAGGTTCTTGGTCGGGTAGAAACTGAAGCCCGCGCCGTGTCCGAAACTGCCGACCGGGCGTCCGTCGCTGGTGCAGAGGTGTGCCTGGGCCGCATCCTCGATCATCGCCAGCCCATACCTGGCCGCTATCGCCGAGAGCGCGGGCATGTCGGCAGCCTGTCCGTACAGGTGCACGGGCATGATGGCGGCCGTTCGCGACGTGACCGCCGCCTCGACCTGCGCCGGGTCTATCGTGTGCCGCCGCGGATCGATATCCGCGAACACGGGACGCGCCCCGGTCATCATCACGGCCAACGCGGTGTACGCCGCCGACAACGGCGCGGTGATGACCTCGTCGCCCGGTCCGATGCCGAGCGCGCGCAGCAGCAGGGCCAGCGCGTCGGTTCCGCTCCCGACTCCAACGGCGTGCGCCGCGCCACTGGCGGCTGCGAACTCGTGCTCGAACGCTTCGAGTTCGGGACCGAGGACGAACCAGCCCCGATCGATCACCCGGTTGACGGCTGCGCGCACCGCCAGGTCGTCATCGCCGGGGCGCAGCGAAAGGAACGGCACGTGCATGGACATCAGATGTAGTCGGCGAGGTGCTCGCGGTAATAGGCGAAGGTCGTTGCCAGGCCCTCACGCAGGGGCACCGACGGCGTCCACCCGGTCAGCGCGCAGAACCGCGACGAATCGGCGTAGAAGCTGCCGATGTCGATGGCCTTCTTCTCGGCAGGCCACTCGACGTAGCGCCGGCGCCCCGTGCCGGCGACCTCGATCATCAGCTCGACCAGGTCGCGATGGCTGATCGGCTCGGCGCCGCCCACATTGAACACCTCGCCGTTGCAGGCATCGTCCACGCCTGCCCTGAGGAAGGCATCGGCCGCGTCGTCCACGAACACGAAGTCGCGCATCTGCGAGCCGTCGCCGAATATCTCGATCTCCTGATCCTCGACGATCTTTCGGATGAACCAGCCGACGAACCCCTGCCGATTGTGGCGAACCAGCTGGCGCGGGCCGTAGATGTTGGTCAGGCGCAGCGAGCACGCGCGCACGCCGAAGACGTTGTTGTACACGAGGTGGTAGTACTCGCCCGCAACCTTGTTGATGCCGTTGATATCGGACGGGCGCACGAGATGCTTCTCGTCCACGGGGAGGTAGTCGGGTCGTCCATAGACCTGTCGGGTGCCGGCGAAGACCACCTTCACGTCCGGATTGTTGCGGCGGCACGCCTCGAGCACCGTCAACTGACTGCGGCAGTTGATGTCGAGGTCGGTGTACGGGTCGCGCATGCTGTCGATGTGGCTGACCTGTCCCGCGAGGTTGAAGATGATCTCGCGGTCGCGCACCAGGTAATTCATGGTCGACTGCTGGCGGATGTCGGCGACGTTGACGCGCACCTGCGCTTCGATGCCCTGGATGTTGACGAGCGCCCCCCCATAGTCCGGGATGAGCGAGTCGACGAGCAGGACGTCTGCACCGAGAGTGGCGAGTGCCCTCGCGAGGTTGCTGCCGATGAACCCGAGGCCGCCGGTGATCATCACGCGACGCCCGCGGTAGCTGTCGCGATAGTCGCTCATCGTGCAGACCCTGCCGGCGCGGCGCGGTGTTCACCACGGACGACGAGCGTGTGCCACAGCTTCAGCACGTCCACTCCCGTACGGACGATGCGCGGGAAATTGAAGAACTGCGAGCGACCGTACGCGCGATGGTAGTGGTGCACCGGGACCTCGGCGATGCGGAACCCGGCGTCCTGCACTTTCTTCATCAGCTCGAGGCAGATGACGCCACTGTTCTTGGTCAGTTCCACCTGCTCGAAGATCGACCGCCGCATCATCCGGAAGTCGCAGTCGACGTCGCGCACCTTCAGACCGAACAGGGCCTTGACCGTGTGGTGGTAGACGCGGCCTATGACGATGCGGTGCAGGGGGTCCGAGCGACTGATCTTGTAGCCGTTGACCAGGTCGACATCCGGGGTCATGCGCTGCCAGAGGAGCGCCATCTCGCGCGGGTCGTACTGCGCATCGCCGTCGGTGTAGAAGACCAGCTCCTTGGTCGCGGCCGTGAACCCGCTGCGCAGCGCCCCGCCGTACCCGCGGTTCACCTGATGGTGCACGATGCGCACCTCGGGATAGAGGCGCGCCAGTTCGTCGAGCACCTGCCGGGTGCCGTCGCGGCTGCCGTCGTTGACGACGATCACTTCGTGGTCAGGGGTGAGCGTCCTGGCTGCGAGCAACGCCGAGACCACCATGCTGGCGATCGTGCCGCTGTCGTTGTAGGCCGGGAAGAACACGCTGAGGCCGACAGGGGATTGTGGTAGCGCCTCGCTCATGCTCGAACGGCAAACAGTAACACAGCGGTCGACGAGCTGTCAGTCGACCTTTCGGGCGCGACGGCGCCTGGCGCCGGGGTTGCGCAGCACCAGGCGCCACGGCACCAGCACCGACTCGAAGATGACTGAGCGCGACATCTTCGACTGGCCCTCGCGACGCTCGACGTAGATGATCGGCACTTCGCCGATGCGGCAACCCGCGCCCATCGCCTCGTAGAGCATCTCGACCAGGAAGGCGTACCCGTCCGAGACGAAGCGGCGCAAGGGAAGCTTCGCAAGCGCCGTGCGTCGCCAGCACCGATAGCCGCTCGTGCAGTCGCGTGCCGGCAGTCCCGTGACACCGCGCACGTACCGGTTGGCGAACGTGCTGAGAATCAGCCGGCTCAGGGGCCAGTTCACGACGCTGACGCCGTGCAGATAGCGCGAACCTATGACGAGGTCCAGCTCTCTGGCGTCGATCGCGGCCACGAGCGTCGGCAGATAGGCGGGGTCGTGCGAGAAATCGGCGTCCATCTGACAGACGATGTCCACGTCGCGCGTGACCGCGATGGAGAGGGCGTCCACGTACGAGCGCCCGAGCCCGCGCTTGCCCGTGCGGTGCAGCACCTCGACGCGTCCCTGGTGACGCGCCGCCAGGTCGTCGGCGATGGCCCCGGTGCCGTCCGGCGACTGGTCGTCCACGACGAACACGCCATAACCCGGACCGCAGGCCAGCACCTGCTCGACCAGGATCTCGAGGTTGTCGCGCTCGTTGTACGTGGGAATGACGACGAGTACGCGGCGGGGCGGCCCGGTCATCCGCGACCTCCGAAGCGCAGCGTGGTGATCTGCTCCGAGACGAGACCCACCAGGAAGACCACGACGGCGAACATCAGCAGCAGCACGGACCCGTTGGCAATCTTGCCGTCGGTGACGACGGTCCAGATGCCATAACCCAGGCCCGTCAGGGCCGCCACGCCGCTGATCGGCACGAAGATCTTGAGCGGGCTGAAGATGGTCACGACCCGGAGCACGATGAGGAAGAACTTCGCACCGTCACGGGCCAGGCGAATCTTTGAGGAGCCCGTCCGCTGCAGCGCCTCGATGGGCTCGAAGGCGACGTTGTAGCCCGCCTTGACGAACGCCAGCGTTGTCGTGGCCGGCGTCGAGAAGCCGTTCGGCAGCAGGTGCAGGAACTCGCGGAGGCCAGAGGCGCGCGCGCCGCGAAACCCGGACGTCAGGTCAGGAATCGGCCGCCCCGTCATGAATGACGCGAACGCGTTGAGCGCGCCGTTGCCGAGACGCCGGGCGATCGATGCCTGCGTGTGTGATGCCCTCGCGCCCACGACGAGGTCGTACTCGCCCAGCCGCCCGGCGATGCGGCCGGCGTCCTCCGGCCTGTGCTGGCCGTCGCCGTCGAGAATCAGGATGAACTCGCCGGTCGCCGCCCTGATGCCGGTCTTGATGGCGGCGCCGTTGCCCTTGTTGTACGGGTGTCTCACGACCCGTGCACCGGCCTCCGTCGCGAAGCGCCCGGTCTCGTCGCTCGACCCGTCGTCCACGACGATGACCTCGTGCCAGGGGGCGTATGTCTCGAGCGCGGTGACCACGTCGGCCACCACGGCGCCCTCGTTGAACGCGGGAATGAGGATCGAAACGGTGTCGGGGGCGGCCACGGCGGCGTCGGAATGCGTCGGTCAGCGAGCGGGCACACCAGCCGTCAGCGCCTCGACGACCCCGTCCCACGAAACGTCACGCGTCCTATCGTATCCCGCCTCTCCCAGTCGCCGGGCCAGGGCCGGCGAGTCGGCGAGCCGGGCCATGGCCGCACCGATCCCCTGGGCCGTCGGCTCGGCAACCAGTCCCGAGACGTCGTGCTCGACGAACTCGAGCACGCCCCCGCTGTCGGTGGCGGTGATGATCGGACGCTTCCCGGCAAAGGCCTCGAGCGTGACGTAGCCGTAGTCCTCGTCGAAGGGCGCGAACACCACCGCGCGAGCGCCTGCATACAGGTCGATCAACTGCGGCTCCGTCACGGTGCCGAGGAACGTGACCCGATCTCGTAAGTCCAGATGATCCACGCGACGCTCCAGGCCGTGACGGAACGTTCCGTCACCCGCGACCACCAGGCGCGCATCGCCAGGCACGAGCGCGAGGCCTTCAATCGCCAGCTCGACGCGCTTGACCGTCTCGAGGCGCCCGACCGACAGGAAATAGCCTTGATCCTCTCCGGCCCGCAGGCGCGGACACAGAGGAGAGGGGTGATGGAGCGGCGTCGAGTCGACCCCGTTGTACCGATGCAGACGGTCGGACGTGGTGCGGGAGATGGTGTACACCGCCTGGCACTCGCCGAACATGTCGCGATCGAACACCCGAATCTTTTCCCGTACAGCCGTGTCGAGTTCCCGGTGATCGAAGTCGGCGTACTCGGTACCGCTCAAGTCGTACGCGGCGCGGTACTGATGCATCAGCCAGACCACCTTGTTGGGGTGTCTGGCCGCGTACGTCGGGAACTTGGTCGCAATCAGGAGATCGATCGGCCGCCCACAGCTCTCGCTCAGATCGAGCAGGCGCCAGGCCGCAGCGTGCGCCATCAGCTCCTGCTTCGGATACCACTTGAACGGGACGCTCACCAGCTCGACGAGATGTCCCGCCCGCTGCAGTTGCACGACCAATTCACGGGTCAGCGCTTCGGCCCCGCCACGCACGAAGGGGACCTGCGCTTCACAGACGAGGATGCTCAAGGGCATGCCCGCAGCATCCTAGCGCGGATCACGGCGCCCGGCCCAGAGCCGGCAGAAAGCGAACATACGTCGAAGTCGTTGTTGGGATTGAAGTTTCCGTTTGACACCCGACACCCGCGATGCAGTATTCTCCGCGTGGAGCAAAGTGGAAAAGAATGGAGTTTTGTGGTGCTCCGTGGACGAGTGTCAGCAAAAATCGATGACAAGGGCAGACTCAAGGTGCCCAGCGCCTACCGCGCAGTCATCGAAACCGAATGGGGGACGGGCCTGTATCTGACCAGCCTGTCGTCCACGGGGGACTGCGTCCGCGTGTACCCGATGAAGGTCTGGGAAGGCATCGAAGAGACGCTTCGACGACTTCCCTCACTCCATACGGCCCGAAAGGCCTTCGAAATGACCACCTCCTACTGGGGCCAGGTTGCCGAACTGGACGCTCAGGGGCGCGTGGTCATCCCTCCGCAACTGCGAGAGGCGGCCGGCGCATCTGCCGACGTCGAGGTCATCGGCCTGACCAACTGTCTGGAAGTCTGGAACAGCGACCGCCTGAAACTCAAGGTGGAAAGCGTCGGACTCAACGATGAGCACCTGGCGGCACTAGGGGTCTAGAGGCGATGCACGAACCGGTACTGCTTGCGGAAGTGATTGCCCAGCTGGCGCCCGCACGCGGCGGCCAGTTCGTGGACTGCACTGTTGGTGCCGGCGGGCATGCCCGTGCCCTGCTCGAGGGTGGAGCGACGCGTCTGCTCGGACTCGACCGCGACCCCGACGCCCTCGCGCTCTCCGCTGAGGCCCTCGCGCCGTGGGCCGACCGCGTCGAACTCGTCCACTCCGACTACCGGCAGTTGCCGGCGGTGCTCGACGCGCGCGGCATCGCGATCGTGCAGGGCATCCTCGCCGACCTCGGGGTGTCGTCCATGCAGCTCGATCAGGCGGAGCGCGGCTTCAGCTTTCGCGTCGAGGCCCCGCTCGACATGCGGATGGATCGCTCCCAGGGCGACACCGTCGCCGACCTTCTCGCCACCGCCGATGAGGCCGAGATTGCCGACGCGATCTACCAGTACGGCGAGGAGCGTCACTCGCGACGCATCGCACGCGCGATCGTCACGGCCCGGTCGACCATGCCGATCGAGACCACCACACACCTGGCGAGCATCGTCCGGCGGGCGATTCCGAGTCGTGGATGGCAGCGCATCGACCCCGCCACGCGCACGTTTCAGGCCCTGCGTATCTGGGTGAACCGTGAACTGGATGGCCTCGCGACGTTCCTGCGCGACGCGGTCTCGAGGCTCGCAGCCGGCGCGCGCATCGCGATCATCGCGTTCCACTCGCTCGAGGACCGCATCGTCAAGCACACGTTCCGCCAGCTCGCCAGGGACCCGGACCAGCGGCTGGGCATCGTCACGAAGCGCCCGATCGAGGCCTCTGAGGACGAGGTCACCCGTAATCCCCGCGCCCGCAGCGCCAAGTTGCGCGTGGCAGAAAGGCTGGCCTGAGATGGACCGCGGCTACGTCGTCAAGAAGCGTGTGCAGAACCAGGCCATCGTCCGAGAGGTGGACGAGCAGCGACAGAAGGAGCTGTTCAAGCTCGTGGGTCTCGGCACACTGATGGTGGCCTGCGTACTGTTTGCGGCCTGGACCCATCACGCCCACCAGCGGCTCGAGGTGCACCAGGCCCAGCTCGAGGCCGAGCGCGCCGCCGCGCTCCAGGTGCGGCGTCACCTGCAGCTCGAGATCGCGTCGCTGTCAGCACCCCAACGCATCGAACACATCGCGCTGAATCAACTCAAGATGCAGACGCCCGATCGCCGTACGTCGGCCATCGTCGAACGCGTGAACGCGGCACCTGCGGCGGTGCCGTCCGTGGTCGCGGCACGCTGAGTCACTCGAGGGAGGACGTGGCAGACGTGTTTGCACACCCCGAGTCCGTGACGTCGTCGCTCAACAACGCGCGACTCGTGCGAGAGGCACACGGAGCCGACACGGAGCCTCCTGACGCCGACGCGTGGCGTCTGACGCTGCGCCGCCGGCTGATCTGGGTGAGCGTGCTGGTGGCTCTCTGGGCCGGCGGCATCGTCGCGCGACTCGTGTATCTGCAGGTCGTGCAGCACGCCGCTCTCGTGGCGCAGGCCGAGAGCCAGCAGAACCAGACCATCGAGATCAACGCGCGCAGGGGCGAGATCGTCGACCGTCGGGGACGCGTTCTGGCCTACAGCGTCGATGGCGACGTGATCTATGCGGTCCCGAGTGATGTGAGGGAACCGGCGTCCGTCGCGCAGCGGCTCTGCCAGGCGCTCGAGGGGTGTGACGCCGAGGAGCAGACCGCCATCGAGGACCGGCTGCACAGCCGACGCGACCGTGCTCCGGTCATGGGCAACATCACCACCGTCGCCGCGCGCAGGGTCGAGGCCCTCGCCCTGCCGGGCATCAGTGTGCACGTCGGACCGGGACGGACCAGCAGCATCAGGGTCATCCCTCGAGACGTGGGTGACGTCGACGAGGTGGCCTCGCGCATCTGCGCCGAACTCGACCGTTGTGACGACGACACCCGCGAGACGCTGGCGCGCCGACTCGAGGGCAAGAAGGACTTCGTCTACCTTCGCAAACGCGCGACGCCAGCCGAGGCTCAGCGTGTGGCGGCCCTGGGCATCGACGCCGTCGGCTTCCTCAAGGAGAGCCGTCGCTACTACCCGAACCGTTCGCTGGCGGCGCCCCTGCTCGGCTTCGTGGACGCCCGCAACGCGGGTGCCGGTGGGCTCGAACTCGTGCACAACACGCTCGTGTCGGGACAGCCCGGTTCGCTGATCGTCCAGTACGACGCTCAGCGCCGCGTCATCCAGACGCGCGTCAAGGACCAGCCCACCGCAGGCGCGAGCCTCGAACTCACCATCGACAGCCAGCTCCAGTTCATCGCCGAGCAGGAGTTGCAGGCCGCGATCGCCGAGCACGGCGCGGAAGGCGGCTCCGTGGTGATGATGGACCCTCAGACCGGCGAGATTCTGGCGATGGTCAGCGCGCCCGACTTCAACCCGAACGACTCCAGCCACATCGACCGGAACACGCGCGTCAACCGTGCGGTGGAGACGATCTACGAGCCCGGTTCCACGTTCAAGACCTTCACGGCCGCCGCTGCGCTCGAGGAAGACGTCATCAGGCCGACCGACGGCATCGACGCGACGATGCCCTGCCACTTCGGCAGCGCTCGTCCGATCAACGACGTGAAGCCGATCGGCTGGGTCACCTTCGAGACGGCCTTCGCCAAGTCGAGCAACTGCGGGATGGCGCGAGTCGCGGTGTCTCGCCTGGGCACCGAACGTCTCATCCGCTACGTCAACCGCTTCGGGTTCGGCGTGCGCACGACGCGCGACTTCCCGGCCGAGAGTGGCGGCATCGTCAACAAGCCGTCCACCCTCAAGGAGCACGACGTGGCTCGTATCGCCATCGGCTACTCGGTGGCCGTCACGCCGCTGCAGATGGTCACGGCGATGAGCGCCGTGGCCAACGGCGGCGAACTGCTGCGTCCCCAGATCGTCCGGGCCGTGACGCACAGGGGCATGCGGCGAACGTACGAACGCGAGGTCGTCCGGCGCGCCATCTCGCAGCAGACGTCCACGCGGCTCACGGCGCTGCTCGAAGAAGTGGTGGCCAACGGCACCGCGGGATCCGCACGCATCGACGGCTACACGATCGCGGGCAAGACAGGGACGGCGCGTAAGCTGAGCCCCACCGGCCGCGGGTACGTCAGCGAGTACATGGCGTCGTTCGTCGGGTTCTTCCCCTCGCGCAATCCTGCGGTTGCGATGATCGTCGTCATCGACGGCCCCCGTCGCAAGGGCTACTACGGCGGTGCCGTGGCGGCGCCCGTCTTCAAGCGGATCGCCGAGGCCTCCCTCCGCCATCTCGCCGTGCCGCCCAACGTCGATCGGCGTCCGGCGCTGGTGATCGCACGGCAGGAGCCACCGAGCCGCGTGCGGGCCGTCCCGGTCGTCGACCACGCCTCCCGTGCATCGTCGTTGGCCGCCCGTCACGACGGCATGCCCGATCTCAGCGGACTCAGCGCGCGCGAGGCCGTCCGCCTGCTGGCGGAGCTGGGCCTCGAGGTGCAGCTGCAGGGGCAGGGAGTGGTCGCGACTCAGAGCATCGCCAAGCATGCCCCGATCGTTCCGGGCGAGGTCTGCCTGGTCCGGCTGTCGCCGGAGCCCCATCGTGAGCGTGACCTCGCGCCGGAGGCCTCGCGGTGAAGGCGCTGGCGTTGAGCAGCCTGCTCGCGAAGGCCGCCGCCATGGTGGCGGTGGACATCACGCGCCTGCCCCCGGCCGTGCTCGACGCGACCGTGACTGGAGTCGCCTACGACTCCCGCCTGGTGGCGCCGGGGAATGTCTTCGTCGCACTTCAGGGTCTCAACGCCGACGGGGCGAGCTATGCGCGCGAGGCCATGGCGAGGGGTGCGCTCGCCGTTGTCGGCGAGGCGGTGCCCCACGACCTGCCGGCCATCGTCGTGTCGCGCGGCCGACTCGCCCTCGCCGCGCTGGCGGCCGCGTTCTACGACCAGCCGAGCGAAAGCCTGATGGTGGTGGGCGTCACCGGCACGAATGGCAAGACGACCACCACATACCTCCTCTCGTCGATCTTCGAGCACGCGGGCCTGCCCTGCGGTCGTATCGGCACCGTTGGCTATCGCGTCGGGCAGGACGAGCGGCCGGCCGCGCGCACGACACCGGAAGCGCCCGATCTGCAGCGCATGCTGCGCGAGATGGTGACCCAGGGTGCCGCGGCGTGCGCGATCGAGGTGTCGTCGCATGCGCTCGAACTCGAGCGGGTCGACTTCGTTCGATTCGCTGGTGCGGTGTTCACCAATCTCACGCGCGACCACCTCGACTTCCATGGCGACATGGACAGCTACTTCGCGGCCAAGCGACGGCTGTTCGAGCGTCTGTCCGCCGATGCGCCTGCGGCCATCAACATCGACGATCCGCGAGGGGCTCGTCTGGCGGCCTCGGTCGGGACGCCCATCACGTACGGACTGACCCCTGAGGCAAGTGTTCATCCCCTCACGCTGAATCTCACCCTGCAGGGCATCGACGGTCAGGTGCAGACGCCGGCGGGTGACTTCCGCCTGCGCATGTCGATGCCCGGCCGGCCGAACGCGTACAACGCGCTCGGCGCCGCCGCCGTTGCCCTCGGCCTGCACCTGCCGCTGCGCGCCATCGAGGCCGGTCTCGCCGCGGTGCCAGTCGTGCCCGGCCGTTTCGAGGTCGTCTCGTCCGCTGCCGACGACGTGGCCGTCGTCGTCGACTACGCGCACACCGACGACGCGTTGCGGAACCTGCTCGAGACGGCGCGCGCGCTGACACGCAAGCGCATCATCACGGTGTTCGGCTGCGGCGGCGACCGCGACCGCACCAAGCGACCTCTGATGGGCATGGTGGCGGCGCGACTCAGCGACCTGGTCGTCCTCACGTCGGACAACCCGCGCTCGGAGGACCCCCTCGCGATCATCGAAGAGATCAAGCGGGGGTTCATTCCGCCCGATGACCGTCCGGCGCGAAAGGGCGGCGTCGCCATTCCGCCGGTGCAGTCGACGCCCTGGTTGGCGATTCCCGATCGCGAGGCGGCCATCACGCGGGCCGTTGTCGAAGCCGAGGCCGGAGATGTCGTGCTCATTGCCGGCAAGGGCCACGAAACCTCTCAGGTCATCGGCACGCGTGTTCTGCCCTTCGACGACGCGGCCGTGTCGCGCAAGGCCCTCATCAGGCGCCGTCAGGCGTCGTCGGTGTCGCAATGATCGGCGCGCCGTTCACGCTCACCGCGGCCGAGATGGCGGAGGCCTTCGGCGGCACGCTCGTCGCTGGCGATGGGCAGACACCGCTGCCCGACGTGTCGATCGACAGCCGGTCGCTGCCGGCGGGCGCACTGTTCGTCGCGATTGCCGGCCCGCGTTTCGACGGCCATGCCTTCGTCGACGCCGCGGTGGCACGCGGTGCCGCTGGCGTGGTGGTGAGTGACGTCACGGCGGCCGCCCGGGTTCCGGCAGGCGTGGCCGTCGTGCACGTGCACGACACGCTGCGTGGACTGCAGCAGGCGGCCAACGTTGTCAGACGTCGCGCCGCGTCCCGCCTCGTGGCCATCACCGGGAGTGCGGGAAAGACCACGACCAAGGAGATCACGGCCGCGCTGCTCTCGACACACTGCACGACGTTCCGGGCCAGTGGCAACCTGAACAACCACATAGGCCTGCCGCTGTCGCTCTTCGAGTTGCGGACGTGTCCGGCAATGGGCGTGGTCGAACTGGGGATGAGCGGCGCCGGCGAGATACGACGGCTCGTCGAGATTGCCGAGCCGGAAGTGCGCGTCTGGACGAACGTCGGTTCGGCTCACCTCGGGCACTTCGCGTCGGTCGACGCGATCGCGTCCGCCAAGGCCGAAATTCTCGGCCTGTCCGACCCCGACACCGTGCTCGTGGCCAACGCCGGCGACCCACGTGTGATGTGGCACGCGCGCGGATTCGCCGGTCGGACGATCACCTTCGGGGTGGACGTGCGGGCCGATGTCGAGGTGCGAGATGTCGAAGCACGGGGCGCCGAGGGCATGCGCGGCCTGCTGGTTGCCGGAGGAGCGAATCGGCGGTTCGAGACGCCGTTGCTCGGCGATGGCAACCTCGCCAACATCGCGGCCGCGACTGCGGTCGCGCTCGATGCCGGCGTCGCGTTCGATCGAATCATCGAGACCGTTGCCAGTCTGGGTCCCGCCCCTCACCGTGGGCAGGTACTGCACGCGCCTGGTGGCTGGACCGTCATCGACGACACCTACAACTCGAGCCCCGAGGCGTTGCAGGGCGCGATCGATACGCTCGCGACCTCGGCCGGACGCCGCATCGCGTTGCTCGGCGAGATGCTGGAACTCGGCGACGAGTCCGAACGGCTGCATGCCGCCTGCGGGCATGCGCTCGCAGCGGCGCAACCCGATGCGCTCGTGGTCGTCGGCGGGCCGTCGGCGGCCGCGCTGGCGGCTGGCGCGATCGACGCCGGACTCCCAGCCCCGCGCGTGTCCCACGAGCCGACGAGCGACGATCTGGCCCGGCGCGTGCGCGCGATCGTGCGGCCCGGCGATGTGGTCCTCGTGAAGGGCTCACGCGGCATCTCCATGGACCGCGTCGTGGCCGCACTGGTGGGAGAGGCCTGATGCTCTATCACGTCCTCTTCCGCTTTCACGACCAGATCTCGCTCCTGAACGTGACGCGCTACATCACGTTCAGGACGGCCGCCGCCAGCATCACGGCGCTGGCGGTGAGCCTGCTGCTGGGCGGTTGGATGATCCGGAAGCTGCGCGGGTTCCAGATCGGCCAGGTCATTCGGCACGAAGGGCCGGAGAGCCATCGGCCGAAGGCAGGTACCCCGACGATGGGAGGGTTGCTCATCCTGGCGGCCGCCATCGTTCCCACGCTGCTGTGGGCCGACCTCACGAACCCGTACATCTGGGTGGCCGTGCTGGCGACGCTGGCCTTCGGCACCATTGGGTTCGCAGACGATTACCTGAAGATCACCAGGCGTGACCATCACGGACTGCGCCCGCGCTACAAGCTCGGCGGGCAGGTCGTCGTCGCGCTCGGCGTGGGCGTGGCGTTGCTCGTCCTCGCGAACCAGGGCCTGTACAACACGCGGCTCATCTTCCCGTTCTTCAAGAACCTGATTCCGGATCTCGGCTACTTCTACCTGGCGTTTGCGGCCTTCGTTCTCGTGGCCTGGTCGAACGCGGTCAACCTGACCGACGGTCTCGACGGACTGGCCATCAGCACGTTCGCCGTGGCGGCTGCGACGTTCACGGCGCTGGCCTACGTGACCGGCCACGCGGTGCTGGCCGACTACCTGCTGCTCGTGCGATTTCCGCCGGCAGGGGAGCTGACGGTCTTCTGCGGCGCGCTGGTCGGCGCAAGCCTCGGGTTCCTCTGGTACAACTCGTATCCCGCCGAGATCTTCATGGGCGACGTCGGTTCGCTGGCGCTGGGCGGCGCGCTCGGCACCGTGGCGTTGCTCATCAAGCAGGAACTGCTGCTGGTCGTCGTCGGCGGCGTCTTCGTGATGGAGGCCGCCTCGGTCGTGATCCAGGTCGCCTCGTTCAAGCTGACGGGCCGTCGCGTCTTTCGCATGGCGCCCATCCATCACCACTTCGAGCTCATCGGCTGGAGTGAGCCCAAAGTGATCACCCGGTTCCTGATCATCGCGATCGTGTGCGCGCTGTTCAGCCTCACGACGCTCAAGCTGCGATGACGAGGACGCCGATGGACCTCGCCGGGCGTCACGTGGTGGTGATGGGTGCCGGCCGCAGCGGTGTGGCCGCAAGCCGCCTGCTGATCTCGCAGCACGCACGAGTGACGCTCGCCGACGACCGCCCCGTCGAAGGCGCGGACGCGCTGCGGGCCGAGGGGGTCATCGTCATCGCCGGCGCCATGCGGCCCGACGTGAGCGCGGACGCGGACCTCGTGGTCGTCAGCCCCGGTGTCGCCATCGACCATCCCGCCGTGGCGGCGGCCCGCGGCCGCGGCATGCCCGTGATTGGCGAACTCGAGCTTGCGTGGTGGCATCTCGCCGGGTCGGTGATTGCGGTCACCGGATCCAAGGGCAAGTCGACGACGACGACGCTCATCGGTCGGATGCTCGCCGCCGGCGGCTTCGACGTCCAGGTGGGCGGCAACATCGGTGTCGCGTTGAGCGCGCAGGCACCGCTGAGTCACCGGGCGACCTGGCACGTCGTCGAGACGAGCAGCTTCCAGCTCGAGACCATCGACCAGTTCCGGCCGGAGATCGCGGTGTGGCTCAACTTCTCGCCCGACCACCTCGATCGGCACGGCACGGTGGATGTCTACGCTGCGGCGAAGACACGGGTGTTCGAGAACCAGACCGCCGCCGATTGGGCGGTGGTCAACGCCGACGACGCGGTCGTGATGGATGGCGTGGCGCGGTCCCGTGCCCGTCGACGGCTGTTCGGCACACCGGAGCGGGTCGCCGCCGGCGTGACGTGGTCGCACGGGCAGGTGGTGCTGCGTGAACCCGGGGAGCCCGATCGCGCACTCGTGCCCGTGTCGGCGGTGGAACTCAAGGGTCAGCACATGCTGACCAATGCCCTGGCGGCGTGTGCCGTGGCCGATCTCGTGGGCGTGACGGCGGATGCCATGCGCGACGCGCTGCGCGGCTTCGTGGGCCTCGAGCATGCGCTCGAGCCGCTCGCGCCGGTTGGCGGAGTGCAGGTCTTCAACGACTCGAAGGCGACCAACGTGGACGCTGCCCGCAAGGGCATCGAAGCGTTCGACACACGTGTGGTCGCGATCATCGGCGGCGTGTACAAGGGCGGCGACTTCGGTCTGCTGGCCGGGCCGCTGGCCCGTCGAGGCGGAGCGGCGGTGCTGATAGGCGAGGCGGCGGACCGCATCGCCGACGCGCTCGGTGATCTCGTGCCGACCGCCCGAGCGTCGTCCATGGACGAGGCCGTGGCGTTGGCACTGGCGCTCACGCGCACGGGGGACGTGCTCCTGCTGGCCCCCGCGTGCTCGAGTTTCGACATGTTCCGCGACTACGCCGACCGTGGCCGCGCGTTCAAGGAGGCGGTGGCGCGTGCGCGTGTGCGGGTCATCGAGGGAAGTGCAGGGTCGGATGAACAGTGAACAGTCATCAGCCGGCATGGCGCGGTCAAGAGCCGTCCGCTGGGAACGCAGGCTGCCCCGGCTTGCGAGGTCGGTGTCTTGGCCCGTCTGTCTGCTGATGACTGTTGACTGTTCATCAATCGCCCTGCACCTCAACGTTTCGGGTGAAGCGTGCGCCACCTTTAGGGGGCAGAGCGGGGAATCATGGCGCGCAAGCTGAAGTCGGACCGCTGGATCTTCATCGCCGCGTTCTTTCTCGTGTGCGTCAGCGTGGTCATGGTCTACTCCGCGCTCGCAGGGAAGGCGCTCGACGGCGAGGGCGTGCCCATGCAGTTGATGATGCGCCAGCTGACGTGGGCGCTGCTCGGCTTTCTGCTGATGATCGTGGCGATGCGCATCGACTACCGTTCGTGGCAGCAGCCCGGCGTGATTGGGGTGGCGCTTGGCGCGGTGTTCGCCGGGTTGGGCTTGCTGGCGGCGATGAAGCTGTTCGGCCTGGCCCACACCGTCAAGGGCGCGTCGCGATGGATCGGCGCCGGCGGCGTCGGGGTGCAGCCATCCGAGTTCGCGAAGCTGGCGGTCATCCTGTTCGTGGCAGATCGCCTGTCGCGTCACATGGACCAGATCAACGACCTGCGCTCGGTGATCGCTCCGGTCACGGTCCTGATCGGGTCGATGGCCCTCCTGATCCTCTATCAGCCGGACCTCGGCACGACCGTGTCGATTGCACTCGTCGCCGCCGCCATGCTCTTTGCCGGTGGCCTCAGCTGGCGCTACCTCGGAACCGGCATCGCGCTCGCGACCCCCATGCTCTACGTCCTGGTATGGAACGAGCCGTATCGACGGGCCCGCATCCTGGCGTTCCTCGACCCGTGGGCCGACCCCCTCAACACGGGCTTCCAGATCATCCAGTCTCTGATCGCCGTGGGCACCGGGGGCATCATGGGCCGCGGACTGATGGAAGGACTGCAGAAGCTCCGCTTCCTGCCCGAGCCGCAGACCGATTTCATCTATGCGGTCATCGCCGAGGAGTTCGGGCTGATCGGTGCCCTCCTCGTGCTGATCTGCTTCCTGGTGATCGCCTGGCGGGGATTCCGCGTCGCCATGCTGGCGCAGGACCGCTTCGGGGCGATGCTCGCGGTCGGGCTCACCGCGATGATCGCCGTCCAGGCACTCATCAACATCAGCGTCGTCCTCGGGCTGCTGCCCACGAAGGGACTGCCGCTGCCGTTCGTCAGCGCGGGCGGGTCGTCGATGCTCGTCAATCTGCTCGGTCTCGGCATTCTGCTCAACGTGTCCCAGCATGCGTCGGTCGAGGTGTGACTCCAGTGACGGCGACCTCTTCGCCACAGGCGGTGCGCCGCGTGATCGTGGCCGGTGGCGGCACGGGGGGACATCTGTACCCGGGAATCGCCGTGGCGCGCGCCATGCTGCGCCACGATCCGACGCTGCGCGTCAGCTTCGCCGGCACGACGCGAGGCATCGAGCACCGGGTGGTGCCGCAGGAGGGGTTCGAACTCGACCTCATCCGCAGTGCCGGGCTCAAGGGCAAGAGCGCCGGTGCGGTGGCTCGTGGTCTGGGCGTGCTTCCGCTGAGCGGAGTCGATGCGTGGCGGGTGCTGTCTCGTCGCCGCCCGTCGCTGGTGATCGGCGTGGGCGGATACAGCTCGGGGCCGGTGGTTGCGCTCGCGGCGTTGCGGGGCGTCCCGACCCTCCTGCTCGAGCAGAACGCCATGCCTGGCCTGGCCAATCGGTTGCTGTCGCGGCTGGTCGATGCCGCAGCCGTGACCTACGAGGCGTCGCTGCCGTGGTTCCACGGTCACGGGGTGGTCACGGGCAACCCCGTACGCGATGCCTTCCTGTCGGTGCCACCTCGACCGGTCGGGGGCACGCGACGCACGCTGCTCGTCTTCGGAGGTTCACAGGGTGCACGAGCGATCAATCAGGCGATGGTGGCGGCCGCGGCGCACCTACGTGACGTCACGGGTGCGCTGGTCATCGTCCACCAGACGGGGCCGCACGACGAGGTATCGGTAAGGGAAGGCTACCAGAAGGCCGGTGTCGTGGCCGAAGTTCACCGGTATCTGGACGACATGCCTGAGCGGATGGCGGACGCGGACCTCCTGGTGTGTCGCGCCGGGGCGACGACGCTTGCGGAGCTGACCGTGGCGGGCCGGGCAGCGGTGCTGATTCCGCTGCCCGGAGCGACGGACGACCACCAGCGGCAGAACGCGGCGGCGCTGGTTGCCGAAGGAGCGGCCGTCGTCGTGGACGAGCGGAACCTGACACCGGCGGCCCTGGCCGCCACGATAGGAGACCTTCTGGTCGACGATGACCGGCGAGCGGCGATTGCTGAGAGAGCCAGGTCTCTGGCGCGGCCGGACGCCGCCGAGCAGATTGCACGACGAGCCTTCGCGCTGATGGCGGGTGAGACGCCATGACACGCGGCGACATCGGCGCTGCACGCCAGGAACGGAACAGGGACGCAGCCATCGTGCTGGGGCGGACGCGAGAGGTGCATTTCGTCGGGATCGGAGGCATCGGCATGAGCGGCATCGCAGAACTGCTGGTGAACCTTGGCTACCAGGTCAGCGGATCGGACGCGAAGTCGTCGGACCTCACGCGTCGGCTCGCCGGCTTCGGCGTGCGCGTGCACGAGGGGCACGCGGCCGGCAACGTGGGCCACGCCGACGTCGTGGTCGCGTCGTCTGCCGTTCGTCCCGACAATCCGGAGATCGTCGAAGCGCGCCAGCGCCACATCCCCGTGATTCCTCGTGCGGAAATGCTGGCCGAACTGATGCGGCTCAAGTACGGCGTCGCCGTGGCGGGAGCCCACGGCAAGACGACCACGACGTCGATGGTCGCCTTCATGCTCGAGCAGGCCGGCCTCGACCCGACCGCCGTGATCGGTGGGCGGCTGAGCGCCTTTGGCAGCAATGCCAGACTCGGGCAGGGCGAGTACATGGTCGCCGAGGCCGACGAGAGCGACGGGTCGTTCCTCAAGCTGTCGCCCGTCCTCGGCATCATCACCAACGTCGACCACGAGCACCTCGACCACTACGGCACGTTCGACCGCCTGCTCGGCGCATTCGTCGACTTCGCCAACCGCGTGCCGTTCTACGGCGCGGTCGTCGTCTGCATCGACGATGCGAACCTCGCCGCGCTCGTGCCGCAGATGACACGACGTGTCATCACCTACGGGCTCGACCAGCCCGACGCGATGCTCGCCGCTCGGGACATCGTCATCGCCGGGGGCCGTACGTCCTGCCAGCTGCTGCGGCAGGCTCAGCAGGATCAGACGCCCGTCGCCCTCGGCGAGCTGCGCCTTGCCGTGCCAGGCCGCCACAACCTCTCGAACGCGCTCGCGGCGGTCGCGATCGGGCTGGAGCTGGAGTTGCCGTTCCCGACCATCGCCCGCGCACTTGAAGCGTTCGGTGGCGCGGAGCGGCGACTGCAGGTGCTCGGCCTGGCCGGCGACGTCCTCGTGATGGATGACTACGGGCATCACCCGACAGAGATTGCCGCCGTCCTGCGCGCCGTGCGCGAGGCGTACGCCCGACGCATCCTGGTCGTGTTCCAGCCCCACAGGTACAGCCGCACGGCGACCCTGCTCGACGGGTTCGCCGAGACGCTGTCGCACGCCGACCGCGTCCTGCTCGTGCCCATCTACGCGGCGAGCGAAGACCCGATCGACGGCGTCACGTCGGAGCTGCTTGCGACCCGAATCGCCGCGTGCGGCCGGGCGACCGTGCGGACGGTGATCAGCCTGGACGACGCACCTGACGCCGTGGCGGCGGAGGCTCGCGACGGCGACCTGATCCTGACGCTCGGCGCCGGGTCGATCGGCAGTGTCGGCCCGCGGATTCTCGAGCGCCTGCAGCGGAGGACGCCCTGATGGCTCGCCGTCAGGCCCGGACGACGCGTGTGCCCGGCGTGCAGCCGCACGACCGCCGCTTCCGGCGGCGCGGTGAGAGGATCCCGCGGCACGTGTGGTTGTCGCGTCTCTGGCGCGCCTTCAGAGTGGTCACAATCGGCGGCGCGCTCGCTGGCGCCAGCCTCGTTGCCCACTCGTCGCTGACCGCGAGCGAGAACTTCACGGTCAAGGACATCCGCGTCCAGGGGCATCAGCACCTTTCCCTGGGCGAGGTCTCCATGCTGCTCGACGGCCTGCGAGGCCGGAACGTGATGACGACCGCACTCGACCCATGGCGTGAGCGACTGCTCGGTTCGCCGTGGGTCAAGGACGCGGCGCTGCGTCGGGTGCTGCCCGATGCCGTGGAGGTCACGATCGTCGAGCGGCAGGCCCTGGCGATCGCGCGCGCCGGCCGGGCACTGCATCTCATCGATGCCGACGGCGTTGTCATCGATGAGTACGGACCGCGCTACGCCGCACTCGATCTGCCGCTGATCGAGGGGCTCGACGGAAGCGATGCGCCGGCCGATGTACGACGAACCGGACTCGCCCTCGCCGCGCTGGAGGATCTCTCGACCGCGGGCCTGTTGTGGCGGGTCTCGCAGGTCGACGTGTCGCGGCCGCACGACGCCGTGGTCACGCTGAACGACGACTCGACGCTCCTGCGACTCGGCGAGGAACGGTTCTCCGAGCGGCTGCAGTCGTACCTCGACATCGCACGCCGTCTCCAGGCGATGGCCAGTGAGCTGGAGTACGTCGACCTGAGGTTCGACGACCGGGTATACATCCGTCCGCGGCGCGCGGGCGTGACCCTTTCCTCGACGCCGGCGGACACCGTCTCCGTGGTGGCCGCCGATGTCGTCGAGGTGGACGTGATTCCCGATGATCCTTCGTCGGGTCAGGAGTGACCGTGGGACTGGACAGGGCATGGAGGAATCGTGGCTCGTAGCGAACGGTATCTGGTGGGCCTCGATGTCGGAACGACCAAGGTGGCGGCGATTGTCGGTGAGGTGACCGACGACGGCAACGTCGAGATCATCGGCATCGGCACGACCGAGGCCCGAGGCATCCGGCGTGGCGCGGTCGTCAACCTCGACGAAGCCGTGGAGTCGATCAAGAAGGCCATCGAAGAGGCCGAACTGACCGCGGGGATCGAGATCGACTCGGTGTACCTCGCGCTGTCGGGCGCGCACATCAAGGGGTTCAACAGCCGCGGGGTCGTCGCCGTGGCGGGCAAGACGCGAGAGATCACGCGAGACGACGTGCGCCGTGCGCTCGACGCCGCCAAGGCGTTCGCCCTGCCGAGCGGCCGCGAGATCCTGCATGTGCTGCCGCAGGACTTCGCGGTCGACGACGAGGAAGGGATAGCCGACCCGGTAGGCATGACGGGTTCGCGCCTCGATGTGAACGTGCACATCGTGACCGGCAGCGCAGCCTCCATGCAGAACCTCGTGTCGTGCGTCAACCGCGCCGGCGTGGCCGTCGTGGACACGGTGCTCGAGCAGATTGCCGCGGCCGAGGCCGTGCTGACGCCCGACGAACGCGAACTCGGCGTGGCACTCGTCGACATCGGCGGAGGCACGACCGACTTCGCCATCTTCGAGCGCGGCAGTCTGTGGCACACCGGCGTCGTGGCCATCGGCGGTGACCACTTCACCAACGACATCGCCGTGGGCCTTCGGACCCCCGTGCCCGACGCCGAGAAGCTGAAGCGTCGCTGCGGGTGCGCGCTGAACGCCATGGTCGGCGAGGACGAGACCATGGAGGTGGCGAGCGTCGGTGGACGCCGCCCGCGCATCATGGCGCGCCGCATCCTGTCGCAGATCCTGCAGCCCCGCGCCGAGCAGGTGTGTCACATGCTGTGGGACGAGATCCGCAAGGCGGGCTGCAGCAACTCGCTGCACTCGGGCATCGTTTTCACCGGCGGAGGCGCCTCGCTGGACGGCATCGCCGAGATCGCCGAGCAAATCTTCGATCTGCCGGTGCGGCGCGGCGTGCCCGCCGACGCGACAGGCATCGGCGACCAGGCGAGCAGTCCGATGTACGCCACCGCTGTGGGGCTCGTGATGTACGCCAGCCGCAATCGTCCGCAGACGAGTCACCGCGGCGCGTCGGGGACGGTGGGCCGTGTGGCGGAGTGGTTCGGGGCGTGGTTCAGGGAACTCTTCATCGGTCGATGAGGCATGACGGAGCGCGGAGGCCCGACCGGGTGTCCGTTGTTTGACGGGGCGCAGCAGACAAGGAAGCGGGTGGGGATGGACAACCAGGGCACGAACTTCAGGAACGCGACGTGGCAGCAGGCACAGGACGCTGACTCCAGTCTGCGCCTCACGCTCGACACGGAGGTACGCGCCGGCGCCCGCATCAAGGTCGTCGGCATCGGGGGAGGCGGCAGCAACGCAGTCAACCGCATGGTGCGGACGGGGCTGTCCGGTGTCGAGTTCATCGTGGCGAACACCGATCTGCAGGCTCTTCAGCAGAGTCCTGCACCGACCAAGATCCAGATCGGCGGCAAGCTGACCAAGGGTCTGGGTGCGGGCGCCGACCCGAACGTCGGACGCAATGCGGCGCTCGAAGATACCGACAAGCTCATCGAGGTGCTCGACGGGGCCGACATGGTCTTCGTGACCACCGGTCTCGGAGGTGGCACCGGCACGGGCGCCGCGCCGGTCATCGCGAGCCTCGCCACCGAGCTGGGTGCGCTGACGATCGCGGTCGTCACCAGGCCGTTCAAGTTCGAAGGCAGGCGCCGCGCCACCCAGGCCGAGCGCGGTCTCTCGGAACTGCGTGACTGCGTCGACACGGTCATCACCATCCCCAACGAACGCCTGCTGGCGACGATCGATCGGCACACCCCGCTGCCGGACGCGTTCGCGGCCGCCGACGACATCCTGCGTCAGGCGATCCAGGGGATCTCCGACCTGATTCTGGTGCCCGGACTCATCAACCTCGATTTCGCCGACGTGAAGACGATCATGTCGGGGATGGGTTTCGCCATCATGGGCACGGGTGTGGCCGACGGAGCCGACCGCGCGATGGAGGCCGCCAACCGCGCCATCTCGAGCCCGCTGCTCGAGGATGCCTCCGTGCGTGGCGCGCGTGGCGTCATCATCAACGTGACCGGCGGCACGGACATTTCGCTGCTCGAGGTCAGCGAAGCCTCGTCCATCATCCAGGAGGCCGCGCACGAGGACGCGAACATCATCTTCGGCGCGGTGGTCGATCCGACCATGGAAGGCCAGATCAAGATCACGGTCATCGCCACCGGCTTCGACAGGCCGGAGATGGCGACGCGCGGTTCGGCGAGTCAGACGCCGGTCGAGCTGAATCAGTACCAAGGCTGGCAGTCGGACGTGCCTGCTGCAGAGCCGGTAACGGGTCGCGTGTCGATCGTCAGGCGGCCTGCACTCGAGCTTCCGGCAGCCCCAACCGCGCACATGTCCCTCGACATCGACCTGGCGACCGGAACCGATGGACTCTCGGCGCCCATCGACGTGCCTGCCTTCCTCCGACCGCAGCACGAGTAGCGGGCTCGGCCAGGGTGGTAGAGTAGGAAGATCCACCGGTGGCGCGAACGCCGCCGGTGGAGCCTCAGCAGACGAGCGGGAGCGCTCTCGACGGTCGTGCTCCGTCGGCTGAAGGCGCCCGTCGAGCTCATGCGCGCCTCCGCGTCTCGGGCGATCGCCGGGGTATCCCCGCTCTGGACGCACACCAATGAAGGCCCAGGATCTTCGCGAACGGGCTCGTGCCACGCTGGCGCGCGAGGTCGGTTCCATCATCAAACCGCACGGAGACCGCCTGCGCATCGCGCTCGCCTTCCCCAACACCTACTTCGTGGGGATGTCGAACCTTGGCCTGCAGACGGTCTACCGGCTCTTCAACGAGCTGGACGACGTCGTCTGCGAGCGCGTGTTCCTTCCGCCCAGGCAGGAGCTGCAGGCACAGCTCGCCTCCGGCACCCGCCTGCTCACGCTCGAATCGCAGACGCCGGTACGCGACTTCGATGTGTTCGCCTTCAGCGTGTCGTTCGAGTGGGACTACCCGAACCTCCTGACGATGCTGCGGCTGGCGGGGATGCCGCTGTACGCCACTGAACGGCAGCCGGGACGCGACCCCCTGGTGTTGCTCGGCGGGGCCGTCACCTTCGTGAACCCCGAGCCCCTTGCTCCGTTCGTGGACGTGGTCGCCGCGGGCGAAGGCGAAGCCCTCATCCCGAGCTTCGTCCAGCAGGTGCGCGAGGCGACGGGCCGCGCGGACCTGCTGCGACGCCTGTCCGGGCAACGCGGCTTCTACATCCCGTCGGCCTGGACGCCAGAGTACGCGTCCGACGGCTCGCTGGCGACGATGCACGGTGACCCGTCCATGGGCGTGGCAGGGCCGGTGCGCAAGGCGGCCGTCAAGACGACGGAACTGCTCGACCCGCCCCACACGGCCGTGCTCACACCCGACACCGAGTTCGGATCGCGCTTCCTCGTCGAAGTCGTGCGCGGATGCGCCAACCTCTGCCGCTTCTGCTGGGCGGGTTACAACTACCTGCCGGTGCGGGCCTTTCCGACGGACCGCATTCTGGCACGTGCAGCGCAGGCGCGGTCGCACGCCACGCGTGTCGGGCTGGTGTCGATCGCCCTCTGCGACCACCCCGACATCGACCACATCCTCGAGCGCATGGCTGCGATGGGCTACTCGATCAGCCCCGCATCGCTCCGCCTGGACGACCTCACCGAATCGATCGTGACGCGTCTCGTCCAGAGCGGCGAGCGCACCATCACGATTGCTCCGGAAACAGGCTCTGACCGCCTGCGTCGTGTCATCAACAAGACGATGACCAACGAAGAGATCCTGGACAGGGCCGACCTGCTCTTTTCGAGCGGCGTCGAGAACCTCAAGCTGTACTTCATGATCGGTCTGCCGACCGAGACGGACGAAGATCTCGTGGCCACGCGTGACCTCACGGTCCAGTTGCGCGAGATCATGCTCAAGCATGCGCGCGGCCGTGGACGCATCGGTCGCATCGTCGGCAGCGTGAACCCGCTCATTCCCAAGCCGGGTACGGCGTTCCAGTGGCTGCCGATGGAAGACCCGGCCATCACCGACAAGAAGGGCAAGAGGCTCAGGTCGCTGCTGGCGGGCCTCGACAACGTCTACTTCAACATCAAGTCCGAGAGGCACTCGTTCTACCAGGCGTTGCTGTCGCTCGGCGATCGCCGCGTGGCGCCCGTCATCGAGCACGTGGACCGCAACGGCGGTAACTGGCGGGCGGCGGTCGAGGCGACCGGAGTCGATGCCGACTTCTTCATCTTTCGCGACCGCAGCCGCGATGCCTACCTGCCCTGGGACGTCATCGACGGCGGCATGAAGCAGCAGTTCTTCCGCGGCGAGTTCGACAAGGCGATGGCCGGCGAGTGGACGCTGCCGGCGAAACGGCAGAAGGAAGACGCCAGGCTCCTGCCGATGCTGTCCTAGCACGCCATGTCGCGCGTTCAGGCCCGCACGTTGCTCACCGGGCTGCTCGTGGCGTTCGTCTGGATTGCCATCTCCGCCGGCTCCGACAGCGTCGGCGGGGCCGACTCGGCGGGCTACCTCGCACAGGCCGAACGCTGGCGTCGCGGAGCACTCGTCGAACCGCTGCCGCTCAGCGGACTGCCCGTCTCCGAACCCGCCTGGCTGCAGGCGCCGCTGGGCTTTCGGCCGTCGCCGAGCGGCGAGGGTACCGTTCCCACCTATCCTCCCGGCTGGCCCCTGCTCCTGGCGCTTGCACGCACGGCAGGCGACACCGTCGCCATCCGCGTGCTTCCGGCAGCCTTCGGTGTCGTGGCGCTCATTGCGCTGTACGCCCTCGGACGCACCTGGCTTCGACGTCCCGCGGCTTTCTGCGGCACGGTCATGGTCGCGAGCAGCGCGCCGTGGCTCTTCCAGGCGCTGCAGCCGATGTCCGACGTCCCGGCGCTCGCGACGTGGCTCGTGGCGATGGCTGCCGTGCAGCAGGGCTCCTGGCGTTGGCGGGTGATCGGGGGCTGCGCCGCGGCCGTCGCCGTCGGGATACGCCCGAACCTCTCCCCCCTGCTGCTGGTGGTCGGCTGGATGAGTGCCGGGTCGGCACGCTCCGCCTCCAGCGCCGTCCGCCAGGCCGTACCAGCGGTCGTCCCGGGCCTCGCAGCCACCGTGGCCTACGTCGTCTGGCAGTGGCTGCTCTATGGCACGCCAACCCAGTCGGGGTACGGCACGGCCTCCGAACTCTTCTCGCTGCAGCACGTGCATCCCAACCTCCTGCGGCAGGGCTCGTGGATTGTCGAGAGCCACGGCTGGCCTGCCGTCCTGGTGCTTGCCGTTGGAGCGATCGCCACGATTGTCCGCGGCGTCGTGCCGACGCAGGTGGCCGCGGCCGGTGTCGTCGTGTGGCTCCTCTATCTCTTCTATCTGCCGTTCGACAGCTGGACGTATCTGCGCTTCATCCTGCTGCCCCTTGCATTGGCGACCCTGGCCGGCGTTGGCGCACTGGACGCCGCGATCGGGCGCTTGCGCAGCCCGGCACTCGTCCTGGTCCAGGCAGGACTTCTCCTCGTGGGTGCCTGGGCCAACCTGGCCACCACCAGACAGCTCGGCGTGTTCGACCTTCATCGTCACGAGGCACGCTACCGTCTCTCGGCGGCGTTCGTGCGCGATCACGCCCCTCCAGGTGCCGTCGTCCTGGCGGCACAACATCCCGGTGCGCTGACGGCGTACACACGGCTGCCCGTCCTGCGCCTCGACCTGCTTCGCGCCACGGAGGCCTCGGGACTGATGCGCTGGCTGCAAGCGCAGGAGCGCCCTGTCCTTCTCGTCATGGACGACGACGAGCGCCCTCTGCTGCGGCCGCTGGCGGCTGAGGCCGACGCGTTCCGCCTCGACTGGCCTCCGCGCGCGATTGTGGGCAGGCCCACGCGGACCCGGGTCAGGTTGCTGGACGATCGCGATGCTGCACGCAACGGCACCGCCGTTGCCTCCGTCCCGATCTGGCCCGACCGGCGCTGAGTCGCCCGCGCCAGGTCTGGCTCACACCGCGAGTGCCTGCTCGGCTTCGTACTGTTCGAACGCGGCGAGGATCGCATCGCGCAGTTTGTCCTGCGCCTCCGGATCGACCATCGGGCGAAGCAGGGCGAACGTGCGACGCTCCCCGTTCACCGTGTACGCCCGCGCCGGGAACGTCACGTTGCGCCGGCCAGCCGGGGTGCGGCGTTCCCAGATGGTGAAGCCGAGCAGGCGGAGGCCTTCGAGCTCGCCGCCGGTGAAGTGGAGTTCGACCTCGGCCAGTTTGCCGGATGGGCCGTTGCCGTCGGTGTGGGGCTGGATCTTCACGGTCATGAGCGTTCTCCTGAGGGGGGCGCGCACGTCGCGCGCTCACCATCCCAGAGAGCAATCGCCGGACCACCGCGGCACGGTTGGAACGTTCTTCGCGCAAATCACCGGCGGTCAGTGACTTGCAGCGTCCGCGGTGAGCAGCGCCGACAGCCGCCGGACATCCGCGAGGGTCCACGCGGAACCGCTGGTTTCCCTGCAGGACATCTGCGGTTCCCTCGAAAAAAGGGGACCGCGAACGGACTGGACGACTCGGGGCGCGTGCGTCAGTATGCGAATGCCGATGTCGATGGCTCCTTTGCCAGTGCCTGCGTCGCCGTTCAGGTGGAGTGAGACGTCCTGGGGTCCGGCCCTGGTATGCGACGCGCTCGCGGAGCACGCGTGGCACTTCTTCTCGGCGCGCGGGGTCGACGTGGCCGGGCCCGAGTCCGCGCCCGGCTGGGGCGAGGTCGCCGGAGCGCTCGGCGTTTCCGTCGAGCGGCTGTGGCGTGTGCGGCAGGTGCACGGTATCGACGTGACCGTGGCCGACTGCGTGCCGCCAGGACGCGACGCATGGCCGGAAGGCGACCTGCTGGTGACGGAGCGCGACGATGCCGCGCTGGCGATTCGGACGGCGGACTGTGTGCCTGTGCTGCTCGTGGATCCGCGGCGCCGCGTGGTCGCCGCCGTGCATGCCGGGTGGCGAGGCACGGCCCTCGGCGCGTCCCTGCACATCGTCTCGCTGCTCGAGGAACGCTACGGCGTGCGCGCCGGCGACCTGATCGCGGCCATCGGCCCGAGCATCGGCCCCGACCGGTACGAAGTGGGGCCAGACGTGCCTGCGGGCTTCGCCCGGCGCTTCGACGAGATGCACGTGTCACGGTGGTGTTCACCGACCGCGAACGGGCGATTTCGTCTGGACCTCTGGCGCGCGAACGCGGAGCAGCTGGCGCTCGCGGGCGTCGATCCAGACCGGATTCATGTCGCGCGTCTGTGCACGGCGGCCCACGCGGACGTGTTTCATTCGTACCGCGTGGATGGCGCAAGGGCCGGCCGGATGGTCGCCGCGATCAGGCTGCGCTGACGCCGCACCCGGCCGGCCGACGTCACTCCGTACCGAAGTCGAAGCGTGCAGGCTTCGCCGAGTGGATGGGCGCGACACGCTTCGCCCGGCCTTTCGGCTCGGGATGCCTCTCGCGCGCGGCGGGACGGGGAATCGCAATCACGGGCGGCGCGGGCGCGCTTGATGCGTCAGATGATCCTGACGCGTTGGTTCTTGCGTCGGCAGTCGCAGGCACCACCGGACGCTTGCCGGACGCCAGATCCATGGCGAGATTCGACAGCCGATCGGCTTCGCGGTTCTGCTCGCGCCTCACGTGTTCGAAGACGACACGTCCGATCCGCGTCACGAGCGCGCGCGCCTCGGCGTGCAGCGGCTGCAGGCCTGGATGCTTGACCTTGTAGACGCCACGCATCTGCTTGACGATGAGTTCCGAGTCCATGCGCACACGGAGAGCCGTCACCTCGTGCTCGATGGCCCAGGCCAGCGCGGCGATCAGGCCACGATACTCGGCCACGTTGTTGGTGGTGTGTCCCAGAGGCTCGTGGAGTTCTGCCACGACCGTACCGTCACCGTCCACCACCTGCACGCCATAACCGGCGGGACCGGGATTGCCCCGCGCGCCGCCGTCCGTGTACGCCGTCAACATGGGCACATTGTCTCATTCAAGGTCTGCAGACTACAGGCTTCAGGCTACAGGC
>CAYMAG010000014.1:1532-3810 GCA_964388335.1 uncultured Vicinamibacteraceae bacterium | reverse complement strand
TGCACGAGCGTGCCCCGCCGCCTGATGTCGCTGACGACCATCGGCCGGAGGCGGACGTTGCACGCGGCGCACGACTCGTCCTTCACTTCGGCGATGGCGCTGAGCGGATAGCGTTTCGACGCGCGGTCGTACAGGGCGAGCGTTGCGGGGCTGAGCGCCGCGCGCTCCGCCTCCACGTGTCCCTCGCAGGCGGCCAGCTCCAGCCTGTCCTTCCGTTCCTCGGCCACGAGCTGCGCCAGTGCGATGTCGGCGGCATCCGCCGCATCCTTCAACGCCACCTCGGCCGCGGCGACCCGCGGCTCCAGATCCTCAATCTCCATCATCCAGCCGATGACCTCGTCCTCGACCGCCTTCAGTTGGCCATCCACCGTGGCGATCTCGTGCTGCATCGCCTCGTACTCGCGGTTGGTCGTCACCGTCATCAGCTGGTCGCGGTACTTCTTCAGCCGCGTCTGCAGCGCGCCGACCTCGCCGTCGCCCTTGCGGCGCCTGGCCTGACGATCGTCCACCTGGGCCTGCAGCTCGGCCAGGTGATGGCGGGCCGCGTCGATCGTCGTCTGCACGTCCGCACGCCGCTGGGGCAGGCCAGTCAGCCGCCCCTGCACGGCCGCCGCTTCACGTTCGAACGCCTGCAGGCGTCGAAGTACTTCGAGTTCCGGAGTCATCAGCACAGGCGATTGTATGGCATCCGACTACCGCCCGACTCGCCGGGTCAGGGATACTGAAGGGATGGTAGACGTCACCGTCATCGGCGCCGGACCGGTAGGACTCGCCTGCGCCATCGAGACGCAGCGCGTGGGGCTCTCGGCACGCGTCATCGAGCAGCAGGCGCTCGTGAATTCGATCGTCGGCTATCCGAGCCGGATGGAGTTCTTCTCGACGCCCGATCTCATCGAGATTGGCGGCTATCCCTTTCCCGTGCAGGGGTACAAGCCGACGCGCGAAGAGGCCATCGAGTACTACCGTGGGGTCACGGTGCGCGAGCGTCTCGACGTTCGGCAATACGAGCGAGTGACGGACGTGCGAGGCGACGTCGGCGCGTTCGAGGTGGTCACCGACAAGGGCGTGCACCGCTCAGGGCACCTCATCGTCTCGACCGGATTCTTCGACCTGCCGAACCGGCTCAACGTTCCCGGGGAAGACCTGCCGAAGGTGACGCACTATTACCGGGAGCCCTATCCCTACTTCCGGCAGCGCGTCGCTGTCATCGGCGCGAAGAACTCGGCGGCCAAGGCCGCGCTCGACCTGTACCGGCACGACGCCGAGGTCACGCTCATCGTGCGCGGGCCGGCGCTGTCGGACACGATCAAGTACTGGATTCGCCCCGACCTCGAGAACCGCATCAGGGAAGGCAGCATCGTCGCGCGGTTCGACACGACGGTGGAGGAGATTCGCGACACGTCGCTGCTGCTGCGTACGCCTCGGGGTGCCGAAGAGGTCGCGAACGACTTCGTGCTGGCCATGACCGGATACCAGCCCGACTTCTCCTTCCTCGAGCGCCTCGGCGTCACGTTCGCAGACGATGGGTGGCGCACGCCGATCTACGACGAGGCGACATTCGAGAGCGCACGACCCGGACTGCATCTGGCAGGCACGGTGTGCGGCGGGATGAAGACCAATCGCTGGTTCATCGAGAACGGCCGTTTCCACGCACGCCAGATCGCCCAGCACATCGCGGGGCGGCGCGCCGACCCGATACCGTTCGCCGAGATGCACTGGAAGACCGCGGAGTAGCGATGGGGTCAGGCCTGAAGTGGCACACGGGAGGGTCAGGTCTGGAAAGAGTCTGTAGCCGTGCCAGGTCGACGATGGCTCGGCGGCAGCAGGCGCCACCTCCGGTGCGGCCGGCGGCCACGCTACGCCGTCGCCCTCGACCGATACCGGGGAGACCGCATCGGCACCCGCAGGCTTGATGCCTCGCTACGGTCTCCCCGGGCTCTGGGCGCCGTGCGTGCGTGGCGTGATGCTGGTCGCCGGCCGCACAGTCGGCGGACGCCTGCTGCCGCCGAGCCCTGGTCGACCCGCCGCAGCGGACTCGCTCGGACAGACCTGACCGCAACAGACCGCAGCATCAACGGCGCAGAACACCTGGCCCGCTCCGGAGGACCCGCGGCGCCGCCACGCGTCGCCCTCAACCGATACGAGGGAGACCGCCTCGGCACCCCGCCAGGCTCCATGCCTCGCTACGGTCTCCCCGGGCCGGGCGCCGCTTCTCCACCTCTTCGGTGAAGCGAGTCATTCCAGCGACCAGCCACTGCTCTGTTTGCACGCGCTCCCG
>CAYMAG010000014.1:0-1432 GCA_964388335.1 uncultured Vicinamibacteraceae bacterium | reverse complement strand
CGCGGCATTACGAAGGTCACCAAGGCTTTCTTTCCACGGTCGCGGTGCACGCCGACGGTGAGTCGCTCATGACGGCGAGCGACCTCGTGCTGAGTGGCGTTGTCACTCACGCGAGCCCGCATCTGAGCGCGTCGGGCAGAGATATCTACACAGTCCTGACATTGAACGTGGACACCATCGTATCCGGCTCACTCGATGCGCCATACCTCTTCGTCGCGACTCCTGGCGGGTACCTTCGTTTCGAGGACGGCACCAGTGCGACGACGTTCACGCCGGGCATGGTGCCACTTCGTAAGGCAGACCGCGGCGTCCTCTTCTTGACGGAGCGGGACGCTGCCAACCTCATCGAGGGAGGTCAGGGCGCCATATGGGTACCTGTGAACGGTCTCGAGGGCTATCTGGGTGTGGATGCTACGGATGGCACCGTGAAGCGGCTGAGTCCTGTCGCATCACCTGCTGTCGACGAACTGGTGGGCCGCCCCGAGCGTGAGGTGATCGAGCAGTTGCGCGGCAGCGCTTACCGGAAGCCGTGATACGTCCGCTGGCGCGTCACGGCCAGGACACCGCGCGGACTCGTTGTTACAGCCCGGCGCACCACACGACGCGGAACGCACGATAGGTGAACCAGTCGCCTACGGCTCATCGGCCGCCTTCGGCACGTAGAGCGCCCCCGCCCGCGCGAAGTCCTCCGACTTCTCCGCCAGCCCCGCTTCGAGCGCCGCCTGCTCGTCGAGCCCCTTCCGGGCGGCGTACTCACGCACCTGCTGGGTGATCTCCATCGAGCAGAACTTCGGTCCGCACATCGAGCAGAAGTGCGCGAGCTTGGCCCCGTCGGCCGGCAGCGTCTCGTCATGGAACGCGCGTGCGGTCACAGGATCGAGCGCGAGGTTGAACTGGTCCTGCCAGCGGAACTCGAACCGCGCCTTCGACAACGCATCGTCCCACGCCTGCGCGCGCGGGTGTCCCTTGGCCAGGTCCGCGGCGTGCGCCGCGATCTTGTACGCGATAACACCAGCCTTCACGTCGTCGCGATTCGGCAGGCCGAGGTGTTCCTTCGGTGTGACGTAGCAGAGCATCGCGGTGCCGTACCAGCCGATCATCGCCGCGCCGATGGCTGACGTGATGTGGTCGTACCCGGGTGCGATGTCGGTCGTCAGCGGCCCGAGCGTGTAGAACGGCGCTTCGGCGCACCACTCGAGCTGCTTCTCCATGTTCTCCTTGATGAGGTGCATGGGCACGTGGCCGGGGCCTTCGTTCATCACCTGCACGTCGTATTCCCAGGCGATCTTCGTCAACTCCCCCTGCGTCTGCAGCTCACCGAACTGCGCGGCGTCGTTCGCGTCGGCGATCGAGCCCGGGCGCAGGCCGTCGCCGAGGGAGAACGACACGTCGTAGGCGCGCATGATCTCGCAGATCTCGCGGAAGTGCGTGT
>CAYMAG010000013.1:22734-78978 GCA_964388335.1 uncultured Vicinamibacteraceae bacterium | reverse complement strand
AGCCGCTGTGCGCCGCTGGCGGCACTGATCCCGGGCGTCCAGATCCCGTCCGGATTCGCATAGGGGTACGGGCTGATCAGCACGCCATGGACGACGCTGAACAACGCGGTGGCCGCGCCGATTCCGAGCGCCAGCGTGCCGGCGGCGACGCAGGTGAACGCCGGCTTCTTCCAGAGCTGGCGAATGGCAAGGCGAAGGTCAGTGGCCCAGGCGCTGTGCATCGTTGCGAGCCTCCCCGCTGCTGTCCGTGGACACGGCGTCCTTCACGTACCGGTCGAGCCAGGCGACCGTCTCGGCCACCACATGCAGGTTCGATTCACGCGCCGCGTAGCCGTGCGATTCGGCCGGCAGCGTCACGTACCGCACGGTCGCCCCGTGGCCCTTGAGGGCCATGTACATCCGCTCGGATTGCATGGGGAACGTCCCCGAGTTGTTGTCGGCCTCGCCGTGGATGAGCAGAATCGGCTCGTTGATCCGGTGTGCGGCGTTGAACGGCGACATCTTCAGGTAAACCTCCGGCACCTCCCAATACGTGCGGGCCTCGGCCTGGAAGCCGAACGGCGTCAGCGTGCGGTTGTAGGCGCCGCTGCGGGCAACGCCCGCGACGAAGATGTCCGAGTGCGCCAGCAGGTTCGCCGTCATGAAAGCGCCGTAGCTGTGTCCGCCGACGCCGACACGGTGCCTGTCGGTGATCCCGAGTTCGACAGCCTTGTCGACCGCCGCCTGCGCGCTGGCGACGAGTTGCTCGACGTATGTGTCGTTTGCGCTCTCACCCGGTCCAACGATGGGCATCGTCGGGCCATCGAAGACGGCGTAGCCGTGCGCGAGCAGCAGCAGGTGCGAGGCCCCGCGCACGAACGTGAAGCGGTGCGGCGAGCCGATGACCTGGCTGGCGGCGTCGGCGTCCACGAACTCCTGCGGGTAGGCCCACACGAGCATCGGCACGCGCTGGCCCTGCCGGTAGCCAGCCGGCAGGTAGAGCGTGCCACTCAGCCCGACGCCGTCCTTGCGCTGATAGGTGACGAACATCCGATCCGTCATCGCCCTGGTGATCTGCGGATGCGGATCCGCGAACGTGGTGACGGCCTGGCGCTCGCCGCCCGGAAGCGTCCGGACGTAGTAGTTCGGCGGCGCCGTGCGCGTCTCGTACGACGTCATCACGCGGCTCGCATCGTCGGCAAGCAGCGCCACGATCGATTCGTAGCTGTCCGCGCCCGAGTGGAACAGGCGCTCGGTCGCGAAGGTCTTCAGGTCGAGCCGATCGAGGAAGGGCCGGTCACCTTCAGGCGACGCGCCGTTGCCCGTCAGGTAGATGGCATCGCCGGCCTGCAGGATGGTGCCGCGGCCCGGCCGCATCACGGGGCGTCCGGGGTCGCCGTAGCGATCCTGCTGCCTGCGGTCCCAGAGCTTCCGGGGATCGTCCCACGCACGCGTCAGCACCCACGTACGCGTCATCCGTGTCTCGCGGTCGTTCTCGGTCAGGAGGATGGTGCCCGTGTCGGTCCAGCTCGCGCCGCCGTAGCGGTACTCGGTCTGCGCGACCTGTACTGGCTGGCCAGTGAACGGCGCGGCGAGCGTCAGCAGGCGATCGCGGTGCGGCACGTCGTTCTTCAGGTCGCCCTCGTCGAGCGCCTCTGCCCACACGAGCGTTGCCGATTCCACCGGCACCCAGCGATGGGAGCGCGGCCCCGTGACGACGCCGTTGATCGGGATGGTGTCGCCCATGGGGACGTCGGCCACCGTGCGAACGAGAGTACCGGCGCGGTTCCACACCTCGACGTCGTGCGGAAAGCGGTACGCGGGCAACAGGCGCGAGAACGGTCGCTTGACGCGCGACACCAGGACGAAGCGGCCATCGGGCGACGCGCTCGCGCTGTCGATCATGCCGGCCGTGCCCACGTCCGTACGCGCGCCGCTGGCGGCGTCCACGAACGCGAGTTGCGTCTGCATGTAGTGCTCGTACAGCGCCTCGTCGTGCGCGCTCGAGAGCATGTCCTGATAGGTGCGGATGGCGCCGCTGCGGCCCTGGTTCTCCTGGATGTTGGGGCCGGCGGGCACGCCGGGGTCCACTGGCGCGGACCCGCGCGACCCTGGCACGAGGCCGCACAGCAGCGCCGAGCTGTCGTCGAGCCACTCGCAGCCGATGCTCACCTCGTTGACCGCGGCGCCCGTCACCTGGCGCGCCTGTCCCGAGACGACGTCGACGAGGTGCAGATCGATGGCGGCGTCGCGCGCGTTGGTGAAGGCGAGGTACCGGCCGTCGGGCGAGAAGGTCACCGCGCCGATGCGCGCGTCGGCCGGGACGGGCACCGTCCGCTCGGCACCCGTCGCCACGGTGCGCAACGTGATGCCGGTGGCACCCGACGTGCGATGCGGACCGTTGTTGCGCGGGTTGATGCGCATGCCGGCGATTCGCAGCATGGGCTGCGCGACCTCGGCGATGGGCGGCATGCCGGGGCGATGCACGAGCGCGAGGACGTCGCGCGACGGGCTCACGACGACGGTTGGCAGCGGCACCGCGTCCATGATGTCGACGATCGCCTGCGGTGGCGTGAGGTAGCCGCCCGACGATTGCGCAGACAGGATCTGCGGCAGCGCATGCACGAGGACGAACGCGAAGGCAACGGTGTAGGGCGTCGGCAATGGTCTCGGCATCTCCAGTCCTCTCGGGGTGAGCCGAGTGTAGCGCCAAACTTCTTCACCTCTTCGTCGCGAACGTGTCGAGGCTGCCCGCGGCCGCGCGATCGGCGAGCACCAGCGCCAGGTCCTGACGCACCCGGCCGGCCGGAATCGAGACATCGCCATTCAACAGCCGGGCGAGCGGTTCAGCCTTGTCGCGCCCCGTCACGACCCACAGGACGCGCCTGGCGCGATTGAGTATCGGGTAGGTGAGCGTCATCCGCCTCCGGCCCTGGTACTCGCCGGTCAGCGCCACATCGGCGGTGGTGACGTCGAGGACAGGGCTGCCGGGCACCAGTGAGGCCGTGTGACCGTCAGTGCCGAGACCCAGGTGGACGAGGTCGAGCAGCGGCGGTGACCCGGCGACCGTCGCCAGCCCAGCCGCGTAGCGTCCGGCAGCGGCCTCCAGGTCAGGCGCCTCCACCGGCATCGCGAGAATCCGCCCGGCGGCGATCGGCGCGCGACGCAGGCTCTCCCGCAGGTGCGTGAGGTTCCGATCGGCGTGCCCGGCGGGAGCCAGACGCTCATCCACCTGCGCCACGTGGACGTGGGCCCATGGGACGTCCTCGTCCGCCAGTACCCGGAGCATCTGCCACGGCGTGCGTCCGCCGCTGATGGCCGCGACGAAGCGGCCCCGCGAGCGGACGGCGGCGCGGCAATCCTCGGCGATGACGGCCGCCGCCATGCGCGCGACGGCCTCGGCATCATCCAGCACTTCGATTCGCATGCAGACGCCCACGATTACACGACCCCGTGCGTGCTGGACGAGTCCGTGCGCCCACGCGGCCAGACAGGTTCGCGAAGAATCTTACGATCACCTCTTCCATGACGGCGTCTGCCCAGAGGCAACATGCATCCAGCAAGACTCGAGCTCGTCGTTCAGATCTGCCGCAGGGCTGCGCGCGCGGCGAGATACCCCGCGCCGCCAAGGATCCCCGGCCCGGGATGCGCACCCGCACCGCCGAGGAAGAGACCATCGATCGGCATCGCGTAACGGCCCCAGCCCGGCACGGGCCGCATGAAGAGGATCTGATCGAGCGTCATCTCTCCGTGCGTGAGCGCGCCCTCGGTGACGCCGAAACGTTCCTCGACGTCGCGCGGCGTGAGGACCGCGCTATGAAGAATAGCGTGCTCGAATTCCGGGATCAGGCGTGCGATCGCGGCCGTCGCCTTGTCCCGGAGCGCCGCGGTCCGGGCCTCGGTCCACCCGCCCTCGAGGTGGTACGGCGCGTACTGCACGCGCGCGGCAATGACGTGCGTGCCGTCCGGAGCGAGCCCGGGCCACCGCTGCGACGGGATGAAGAACTCGACGTGGGGCTCGGCGGACAACTCGCCGTACTTGGCCGCGTCGGCCGCCTTCTCCAGCGTCGTGGTGTCCGCCGTGAGGCTGATCGTCGCGGTCGTCGAGTGATGGGCTTTGCCGGCGATTTCCGCATCCACGGCGAAGAACACGAACGCGGTGCACCCGCGGAGCTTGACGTTCCTGACGCCGAGCATGAACTCGGGATCGAGCCACACGGGATCCACCATTCGCACCGTCCGGCTGGGGTCGGCGGTGGAGATGACACGCGGAGCGGCGATCTCCTCGCCGCCCTCGAGGACCACGCCCGCAATGGCGCCCTCGCGAACGTCGATGCGAACGACCGGCGCTCCCGTCCGGATCTCGACACCGCGCGTGCGGGCTGCGTCGGCGACGGCCTTCACGAAGCTGTCGGGCGCTTCGAGAAAGCGATGTCGTCCCCGCACCGAGCCGTCAGGCGCGCCCACCATGTAGTGCAGCAGGTTGAACGTCGTGCCGCCGGAGCGCGGGCCCTGCTGCAGATCGCGAATCGCGCACGCCGCAAGGGCGGCCTTGAGCAGCTCGCTCTCGAAGGTATCGTCCAGAAGATCCTGCACGGACATCGGCACGACCCGCAGGAACTCGGTCATGTCCGCACGGCCCAGCGCGCGCAGCTTGCGTCCGACGCCGACGAGCGGAAGGATCTCACCCACCGATCGGGTGTCGATGTCCGGCGGCGCGAGCTGATACAGCTCGGCGAGAATCCCGGCGAACCTCTGCAGGCGCGCGACGAATGCCGGCCACCGCGCCGCGTCGCGATCCGAGTGGACGCGAATCTCCGCGGCGGCCTTCTCGGGACTCGAGTGCAGCGTGAGCCGCGCGCCGTCCGCGCCGGCCACGGTCATCGAGGCGTCGAGCGGAACCTGCGTCAACCCCTTGAATCCCCCGACGACCGAGCGGACGCGGGGCGGAATCCAGCCGCAGTCCTCGTTGAGCGGCGAGCGGAAACCGGGCGCGAACTCGATGGTCCGCGTGTGGCCGCCGATCTCCGGCGCGCTCTCGAGCACGAGCACGCGTGTGCCCCGCATCGCCAGCGTCGTCGCGGCGACGAGGCCGTTCGGGCCGGCGCCGATCACGATGGCATCGTATGTCACGCGCCGAGGATCTCCAGCGCCGCGAGTCTTCCGCTTGCCCCCATGATTCCTCCACCGGGATGCGTGCCGGCGCCGCACTGCCAGAATCCGCGCACTGGCGTGCGGTACTTCGCCCATGCGGGGACCGGCCGCAGGAAGAACAGCTGGTGCAGCGCGAGTTCGCCCTGGAAGATGTTGCCCTCGCTCAGTCCGGTGATGCGCTCGATGTCGGCCGGCGTCAGCACCTGCTTGTGCAGGATCAGCGACTCGATGTTCGGCGCGAAGCGCGCCAGCGTCTTGATCACCGCGTTGCCGAAGGCGTCGCGGTTCGCATCGTTCCAGCCGCCGGTGATGTTGTACGGCGCGTACTGGACGAAGATGCTCATGACGTGTTTGCCGGGCGGCGCCATGCCGGGATCGATCATCGAGCCGACGACGATGTCCATGTACGGGTTCGCGGAGAACTGGCCGTACTTCGCGTCGTCGTAGGCGCGCTCGAGGTACTCGATGCTCGGCGAGATCGAGAACGCGCCCCGCGTCGCGCGCAGCATGAGTCCCGTGTCGTGCTTCAGGCAGGTGAACTCGGGAAGACCGCTGAGCGCGAGATTCACCTTGCCGGACGAGCCGCGGAACTTGTAGCGGTTCACGCCATCCACGAGATCCGCCGGCAACTGACGCGGATCGAGCAGGTTCAGGAACGTCCGGCGCGGGTCGAGTCCAGACACCACGATCGGCGCGCGGAACTCGTCGCCGTTCGCGAGCGCGACGCCAACCACGGTGCCGCCCTTCGTGAGGACCTTCTCGACCGGCGCGTCCGTCCGGATCTCAGCCCCATACGAGCGCGCGGCGCTCGCAATGGCACCACTGATTCCGCCAGTGCCGCCCTTCTGGAATCCCCACGCGCGGAACGCGCCGTCGATCTCGCCCATGTAGTGGTGCAGCAGCACGTAGGCCGACCCCGGCGAGCGCGGCCCGAGGAACGTCCCGATGATGCCGCTGGCCGATTTCGTCGCCTTGAGCGGACCGAACTCGAACCATTCGTCCAGGTAATCCGCGCTGCTCATGGTCATGAGCTTGTAGAGCGCGTGGAATCGCTCGGCGCCCAGGGAGCGGAAGTGTCCGCCGAGCGTGAGCAGTCCCTTGAGGTCGCCGGGGGACAACGACGCCGGATCGGGGGGGACCATGCCGAGGATCGGCTTCACCGCCATCGCCATGTGTTGCATCAGGCGCCCGAAGATCGCCATCGCCTCGGCGTCGTGCGGCGAATGGCGACGCAGCTCGCGCCGTGTCTCGTCCGCATCGGCCCACCCGGCGAGGTAATCGCCGTTCTCGAGCGGCGTCACCGTGCTCTCGAGCGGGAGGATCTGCAGTCCGTGCGCCGGCAGGTCGAGATCGCGAATGATCTCGGGCCGCAGCAGGCTCACGACGTACGAGAAGACGGAGAACTTGAAGCCGGGGTGGATCTCCTCCGTCACGGCCGCGCCGCCGACGAGCGGACGGCGTTCGAGCACCACGACCCGCTTCTTCGCCCGCGCGAGGTAGGCGGCGGCGACGAGGCCGTTGTGGCCGCCGCCGATGACGATCGCGTCGTACCGGTTGCTGGCCACGTCACGGAAGGAGGAGTGTCACGCGCGCTTCCTCGGCGGGTCGAAGAAGGGAAGCCTGCGAATCGTTGCGCGCGGCCGTTTTCGACGGTGCTCGACGGTCATCTCCAGCTCGACCTCCGTGCCCGGCGCGCCATGTGCGGCGTCGACGTGGCCGAGCACGATGTACTTCTTGAGGAGTGGCGACCACGTTCCGCTGGTCGCGTAACCGATCTGCTTCCCACTACGATGGATGGGCGCGCTCGCCCGCCACGCGATGTTCGGTACGTGCGGCGCGAGGCCGCGCTCGTGGTGCAGCCGCTCGAACGACACCCAGTCCACCTCGAGCCCGACGAAGCTCCACGCTGCGCCGCGCCGTTTCTGTTCGCGGAGCGCGCCCTGCCCGTTGAACGGCCCCTTCGTCTCGCTCACGGTCCAGCCGAGGTTGATCTCGTGAGGCGTCGATTTCTGATCCTCGATGAGCGCGTGGTGCGCCGGGACGTAGTCCACGTCGAGCATGATGAGGCCGGCCTCGATGCGCGCGATGTCGAGCGCCCAGATCCCCGCCGGAGTGATGCCGTACGGCGTGCCGGCGGCGATGAGCGCGTCCCACACCTCGACGGCGCGCTCGGCGGGAACCCAGATCTCGAAGCCGAGGTCGCCCGTGTAGCCGGTGCGCGAGATCGTGACAGGCACGTCGCGCAGCCTGGTGTGGACGAGTCGAAAATACCTGAGCGAGCCGACGTCCGCCGGGCACAACTGCTCGAGGATGGCCCGGGACAAGGGGCCCTGGAGCGCGAGCGCTCCGACCTGTGCCGACACGTCCTCGATGTTCACGTCCATGCCCTGCGCGTTCAGCCGCAGCCACCGCGTGTTCGGCTCGGCGCTCGTCAGGCGGTACGTACCAGCGTCGAGGCGGCTGATCGTGCCGTCGTCGATCACCTTGCCGTGGGCGTCGCACCACGGTGTGTACAGCACCTGGCCGACGGCGCACCTGGTTACGTCCCGTGTGACCATACGGTCGAGCAGCCGCGCCGCGTCGGGTCCCGTGATCAGGTACTTGTAGAGCGGCGACACGTCGAGAAGCGCCGCCGCATTGCGGATCGCCGCGTACTCGCGATCGGGCTGGGGGTCGTACGCCGACGCGACCTGATGACCGGCCCAGCGACGCCAGGTCTGCGCCCGTATCAACGGGGCGGTTCGCGGGTGAAAGGGCGTCTCCAGCAGCATGTCAGGACTGCAAACCTACAGGAATCCGTCGAAGACGAGGGATCTGTTTCCAGAACAGCATGATTATCACGTTGGCGGCTGGCTTCGGCTCGCGTTCGTGCGCGGCCTGGTGCCTCACGGCTGAAGCTGACGAACTTCCTCCCCTAAACTCATCCGTGATAGGGTCTGCGGCGGTCCCCCAGCCGAACTGGCCTCCCGAGAACTCGTCCGGGGGCTTGACTTTCGGCGTCGGCAGGACAGGAGGGTTCGATGCGAACCATCGTTGCAGGTCTCGTTGTCTGTTCGTGCGTTGCTGCCGCGGCGACGGCCTCCGCGCAGACCGCGCCGGCCACCGGCACGGACATCTACCACGTACACTTCGCCAAGTCGGCCCCCGGGCAGGCCGTGGCGCACGCCAAGGAGCTGATGACGCCCGACAGCTCCCTGGCCATGCCGGATCACTTCGTGGTCCTGCGGCACCAGGAAGGCGACGACTGGGACTTCGTCGTGATTCAGCACATGGGCGCGAAGGCCGAGATCGCGGCGACCACCCAGCCCCCGCCAGCCGGTGCGCAGGCGCTCGGCGCGTGGCACAGCGACACGTTCGTCACCGGGCCGTCGTGGGGCGAGTTCACCAGGCAGATGGGGATCGGTGGATCGGCGAACGCGTCGAGCCAGGTCTACATCGTGAGCGTGCAGCGTGCCGTGCCCGGCCATCGCGCCGCGCTGCTGGCGGCGCTGAGCGCCGCGGGTGCGCCGAGCAAGGTGCAGCCCGGCACCGTGATCCTGCAGCACCTCGAGGGCGGCGACTGGACCTTCCTGACGATCAGCCGGTACGACTCCTGGCAGGACTTCGGCACCGACCGCGCGGCCGCCGCCGCGGCAAGCACCGGCGTTGCCGGCGGGTGGGCCGACATCCGCGAGCACTCGGCCTTCCATCGCGACACGATCGCCGACCGCCTCTACCCGGTCAAGTAGAGGACACCGTAGGATCGGTCGGGCGCGTCGAAGCGGTTCGTGCCCGTCCGGCCGAAGAAGAGCGGGGCGTGGTCGAGTCGATGGAGGCGGACGAGCGTCGAGGCCCATGTCGTGAGCGGCAGCGCGCGTGTGGCCAACGAAGCTGGCGGCGCGGCCAGCGGCCCGAGGTCACGCCGCGCCATGCGTTCCGGACGCCGACGCGGCTTCCACGACCTCGTCCGACCGGCCGGCACGCATCGCTGCCAACGGCGTCTGGCCGTCGAGCCTGACGTTGGGAGCCAGGACGAAGGCTTGCTGCATCCACGGGTCATGGGGCCGCAGTGCGTCCAGGACGTGCTCGAGACCGGCCACGGTACCCTGCCGAGTGAATTGCCAGGCCGGGTAGATGAAGCCCCGACGACCGGCGTCGAGTGCCAGGAGCGCGCCCTTCTGGCGCCGGCGGTTCACTGCCTGGCGCGTCAGGCGCAGGTGCGACGCGACGGCGACGGCATCCCAGGTGCCGCCTTCGGCCTGCAGCAAGCGCTCGCGTTCCTGCAGGCCCCGAAGCCGAGCTGGGGCGAGCGGGTCGTCGCTGCGCAGCGGCTCGAGCACGTCGGGGTGCGCGAAGGCGCGCACGAGCACGGCCACGTCGGTGGGTTCGGCTGTCGCGTCGGCCACGGCGTCGAGCGGCACCTGCGCGGCCACCTTGCGCACGCCCCGCAGTCCACGTCGCACGAAGGCGGTGCGGAGTTCGTCGCCGACCAGCGCGTGGAGGTCGTCCTCCGCCTGTCCAAGTACCGTCTCCCAGTCGGCAGCCGTGTCGGGCGCCAGGGCTTCGAGGGCCACCATCAGCGTGTGTGCCTGGATGCCGGCCTCGGCGATCGACAGGGGCATGTCTGCCGGCAGCCGCAGTTCCTCGGAGTCGAAGGTCAGCATGCGCGGACTGACGCGAAAGACACGAAAGGTCCCGACGCGCGCCCGAATCGTCCAGCGGTCGCCGCGCCGCTGCAGACTGGTCCGCGGGTTCACGGCTGGCTGCACGCACTTGAGCAGGCTGCCCAGTCGGCTACGGAACTCCTGCGCGCTGCGTTCGACGTCCATGGCGTTCTCCTGCGTTACAGGATACTCCGAGTGCGAGCGCTGGAACGTTGGTCACCAGCAAGTCGTATCGTGGTTCACGGGAAAGCCCTGCCGGGAAGACCAGCGGTTCTCGATCAGCCCGGCTCTGATATTGACGTCGGCGAGGAGATTGTGCGGGACTGGCGTCCATGCACGTGTGCCGCACACGCCGGTTCATCGCGGCGCCTCAGACGCCACGGCCGGCCCGCGCAGCTCCAGGGACACCGACTTGATCAGCGCATGAACGGGCTGCCCGACGGCCAGACCGAGACGGGATACCGCATCACGTGTGACCTCCGCCAGCAGTTGCTGGTCGCCGACGCGCATCTGGACGATGGCGCAGTCGGCGCTCGCATCGACTTCGATCGCCGACACCACGCCTGACAACGCGTTGTGCAGGCTGAGGCCGCGCGGCACCTCCGTCGCGAGAATGACGTCGCGCGCGGGAATGCGCACGCGCACCTTCATGCCGGCCGACAAGGACCGGCCGGGGGCCAGCAGCGTCCCACCGGCGACGGCCAGCTCGGCCAGGCGGCGGTCCGGCAGCGTGCGTGCCACCGTCGCCTCCCACAGGCTGCCCAACCCCACAGCGGATCGCAGCCACGGCATGTCGGGCCGGCTCGTGAGGTCCTGCAGCGCGCCGCTCGCCAGGACGCGACCGCGATCGAGCAGCACGATGTGGCTCGCCAGACGCAGGACGTCATCGAAGTCGTGTGTCACCAGGACCACCGGTATGTCGAGCGAATGACGAATCTCGTCGATCTCGTCCTGCAGGTGCCGGCGGACCGTGCGATCGACGGCCGCGAACGGTTCGTCGAGCAGCAGCACCGCCGGGTCACGCGCAAGCGCACGGGCTACCGCCACGCGCTGCCGCTCCCCGCCCGAGAGTTCGGAGGGCCGGCGGTCGCCGTGGGTGGTGAGATGCACGAGGCGCAGCAACGCGTCGGCACGCGCCGCCCGTTCAGCGCGGGGGAGGTGCCCCAGCGCCGTCATGACGTTGCCGAGCGCCGTCAGATGCGGGAACAGGCCGTACTCCTGGAAGACCACGCCAACGGCACGCCGGTGCACGGGCACGTCGATGCGTGTCGACGAGTCGCACCAGGTGTCCGACCCGACGCGCACCAGGGCCTCCGCCGGATGATGGAGGCCGGCGATACTGCGGAGAATCGTCGTCTTGCCGCTGCCGGACGGACCGAAGATCGCCAGCACCTGCCGGGGCTCGCACGTGAACGACACGTCCAGCGGGACGGGGTCGCGCTGGTGCAGTCGCACCGACAGCGCGCTACCCACGCCGGCGCCTTGTCGACTGCGCGAGCCACGTCGTGAGGCTGAGCGTCGCCACGGCGATCGCCAGCAGCGTCGCCGCCATGACGCCGGCGGCGCGGTCGTCGAACGCCTGCATGCGGTCGTAGATGGCGATGCTGAGCGTGCGCGTCTCACCGGGAATGTTGCCGCCCACCATCAGCACGACGCCGAACTCGCCGAGCGTGTGCGCGAACGCCAGCATCGCGGCGGTGACGATGCCCGGCCAGGCCAGCGGCACCTCGATCCGCAGGAACCGCTGCAGGGGCGACAGGCCGGAGCACGCCGCCGCGTCCCGTACCTCCTCAGGCACCGCTTCGAATGCCCGTTGAATCGGCTGCACGACGAACGGCACGTTGACGATCACCGAGGCCACCAGCAGGCCGGCGAACGAGAACGCCAGCGGCTGTCCGACGACGGCTGCGAAGGCGGCGCCGAGCGGCGCGCGGTCACTGAACAGCTGCAGCAGGTAGAACCCCAGCACGGTCGGAGGCAGCAGCAGGGGCACGGCCACGAGCGCTTCGACGACGGCCTTGCCGCGGAATGTGCGGACTGCCAGCGCGTGCGCCGCGCACACACCGAGCGGTAGCAGGACCAGGACGGTGGCGACGGCGAGCGCGAGCGAGATGCGCAGGGCGGCGACGTCCATGCGTTACTCCGGGAGCGCGAACCCGTACCGGGCCAGCGTCGCGCGAGCGGCAGGCGCCTGGAGATAACCGTAGAAGCGCTCCGCCACCGGACCGGCGTCGGCCAGCAGCACCATGCGCTGGCGCAGCGGGGCGTGGTCGCCGGCGGGGATGAGCGCATGCGTGCCCTTCTCGCGCAGCGCAGGGGCGAGGGCCAGCGAGTAGGCGATGATGCCGCCGATCGCATTGCCCGTCGTGGCGAACTGCGCCGCCTGCGAGACGTTCTCGCCGAGGACGAGGGCCGGCTGCAGCGGGGTCCACAGCGCATGCGTCCGCAGCGCCTGTTCGGCCGCGCGGCCGTAGGGCGCGTGCTCGGGGTTGGCGATTGCGAAACGCGGAACGTCGCCCCGCTCGAGCAACCGCGCGAGCCCGGGCAAGCCCTCACCCGGCACCAGCGGCGACCCCGGCGGCGCGAAGAGGACGATCCGCCCGATGGCGTACAACGTCCCGTCATCGCGTGTTCGTCCCGCGCGGGACAGGCGATCGACGAACGCCTCGTCGGCGGACAGGAAGATCTCGAACGGCGCGCCGTCCTCGATCTGCCGGGCCAGCATGCCGGACGACCCGAACACGAGGTCGACGCGCTGCCCGGTGTCCGACGCGAATTGCGCCGCCACGTCGGTCAGCGCGAACTGCAGATCCGACGCGGCCGCGACCCGTGGGGCCGCCGACGGCGCGCTGCACGCCGGTCCCGCGATCGAGGCGACGGCGAGTCCCGCGGCGACCAGCCAGGCCGCCGCTGATCGAAACATGTGCATGCTACGATGGTGTCTCGCTGCCGACAGTATCATGCCTGCGCTGCCCCACCCCATCACGCCAGCGCTGTCCCACCTCGCCCGGCTTCGGCGCGACCGCGGCTGGTCGCAGCAACAGCTGGCCGACCGCGCCGAGGTCTCGCGCACCGAGATCAGTGCGATCGAAACCGGCAGACTCGTGCCCTCGGTCTCGGCGGCGCTGCGCATCGCCGCGGCCCTCGGCCAGAGCGTCGAGACGGCCTTCGCGTCGGTCGACGCCACACCACCCGTGGCATGGGCGTGGGCACCGGCCGCAGGGGACGGACGCGTCTGGCGCGCGAGGGTCGGTCGCGGCGTCGTCGCGTATCAGGTCGAGCCGACGGCGGCCGGCGTGATGCCGCACGACGCGTGGTTCGACGGAGCGTGCCTTCACGCCCGCGGGGAGTTCGCGGCTGACAGGACGTTGGTGATGGCCGGGTGCGATCCCCTCGTCGGCCTGTTGGCCCAGCCGTTGACACACGAGCACGGCGTCCGCGTGCTGCCCCTGCTGCGCTCGAGCGCGCAGGCCCTCGACCTCCTGCGGCTGGGACTGGTGCACGTCGCGGGCCTGCACGTGACGGATGTACGGGGCCGGTCGACCAATGCGGCAGTGGTGCGCCGGGTGCTCGGCCGGGGTTACCGGCTTCTCCACCAGGTACGGTGGGAAGCGGGCATCGCCGTGGTCGGCTCGCGTCGGGAGCGCACGCCGACCGCGCTGCTGCGGGCCGGGGCCCGGTGGGTGAACCGCGAGGAAGGGTCCGCTGCGCGCCACACATTCGACACGCTGCTGGCGACGCGCCGGCATCCCACCGGATACGACCACGTCGTCCACGACCATCGCGCCGTGGCCGCCACGGTCGCGAGTGGCTGGGCGGAGGCCGGCATCTGCGTCCGGTCCGTCGCAGCGGAGGCGCACCTGCGCTTCATCCATCTGCAGGACGAAGCCTACGAACTCTGTGTGGCCGAGACGCTCCTGGACGACCCGCGGATCGTCGCCCTCGTGACGACACTGCAGTCGCGAGGCTACCGCCAGAGCCTGGCGGATGTCCCAGGGTGCTCGTCGGCCGACACGGGCACCGTACGCCCGGCGGCATAGGCCAGGCATAGGCCCCACTGGCAGAGCGGGTCCGGGCCGACTCACGCGCCGCGCCGGGATGTCAGCCGTTCGAACGACGTCCCGCGCCGAGGCGTGATGGGCCGCCAACGCCACCGACCCCAGGCCACGACGCCGGCCAGCGCCAGCAGCACGAACGTGATCGCGGCCGAGCTGTACTCGGCGCGGACGAGGTGCAGCAGCGTCGCCGACACGAGCACGATCATCACGCCGACAGCGGCAGCCGCCACCAGGCCGGGCTTGATGCGCGTGATGCCAGGCAGCGTCAGCCCGATGGCGGCGAGCACCTCTGCCACTCCGAGGAAGACCTGGAACCACCGCGGCAACATCGCGTCCATCAGCACCGCGATGTCCGGCGACGGCGCCAGGAACATCACGCCGTGCGCGAGGAAGACCAGAGCCACGACCACCTGCAGAATCCACAACGTCACGTGCACACGTACCTCCCAGGACCTCGAGCGAAGCCCTTGTGAGGTAGTCGCACGACGACCCGTGCGATCGACCGCAGCGCGCGACAGGGCGCCTGCGGTATCGTGAGCCGGTGCCGCCCGGCCACCCGTCCATTCCGCACGCCGCCATTGACGTCCAGCCGATGCCGCGCGACCTGCTCGACGCGCTCGCCGGACGCTTCGGGGCGCGCTGCTCGACATCGGCGTCCGTGTGCGACCAGCACGGCCGCGACGAGTCGGCCTTCACGCGCGTTCCACCACCGGCCGCCGTCGTCTTCGCCGAGTCGACCGAGGATGTTCGCGACGCGGTCCGGCTCGCGGCGGCCTGGCGCTACCCGGTGATCCCCTATGGCGCAGGATCGTCGCTCGAGGGCCACCTGCTCGCCGTGCGCGGGGGCATCAGCCTCGACCTCAGCCGGATGGCACGTATCGTCGCCGCGCATCCAGACGACATGACCATCACCGTGCAGCCGGGCGTCACGCGATCGGCCGTCGGCAGAGCGCTGGAAGGCACCGGCCTCTTCTTCCCGGTCGATCCCGGCGCCGACGCGACGATCGGCGGCATGTGCGCCACGCGCGCCAGCGGCACCAACGCGGTGCGCTACGGCACCATGCGCGAGAACGTCCTGGCGCTCGAGGTCGTGACGGCGGCCGGCGAGATCATCCGCACCGGCACGCGCGCGAAGAAGAGCAGTGCCGGCTACGACCTCACGCGCCTCCTGATCGGCAGCGAGGGCACCCTCGGCGTCATCACGGAAGCCACGCTCCGCCTGCACCCGCTGCCCGAATCGATCGCGGCGGCCACCTGCTCGTTCCCCGGCATCGCCGAGGCCGTCCGGACCGCGATGCAGATCATCCAGATCGGCATGCCCATCGCGCGCTGCGAGCTGGTCGACGGGCAGACGGTGCGCATGGTGAACGCGTACTCGCGCCTCGCGCTGCCCGAACAGCCGATGCTCTTCCTCGAGTTCCATGGCTCGACGGGCGACGTCGCCGATCAGGCGCGGCACGCGCAGGAGGCGGCCTCGGATCACGGCGGCGAGGCGTTTGCCTGGGCCAGCACGCCGGAAGAACGAACACGCCTGTGGACGGCCAGGCACCACGCGTACTTCGCGGCCGTCGCCGCGCACCCCGGCCGCCGCGCCATCTCCACCGACACGTGCGTGCCGATCTCACGTCTGGCCGACTGCCTGCTCGACTCCCTTGCGGAGGCCGACGCCTCGGGCCTGCCCTACTACCTGCTCGGGCACGTCGGCGACGGTAACTTCCACTTCGGCTACCTGATCGACCCCGACAGCGCGTCCGAGTGGGACGTCGCCGAGCACCTGAATCGCACGCTGGTGCGCCGCGCACTCGCCCTCGGCGGCACGTGCTCGGGCGAGCACGGCATCGGGTTGCACAAGATTCCGTTCCTGCGCGAGGAGGCCGGCGACGGCGCCATCGCGGTGATGCGCGCGATCAAGCAGGCGCTCGACCCGCTCGGCATCATGAACCCGGGCAAGATCCTCGGCGATTGGTGAGCAGGCGGGTGGTCATCGCTTCGCCCGCCGTGGGCGGGGCGCCGGGGGGACCTCCCCGGCATCGCGTGCGACGATCTGATCGAAGTCGGCATCGGCGTGGATGACATCGGCAGCGTGGACCTGCGCGCACGCGACGATCAGCAGGTCTGTCGCCGGCACGCTCACGCCCGCACTCCGACACGAGCGTGCGAGCACACACGCGTGGTCCCAGACGTCCGCGGTGATGGGCAGTTCCGGCAGCACGCGCGCGAAGTCGAGCAGCGTCGCCTTCTCGCGTTCCCCGCCGGCGCCGTTCCAGAGTTCCAACCGCACCACCGGGCACCAGGCCGCAAGACCTGCACGCAGCGCCACCAGCACGCGCTGGCGCACGTCCGCATCGCCGTCGGGCCGCAGGAAATGGATCCACGCCGACGAGTCGATCAGGATCACGTCAGCCCCGACGCCGTTCCGCCAGCAGGGCGTCCGTCGTGACCAGGTCGGAACAAGTGCCCGCATGCCGCACCAGCTCCGCCATGCGTCGGCGGGCGTTGAACTCTTCCACCGCCGTCACAATCGCCTGGCGCTTCGTCCGCGCCTTCGCGAAACGCATGGCATCCTCCAGCACATCTTCAGGAATATCGACGGTGGTCTTCATGCTTCCAAAGTAGCAGTTCTGATATGCCTGTCGCAAGGTCGATGGAATACGCTCGGCGCGACACCAGGCAGGTCACGCGAAGAACGGCACACCGGGCACGGCGTGCGGGCGCATGCCTTCCTCGTTGATCTCCACGCCGATGCCCGGGACGTCCGCCACCGTGATGAAGCCCTTCTCGACCTGCGGCCCGTCGTAGGTCACGATCTCCTTGTACAGCGGGTTCGTGTCGAAGTAGGTCTGCCACTCGAGGATCATGAAGTTCGGCACCGCCGCGCAGACGTGGCACGCCGCCATCGCTCCGAGATACGAGGCGACCATGTGCGGGGCGAACGGCACGTAGTGCAGATCCGCGAGGTTGGCGATCCGCTGGCCTTCGCCGAGGCCGCCGGCCTTCTGCAGGTCGGGCATGATGATGTCGACCGCGCCTGCCTCCAGCATCGGGCGGAACCCGTGCGCCAGGTAGACGTTCTCGCCCGCGCAGATGGGTGTGCGCGTCTCGTCGGCCACGCGCTTCAGGGCATCGACGTTCTCGGCCGGCACAGGCTCCTCGAGCCACATCAGGTTCAACGGCTCGAGGCGCTGGGCGACGCGTTGCGCCGTGGGGTAGTCGTAGCGGGCGTGCATGTCGCCGCAGATGTCCACGTTCGGGCCGACGGCCTCGCGCGCGGCGGTCAACTGGTCCACCATGCGCTGCACCTCGGCCGGACTGGCGGTCCAGTTGAACGCGTCGTACTTGTTGGGGTCGGCGCCCTGATCGAGGTCGAACTTGATGGCGGTGTACCCGTCCGCAACGGCCTTCGAGGCGGCATCGGCGAACTGCGCCGGGGTGGGCTGCTTCGACTGATACAGCGCCGTGTCGAGGTAGACCCGAATCCTGTCGCGGAACTTGCCGCCGAGCAGTTGGTACACCGGCACGCCCAGCGCCTTGCCGGCCAGGTCCCAGAGCGCCGTCTCCACGGCGCTCAGCACCGCCACGAACATACCCGCCTGCCCTCCACCGAAGACGGCGCCCTTCCGCAGCTGCTCGAAGAGCCGATGGACGTTGAGCGGGCTCTGGCCGCTGATGCGCCGGCCGATCGACTGCACCAGATGATAGGTGCCGCCGATGGCGTCGACACCCTCGCCGCAACCCCAGATGCCCTGGTTCGTGTGGATCTTGACGAACAGGCTGCCCCGCACGTACCCGCACTTGACCTCGGTGATCCGCAGGGCCGACGGCGCCGACGCCTTCGGGGCGTTGTCGACGGCCTGGGCGAAGCCGGCAAGGGGTGACGAGGCGGCCGCGCCCGAGACGGCCAGCGCGGCGAGAAACTCACGGCGACCCGCAGTCCGCTTGTCCATAGGTTCTCTCGTGCAATGCTGGTGACTTCGGAGAGTATCTCAACTGACGTGAGGAGGAGAACGCGTATGCGCACGTCCACCCGAACGGCCCTGCTCACGCTGGCGATGCTGGCGTGCACGTCTGCAGCCTTCGCCCAGCCCGGCGTCCTCACCAGCGAGCAGCTCATCGAGTACACACCGGACTGGACGGGCGACCGTTTCGCCGACGGACGTCCCAGGGTGCCCGACGCGATACTCGACCGGATGAGCGCGGTGACGCTCGAGGAGGCGTGGGCCGTCGTGACGCAGGCCGGCTTCTCGCACCAGTACGCCGACGGCTGGCTGTCGATTCATCCGACCCAGGTACTCGTCGGCCGCGCACTCACGTCGCAGTGGCTGCCGGGACGCCCCGACATCCTCCAGGTGATCGAAGCCAGGGGGCGCGAGCAGGGCCGCATCGGCGGCACGAACGCGTGGCCCGTGGACATGCTGCAGCCGCGCGACGTCTACGTCTCCGATCACTTCGGCCTGAAGGAGAACGGCGCATCGGTGGGCGACAACGTCGCCAATGCCATCTACGCGAAGAGCGGCAACGGCATCGTCTACGATGGCGCCATCCGCGACATCAACGGCCTCGAGGCCATCGAGGGCTTCACGTCGTTCGTCCGCTCCTACGATCCGTCGCATCACATCGGCAACGCCAGGGCCGGCGCACGTCTGAACTCGACGATGATCGGCATCAACGTGCCGATCCGCATCGGCGGCGCGTTCGTCATGCCGGGAGACGTAGTGCTCGGCCGCAACGGCGGGGTCATCTTCATTCCGCCGCAGCTCGCCGAGCGGGTGGTGCAGGCCTCTGAACTCACGCGCCTGCGCGACACGTTCGGCCACGCGCGTCTGCGCGCGGGCATCTATACGGCGGGGCAAATCGACACACGGTGGACCGACGCCATCGAGGCCGACTTCACCGCGTGGCTGCGCGAGAACATCGACGATCTGCCGGTCGCGCGCGCGCAGGTCGAGGAGATTCTCGAGCGGCGGCAGTGACCTCACGCGGCATGCCGCGTCGGACCTGCACGACGCCGCGCAGTTCTCCCCGGACGTCGAGCGCGCCACGGACGCCTCGTTTCCGCCAGCCCTGCGCTGGCTCGACTACGATGGGCGCCTGAACAACCGGCAGCAGCACCCCGAGAGAGAGACCCGATGACCGCGACGTTCGATGGCAACAACTGGCACGCTGCCGGCCTGCCGCAGGCCCAGCCGCTCGACGAGGTGAACCGCCAGTGGCTCGAACATACCCACCCGTCGGACTGGACCAATCCAACACCCGACGGGCGCTACAACCTGGTGGTGATCGGCGGGGGCACGGCCGGGCTGGTCTCGGCGGCGGGCGCGGCGGGTCTTGGCGCCAGGGTCGCGCTGGTGGAGCGCGACCTGCTGGGCGGTGATTGCCTGAATGTGGGCTGCGTCCCGTCGAAGGCCCTCATCCGTGCCGCGCGGGCAGTCGCCGACGTCCGAGGGGCGGGCGCGTTCGGCGTGCAGGTACCGGCCGGCGTGGACGTGGACTTCCCGCAGGTCATGGCCCGCATGCGGAGGCTGCGGGGCACCATCAGTCCACACGACTCGGCCGAGCGCTTCCGCGGCCTCGGCGTGGATGTGTACCTGGGCGAAGCCAGGTTCACCAGTCCGACGACGGTCGAGGTCGGCGGCCAGACGTTGACGTTCGCGCGCGCGTGTATCGCGACGGGCGCGCGGGCGAGCGCGCCGCCCATCCCTGGCCTAGCCGACGCAGGGTATCTCACCAACGAGACGGTGTTCAGTCTCACCGCGCTGCCCCGCCGACTGGCGGTCATCGGCGCGGGTCCGATCGGCTGCGAGCTGGCGCAGGCGTTCGCGCGGTTCGGCAGCGACGTCCACGTGTTCGAGGCCATGCATGGCGTCCTGCCGAACGAGGATCCGGCGGCCGCCGAGATCGTGCGCGCCGCGCTCGTGCGCGACGGCGTCCACGTCATGTGCTGCGGCCAGCACATGCAGGTCGCGTGCGGGAATGACGGCAAGCGCTTACGCGTCGACTCCCACGGAATGCGCTACGACGTCGAAGTGGACGCCATCCTCGTCAGCGCGGGACGCGCGCCGAACGTCCACGGCCTCGGCCTCGAGGCGGCGGGCGTCGCCTTCGACCGCACCGGCGTCACCGTGAACGACTTCCTGCAGACCAGCGCGTCACACATCTACGCCGCCGGCGACGTTGCGTCCCGCTTCAGGTTCACCCATGCCGCCGACGCCCTCGCGCGCATCGTCATCCAGAATGCGCTCTTCTTCGGGCGCAAGCGCGCCAGCGCGCTGACGATCCCGTGGTGCACCTATACCGACCCCGAGGTCGCGCACGTGGGTCTCTATCCGAAGGACGCCGAGGCGAAGGGCGTGGCCATCGACACGTACACGCTCGAGCAGGCGAAGGGCGATCGCGCCCTCCTCGATGGCGAGACGGAGGGCTTCCTCGAGATCCACGCGCGGAAGGGCACGGACACAATCCTGGGCGCGACGCTCGTGGCACGGCATGCCGGTGAGATGATCTCGGAGATCACGCTGGCGATGAAGGCCGGCGTCGGCCTCAGCGTGCTGGCCGCGACGATCCACCCGTATCCGACTCAGGCCGAGATCTTCAGGAAGGCCGGCGACGCCTACACTCGCACGCGCTTGACCCCGCGCGTGAAGGGCCTCTTCGAGACACTGCTGCGCTGGCGCCGCTGACATCGACATCCGGCGGCGTGCAGCTGAACGCCGATCGGGGACAACCACCAGACTGCCGCGCGGCGGACGAGGTGATCACTCGAGGTGATCACTCGAGCGGACGCAGGTCCTGCAGCATAGTCGGAATCAACTCGCTGATGGTCGGGTGGATGTGCACGGCCCGCGAGATGGTGGTGTACGGGGCCTTGGCGTACATGACGTCCAGCACTGCGTGCACGACTTCGTCGCCCCCGGCACCGAAGATGACGGCGCCAAGAATCTCGCGCGAGTCGGCGTCGACGAGGGCGCGCATGAAGCCGTGGGTTTCGCTCATCTCACGTGCCCGGCTGACCTTGGTCATCGGCCGATGGCCGACGAGCACGCGCCGGCCCGAGGCGCGCGCCTCGCGCAGCGTCATCCCCACGCGGCCGACCGGCGGGTCGGTGTAGAGGGCGTAGCACGGGATGCGATCGCTCAGCCGTCGCGGGTCGTCGTCCAGGAGGTTGGCGGCCACGATCTCGAAGTCGTTGTAGGACGTGTGGGTGAACGCGCCGCGGCCGTTGCACTCGCCGAGCGCCCAGACACCAGGCACGTTGGTGCGGCACTGCTCATCGACCGTGATGTGGCCACGCGCATCGGTGGCGATGCCGGCCGCTGCGAGCCCGAGGTCGTCGGTATTGGGCCGGCGGCCGACCGCCAGCAGGACGTGCGTGCCTTCGATGGACGGCTCCCCCTCCGCGCAATCCATCCCGACGCCGATCCCGAGCGGGGTACGGCTCAGCCCGATGCAGGTCGCGTTCAGCCGGAAGGCGACGCCCTCAGCCTCGAGAATCTCCTGGAGGGTCGCCGACACGTCCTCGTCTTCGCGCGCGATGAGGCGAGAGCCCTGCTCCACGACTGTCACGCTGCTGCCGAAGCGACGGAACATCTGCGCGAACTCGAGGCCGATGTAGCTCCCGCCGACCACGACGAGGTGGTCAGGCGCGACGTCCAGCTCGAGGATGCGGCTGTTGGTGAGGAACGGTACGTCCCGGATACCCGGCATGTCGGGCACGGCGGCGCGGGCCCCGACGTTGATGAAGACTTGCTCGGCCTCGAGCACCTCGTCATTGACTTCGACGGTGTGGGGGCCCGTGAACCGCCCGTGCCCCTCGAAGACGGTGATGTTCGACGTCTGCTTCAGCGACCGCTCGACGCCTTCGTTCGACTGGCGGACCACGGCGTCCTTGCGGGCCTTGACCCGCGCCATGTCCACCCGCACGTCGCCCCCGGTGGTGAAGCCGAACTCGTCGCCACGACGCGCGACGTGGATCGCACGCGCACTCGCGACGAGTGTCTTCGTCGGGATGCAGCCCGTGTTCACGCAGGTGCCGCCGAAGCGGCTGCGCTCGAGCACGGCTGTTCGCCGACCGTCCTTCGCGAGACGTGCGGCAAGCGAGGGCCCGGCCTGGCCGGTCCCGATCACGATGGCGTCGTAGCGCACTGGCATGGCATTACACGGTACTTCAAAGGGCTTCTGGCTGGTCTCCTGTCCGGTGATGCGTCTCGTGATCATGTCAATACTGTTGTATTGACGTCTCCATCCCTGCCTTGTATGGTGAGTCGACATGGGTCCCAGGTCGGAGCAACTCCAGATTCGCGTGACGCCCGTCGAGAAGCGGGCGCTGAAGCAGCGCGCGCGGCAGGCGCGCATGGACGTCTCGGCGTATGTCCTCGCGCGTGCGCTACCGCGTGAGACGGCACGCCTGACCGGCATTCTGCAGGTGCTGCGGCGCGACGACGCCGACCGTCGCTTCGCGCTGGCTGACCTGAACGATCTGCTCACGAACCTGACGGCGGCACGGTTCGCCGACGTCGCCGAGGCGCTGCGGTTCGACGCACTCCCACCACTGCTGCAGAACTACGTGGCGGCGATGGTGGAACAGGCCGCGGCACAGAAGCACACGAGCCCACCGGCCTGGGTCCGCGACGTGGCGCCGCTGGACGACCCGTACTTCGCCGTGCCGTTCCCCAGTCTTCGCCCGTACCTGCTGCGCGTTGCACCCGTGGCCTTCAAGCGCCGCAACCTTTTCATCGACGCCACACTTGGCGATCGCGTGTAATGACGTCTCATCGCCTGACGAAGGCCGATATCGATCGGCTTCTCCTGCTGCTGGAGGCCGACCTGGCGGCACACGACGTCGAGGCCGAACTCTACCTCGTCGGCGGTGCGGTGATGTGCCTCGTCTTCGGAGCACGCGCGTCGACGAAGGATGTGCACGCGTACTTCAAGCCGACACGCATCGTTCGTGAAGCCGCGGCGCGTGTCGCTGCCGCCGCCGGCCTCGATCCGAATTGGCTCAACGATGCGGTGAAGGGCTATCTCGATCCTCGGGGAGAGTTCGATCGCTACCTCGAGCTGCCGCACCTGCGTGTGTTCGTCGCGCATCCACGCTACCTGTTCGCGCTCAAATGCGCGGCGCTGCGGCTCGGGGAGGAGTTCCACGATGTGGACGACGTCAGATATCTGCTGCGGTATCTCGACGTGCGCTCGGTGGAGGAGGCGCTGGCCATCGTGACACGCTACGTTGACGAGGATCGCCTCCTGCCGAAGACGCGGCTGGTGCTCGAGGGTCTCCTGTCCAAGTGATTCGTTCTGGCGCTCGACGTCCGGGTCTCGTACCCTTGACGTCACGCGCACGCTGCTCCTCATCGCGTTGACGACCGGTACGGCCGGAAGGACGCCCTGGTCGACGAGATGCGGCAGATCCAGGAGCTGTGCCGCCGGGCCTCGGCCAGGGCGCGCGCCTCGTCCTGGTACGCGGCGCCCCGCGCCGCCGCGACCGCCGTCGCCTTCGACTTCGCGTGGACGGCCCTCGTGAACCAGCTGTCTATTCGGTGAACGATCGGCTCGCCCGCCAGCGGCGCCGCTTCAGGAGGGCGAGCACGCCGTCGCTCGACGCCAGGTCTCCGAGGTCCTCCCGGATCGACCGCGCGCCGCGAGCGGCTCGGCGGGGAGGATCGTGTGCTGCTGCATGGATGTGTGAAGGAGTGCCGCACATCGCGGGCGTCAGCGATGCAGCTTCTCCTGCACCCACGCATGGACGAGGGCAACTTCATCGACTCCACGAGAGGCTGCGATCTTGCGGAGCGCCGCTCGCTCGTCGGCGGAGAGCGGGACCGTCACGGCCGGCCGCACGAAGACCGGCTCGGCGACCTCCTCGAGTTCGTCGTCGAAGTCCGTGACGTCGTGCGTGTCCCAGAACTCGGCCAGTTCACGAATGGAATCGGTGTCGGGGATCGTCATGATCTCTTCCAGCGCGCGGACACGGGATTCTCGCCTTCCGCCTTCGTTCGCAAGACCAAGGTGTCGCCAAAACAGACGTCTTCGAACTCCTCCGTTTCGACACCGTGACGGCCGATGTGGGCGATCCGCTCTTCGGTCCAGACGAACTGGGAGATTGTCACGACCGATTCTATCCCGTTCGCCGGTCGCATACGGGATCCATCCCGGCACGTCGTCCGGAGACCGCCACTCCTCCGGTTTCTGCCGCAGCAGCAGCGCCACCATCCCGCGCACCGTCTCGAGGCCGTCGTGCCGCCCGGTCAGCTCGGGGATGAGGCGCACCTCCCGGATGATGCGTTCGGTCTGCTCGGTCTGGCTGGGCGAGAGCACGAGTTTCACGAACTCACGGCTGCGCTCCCGTGCTCACCGCCGGTGCCACCGTCGGACGCGCGGGTGAGGCATGCCCCCGCACGACACGGCCGGTGATGGGCTGCGTGTCCTTGAGCAGGTTGTAGATCGGGCACACCGCCTCGACGGCCTTGCGCAGTTCGTCGATGTCCTGCGCCGACGCCGGCGAGTCGATGTGAACCGTGTAGCGCACGTCACGCAGCCGGGACGGCGCGCCGGCTGCGCGCGGCGTGAGGGTCCCCTCCACGTGCACTTCGAGTTTGTCGAGCACGACCTGCCGCTGTGCCGCCTGGATCTCGAAGATATGCGTGAGGCACGTACCCATCACACCGAGCTGGTGCTCCTCGACCGTCGGCCCGAGGTCGAACCCGCCGGCATCGCGCGGCACGTCGTGGATCACCTGGAAGCCCGTCTCGCCGATCCGGATGTCGCGCAGGCCGGTGCCGCCCTGGACGCGCGCCAGGGCACGGAGCGGCGGCGATGCGCGCGCCGCCCGGCCCGGCGCGTCGCGGCGTTGCAGGGCGGCCCGCTTCTCGACGAGGAAGTCGCGCAGTCCTGGCGGGCTCCCTGCGGCTGGCTGCGCCGGACTCTGCGCATAGACGACGCGGCCGTGGTCGATGTCCTGCTGCTCGGTCACCAGCGACAGGACGGGAGATTCGTGCTGCACCCGCCCGCGCAGCGCCTCCAGCGCGTCGTCGCTCGCGCTCGAGACGAGATAGGCGACGTACTGCAGATTCCTGGGGTACGCCACCTGGCCGGCGGGGCGCGGCTGCGCGTCCTGGTGGCTCGTGAAGACGACCTCGACCGACTCGAGCGGCACGTCGCCCAGCGCCGCCTGCACCACGAACTCCTGGGCCACCGCGCTGGCGAGCACGCCCACCTCGGTGTCCCACGAGCCTGCGCCCAGGCTGTAGCCGGCAAGGTTGCGATCGCTGTCGCTCAGCACCTGGAAGTCACGCACCCGCAGGCGCCGCACACCCGAACGGCTCTCGGCCGACACCGCCGCGTACAGGCGCCTCGCTTCTCCCGCGCGTGCGCTGTCGTGCAGCGATTGCTTCAGCCGGAGGAGATACGTATCGAGCGGGATGGGATCGGCCACTGAGGCCAGCCCGGATGCGCTTGCGCCATGGACGCTTGCGTCATGGCGTTGTTGCGTGGCGACCGGCGTGACGAGCGCCAGCAGCAGGGCAACGCTGGCGGCAGGCCCGATGACGGTCGGGTTGAACCAGCGCGGACTGGCGAAGCTCTCGGCGTATCGCGCGTTGGCGGTCGGCACCTCGGTGCGTATCTCGCTCATGTCAGCTATTCCTTTCACGAAACTGGAGGCGCGGGAGGGATTCGAACCCTCGAAACACGGCTTTGCAGCCCGCTGCGTGGGCCGCCAGCCCCTTCCTCTCGAGACCCACGCTGGCGACGAGCGATGACGTGACGAAACGACGACGGGACAGGGACATGACGCGACCTCCGGACGACCACACGCCGGAACCGGCGAGAGCCGGTCCGTGCACCAGGAGTCTGTCGATGAGCCGCGCGTGGCGCGGCGGCTCGCTGCTAGCGGGAGCAGCGACAACACCGCAGGTATGCGGTGTGCGGCGTCAGAAGACGCAGGATGTCGGCAGGGATGCCAGTCATTCGGATCATGATCGACCTGTGGACAGCATAACGCGCGGGCGCTGCGGCGCAACTGCCGGCTCTGTCATACCGCGATTGCGTCAGCACTGGCGTACGCATCGCGAGCCGCCGCGAAGCCGCGGGCGAACAGCGGAAGGCGTGGAGCGCGGCAGATCGAGCAGTTGCCGTCCGCGGGTGAGAGAGTGTCTCGACGTGCGTCGTCTCGACGAGACAGCGTGTCATAACGTGATGGCCAGCCTTGACACCCCCCTACCGACACGGTAGCGTGGGCCTCGATCATGGTCGAGCACATCGCTCCCATCGCGTGTTGTCCCCGCCGCTGCCTTTCCGGCTGCTGACGGTCCTTCTTCGTCTTCCTTCATCCAGTTCAGCAGCGTCGGCGTCGTTCCCAGCTTGGCGTGGGCAGGCGTGTAGCCCGCCTCGCCCCCGGGTTTCTGGTGTGTCGTGATCCCCTTGTTTCGACCGTCGATTCGGCTCCCCGAGATTTCGCCAGTCGCGGCGTCGCAGCGTCGTGCGCCGCACGCGGTCTCGGCGGCGTGTGGCCGCACCCTCCAACCCTGTAGCTAGCCGCCGGTTCCGCCGTTCGAGGCGGCCGGCGGCCCTCACCGCATCCATGCAGAGTTCGCGGCCCACCCGGGTCGTGTCGGGAGACATGTGTTCGTGCACAGAGGAGATTGACATGTTGGCAGGGATCGTTTGGCGCGGTGTTCGCACCGCGTCGGTAGTGAGCGTCGTGCTCGCAGGGTTGGCCGTGGCGTCGGCGCGGGCGCAGACGTCGTCCTCGATCGTCGGCACGGTACGAGACGAGTCGGGGGGCGCGCTGGTCGGTGTGACCGTCGAGGTCACGAGCCCGGCTCTCATCGAGCGCACCAAGGTTACGGTCACGGGCGCCGATGGCAGCTACCGCGTCGTCGACCTGCGCCCTGGCGAGTACGCGGTGACCTTCTCGCTGGAGGGTTTCCAGCGCGTGCGGAAGGAACAGGTGCCGTTGAGCGCCGCGTTCACCGGGACGGTCGACGCCGTCCTCGTCATCGGCCAGGTCGGCGAGCAGATCACGGTGCGCGCCGATTCGAAGCTGATCGACGCGCGCTCGGGCACGTCCGAGCAGCCGATCCGCCAGGAACTGCTCGAAGGCATTCCGGTCGGCCGTATCCCGAACGTGGCGGTGCTCATCGTCCCGGGCGCGACCTCATCGCGTCCGGACGTGGGCGGATCGGAGACGGGCCAGACGAACACCATCTCGATCCACGGGTCGCTCGGGCGCGATCTCGTCTGGAACACCGATGGCCTGAACATGACGGCCAACACCGCCGACGGCGGCGTGTCGGGTCAGTACCCGAACCAGGGCGCGTACCAGGAGGTCGTCGTACAGACGCGCGCGCTGCCCGCCGAGATCGGCGCGGGCGGCGTCAGCGTGAACCTGGTATCGAAGGACGGCGGCAACGCGTTCCGCGGCGATGCCTTCGCCACCTTCACCGGCGACTCGCTCCAGAGCCGGAACGTGAGCGCCGAGCAGGAGGCGCTCGGCCTGACGGCGCCGAGTGCGACCGACTCGTTCTACGACCTGAACGTCGGCGTCGGCGGCCCGCTCGTCGCCGACAAGCTGTGGTTCTACGGGAGCGGCCGCCGCTTCCGCATCGACCGGTTCGAGGCCAACACTTTCAACCCGGACGGCACGCAGGCCCTCGACGAAAACATCATCTGGAACGCCACGGGCAAGGTCACCTGGCAGATCAGTCCGAACCACCGCTTCTCGACGCTGGTCGACTACGGTGACAAGCTCCGCCCCCATCGCCGGACCACCACGCAGCAGTACCAGTTCATCTCGCCGGAAGCGAGCAGCTACTCGCCGCTCGGCGGGCCGATGACCAGCGTCAAGCTGACCTCGACGCTCACCCCGACGTTCCTGCTCGACTCGGGGTTCGCGTGGTACTACGTGCCGTGGTCGCTCGACTACCAGCCCGATCTCGAGCCGGGCGCCTTCCCGCGCAACGACCTGACCCGATCGACCCTCGTCGGCGCCGCGGCGCCATCGATGACGCTGGCCTCGCAGGAGCGCCGCACGTGGAGCGCCGTCGCGTCGTACCTGCCGTCCTGGCGCGGCTCGCACCAGGTCAAGTTCGGGCTGCAGTTCGAGCACGCGCCGTACAAGCAGAACTACGACTCGCTCGGACACGGCGACTTCATCGCCCGCTATCGCAGCGGCGTGCCCGACTCGGTACTCGTCTACAACACGCCGGTGCGGACGAGCATCGATCAGTATGAACTCGCCCTGTTCGTGCAGGACTCGTGGACGCTGGCCCGCCGTGTCACCCTCAACGCCGGCGCCCGCTACGAGCGGCACATCGGCAGCATCGACGCGCAGTCCGCGCCCGCAGGCCAGTTCGTCGGCGAGCGCAACTTCGACCCGCGGCCCGGCGTCATTGTCTGGAACAACCTCGTGCCCCGCCTGTCGGTCGCCTACGACCTCTTCGGCACGGCCCGCACGGTGGTCAAGGGCAGCGTGAGTCAGTTCACGCAGCGGCAGGGCGCCAGCCTCATCAACCAGCTCAACCCGCTGCGCCAGAACACCGAGGTGCGCACCTGGACCGACGCGAACCGCGACCTCGTGCCGCAGCTCGATGAGATCGGACCGGCCCAGGGCGCCCTCGATCGCGGCGCCAATGTTCGTGTGGACGAGGATCTCAGGCGTCCCACCCAGTGGGAGGTGACGGCGAGCGTCGAGCACCAGCTCGCCGACAACCTGGCGGTGACCCTCAGCTACTTCCGGCGCCGCTACCGCGACCTCACCGCGGTCGTGAACGTGGCGGTCACGGCGGCCGACTACACGCCGCTCCAGATCACCAACCCGCTCGATGGCTCGCCGCTCACCATCTACAGCCAGAACGCCGCGACCATCGGCCGCGTCGACAACGTGTTGCTCAACTCCGATCTGCTGGCGCAGTCGTACGACGGCGGCGAGGTGACGGTGGCGCGCCGCTTCAGCAGCGGCCTGGCCCTGTACGGCGGCGCAACCTTCGGCCGCAACAGGGCCTGGAGTTCGGCGAGCCTCAACCCGAACGATCAGATCAACGCCGACGGCTACGATCCGCTCGACTCGCCCATCCTGCTGAACGTTTCGGCCATCTCGCAGCTGCCAGGCGGGATCTCGTTGTCGTCCCGGTTCGCGCACGCGACGGGACAGCCGCTCCGCCGTATCTACCAGTTGACGCGGACGATCGTGCCCGAACTCGGACAGACGTCCCAGGACGTCCAGGTCGCGCCGCGCGGCGAGTATCGCAAGCCCGACCAGACGCTCTGGGACGTGCGTGTCGGCCGCCGCTTCGCCGCCCGCGGCACCACCATCGAGCCGCTCTTCGAGGTGTACAACCTGCTGAACGAGAACGCGTCGCTGACCGAGGTCGAAGCGGTCGGACCCTCGCTCGGTCGCATTTCCCGAAACATCGACGGCCGCCTCCTGCGGTTCAGCGTCCGCGTCGGTTTCTGATTCCCCTTCCACCGTTACGTCCACTCGACATTGGAGATTTCACGATGATCATTCGCCGCACGTTCCTCTCGCTCGTCGCCACGGTGGCCCTCGCGGCCACCGCGTCGGCCCAGTCCCAGCCGGTCCAGATTCCCTACGATCGCCTCGCCGATCGCATCGTCACCGCGTTGCAGGTGACGAAGGGTGAGCGTGTCCTGTTGCGCTACGACCCGACGACGCTCGGTCCCCTCGAGCCGGTCCTGCGCGAGAAACTGGTCGCCAGGGGGGCGGTCGTGAAGACGCTGAACTACGGTCCGGCACCCGACTTCCAGGCCGAACTCGACAAGACGGACATCTACATCTGGCTTCCCGTGCGAGGCGCGGAGGCGGCACCCGAGCAGCGTTCGGCACTCGCGAAGTGGCTGGACGAAGGCAAGGGCCGCCAGATCCACTTCCACTGGAACGGCGGCACCCAGGATCGCGACGGGCGTGCCGGCACGCATTCGGAGGACTTCGACAGGATCTACGTCGACGCGCTCGACATCGACTACGGCAAGCTCTCGCGCGATCAGGACCAGGTCATCGCCAGGCTGCGCACCGGCGAGGTGCGCGTGACGACGCCCGGCGGCACGGACATCCGATTCCGCGTCGGCGATCGGCCCTTCAACAAGCAGGACGGCGACGCGTCGAAGGCCCGCATGGCCCACGCCAGGGTGCGTGTCGATCGCGAGGTCGAGTTGCCGGCCGGCGTGGTGCGCGTGGCGCCGATCGAGACGTCAGCGAACGGCGTCATCGTCGTGCCGAAGGCTCGCCTGCTCGAGCAGGCGGTCGCGACCGGCATCCGCCTGGAGTTCGTCGACGGCAAGGTCGTCAAGGCGACGGCCGAAACGGGCCAGAAGGACCTCGACGCCTACCTGGCCTCGGCGCCGGCGCTGACGTCGTTCCGCGAGCTGGGCCTGGGCTTCAACCCGAAGCTCGTCGCGTCCAGGGACGCGGCCTTCCTGCCCTACTACGGCTATGGCGACGCGGTCGTGCGCCTCAGTCTCGGCGACAACACCGAAGTCGGCGGTGCGGTTCGGGGCGGCGGCTCGCGCTGGTTGTTCTTCGACGACGCCACCATCACCGTCGGCGGGGACCGCGTCGTGGAGAACGGCCGGCTGACCGCAGCCTATCGGTGACGCCGTGCGCCTCATGTCGAAGACACCGACCATGACCTTCACGACGAGACCCACCGCAGCGGCCGCCGCCGTGCTCGCCCTGTTCGGGTCGGCCGGGACGGCGAGCCGCCAGCCCTCACAGCCGCAGCAGGCCAAGCCGTCGGCAGCACCCTGCATCACCCCAGGCATTCGCGCGCGACACTCAGGACCGGCAGAGCCGATGCTGTTCGCCCGCTCTGCCGTCCACCGCGGTGAAGACGGTCGCCGATGATGGCGGCGCCGAGAGCATCATGCGCCATCCGCTCAGGAGGCCACGCCCGTGATCGAGTGCCATCAACACGTCGGCACGCTCTCCCATCGTCAGCGAGCGTCCGATGGTCGTGTCGTCGTCCCAGGCCATCACGCCGTCCGCGGGTGCATCGGCGACGACCGCCCACCCTTCGGCCCACCACTGGCCGTCTCCTTCCTGCCATACGCGGTCCACGACGCCCGACGGGCAGCCTGGCTCGGGCAGTGCGGCAGCCGGCGGCGCCACTGGCCAGACACCGGAGCCCCACGGCCCCTGGCCGAGGTCCGCCAGTGTCACCGAGGCCGTCACGGTGTCGGCGGCCGGCAGCGTCAGCGTGTGCGCTTCGAGTTCGATGCGAACATCGGCGGCAAATCCCCAGGCATTCGGCGAATCGATCACGACCGCCGACGAAGCGGGCAGCAGTGAGATGGCGCCCTGTGTGAATGCCAGGCGCTCTGCTCGCGTCATCGGCAACGGCCCGACCAACACGCCGCCAGCCAATCGCGACACGCTCGCGACACTGCGGATGCGCTGCCCGTCCGTTCGGACCACGTCGAGCGTCACCTGTGGCGGCTGCGACAGCAACCGCGTCAACCGTCCAGCCGGTGAATGGCGCAGCACGGCCCGCAGAAGCCATGCCGTGTGATCGACCACTGGCACGACGATCGGCTGTCCAAGGCCGACAACGGCGGGCCCGCGCGGCGACACCTGGCGCGCCAGCGGGGTGGCGCGCGGAGCCAACAGCATGTGGTCGGTGCCGACATGCGCCGGCGCGTACTGCTCGACGAGCGCCAGGCGCGTGCGGCTCTCGGCCTGCCAGCAGCCCGCCGCCGCATCGCACGCATCCACGCGAGTCAGCACGCGCGTCGGCCGACTGGCTCTCAGATAGAACGCTTCGTTGAGACGGTCCATCGCGCCGGACACCACGACGATGTCCTGGAACGCAGGCCGTGGCTGCCACATCGCAGGCCGTTCGCGCAGCAGCGCCGTGTCGTGCGGGAACACGTCCACGCGCTGGCCATCGAGTGCCGCGAGCAGGGAGGCCGGCAGGGTTGGCCACATCCGCGTGTCGGGCTCGCCACGGATCAATGCTGGTAGCCCGGAGACGTAACGCAGCGGCGCACCGAACTGGTGAAGCGCGCCGGCCGGGCGCAGCCGGGCCTCGTGCAGGGCCACCATTGGCAACGTGCACACGAGCGCCAGCGTGAACCCGCGAGCGTACCGCACGCCGCCGAGAGCCGCGCCGAGCCACAGGAACAGCGGCGCGCTGCGCAGGAAGACGCCGATGTGACCCGGATCCGGTCGTGTGAATCCCTGCAGGAACGCCAGGCCGACACCCGCGCAACTCAGCGCCGCAACGCTCGCATCGCGCAGATCGATGTCTCGAATGCCTCCGCGCAGGACGGTCATGCCGGTCATCGCCACTACCACCGTGCCGGCGGCGAGCCACCCGAGCATGCCGCTCTGCCCGATCGGCTGCGCCATGGTGTCGACGTAGCCGAGCACCTGCTCGAGGCCCAGCCTGATGTAGTCGAAGAGCGCGACGTCGAGACCCCACGCCAGCGCGAGCGTGGCGGTTCCGGCGGCCACGACGAGTGCCACGGCGCGCAGCGCTCCTGCCCGGACCGATACGCCGTGCCACCAGGCGGCCATCACGAGGAGCGGCAGTGCGAGGGCGAGCGCGAACAGGCCGGTGTTCAGCTTGACCAGCAGCAGGACCGCCGCGAGCAGGATCGCCCCCACCGCGTACGACGCTCGGCTGTCGTGCAGCGCCAGTGCCACGAGGGCCCAGCACAGCCACAGCGCCGAGAACGGAAGGTCGTGCCCGTAGAAGTACGGTCCGCCGGCGAGCCACACCAGCGCCAGCAATGCCGCGAGGAGCCAGGGGCGCGGCCGGCTGCGCATGACGGCCGCGAGCACGAGCAGCGTACCGAGCCACAACATCAGGTCGGCGACGACGAGCGTCCACCCGGCGCCGGCCGGCGGAAGGCGGGTCGCGAGGAAGTGCAGGGGGCCGTAGGTATACAGGATGTCCCGGCCATGGACGAGCCCATGCTCGCTTGCCCACGTCAAGCCCAGACGCCACGACAGGTCGATGCCCAGCCATTCCGGTGCAAGGCCCATCGAAGGCCAGGTGAGCCAGGCCACCGGGATCAGCGCAAGCGTGATGCGACGCGCGCTCGGCCCGCGGCGACCAGGGGACTCGACCGGCGGTTCCGCGGCTGCTGGTGCGCGACCAAGCAGCAGGCCGAACGCCGCGAGCATGCCGATAGCGGCGAGCAGGGGCAGGAGGGTCGACGACATGTCGGTAGATCATGCCCCAGTGGACGCTCGAGCACGAATGGCCGCGCGCGCAGCCCGGCACGCGTAACTCGCGGTGTACGGACGCGCTCCACCCCAGCGGCACGTCGCGGAGGAGCGCGTCGAGCGACGACAGGAACCTGGCGGCAACCGCCGGGCACCAGGCGAAGCCCCTCGTCGACGTCGCCCGATGGCACGCGGTGCGCTCAGTCGAGATCAGGGAACACGTGCTGCCCGCTCTCGGACAGGGGCAGCGGCTTCGCCCAGCGGACGGCCGCCAGCGGCAGGGCGCCGTACAGGTGCGGGAAGAGGTCACCGCCGCGTGACGCTTCCCATCGCACGTCCAGCGAGTCAGGCGACATGGCGACGAGCACCAGGTCCTCCGCGCCGGCGAAGTGGCGGCCCGCGGTGTCGCGGACCTGCGCTGCCGTCGAGAGGTGTATGAATCCGTCGCGAACGTCGAGGGGCGTGCCAGCGACGTCGCCCGTGGACATCGCTGCCTGCCAGAGGCCAGCCGGGAGGATCTTGAAGACGAGTGCAGACATCGCGCAGACCGGTGACGCCCATCGAATCCTACCCGGCGGAACTCGCGCCTGTCACGCGATCCCCGACCAGCGGCGGGTGAGCAGCGGGCGGCGCTTGACAACGTGTACCTATGAACTAGTACAATAGCGCCCGTGAGTCTCGTTTCCATCGATGCCCGAGACAAGACACCGATCTACGCGCAGCTCGAACGCGGGCTGCGCGCGGCGATCGCCACGGGCCGCCTGCGTCCGGGCGACCAGCTGCCGACCGTCAGGCAACTCGCCGTCGACCTCCGCATCAACGCCAATACCGTCGCCCGCGTGTACCTGGATCTCGAGCGCACGGGCGTCCTCGAGACACGGCGCGGCGTCGGGTCGTTCGTGCGTGCCACGCCAGAGAAGGCGCGGCCGCCGCGCGAGCGCGAACGACGCCTGCGCGCGTTCGTCACGCGCACGCTCGCGGATGCCGATGCCGCCGGCTTCACCATCGACGACCTCATCAAGGGCTTGCACGCGCATCAGGAAGGGGAACAGTAATGGCTTTCAGTGGAGTGTGGCGCCGAGCGGACGAGACGGGCACCAGCGTGCCGCGCACCAACGTCGTCGCGGTGACGATTCTGCTCGTGGCACTCGCGCTCGGGTGGGCTGGTACGCGTCCGACCGGGAGCTGGGCGCCCCTGGTGGGAATGGGGCTGCTCGGCCTCGTCCTGATGGCGTCGCCGCGCGTCGCGCAGCAGTGGGAACGCGCAATCGTGCTGCGCTTCGGCCGCTTCGTCGGCTTGCGTGGTCCCGGCCTGTTCTGGGTGGTGCCGTTCGTCGACCGCGTCTCGTTGTGGATCGACCAGCGCACGATCACCACGAGTTTTGCGGCCGAACAGACGCTGACGTCGGACACCGTGCCCGTGAACGTCGATGCGGTGCTGTTCTGGATGGTGCACGACGCAGAGAAGGCGGCCCTCGAGGTGCAGGACTACGCGCAGGCCGTGAGCTGGGCGGCCCAGACCGCCCTGCGCGACATCATTGGTCGGACGACGCTTACCGATCTACTGCGCGGCCGGGAGCGCATCGAAGAGGAACTCCAGGGTCTGATCGACCAGCGTTCGAACCCGTGGGGTGTCACGGTGTCGTCCGTCGAGATGCGCGACGTGGTCATCCCCGGCGCCCTTCAGGACGCCATGTCGCGCGAAGCCCAGGCGGCCCGGGAGAAGCAGGCGCGCGTCATCCTCGCGCAGGCCGAACTCGAGATCGCGCATTCGTTCGAGGAGGCGGCCAGGTCATATCAGAACAATCCGACCGCGCTCCACCTCCGCGCCATGAACATGCTGTACGAGGGGCTCAAGGAGAAGGGCGCGCTGATGCTGATTCCGAGCAGTGCCGTCGAGTCGATGGGCATGGGCGGGCTGATGGGTGCGGCGGCGCTGCGACAGTCCACGCTGGCCGGCGGCGGCGCCAAGAATGAGGACGCCAAGGTGTAGGCGCCGGGCTTGCCCGGCCCTTGGGGCTTCGCCACGGCTGACGCACGGCGCCGAAGAGGCCGCGAGTGTCACTACAGCTCGGGTGGTTGGTCCCCGCGCTCCGCGAACCAATGGCGCAGAAACACGAGGTCGCCGGCATCCTTCTCGCGATGGGTGACCGCCTTCATTCGCCAGAGCAGACGCGGCGACGCGAACGGGATCGTGACACCGTCAATCTCATGGGTCACGACATCCTTGGCCGCTTCCGCGTAGTCGATGCCGCCAGCGCTGCGCATCAGGTCCACAAGGATCTCGTCGGCGACGCGGATCACCGTGTACTGCAGCAGTTCGCCGGGCTGCAACTCACGCACCGCCTGGTCGGGAAGCGTTGCCAGCGCATCGAAGACGCGCCGCTCGTTGTCCGGATCGGCGGCGACGATGAGGTCCACGTCCATGGTGCGGCGGTTGTACCCGGCGGCACGGATGGCGAAGCCTCCGATCACGACGAAGCGCGCGCCGCGTTGATTCAATGCGTCGCACAGATCCCGTAAGTCCTCGAGCGTCGGCTCTCGAGACTCTAGCTCCGGATTGGACGGGTCATCATCCGCCACAGCCATGCGTCGGCCTCTTCGTGCGTGCGAAAACGGTACACCCCGCGCGGCACCCGAAGGCCGCCGAAGGCCTTGCGCCAGGCCACGGCGTCTGCTTTGCCGTGCGACGTCAGCGACAACGCGTTCGGCTGCTTCGTCCGGCGGCCGACAACCCTCTCGATGGGCTCCTCGACGTTGATGAAGGGCGGCTTCACGATGCACTCAGCGTAGGCCACGGCTCCACGCAATGCAACGGGCGCCGTTCGTGCGGGGGACGTGGGTATTGAACGTTCATCAGCCGCAGACGCCGAACACTGCCCTCAGGACGCCGCCCGGCATCAGGAGGAGCACTCCACCTACACTGTGAAGTGACGCGCCGGCCGTGTCGATCCCTGTGGCACGTTCGGACGTGTGTCAGCCTGCGCACAGACCGTCATGACTCTCGATTCATCCGCCGTTCTGCCCCGACTTCGCGATCGCATCCGTCCGGGCGTGCAGGTTCTTTTCGTTGGCATCAATCCAGGCATCCGCTCGTCGCTGACCGGACATCACTTCGCAGGCGCCTCGAACCGCTTCTGGAAGCTGCTGTACGAATCACGCCTCGTCCCCGAGCCGCTCTCGTATGAAGACGATCGCCGGCTGCCAGACTGGGGCTTCGGCATGACGAACATCGTCGCGCGCCCGACGCCTGGGATCGACACGCTGCGTCCAGAGGAGTACGTCGCGGGCCGCCTGCGGCTGCGCAGGAAGGTGCAGCGCCATCGGCCGGCGATCGTGGCGCTGGTGGGTATCACGGTTTTTAGAGCGATGTTCCCGCGGCACGCCGGCGCGGTGCACTTCGGGCTGCAGGAGCAGCACATCGGCTCGTCGAAAGTGTTCGTGCTGCCGAATCCGAGCGGACGTAACGCGAGTGCCTCGTACGCAGAGATGCTGGCGGCCTTTCGTGCGCTTCGCCGGCTCGTCCGATCAGCCACATCAGCCACGGGCTGACCAGCATTCGCCAAAGGCTGCGGCGGTCCTCCGGAGCTTCAGCCGCGGCGGCCCGGTCACGTCCGCGGTCAGCACGAGTTGACAACCTCACTCCAGAGCGAGGAACGTCCGCTCTCATAGTACGTCTATGCAAAGAGGCGCTGATGACAGAAGCCAGGAACGTTCTGGAACTGGGCGCCCGCGCCGCTGAGCACAGAGCGGGCTCACTGCGCCGCGGGACCGTTGATGCAGTGCTATTCCGCTCGCAGGGCCGTCATCGGATCGGTGCGGGAGACGCGGCGCGCCGGCATCCATGTGGCAAGCAATCCTGCGCTGACCAGAAACACACAGGTGACGGCGACGGTCCATGGGTCGAAACGCTCCACGCCGTGGAGTTGGCTCTGCAGGATGCGCGACACAGCCGTGCCGCCCAGGACGCCGCCGACAACGCCAATCAGCAGTACCTTGCCTGACTCTCGCAGGAACATCCGGATGACGATGCCCGCCGTCGCGCCAATCGCCATCCTGATGGCGATCTCGCGCTGGCGCTGCTGCGCGGCGTAGGCCGTGACGCCGTAGATGCCAAGCAACGCGAGCAACGCGGCAAACACCGCGAACACGGTCAGGACTGCGGTGATGAAGCGCGGACCGGCCAGGACATCGTCGGCTTGAACGGACAGGGGCGCAGCCGAACCGACGAACACATGCGGGTCGATGGAGCCGACGACCGTCCGGAGGGTCTCCAGCCATTGCTGCGACGATCCGTCCGCGCGGACATACACGCTCGCGAACCGCGTGGCTGCCTGCGCAAACGGGATGTACGCGTCTTTCAGGTTGACGTCGGCGTGCGTCTGGTGGATGTCGTGAACGATTCCCACCACGGTGCGCCAGACACGACGTGGCTCACCGGTCTCCGACCATTCCGTGGTGTGAATCCTCGTACCCAACGCGCGACCGTGCGGTGCCGCTGTCCGCGCGAGCGATTCACTGATCACGACCACCGCTTCGGCGCCGGTTCGATCGGCCTGCGTGAACGTTCGCCCTTCGAGCAATCCGATGCGGAGCGTCCGGAAGTAGTCCGGACCTGCAGCGGTGATGCTGGCGCGAAGCTCGGTGGTGTCGCGGTCGGTGTCCAGAAGCCGTGCCGGCGGTTCCCAGAACGGCACGTACGTCGACAGCGCGAACGAGAGATTCGGAATGGCGGTGAGTTGTTCTTCCAGACGATCGTAGAAGCGGGCGAAGGCGGCGGCGTCTCTGTACGTGGCGTTGGGAAGCTGGAGGCGCGAACGAAGGACCTGACGGGTGTCGTAGCCGAGATCCGTGCCCACGAGGTGCGCGACGCTGCGGACCATGAGCCCGCCGCCGATCAGCAGCGCCGTCGAAGCAGCGACCTCCAACGCGAGAAGGGCCGCGCGAGCGCGGCGCACGGTCGGGCGGTCGGTCCCGCCGCGGCCTTCGCCGCGCAGGCTGTCTGCGAGACGCGCGGGATGCACGGCGATCATCGGCAACCATGCAACGACCACGGCGATCAGCAGGGCGATACCGCCCATCCAGAGCAGTACCGTGCCATCCATCGCGAGCGCGGATACGCCGCCCGGTACGGGTCGGCCGAGTCTGGCTTCGATCTGCGGGCCGAGCGCGCGCAGCGTGATCGCCGTGAGGGCGCTGCCGACGACGAGCGCGACGCTGCAGATCAGTGCCGCTTCCGCGAAGAGCAGGCGCGCGATCAGATGCGGCTCGGCGCCGAGTGCCACGCGAACCGCGGTTTCCTGTTGCCGACGCAGCGTCCGCAGGAGCATCAGCACCCCGATGTTCATCACCACGATGAGCAGCACGAGGGCGGCGGCGACGGTGACGCCGACCAGAACAGGGCGCACGTCGCGCACGTAGTGCGCGTGAACGGATTCCAATCGCACGCCCTGCCAGCCGCTGGGGATCTCCGACGCGACGTTCCGCACCGCGTCGGTGAGCCGCTGTGCCGCGAAGGCGATCGGCACGCCCTCGCGCACGCGCACCATGTAGGCTGGGCGAGGGGACGTGAGAGGCAGGGCCGTGTCGGCTGGATCGCGGACATAGTTGCCGACGTATCGGAACCCGTGAGGCAGGACGCCGATGATGCGATAGTCCGAGGGCGTGTCACCGGAGGCCGCCGCGCTGACGCGAATGGAGCGTCCGAGCACGCTCGGACTGGCGCCGAAGCGCTCCCGCCAGAGGCCGTCGCTGATCATGATGACGCGCTCGCCGCCGGGGCGGAATTCGTCGGCCGAGAACACACGGCCCAGCGCGGCCCTGACGCCAATGGCTTCGAGCGCGCCGGGAGCGCATTCCAGTGACGAAATCTCCTGCGGGTAGTTGTCGGTGTGCAGGACGAAGCGGCCCAATCGCGAGTAGTCGGCAACGTCGACGACGTCGCTCAGCGCGTGCCAGTCGACGTGCTCCACGCCGCGCGGCTCGGGCTGGCCGGGAGCGTCGTAGAGCGCTCGGTAGAGCCGAACGGATTCCGGGAACGGCATCGCGCGGACCACGTAGCTGTTCATGACCGAGAGCGTCGACGCGGTGAGCGCCACTCCCAGCGCCAGCGAGACAATCGTGGTCGCGGCGAACCCGCGACTGCGCCGCAACGAGCGGACGGCGAACCGGAGATCGCCGGGGAAGCCGTGCAGATGGGTCCGAACGTTCATGTCGATGCCTCCTTGGGTCAGGACGCTCGGAGCGGGTCAACTGTTAGCCGACCGTAAGCCGTGACGCCGAGCGCCCTGCGGATGCCTTCGGCGTGGGAGACGAACACAGCGCGGCCCCAGTGCGCTCGGCAGACCTCGGCCGCCTCGCCTTGCGACGTCCTCGGCCGTCGCCAACGCACAGTCGTCGTCGCCAGAGCCGACGGCCAGCTCATCGGCTTCTGACAGCGCCACACGCCAACAACTTGACAACCTCTCCCCGAGGCGAGGAAACTTCCTCTCTCATAGTTCGTCTATGCAAAGAGGCGCTGATGAAAGAACCCAGGACGAAGACCAAGACCCGGAACGATCTGCTGCCGGGCACGCTCGAGATGTTGATTCTGAAGACGCTGTCGATCGAGTCGATGCACGGCTACGGCATCGCCCAGCACATCCAGATGCTGTCGGCGGACGTGCTGACGATCGAAGAGGGGTCGCTGTATCCGGCGCTGCAGCGGATGCTCGTCAAGGGATGGGTGCTGGCCGAGTGGAAGATGTCAGCGAACAACCGGCGCGCGCGCTTCTACAGGCTCACGACTGCCGGGAAGAAGCAGCTCGGCGTCGAGGAGTCGCGATTCTCCCAGATGTTCGGCGCGATCATGCGCGTGATGAAGACGACGTAGTGTCGTGACGTTCAGGAAGGTGCCCGTGGGTTCTGTGCTCCGACGTCTGCTGTTCTTTTTCCAGCGGAATCAGTTCGATCGGGATCTGGAAGACGAGTTGCGCTTTCACGAGGAGATGAAGGCACACGCCTTCGCCGACGCGGATGGCATGAGCGGCGACGAGGCGCGGGCGGCCGCGCGGCGGCGCGTTGGCAATCCGCTGCGGCTGCGCGAACAGTCGCGCGAACCGTGGACCTTCGCGACGCTCGAAACGTTCGCGCAGGACGTGCGTCACGCGCTACGAGTGATGCGGCGCGATCCGGCGTTCACCTTCACCGCCCTCGCCACGCTCGCGCTCGGCATCGGCCTCAGCACCGCGATTTTCTCGGTCGCCTACGGCGTGCTCTGGCGTCCACTGCCCTATCCCGATCCCGATCGCCTCGTCATCCTCTCGTCAGCGCAGCAGACCGGGACGGGCCCCAGGACGTTCTGGAACTGGGCGCCCGCGTCGTACGAGGCGCTGCGCCGGCACGTCACCACGTTCGATCATCTCGCGGCCTACGCCTCCACCGACGCGCTGCTCACCGAACGCGGCGAGCCGCTGCAGGTACGCGCGGTCGACGTGAGTCCGAACTTCTTCGCCACGCTGGGCGTCGAGCCCGCGCGCGGCCGCGCGTTCCTCACCGGCGTCGCGGCACCAGACGACGATCGCAGCGCGATCGTCAGCGATCGGCTGTGGCGCACGACGCTCGAGGCCGATCCGGCGATCGTCGGGCAGTCCATCACCGTCGACGGCCTCCCACGTACCATCGTCGGCGTGCTGCCGCCGGACTTCAGCTTCAGGCCGGTGATCCGGATCGGTGCGCTGCCCGAAGCTGACATCTTTCTGCCCAATCGCTGGCCCGGCGACGCCGGCAGCAGCGCGTTTCTCTTCCTGCTGGGTCGCATGCAGTCAGGCGTGACGCAGGAACGCGCGGAAGCGGAGCTGACGGCGCTGGTGAACGACTCGTCGATCGCGTCTGCCGGCGCACTGGCGCCAGAAGGCACACTCGCGCCGAACGTCCACACGGTCGCGCGTGCGGTTGGCCTGCAGGAGTACGGCACGGAGTCGGTGCGCACGCTGCTCCTGATCCTGCTCGGGGCGGTGTCGTCCGTGCTGCTGATCGCCTGCGTCAACGTCGCGAACCTGCAGATGGCGCGCCTCACCGCACGCCGCGGCGAACTGTCCGTCCGCATGGCTCTCGGCGCGGGACGCCGGCGGATCGTGCGTCAGTTGCTGACGGAGGCGGTCGTGTTGTCGCTGCTGGGCGCGGCGCTCGGCGTGGTGCTCGCGCAGGTCGCGATTCACGTCACGCTGCCGCTCGTGCCGCAATCCGCACTGCCCCGCCTCGGCGGCATCGTGATTGACGCGCGGGTGATGGCGTTCTGTCTCGGCCTGGCACTCGTCTCGACGCTGCTGATCGGCCTCGTGCCGGCCAGGCGCGTCGGTGGGGCCGCGTTTGGCGAGGGCCTGGCGCTGCACACCGGCGCGGCGCGCACGACGGGCGACGGTCAGGGCGAGCGGCTGCGGACGCTGCTGGTCGCCGCGCAGTTCGCGATCACGCTCGTCCTCCTGATCGGCGCGGGCCTGCTGATTCACAGCTTCGTGCGTCTCTCGTCGGTGTCGCCGGGCTTCGAACTGAGCGGGCGCGACGGCGTCGTGCAGACCGTCAGGGTGACGCTGCCCCCACACCTCTACGACGCGCCAGAGCGCATGCATGGGTTCGCGCGCGGCGTGCTCGATCGCATGCAGCATCTGCCGAACGTGACGTCCGCGAGCCTGGTCAACTCGGCGCCCTTCGGCATGATGTTCATCCAGCTCGACTTCAGCATCGAGGGGCAGCCGAAGCCGGCGCTCTCTGCCGGCACGCCGAAGGTTGACGCGGACTACTTCAGGACCATGGGGATTCCGCTGCTGGCGGGACGCGAGTTCACCGCACTGGACACGGCGGAAGCGCCGAAGGTGGCGATTGTCAGCGAGCGCATCGTGCGCGAGTACTTTCCAGGTGGTCCGGGCGAGGCGCTCGGTCGGCGCGTGCACGTGGGCGATGACGGCGAGTGGCTGACGGTGGTGGGCGTGGTCGCGGACATCCGTCAGCGGGGACTCGATCAGGACGTGCAGCCGATGCTCTACGTGCCGTACCAGCAGGAGCGCGGCGAACTCTTCCTGCGGTTCGTGTCGTTCGTCGCGCGCACGACCACGCCCGCCAGCGTGGTCGAGGCCGTCCGCGCGGAGATTCGCCGCGCCGCGCCAGATCTCCCGATCGCGAGCACGGCGACGATGGACGAAGCGGTGGCGGCGTCGGTCGCGCAGCCGCGTTTCCGGATGGTGCTGCTGGTGCTGTTCGCGACAGCCGCGACGCTCATCGCAACGTGCGGCATCTACGGATTGATGGCCTACGCGGTGACGCAGCGCCGTCGCGAGATCGGCCTGCGCATGGCGCTCGGCGCCGATCGCCGCGACGTGCTCCGCCTGGTACTCACGCGCGCGCTTCGCATCGTCGTCGCTGGCCTGATCGTCGGCCTCGTCGGGGCCGTCGGCGTGACTCGCGTGCTGCAGACGCTCCTGTTCGGGGTGACGCCGACCGATCCGATCACGTTCGCGATCGTCACGCTGCTGCTGATGGCGGTGGGACTGCTGGCCGCGTGGCTGCCCGCGCGCCGCGCGACACGGATCGACCCGTGGGCCGCGCTGCGCCCGGAATAGCGGTCAAGGGAAGTGACCGATCAGCGATGGGCCGATCTCGTTGAGCCCGCACGGTCGACATCCCCAGCTTCTGCGGGGCGCCGCCTGGGGCATCTCGTTTCGGGAACTCCCGAGAAGAATCTCTGCAGGATGAACTGCGGGGCCCACGCTCGAGGGACAGGTCATTCCTGGCAGTCCAGACGATTCACCCTCCGCGTTCGAGAAGTGAACGCACGTCTCTGGCGCCGTGCAAGACGCGGATGATCTGCAGCGGCGTCTCCTCCCATCTGTAGACGATCAGGTACGAATAGACCGAGTCGAACCGCAGGGACTTGTCGGCCAGATCTTCGCGGTAGTGGCCAGTTCCGGGTCGCTCCGCGAGGCGCTGAAACGCCGCTTCGATCGCGTCGAGCACACGGTCGGCGGCCTCGAGATTGTCGGCGGCGATGTAGTCCCAGATCTCGGTGAGGTCGCGTTCGGCCGGCTCCGTAAGGACGAAGCCGCTCATCGCCTCGAGACGGGGTTCCTGCGCGCGCGGACTCGGCGGAGTGCCTCCGGGCCGTCGACGAGTTCACCACGGTCAGCCGCCGCCACGCCTTCCTGGATCTTCCGGCGGAGTTCGTCCAACCGAACCTCCTTGAATTCCTCGCGTTCCTTGAGCAGCCGCAACCCCTCGCGCACCACCTCACTCTGGGACTGGTAGAAGCCGGTCTTCAGCAGGTCGGCAACGAATTGGTCAAACACAGGGCCCAGATTGACGTTCATCGGACGACTCTAGTCAGGCTGTCCACAACTGTCAATTGTTGACACTCACGGCAACAGAACGCTGCCGCCACGTCGCGGCGCTGTGTCGGTCAACCAAGGGCGAGTCAACCACTTGCCGACTCTGGGCGTTCCGGGCAATGCCTTGCTGCCGCCAAGCCATTGACAGTGAACGCCCTGAGAGGCACCACGGGTGCCAGGCCACCCACGTGGACCAAAGCCCATCAATATGAGCTGCTTGTGGCCAGTTGTTCATATTGGCGAAGAGGGATGGTGAATCGCCGGTCCCAGGCGACACGTCAAACCTGCCGCAGCGCCTCGGTCGGTTGGACACGCAGCGCGCGGCGCGCGGGTGCGGCGCACGCAAGCACGCCCACGACGGCCATGATGACGGATGTGATCACAGACGAGACGAGGAGATCGGCGGTCAGGCTGTCGGCGCGCCACGCGAAGAACAGGATGAGGCTGTTGCCGGCGATGATGCCGCCGCCGAGCTGACGACCGGCACGGGCGAACACGGTACGCAGCACATAGCCGGGAGTGGCGCCGAGTGCGAGACGGATCCCGATCTCGCGGGTGCGGCGCGCCACGGCGACGGCCATGAGCGCGTAGAGACCGACCGCGGAGAAGACCAGCGCGACGAGCAGAATGCCGCCGATGACGACGCCGCCGATGCCCGCCGCCTGCTGCCGTGCGACGGTCTCCTGGAGGGTCGCGATGTCCCGGAGCTGTAGCCCAACATCGACCTGCCGCGCAAGGGCGGCGACGCGGGGCGCAAGCGGCGCGGCGTCCCCCGCGACGCGCACCGCGACCACGACAGGATCGAGTTCCGCCGCGGAGGCTGCGCGATAGATATACGCCGCCCCACCCCAATCGGCTGGGAACAACATCGCCACATCGGTGGCCACGCCGACGATCTCGTGCCAGGGCCCCAGCTCGCGCTCGCTGCCTCGCTGGAGCGTGCGCACGCGTGCGCCCACGGGATTGCTGCCCACGACGCGCATGAACGCCTCGTTCACCACGACGGGCCGGTTCAACGCCCCAGCGTCAGCGGCCTGCAAGGCGCGGCCGGCCACGATCGTGGCGCCGAACGCCTCGTGATAGCCGGCACCGACAGTCGCCATCGCGAATCCGCCCTCGTAGTTACCCTGCAGGCGAGCCGGAGGTGCACCGTCCTGCTCCATTTCCACCGCCACCCACTCCGGGAACATCGTCGGCAGGCGGTCGCCGTGCGTCACGTGTGTCACACCAGGCTCCTCACGCAACCGGTCCGCGAGCTCTTCGTGGGCACGCGCGCGACGCGCGCCGATCTGCCCATCGTCAGGCACCTCACGCTCGCCGGCCAGCGCCTCGTTGTCCATCCTGAGGCCGAAGGTCAGGTAACGCTCCGTCGGAAACGCTGCAGACATCGACTGGCCGCGGACGGAGGTGGTGTAGATTCCCACCGCGGCGGGCACGAACAGCAGCGTACACGCCACCTGCGCGCCGATGATGAACGACCAGATGCCGCCGAACGTCATCGTCCCACCGGCGCTGGTCATCCCCTGCAGTCCCCGCCGGATGGACGCGCCCGTGGCCTGCAGAGCCGGCAGCACACCGATCAGTGCCGCGGTGACGAGCGCGAGCAGCAGCGCATACGCAATGGTGGCAGGCTCGAGCGTCAGATCCACCCAGAACGGCAGGCTGTCCCCAGTGATCAGAGTCGCCCGGGTCCAGGCATACCGCACGGTCGCCTGGGCCACGACGAGCCCGAGCACGGCCGCGGCGAGGGCCAGCACGAGCCCTTCGGTGACGATTTGCGCGACCACGCGGGCACGACTCGCCCCCAGAGCATGACGGACGACCATCTCCGACTCGCGCATCGCCGTGCGCGCGAAGATCAGCGTCGCGACGTTCGCCGACACTGCCCCCAGCAGCAGCAGGACGATGGCGTGGACTGCCAGATCTTCCAGCCGCAGCGGATCGCCCGGCGTGCGCCCCGCGAATGCGCGGACACGGGTCCGCAGCTGCGCGTGCGTGGTCGGCTGGTCGGCGGCAAAGCGTGCCGAGACGACGTCGAGTTCCGCCGCGGCATCCTGCCAGCTCGCTCCGTCGGCGAGGCGGCCGAACACCTGCACGGCCGGCCCTTCGCGCGGCGGCGCGTCCTGGATCAGCAATGGCACCCAGGCCTGCTGATCGTGCGGGAAGCCGAAGCGCGGCGGCATCACGCCCACCACGGTGCGGGCCGTGCGGCCCACTGTCACGACACGGCCGATGATGGCCGGGTCGTGGAGGAACTGTCGCTGCCAGACGTCGTAACCCAGGACCACGACGGGCTCCGCCCCCGGCATTTCGTCCGTCGGCTGCAGCGGTCGGCCGAGCAACGGCGGCACGCGGGTGAGCGGAAACGCCGACGCCGTGATCTCCGCCACGCGCAGGGCTTCGACGCGGCCTTCGCCCGTGAGGACGTTGCGCTCGCTCACGCGCGCGGCGCCGAGTTCCGTCACCGTCTGAAGAGACTGCCGCCAGATCGCGAAATCGTGGAGCACGCTCGGCTCCACGCGTGACGTCGCCGTGTCCAGCGTCTCCAGGCGCACGACTCGGCTGCCTTCATCGAACGGCAGCCGTTTGTACAGCAGCTCGCCGGCGACTTCGATGCCGACCGCCCCGATCGCAATCGCGGCCGCCAGCGAAAGGCCGCCGATGATCGTGAGCGCGGGATACTTCAGCAGCAGACGCGCGCCCAGCTTCCAGTCGAGCCACGAGACCGCCGTCATCGGGCCTCACCCCGCAGGCGCCCCCGAGCCTGCTGCCCTCGAACCAGGCCGGCATTCATACGCTCCGCTCCTCCGGTATTCATACGCTCCGCTCTTCCAGTCCGCACATGTCGGTGCATCGGGCCATGCTCATCGAGCCCGCGGGTAGAAGCTTGCCCCAGCAGGCCACCCGGTGTCTTCACGTGGAGGTGAGCATTCCGTGAGATTCCGGTCAGCGGGGCCGTGGCGGAGGCCGGAATCAACCCGGGGGCCGCGCTGCGGCCGGAATAGCGAAGCTTGTGGCCCGAGCACCACGCCCGACGCACCTACTGCTGGTTCAGGACGCGGCAGGGTCTTGCGCCGAGGCGCGCCGTGCGGGCCTGAGTATCGCCATCCACCGCATGCGGGCGCCTCACACAGGACGGACGACGAGCGAGATCGCAGCCGACAGCCGCTCCCACTGGGCGGTCTCGTGCGCCAGCGCCTTCCGGCCCGCGCGAGTCAGCGAGTAGTACTTGGCGCGCCGGTTGTTGTCGCTCGGCGCCCATTCCGCCGCGATGAATCCCTGTTGCTCGAGCTTGTGAAGGGCCGGATAGAGGGAGCCCTGCCCCACGCGCAGTTCCTCGTTGGACATCTGCCTGATGCGCTGCGCGATGGCCCAGCCGTGCATCGGCTCGAGGGCGATGACGCGCAGGATCAGGAGGTCGAGGGTGCCCTGCACGAGGTCGGTCGGCTTGCTCATTTTCTCCTCTCAGTAACCGACATGACTATAGTGGCGGGGCTTTCGGTCGTCAATGGGAGGACACAGTCATGCTTGATGCTTGATGCTTCATGCTTCATGCCTCGGGCTTCAGGCTTCATGCCTCGGGCCTCATGCCTCGGGCTTCAGGCTTCAGGCTTTGACGCTTGATGCCTGGCACCAAAAGCTTGATGGTGGATGTGTCGGGGGTTCGGGGCGTGGCCACGGCTCCGAGCACGACGTTCGTGTGCGGACCGGGCGATTGCGTGCCGTCATTGCGAGCCGTGAGGCACGGTGCCGCGGAAGTTCGACGCCAGGGACCCGCCGACCATAGGGCACGCCGGCTTCGTCCAGCGCAGCCAGGACGGCGACGACGGCTTCGTCCGCTCTCATGGACGGTCGAGTGCCTCGAGGAGCGCGAGCCGCTTCACGAGCAGCGCCTGCACACCCGCGGCATCGAGATCGGGATGCTCATGGCGGATGCCGTCGGCCATCACGCGGCACGCGCGATCGAACAGACGCGGCCCCTCGAGCAGTTCGTCCTCGGGACGCGTCGCACGCGCGCGCGCCAACTCCTCGGCATACGGGGCGTCGGCCAACGCGCGGAGGATGGACATGGCACTGCCGATTCTGTCCCCGGAGCCGACCCGAACCAGTGCCGGATCGACGCTGTCCCGCTGCACAGTCGTGCCGGCCACGCCTCCTGCGTCCTGGCGCCATTGGTGAGCGGCCCTGGGATGTGCCGGCCTGGCTCGCGATTGCCGTCCAGCGCGGCTCACGATCGGGCGTCCGGGCCTCGGAGCAGGAATTCACGCCACGGCATCGCAGGGAGGCCGGCGCGCTCGACGGCTGCACGTGCTTCCGGATCACAGAGGACGAGCGGACGGAAGCGCGGGTGACGGCGCGTGAACTCGCCCAGGCCCTTGAGGTCCGACGTGGACACGGCACCGGTCTTGACCTCGACCGCCCACGCGCCCCAGCTTCCGTCCAGGACGCCATCGACCTCGAGCGGCTCCTCGCGCCAGTAGCTCACCTGTTGGCCGGCGTTCCAGGCGTACGCCAGACATGCGTTCTCAACCCAGGCGCCGAAGCGCTGCGGATCGGACGTGCGGTCCGGGACGCCGCGGGGGTCGGTCACGGCGACCAGCGCGTTGTTGAGCGTGACGAGCTTCGGCGGCGCGGCGCGCTGGCGAGCGGGACGCACCGCGTGCTTACGGAGTGGTGCCACGAGAAACGCGTCCTCGAGCAGTGTGAGGTAGTGCGCAATGGTCGCGAGCGCACCGGCGTCCTGAAGCTGGCCCTGCATCTTCTGCAGTGAGACGATCTGCGCAGGGGACGAGGCGCAGAGGCCGAAGACCTGACGCAGAAGTGCAGGCTTACGCACGGGCGCGAGCGCAAGGATGTCGCGCCCGATCGCCGGCTCCAGAATGGCGTCGCGTACGTACGCGAACCAGCGCGCTACGTCGTCGCGCAGCCCGAACGCGCCTGGGTACGAGCCGCGTGTCACCACCAGATCTGCGGCCTCCGAGGACGGGATGCCGAAAACGTCTGCCACCGACGAGGCCGACCAGTGGGTGAGCGTGATGCGCTCGAAGCGGCCGGCGAGACTCTCGCGCGATCCCGTCGCGAGTTGAAGCGCCGACGAGCCGCTGGCAACGATGTGCACGGCGGCCTTGCGTCGCCGCAGGCGATCCCACTCGCCCTTCAGGCGCGCGGCCCAATCCGGGAAGAGATGCGCTTCGTCGAGGAGGACCACGGCGCGTCCCTCGCGGGCGGCGATCTCCTCCGCACGTGCCCAGAGCCGCTCCCAGAAGCCTGGAACGGCGGCTTCAGGTCCATCTGCGGCGGCATAGAGCGCAGCGTGTCCGTGCTGTGCGGCGACGTCGAGCAGCACGGTGGTCTTGCCGACCTGGCGTGGTCCGGCGACCAACTGGATGCGGCCAGGCGCGGGCTCGGCGAGACGCTTCGCGAGGAGGGCCTGGACCTCTCGAAAGCTGAGCCGGTACTCTGCCGAAGCCATAGTCGAATAATTATTCGACTACGATCGACAAATCAAGTGTCTGCGGTTGGCCGGCGGTGTCGGTCAGAGGTCGTCGTCCATGGAGGCGCCTGGTACCGTGGGTGCCTCGTCACCCTTGTCCCCGGGCCGGGTGTGGCGCAGCCAGTTCTCACATCGAAGCTCTTCAATCCGGGAGAACTCGCGGTCGTTGTCGGTGACGAAGACGCATCCCAGTTCTACGGCCTGCGCCGCAATGAGGAGGTCGTGCCACCTGTTGGCCGGCCGGCCCGCTCGAGACGGGCCCGAAGCCGCCCGCAGGTCTCGTCGGCCTTCTGACCGCTCTCGGCTCCCCTTGATAACCGACAAAGGAACGCGCTATTCTCATGTCGGTAACTGAGAGGTACCGGAGAGGTGTCCATTGCGCCCGTTGACGAAACTGCAACTCCGCCTGCGTTCCCTGCTGCGCCGCCGTGAGGTCGACCTCGAACTCGATGCCGAGTTGCGCGAGCATCTGGAGCGACTCGTCGAGCACTACGCGGCGACGGGTCTGTCACCCGCTGAGGCCCGTCATGCGGCGATGCGGGAGATGGGCCCCCTGGAGCAGCAGAAGGCGGAGTGCCGTGACGCACGCGGCCTCGCGCTGCTCGACAGTGTCTACCGCGATGTGCGCTACGCGTTGCGCGCGCTCGGGCGTGCACCCGGCTTCACCGCCGTGGCCGTGCTGTCGCTTGCGATTGGCATCGGCGCCAACACGACGATCTTCTCCTTCGTGAACGCCGTCCTGCTCGAGCCTCTGCCGTATCCCGGCGCCGATCGCATCGCCATCCTGCATGAGCAGGCGGCCGACGATCCCGCGTTGCTGAGCGTGCACCCCGTCAGCTTCATGGAATGGCGTGTGCGGACGCGGGCGTTCGACGCGCTCGCGCTCGTGCAGACGCCGCCGCTCAACGTCATGACGAGTTCGGGCGCGGAGCAGATCGTCCGGATGTCCACGACCGCCGAGTTGTTCGACGTCTTTGGCGTGCGTCCGGTGCTGGGGCGTGGCTTCACCGACGAGGAGACGCGGCCGAACGGCGGCGACGTGGTCATCCTCGGGCATGGCTTCTGGCGCCGGTGGTTCGGCGGCGATTCGGACGTCGTCGGCCGGCAGCTCCCCGTCCAGGACGGGGCACTCACGATCGTCGGCGTCGCACCCGCGGGTTTCCGGATCGGATCGATCGAACCGGACGCGTTCACGCCGCTCGTGATCGATCCCGCCAACCCCGCCGCCACCGGCTCGCGCGCGTTTCATGCCTATGGTCGCCTGGCCGACGTCATTGGCCTCGCTGCTGCGCGTGCCGAGATGACCGTCGTGGCCGAGGCGATCGCACAGACGCGCAGCGGCAACGTGACACGCGTGTCGGTGTCGAGCCTGCACGAACACCTGGTACAGGACGCACGGCCAGGTCTGCGGCTGCTCGCCGGTGTCGTGGCCATGGTCCTGGCCATCGCCTGCGTGAATCTCGCAGGCCTGCTCATGGTGCGGGGCATCGGTCGCCGCGGCGAGTTTGCGGTACGTATGGCGCTCGGCGCCAGTCGCGGGCGTGTCGTCCGACAACTGCTCATCGAAGGCTTCGTGCTGTCGTTGTGCGGCGCGGTGGTGGGGCTCGTGCTGGCTGCGTGGGCGACGCAGACCCTCGTCACGCTCAGCGCGGGCACCTTGACAGCCGGCTCGCCGGTGCCCGTACGACTCGACGCCGCATGTCTCCTCTTCACCCTCGGCGTGTCCGTCGTCACCACGATGGCGCTCGGGCTCGCGCCGGCTCGGCAGGTGAGCCACGTCGAGCCGCAGGGCGCGCTGCGCGCACGCGGTGCGACGTCCGACCGCCGTCAGCAGCGTGTGAGCGGCGCTCTCGTCGTGGTACAGGTGGCGCTCGCGGTGGTTCTCACGGTGGGTGCGGGCCTGCTGCTTCGGACGCTCTCCAGCCTGTCGCACGTGGATCTCGGCTTCCGGCCGACCGGCGCCGTCACGATGGGACTCTTTCTCGGCCTGCGGCCACCAGAGACGCGTGTGACGTTGCTCGACGAGATTCTCGATCGCGTCGAAGGCCTGCAGGGCGTCAACGCGGCAGGAACCATCCAGTTCCTGCCGCTGAGCGGCATGACGTGCGGCACGGGCTTCTGGATGGAGGAGCACGCGGGCGAACGCGACCCGTCGCGCACGCTGTCCACCGAGTGCGCGCTCGTCGGCCGCGGCTACTTCGACGCGATGGGCATTGCCGTCCGCGAAGGGCGGCCGTTCGAGCGGCGCGACACCGTCGCGAGCCCCCGCGTGCTCGTGGTGAACCGCACGTTCGCCGCGCGATACTTTCCCGACGGCAGCGCGCTGGGCCGGCGCATGCTCGTGCAGTCGAGCAACCAGGAGGCCGCCGAGGTGGTCGGCGTCGTCGACGACGTCCGCCACAACGGCCTGACGTTCGACCCAGCGCCCACGGTCTTCCTGCTCCACGCGCAGACGCCGGGCTACATCACCAACCTCGTGGTGCGGACCGATGGCGATCCGCTGTCGCATGCGGCCGCGATCGTCCGAGCCATTCACGAGGTGGATGCGACGCAGGCCGTGTCGGGCGTGCGGACGCTGGATGCCGATGTCGCGAAGGTCCTGGCGCGGCCGCGGCTGCATGCCGTCCTCGTGACCTCGTTCGCGATCATCGCCGTGATGCTGGCCGCGTTCGGCCTGTACGGCGTCCTCGCCTATGTCGTCGGCCAGCGTACGCGCGACATCGGCGTGCGCCTGGCGCTCGGCGCGGCGCCGGCGCGGATATTCCGCAGTGTGCTCCTGCAGGGCATGGCACTCGTCGCAGCCGGGCTCGTGCTCGGCCTGCTGACGACGCTGGGTCTGCGGCACGTGGTGTCGGCATTGCTCTTCGGCGTCGCGCCGGCCGACCCGCTGACATACCTGATCGCGACGCTGGCACTCGTCGCCGCCGCCACCGTGGCGCTCGTCGTGCCTGCGCGCCGGGCGGCGCGCGTGGCGCCAGTCACCGTGCTTCGAGGGGAGTGACGCGGCCAACAGGCTCTCCTTGACGGCTTAGGTGAGCCTGTGTATCGTACCTCCTAATTGGTTTAGGTGTACGACATGCCCACCGATCGCTCCGCGTCCGTTCTGCCGGGCACCCTCGACCTGCTCATCCTCAAGGCCGTGTCGCTCGGCCCCCTCCACGGTTATGGCGTGCTGCTGCGCATCCAGCAGATGTCGCAGGACGTCCTCGCCATCGAGCAGGGCGCGCTCTACCCCGCGCTCGCCAGGCTCGAGCGGCAGGGCCTGCTGGCAGGCAGGTGGGGCGTCTCAGACAACAACCGCCGGGCGCGCTTCTATCGCCTGACGGCCGCGGGCCGCAAGCGTCTCGATCAGGACATACGCCAGTGGGACCGCCTGGCAGCGGCGATGGCGGCCGCGCTGCGCACGCGCGCGGAGGAACTCTGACATGCGACGGCTCACCTGGATCTGGCGTGGACTCCTCGACACGTTCCGGCGACACCGTGCTGACGCCGACATGAACGACGAACTCGCAGCACACATCGCGCATCGCGCCGACGACCTCGTCCGCACCGGCCTGCCGGCCGGCGAGGCGCATCGCCAGGCGCGCCTCGAGTTCGGCGGCATGGACCGCTACCGCGAAGAGACGCGCGAGACGCGCCGGCCGCTCGCCCTCGAACATGCCGTACGCGACATCGGGTATGCGTGCCGCGGCCTTGCCCGTCATCCGCTGTTCGTGTGCACGGCGGCGCTGTCCATCGGCCTCGGCACAGGCGTCAACGCCGTGCTCTTCAGCGCGGTCAGCGCTGCGCTGTTCCACACGCCGTCGGTGGTGCACGCCGACCGCATGGTGTGGGTGGAGCCTGGCAACAGCGACCAGTTCTCGCACGAGAACTTCCGCGACTTGCGCGAGAGCGGCATCTTCGAAGCCGCCGTCGGCTACCGCCGCGCGGCGCTGAGCGTGCGTGTCGACACGGCCGCCGAGCGTGTCGACGGGATCGCCGTCACGGCCGCGTTCTTCGACGACCTCGGCGTCACTGCCCACATGGGGCGTACGTTCGGGGCGTCCGAAGCGCAAGCCGAGCGTCAGCCGCGGCTCGCCGTGATATCACACGACAGCTGGCAGCGGCGCTTCAACGCCGACCCACACGTCGTGGGACGCAGCGTGGCCGTGAACGGTCACGCGTTCGACATCGTCGGCGTGCTCCCCGCCGGGTTTCGACCGCTCACGCGGCTGGAGGCTCCTGAGATCTACGTGCCCATCAGTTCCGTCGTGCTGCCGAACCTCGATCGCCGGCAGAACGGCAACGGGCTCACGGTGCTCGCGCGGTTGCGTCCGCACACGACGCAGGCGCAGGCCGCCTCCGCGACGACAGCGCTCGGCGCGGAACTCGAACGGAGATTCCCCGAGGAAAACGAAGGCACCAGCCGTCCAGCGCGCGTGCGGGCGCTGGACGCGATGCCAGACGCGCCAGCGGAGGTGGCAGTGCTTGGCATCGCACTCGTGATGCTCTTCGGGCTCGTGCTCCTCATCGCGTGCGCGAACGTCACCGGTCTCACGCTCGCGCGGATTGCGGCTCGACATCGCGAACTCGCCCTTCGCACGGCGCTCGGCGCGCAGCGGACGCGCATCGCGCAGATGCTGCTCGCCGAGAGTCTGGTGGTAGCGTTCATCGGCACGGCCGTTGGCGTGGGCCTTGCGGTCGCAGCGATGCCGCTGTTGCGCCATGTCACGATCGCCGACATCGGGACGCTGCACCTCGCCGTGCAGCCCGACCTGAAGCTGATGGCGTTCGCAGTGCTGCTTGTCGCGCTGTCGGGGCTGCTGGTTGGTGTCGTGCCCGCCATTCGCGCCGCGCAGCACGTTCGCGCATCCACGGACCTTCAGGAGGGTGGCCGATCCATCAGCCAGCGACTGAGGCTGCGCTCTCTGTTCGTCGTCGGCCAGGTCGCCGGCGCTGTCGTCCTGCTCGCGCTCTCACTGATGTTGTTGCGAAGCGTGACGCGCCTGCAGCAGATGGAGGTCGGCTTCGACGTGGATCGCGCGGTCGTCGTCAACGTCCATCAGGACGCCGCGGCATTCGCAGCCGACGGTGGCCTTCAGCAGGCACGCGGCCTGGCCGAGGCGCTGGGCGCGGGCAACGGTCTCGGACCGGCAGCACCGGCAGCCATCGTGCCACTGGGAGGCGAGACCAGTGCCACGCGCGTCGTTGCCACACGCCGACCTGACGAATACGTCCGCACGATCATCAACAGCGTTGGTGCCGGCTACTTCGAGTCACTCGGCATTCCGTTGCGCCGGGGCCGCGCTTTCGACACGCGCGATCACGAGGGCGGTGCCAGGGTCGCGATCGTCAACGAGCGTCTGTCGCACCTGCTGTTTCCCGGCGAAGAGGCGCTGGGACAGTCCGTGTCCGCCTTCGATGAGGCACCCCTCGAGATTGTCGGCGTCGTTGCCGACAGCAAGGTCGGCTGGTTGGGCGAGACGCCGCAACCCCTGCTCTACTACGCCTTCGACCAGCGTCCCCGGCTGTCCAGCCAGATGCGTGACGTACGCGTGCTCGTGCGGACTGCGGCCGATCCGGCCATGGCACTGAAGGCCATCGAGTCGATCGCGAGAGCGCAGACCGGCCCGGACGCCGTCGTCGTCGTGCGGACGCTGCGCGAGGCAGCCTCCATGGAAGTGAAGCTGCGACGCGCCGGCAGCCGCCTGCTCGCGGGCATCGGCGCGCTCGGACTGCTGCTCGCCAGCATGGGTCTCTACGGCGTGATGTCGTATCTGGTGGCGTCCAGGACGACGGAGATCGGCGTACGCCTCGCGCTCGGCGCACCGCGCGGGCTGCTGTTGATGTCGATGCTCCGGCGCGGAGTTGTGCTCGTTGCTCTCGGCCTCGCGCTTGGCTTGCCTCTGGCGATGCTGGCGGCGCGAGGGCTGGCGGGCACGATTGCCGGCATCAGCGCTGTCGATCCGATCGCCCTGGCGGCGGTGATTGCCGTGCTGCTGGTCGTCGGTGCTGCGGCGAGCTTCGTCCCTGCACGGCGCGCCACGAAGATCGACCCGAGCGTCGCGCTGCGCCACGTGTGATGTCATGGTCCCGACGTTTGCGATCCTGCTGGCGCTACACGGCCTCATTCACCTGCTCGGTTTCGTGAAGGCGTTCAGACTCGCGGAGTTGCCGCAGTTGACGCTGCCCGTCTCGCGGCCCATGGGCGTCGTGTGGCTCGTTGCCGCGGCGCTGTTCATCGCATCGGCCATCACGCTGGTCACGTCTCCACGCTGGTGGTGGCTCATCGGCGCATGCGCCATCGTCGTGTCGATGGCGGCCATCGTGCCGTCGTGGTCCGACGCGAAGGCCGGGGCGCTGGTCAATGTGGTGGTACTCGCAGGCGTTGTGTTCGGCGCGCTTGCGTACGGCCCCGGCAGCCTGCGAGCGGCGTACGATCGTGAGGTCGCCGAGCGGTTGGCGCGCGCCGCCGAGGCTCCTGCGATCACTGATGCCGACCTGGCCGGTCTGCCGGCCCAGGTGCAGCGCTATCTGCGCGCGAGCGGCGGCGTCGGCCAGCCGCGCGTACGGAACTTCCGCGTGCGGATGCACGGGCGCATCCGCAGCGGGCCCGACGCGTCGTGGATGCCGTTCTCGTCCGAGCAGCACAACGTCCTCGGCGAGCCCGCGCGCCTGTTCTACATGAACGCGTCGATGTTCCTGCTGCCCGTGCAGGGCCTGCACCGGTACGCGGACGGTGACGCATCGATGCGCGTGAAGGCCGCGGCCCTCGTGCCGGTGGTCGATCTCTCCGGTCAGGAGATGACGCGGGCCGAGACCGTCACGCTGTTCAACGACATGTGCATCATGGCGCCGGCAACGCTGGTCGATCCGGCCATCGTGTGGGAGGAGATCGATACACACACCGTACGCGCGACGTTCACGAACGCGGGTCACACGATTCACGCGGACCTGGTGTTCGACGACAGAGGCGAGCTGATCGACTTCTGGTCGGACGACCGCTTCAAGGCGTCGCCCGACGGACGAACGATGACGAAGACGCGCTGGTCGACGCCGCTCAGCGGCTATCGCGCGTTCGGCGCCGTGCGTCTGGCGTCGCGGGGTGAAGGACGGTGGCACGAGCCGGGCGGCGATTACGCCTACCTCGAGCTGGAGATCGACGAGGTGCAGTACAACGTCACGCCGCGCCAGGGCGCTCGGCCATGCCGGCCCGGCGCCGCCTCGACCTCTTGACGGCGTAGAGGGCCGGGCTTGCCCGGCCCTCGGGTCTGACCAGGTCGACGGCGGACGGCAGACGCCTCTCTCCTTGACATCCTAGGAAGACACCCCGTGGCCCCTCCGGCGATCCTGTGACGTTGGCGTTGGCCGCCATTGTGGTCGCCTCGGTCACGACGCT
>CAYMAG010000013.1:0-22634 GCA_964388335.1 uncultured Vicinamibacteraceae bacterium | reverse complement strand
GCGATCGTGATAGCTCCGCTGCCAGACCGGACTGCTGTCGTGCAGCGCGAGACGACGCAACTCGCGGACGGCTCCAGACTTGAACCCGCCGACGACATCCGAGAGGCGCGCGTCGGCCGAATGCGGCACCTGTTTCAGCCACACGATGCCGTGCACGTGATCCGGCATGACCACGAGCGGTTCCACGAGCACGCCAGCCCAGTGCGCCGGGATGTCGGCCCAGTGCCGCGCCACGACGTCGCCGGCCGCCGTCGGTTGGGCGGACGCGTCTGCAAGGATCGGGCGGCGTGCCCATGTGCAGACGGTGACCATGTACGCCCCAGGCGCCGCATAGTCGTGCGTCGGGTGGCGAAGACGCTTACGAGTACGCACGAGCGACGTCAGTGCCAGAGCCGTGCCAGCCAGGACACGCCATCTGCAACCGTTCGCGTCCGGCATGATTGCAGTTTCCGCGATCGGCGCCAGGCGTCGGCGTTGCGGGAATTGCAGTGTGGGCGATAGGGTCGGATGAGCCTCGCGTAGGGGCCGGGCTTGCCCGGCCTGCATCTCCTCGGCCAGAGGGCCAGGCAGACCTGGCCCCTACGCGAGGCGCTCCGCGGCGGCCGTTGGTGTTGACCTGGAGATGCCTGCCCACATACTATCTGCTCATGGCAGACATTGACACGCGCGCACTCGACCGGGAGCTGAAGCGCGGCTCCGCGGAGCTGTTGATCCTGTCTGTGCTCGAGGCGCGGCCGCGACACGGCTACGAGCTGAGCAAGCTGATCCACGCGCGGTCCGACGGCCACCTGTCGTTTCACATCGATTCTCTCTACCCCCTGCTCTATCGCCTCGAGGAGCGCGGCTGGATCAAGGGCACCTGGGTCGAGAGGCCCGGCGAGCGCCGCCGCCGGTTCTACAAGCTGACGGCCGAAGGACGGCGCGTGCTGGCCCAGCAGCGCAAGACCTGGGACGCGTTCGTGGCAGCGGTGCAGCGCGTGACCGGAGCGGAACATGCCTGACCTTTCGACGTGTAGGAACGACGCCGTAGGGGCCGGACTTGTCCGGCCCTTGTGCTGACGACGGACACAGGGCCGGGCAAGCCCGGCCCTCTACCGCGAGGGAGACAATGGGCCGGGCTTGCCCGGCCCGCACGTGAGGGAACCGATCATGCCCGTTTGGACCGAGCACATACGTTCGCGCCTGGCGTCGCTGCGGCTCTCGTCGGCGCGCGAGTCCGAGATCGTCGAGGAGCTGTCACAGCACCTCGAGGACCGCTGGCACGAGCTGCGCGCCGGTGGCGCCTCGGAGGACGAGGCGACGCGGCAGGCGCTCGATGCGTTCGCGAGCCATGATCTCCTGGCCCACGCCATGGCGCCGCTCCGGCAGGCTCGCACGCCATCGCCCATCACACCCGGAGCGCCAGGCGGAAACCTGTTGACCGACCTCTGGCGCGACGTGCGGTACGCCTTCCGCATGTTGCGACGACGGCCGGGCGTGTCGGCGGCAGCCGTCATCACGCTCGCCCTCGCCATCGGCGCGACCACCGCCATCTTCACCGTCGTCGACACAGTGCTGCTGCGTTCACTGCCCTTCCCCGACGCGGATCGTCTCGTCCAGGTCGGCCGCGCGTACCCGTTCGGCTTGGAGAGCTTCACCTCGACGTCGAAGTTCATGCACTGGCGCGCCCAGGGCCAACAGGTCTTCACCGAGACCGCCGCATACAACAGCCTCGGGTCCGGATTCAGCCTGGTCGGCGCCGGCAGTCCCGTGCGACTCATTGGATCGCATGTGTCTGCCGGCTTCTTCGACGTGATGGGCATGCACCCGTTGCTGGGACGCGCGTTTCGTCCCGAAGAGGACGTGCCGGGAGGGCCGAAGCTCGTGGTCGCGAGTCATGCGCTCTGGCGCGACCGCCTGGGGGCCGACCCGCACGTGGTCGGCGCGACGCTCCTGCTCAACGCCGAGCCGTACACCGTCGTGGGTGTGATGCCCGAAGCATTTCGCTTTCCGGATGTCGCTCAGCTCTGGACGCTCTTCCAGCTCGATCCTGGCAGCGGTGACCGCAGCAACCACTTCGAAGTCGTCGCACGCCTGAAGCCCGACGTCACGCTCGGCCAGGCACGCGCCGCGATGGAGGTTGCCAGCGACGCTGTGCGCCAGACGATGCCCGACGCCATGGGCCAGACCGAGACGATTGGTATTCGGCCGCTGCGTGATCGGCTGTACGGCGACCTGCGCGCGCCGCTGCTCATCCTGTTGGCCGCAGCGGGGTGCGTGCTGCTGATCGCCTGCGTCAACGTCGCGAACCTGCAGCTTGCGCAGGCGGCGGATCGGCGCCATGAGATCGCCTTGCGCACGGCGCTCGGCGCACGCACGTGGACGGTCGTGCGACAACTGCTGGTGGAGAGCATGGTCGTCGCTGCCATCGGCGGCGTGGCAGGCGTCGCACTCGCCTACGTCGGTGTGCCGCTGCTGCTGGCGCTCAGCCCTGTGCCTGTGCCGTACGCCGATGCCGTCGCTGTCGACGGGCGCGTGCTCGGCGTGACGCTCGCGGTCGCGGTCGTCACCGGTCTCGCCTTCGGCCTGCTGCCCGCGTGGCAGTCGGCGCGACCGGCGCTCGACGACGTGCTGCGCACCGGCCTTCACCGGATGGCGGGCCGCGCGGGCGGCCGGACGCGCCGACTGCTCGTCGTGAGCGAAGTGGCGCTCGCCCTGATGCTTACCATCGGAGCCTTCCTGCTCGTGAAGAGCCTCGCGGGCCTGCGGGCCGTCGATCCGGGCTTCACCGTCGAGCACGTGCTGGCGATGAAGGTCGCGCTGCCCGAGGCGAAGTACGGAAGTGGCGAGGCGCTGGCGCAGTTCTCAGAGCGCGTCGAGGAGCAGCTCACGGCCCTGCCAGGCGTTCGCGCCGCGGCCCTCGCATTCAGCGTACCACTGGAGCTGGGACCCGACCTGCCCTTCACTATCGAAGGCCGCTATCTGCCGGGCACGGAGACGGGCGTCGGCAGCGCCGACTTCCGTCCTGCAACCCCTGGCTACTTCGACGCATTGGCGATCCCGCTGCGTCGCGGTCGCCTGTTCGATGCGCGCGATGGCCGAGCCGCGCTACCGGTGGCGCTCGTCAACGAAGCGGCCGCGCGGCAGATGTGGCCCAACGAGGATCCGATCGGCCAGCGCATCACGGTGGGTCAGCCGTTCGTGCCGGAGCTTGCCGAGCCGACGGCCCGCGAGATCATCGGCATCGTCGGCGACGTGCGTGAGCGAGGACTCGGCGCGCCGCCGCCGCCCGTTCTCTACGTCCCGATCGCACAACTGCACGACGCCATGGCCACGCTTGGCACGCGCCTGCTTCCCTTCTCGCTCGTCGTCCGGGGCGACGCGACGGTGGCGACGCTGACGCGGGCCATGCAGCAGGCCATCGAGTCGATCGACCCGCAACAGCCGATCGCCGACGTGCGGTTGATGGAGGACATCGTGACGCGCTCGCTGGGATCGCAGCGCTTCAACGCCGTCCTGCTCGGTGGACTGGCCGGACTGGCGTTAGTGCTCGCGGCCGTCGGCCTCTACGGCGTCATCGCACACGGCGTCAGCCAGCAGACACGCGAGATCGGTCTGCGTATGGCGCTGGGCGCGACGAGAGCCGGCGTGCTCGGGCTCTTCCTGCGTCAGGCGGTGCTCCTGGTGCTGGCGGGCACGGCCGCGGGGCTGGCAGGGGCGGTGGCCGTCACTCGCGTCCTGCGATCGCTCCTGACTGACGTCAGCACGACCGACCCGTGGGTCTTCGTGCTCGCGCCGATGTTGCTGCTCGCGGTGGCGATGCTGGCCGCGCTTCGACCAGCCATGCGGGCCGCGGGCGTCGATCCGGCCCGCGCGTTGCGCGCGGAATGACGGCGGGAGGGCCGGTGCAGGGGCCGGACTTGTCCGGCCTCGGGCTGACGACCGACTCGTGTCGAGCGCGATGCGATCACCACTCGCGGGGGTCGACGCGCTCGAACTCACGACCGATGATCTCCCGCAGTTCTTGCGCGTCCTCGAGAGAGAGCGAGCCGGCCACTTCCGCGAGCGGCGACACCGCGTTCTCGACGTCCACCGTCAGCGTGACGTGATGGTGCTCGACAAGGCCCTTCGGACGGCGGAGCGGCCGGAAGACGCCGTTCTCGAACACGGCGGGAATGGTCTCGCTCATGACCACTGCACCAGCACGGCAGAGCCTTCGCGCGCTCGCACAGTCCTCGACCGCCAAGGGGCGTTCGTGCCCCACTCGTCCAGTGGTAGTCTGAGTCGACTCCATGACCACACTCGCCGATCGCATCACCGTTGACCCCGCTCAGTGCGGCGGGCGTCCCTGCGTCCGTGGCCTTCGCATCCGCGTCACGGATGTCCTCGACCTGCTGGCGGCGGGCCTGACGCCGGAGGCCGTCATCGCGGAACTGCCGGATCTCGAGATCGAGGACGTCTTTGCCTGTCTCCGGTTCGCGAGCCGCCGCCTGGCCCATCCGATCGTCGCGGCGTGACGTGACGCTCTGGCTCGATAACCACCTACCGCCGTCGCTCGCGACATGGGTGCGCGCCGTTCTGGGCGTCGAGTGCACGAGCGTCCGTGATCTGGCGCTGCAGCGAGCCGCCGATCTGGACATCCTTCAGGCCGCGCGCGAGGCCAGCGCCTTGGTCATGACCAAGGATGCAGATTTCGCCGCGCTCGTGAACCAGTTCGGACCACCGCCCCAGATCGTGCTCGTGACGTGCGGGAACACCTCCAATGCCAGTCTGCGGCAGATTCTCAGCACACCGCGCTGGCCCCAGGTCCCAAAGCAGTCGAGGCCCTCAGCCTCCGAGACCACTCGGATCCCGGACAACCGACCGGGAGACCCGCCGGAGAAGCCTCAATACTGGGTGGTCAGCACCCCGTCCCAGGAGAGCCTTAAATACGCAAGTCGTTGATTTATAAGCACTTCTATGCAATTTGACCTCTAGAGCCTGGCAAACGCTTGAATAGGCTCAGGCCCAGAACGGCAGGTACCGGGCGAACTTCCGGGACGCGCCGACGCTCTCGTCTGGCTTGATCAGACCGGTGTCGATGGTGGCGGTGATGACCCGGGAGGCGATGGACGCTTTGCCTTTCGGGAAGCTGGAATCGCTCACGCAGCGACTGGTTCGTCATCCGTTGCGCCATCACCCATTTCAGGGCGCCTGACGCCACGGGCTTCCGGCGCGACGCCGGGCTAGCTGGCGAATCCCCGTAGATAGGGCTGTTCCGGCGGCCGCGGGCCGGTGCTGAACTGCGGGCCGCGCGTCGATCGGTACGTCATGTTCAGGAACGCCGTCTCGATGCGCCGACCTACGGCTGAGTACCGTCCGTTCTCCCAGTTGGAATCCATGTTCGCCGCGACGATACCGGTGGACAGCAGCAGCCGCTCGGCCTCGAACGGCTCCTTGCCGGTCACCATCGTCTCCACGATCCAGTGCGGCTGCGCATTGGACGCGTGGTACTGGTCGAACGGGCCCGGCCACCCGAGCATCGACACGATCGTCGGCTCCTTCTGCCCGGCGACCTCGCCGGCGTAGGTCCAGCCGACTCCCCGCGCCGAAAAGACGGCCGCCTGCGTGCCGTCCCGATACTCGACGACGCACACGTTCGGGGCATTGGTCTGCTGGAAGTGGCCCGGCTCGAGACCCAGGCGGGTGCGCACGGATTCGAGCAGGGCGATCGCCCACCGGTTGCGCTCGGCCCACTGCCACGTTTCGGGGCCACGGATGCACTGCACGGACCTGACGCCCGTCTCACCGCCCGTGCGACGCTCGACGAACGCCTGCAGGACGTCGACGCAGTGGAACAGCGCACCTTCGTCCGCGGCCCCGCCCACCACCACCGACGATCTGATCGGCGTGTCGGTCTCGAGTTCGATCTCGGGCTGACGGAAGTAGACGGGAATCGACGATCCGCCCGTAAGGGCAAACTTCAGCTCGCGCGACTTGTCGAACATCCACTTCGCTTCGTCCCAGCTGTAGGAGAGGTGCTTGTCGTTGAAGACCGGCACCGAGCGGCCGCTCTGCTCGAACACCCGCATCACCTTCTCGTAGATCCACCAGCGCGGCAGCAGCCACTGCCCTTTCAGGTTGGTCGGGTACTCGCCGTGCTCGCCGACGATGACGACGCCATCGACACCGAGCGTCTTGCCCCCGAGCGTGACCGCCTCGGCGACGGTGTTGAAGATCGGGATGCCCTTCGCCTGGCAGACCTTCTGCCCCAGGCCGCTCGTCTCGCGCTGGTGGATGAAGACCGACGCCACGTCCACACGCGACGGCATGTGCGCGCCCTGCCACCAGTAGCCGTCGATCAACTTCGTGACGATCCAGTCGGCATGCGATCGGGTCGCGCCCCAGAAGCTGACGAGACAGGCAACGCGCAGACGCTTGTGCGGCGTCTGCGCCCGCGCCGCTGGTGCCATGCCCGTCCATGCGGCAAGGCCGGCCATGCCGGTCGTTGCCAGCATCTCGCGTCGGGTCACGACCGGGGTGGTGGGTGTCTGAGTATCGGCCATGGCTGTCTATCGCCCCGTCTTGCTGGTGACTTGCCTGAACACGCGCAACAAGTTGCCACCGAGGAACTTCCTGATGCGCTCCGGTGAGTAGCCCCGCCGCAGCATGGCATCGGTGACCATCGCGAGGTCGCGGACGTCGCGCATGCCGCGCGGCGGCGTCGGACCGCCGTCGAAATCGGTACCGAGCGCCACATGGTCCTCGCCCACCAGCTGGATGGCGCGGTCGACGACGCCCACCCACTCGTCCACCGACAACAGCAGGTCGTCCGGCGCGCGCGCTTCGACGAGCGGGAACTGCGGCGCCAGCCGCCGATCGATCTCGGCCATCGGCAGCCTCGCCTCGTTCGCGGCGACCTCCGAGGTGTCCCAGAACGGCTTGCCGGTGTGCGTCGACAGCCACTCGAACTGCCGGCGGTTGTGGAACGCGTTGCCGATGTGGAAGCCGATGACGCCGCCCTTGGCCGCGAGCTTCTCGAGCAGATCGTCGGGCATGTTGCGGGGGATGTCGTTGAGGCTGCGCAGACCGTGGTGGGTGGCGACGATCGGATCGGTGCTCACCTCCAGCGCCTGCGCGAGCGTCTCGTCCGAGGCGTGCGAGACGTTGATCAGCATCCCGAGCCGGTTCATCTCGCGGACGACGGCGCGTCCGTGATCGGTGAGGCCGTGCCACCGGGCCGGCGCGCAGCAGGAGTCGGCGAACTCGTTCGACCAGTTGTGGGCCGGGAGCTGCACGACGCGAAGCCCGAGCCGGTACAACGCGCGCAGCACGTCGAGGTTGCCGTCGAGGTCGAAGCCACCCTCCAGATCGAGCACGGCGGCCATCTTCCCGGCGCGGTTGATCTGCGCGATGTCGTCGGCGTTGCGGGCGAGTTCGACGGCCGCGCGGTTCTGCTCGATCTGGTCGAGCGCCATGTTCACCAGGCGCAGCGTCTGTCTGGTCTCGTAACGGGCCGGGTAGTACTGCTCCATCACGTACAACGTCATGAAGAACGCGTCGAGCCCGCCTTCCTTCATGCGTGGCAGATCCACCTGGCCATCGGACACGCGATCACCGATGTTCCCGCCGAGGTGGAGCTGCCGGTTGATCATGTGCAGATGCCCGTCGAGAACGAAGGCGTCCTGGTGCAGCCGGCGGGCCTCCTCCGAAATACGCGGGACCTCCTGCGCCTGCGCCGACAACAGCAGCGCGAACAGCAGGACCGCGGCGACGATCTGGGCTCTCATCGGATTCTTGTCTCCTGCAGGGTGAAGGAATGTCGGCCCCGAGTGTACGGCGGGCCGCCACGAACAGTCGACGGCAGTAGAATCGGGTCTGCAAGGAGATTCGATGAGCCACGTCTCGAGACGCACGTTCCTGACCACGACTGCCGCAGGGGCCGGCGTCACCATCCTGCCGCGGCATGTGCTGGGCCGCGGGTTCCAGGCACCCAGCGACACGGTCAACATCGCCACCGTCGGCTTCGGCGGCATGGGCGGCAGCAACACGCGTCGGCTCATGACCCAGAACATCGTGGCCATTTGCGACGTCGACGACGCGCTCGTCGACATGCAGTTGAAGCGCATGACGGACGATGCGGCCAGCGCGCCTGCGTCACGCCAGTCGCCGCAATCGGCACCCAGGATGTCGACGGTGCAGGCGGAGGCCAACGCCCGCCGGCCCCGCTTCGACAATGCGGCCGCGCTGCGGCGCTTCACGAGCGAGCGGATTCCGCGTCTGAAGCGGTATCGCGACTATCGCGAGATGCTCGACAAGCAGAAGGACATCGATGCCCTCGTGATCGCGACGCCCGATCACATGCACGCGCTCATCGCGCTCGCCGGCATGGACCTGGACAAGCACGTCTACGTGCAGAAGCCTCTCTGCTGGTCGGTCGAGGAAGCACGGGCGCTCGCGAACAAGGCGAAGGCGAAGCCGCGCGTCGTCACCCAGATGGGCAACCAGGGGCACTCGAGCGACGGCTCCCGGACCGGCTACGAGTACATCCGCGGTGGCGCCATTGGCGACGTCCGCGAGGTGCACGTCTGGACCAATCGCCCGCTCGGATACTGGCCGCAGGGCATCCCGAGGCCGACGCCACTCCCCGCAGTGGCAGCCGGGCCGCGGCCACTGCGGTTTCCGTCCGGGCGCATCACGCCCCTGATGGCCGACGCGCTGCAGCGCGAAGCCACGCCGGTGCCGTCGACGGTCTCATGGGACCTGTTCCTCGGCGGCGGGCCGCAGGTCGAGTACCACCCGGTCTATCACCCCCACCATTGGCGTGGCTGGGTGGACTGGGGGCAAGGCGCGATCGGCGACATGGGCGCACACCTGATCGACCATCCGTTCAGGGCGCTGGACCTCGGCATGCCCACCGTGATCGAGACAGTGTCGACGCCGTTCAACGGCGTCTGCTACCCGCACGCGACCATGACGCACTACGAGTTCGCGGCCCGCGGCAGCATGCCGGCGGTGAAGCTCACGTGGTATGACGGCGGGCTCACACCGCCGCGGCCCGAAGAGCTGGGCGACGAGATGCTGAACGGCGAAGGCGGCATCCTCTATGTCGGCACCAAGGGCAAGATGATGCAGCTGACGTACGGCCACGAGCCGCGCCTGCTGCCGCAGTCGCTGCACGACCAGGTGGGTGCGCCCACGCCCCTGCTCTCCCGCATCACGCACGCCCACGAAGAGCACGAGATGAACTGGGTCGAGGCGATCCAGGGCAAGGCGGAGATCTCGAGTCCGTTCGAGGACGCCGCGCGCCTGACCGAAGTGATGCTGCTCGGCATCGTGTCTCTGCGGGCCGGCCAGAAGACGCCGGGCGACAGCACGATCCATTACGACGCGGCCAGCATGCGCGTCACCAACACGATCAAGGGTCCGAAAGGCACGGTGACGGACCCGAACGAGTTCCTCCGGCGCGACTACCGCGCGCCGTGGACGCTCACGTAGGCCATCGCAGGAGATCCGCATCTACCAACCAGCTACACCACGTCACGGGACACGATCTCGCGTCGCTTCCGCGTCAAGCCGCTTCAGACGTTGATCACGTTCTGCTTCCGGAGCGCTACGCCAGGAAGCAGACGCGTCGAACCCGCAACAGACGGAGATGTCATGAACGCTGTTCGCTTCGCCTTTCGTCAACTGCGCAACGGTCCGGCGTTCACGGTTACGGCGCTGGCCACGGTTGCGATCTGCCTGGGAGCGAACCTCGCGATTTTCGCCGTAATCGATTCCATCCTGCTCCGCCCGCTTCCCTTTCCGGAATCCGATCGGTTGGTCACGATCTTCAACACGTATCCGAACGCCGGAGTCGAGCGCGACGGCTCCTCGTTGACGAACTACTACGAGCGGCGCGGCCACATCCCGGCCTTCTCGAGCCTTTCCATCTTTCGGGAGGCGACCGAAGTCGTGGGCGAACCCGGTTCCACCCAGCAGGAAGCGGTCATGCGCGTCTCACCGGACTTCTTCACGACGCTTGGCGTCGGCCCGGCGATGGGTCGCAGCTTCAACGAGGTGGAAACGATCGGTCCGGTCGAGAACCACGCCGCCATCCTGACCGACGCCTACTGGCGCCAGCACTTCAACGCCGACCCACATGTCCTCGGCCGGGACATCCGCGTGAATGGGGCGCCACGAACGATCGTCGGCGTCTTGCCTCCTGGCTTCCGCTTTCTCTCCTCTGAAGCACGGCTCTTCCTGCCGTTCACGTCCAGCTTGCAGCAACGCACTCCGCAGCAGCGTCATTCCGGCGGCGGCGCCACTCACATGATTGCGCGATTGACACCGGGCGCGACGATCGCCGAAGCACAATCACAGATCGACGCGCACAATGCCGGCGTCGAGAAAGACAACCCCCGGGCGAACATGATGATCGAGGCCGGCTTCCGCTCGCCGGTGCTTCCACTGCATGCCGATCACGTACGCTCGATCCGTCCGACCCTCTGGTTGATGCAGGGCGGTGCGTTGCTCCTCCTGGTCATCGGCGCGGTGAATCTCGTCAATCTGCTGCTGATTCGCGCGAGCGGCCACATGAAGGACATGGCGATCCGCCGATCGATGGGCGCGCGCCGCCGGCATGTGGTGAACCACGTGATGGTTGAGACGGTCCTCCTCACGGCACTTGGCGGATTGCTCGGCCTCGTGGTGGGTGCTTCGGGAATTCACCTGCTGGCGGTCCTCGGCGCGGATCGCTTGCCGCTCGGGGCCCGCATTGCGTTCGACGACAGGCTGGCGGTGATTGGCCTCGCCGGCGCCGTTCTCCTGGGAGTCGTCATTGCGGTGCCGATCGTGTGGTTCCACCTGCGCAGCCATCTCGAGAGTGCGTTGCGCTCGGAATCCCGCACGGGCACGGTCACTCGCGGCGCTCAACGGCTGCGCGATGGATTTGTCGTCGCACAGATCGCGCTCGCGTTCGTGCTGCTCGCGGGTGCCGCGCTGCTTGGGCTGAGCCTGAAAAGGGTGATGGACGTTCCGCCCGGCTTTCGCGCCGATCACGTGATCACCGGTCAATTCACACTTCCGTATGGTCCTTTTCCGTCCGGATCATCCCGGCGCGTTGCTGTCCTCGATCGCTTGCTGGAAGCACTCGGGCAACAACCTGGAGTGGCCGCGGCCGGCACGATCACGAACGTTCCGCTGAGCGGCGACAACGGCAAGAGCGCGATCACGCCCAGGGGATATGTGCCGCAGCCGGGCGAATCGCTGCACGGGCATTACGTCTACAGCGTCACCGGCGACTATTTCTCCGCGATCGGCATTCCGTTACGCGAAGGACGGTTCCTGACATCAGCGGATTCTCACCGCTCCGATCGGGTGTGTGTGGTGGATGACGACTTCGCGCGGCGTTACTGGCCGAAGGGCGGCGCGCTCGGTCAACGCGTGTTTCAAGGCACCGATGCAGACGAAGCAACACTCTTCACGATTGTCGGCATCGTCGGGGCGGTCAAACAAGCGGCGCTCACGGAACCGCAGGGACAGGGCGCGGTGTACGTGCCCTACCGTTATCGAGACAGCGGCAACATTTTCGTCGTGACGCGCACGCGCCAGCGCCCGGACGCGTTTGCCGATTCGCTGCGACAAGCGGTACGCGCGACCGAGCCAGAGCTGGCGATCGACGATATCCGCTCCATGGACATGCGCATCGCGGACAGCCTCATCGCGCGCCGCTCACCGGCGATGCTCGCTGGGATCGTCGCCGGCGTCGCGCTGCTCCTCGCGGCCATTGGAACATACGGCGTCCTCACGTACACCCTCGCTCAACGCCGGCGCGAGATCGGCGTTCGCATGGCGCTCGGTGCGCAGACGCGCCAGATTCGGACGCAATTCCTCTCGTTGGGCCTGCGGCTTGTCGCTGCGGGCATTCTCTTTGGTGTGATGGGTGTGTGGGTCGCCGGCAAGGCCATTGAGAGCGTCCTCTTCGGCGTGCCCACCCTTCACGTCGCCACTCTCGTTGCGACTGCGCTTGTCATGGCCGCCGTGTCACTCGTTGCCTGCCTCATCCCCGCGCGTCGCGCGTCGCGAGTCGACCCAATGATTGCCCTGCGCGCCGAATAAGGCGAGCGGGTCCTCCGCCTGACGTTCCTGGATGCGAACCAGTCGGTGCTCGATGAGGCTCTTGCCATCAACAGGTCCGCGAGACGTTCCGACACGGTCACAGCCGCCTGTGAGGCAATTGGAGCCGGGGCTTCTCGCGGTCCCTGGCCTCCTTGTCGCCGTCGCTGGCGGCTGAACAGCAATAGCCTGGCATCTCCCAGACAGTTGGAGCGCCCAACCTCGAAGTCGTTCTTGAAGCGAGCACACCGAGCGTGTCTACGCGGCCCCCAGCGACCGTTCAGCAAACGCGTATAGATCCGCGTCGCGACCGATTCAGGAACCGAGTACACGGTGTTCGCATTCTTGCGCCCCAGTCGGATCTTGCTAACAGCACAGGTCCGACCGAGCCAAAGTCCGGGAGTTCAGGGCGCTTCAGGAGGGGCCTGCTCACGTCTCGACTCGGGTAGACGGTCGCCGGTGGTTGCTTGCAGGTGTCGCAGCAAGCATCGCTCTCGCCCTCGCGGCTGGCTGGTGGCTGATCGGGACACAAGCGTCGGCACCGGAATCTCAGACGACGTTCGTCGCACCAAGTGCGCAACTGCGAGCGGAGGTCGACCCAGGCGAGAGCGAGGTCCGCCGGAGCATAGCGGGGTGACTGCTGGGCAAGCTCCGGGGGCCAAACTCTCGCGAGTGCTGGGCGCTGGTCGGCCCGCAGGCAACTGTCAGAGGCCCGACGTCCGCGCGTTCCATCTTCTGGAAATCGATCTTCTGGTGGACTGTGACCTAATCTGTCACAGCTTCCGATATTCTGTGTTGTCGGGCTGGCGAAGCTGAAATCCACTCCGTTTCCCGACTCGCTGGTGCGGTCGTGGGGCGAGTCTTGGCGTCCAGGGCTGCGGCGATCGCCTGTGTGCATGCGACATGAGCCGACTCGAAGACCTTCGCCCCAACGCCGCCGTCAAAGGCATCCTTCCCGATGCGATGGTCACTGTGGTGACCACGCAGTGGTTCGGCTCCGAGGCGCTCGAACTGACGTACAAGACGGCCGCCGGCAAGGTCGCCAACGAGTTGCTGTATCGGCACGACGAGGCTCGCTTCGAAGTCGTTGAGGCCGGCCGCCCGTGGAGCTTCGACGGCGACGGCGCACTTTTCCGCCTGGTTTCGGAAGCTCATCGCATCCGGCTGGCGCACCTCTTCGACCCGCTCCTGGCGGTCCATGCCTCGCTCGTCGACCCGCTTCCCCATCAGATCACGGCGGTGTACGAGTCGATGTTGCCTCGCCAGCCGCTGCGTTTTCTGCTGGCCGACGACCCCGGCGCCGGTAAGACCATCATGGCCGGGCTCCTGATCAAGGAGCTGATCGCACGTGGTGACCTCCAGCGCTGCCTCGTCGTGTGCCCCGGCAGCCTCGCCGAGCAGTGGCAGGACGAGCTGTACCGTCGATTCAACCTGCCGTTCGAGATCCTCACGAACGACAAGCTGGAGGCCGCGCGGACGGGCAACTGGTTCTTCGAGACGAACCTCGTTATCGCCCGTCTCGACAAACTATCGCGCAACGAGGACGTCCAGGCGAAGCTTGCGGCGCCGGAGATTCAATGGGACCTGGTCGTCTGCGACGAGGCCCACAAGATGTCGGCCACGTTCTTCAGCGGCGAGGTCAAGTACACGAAGCGCTACAAGCTCGGCCAGCTTCTGTCCCAGATCACGCGGCACTTCCTTTTGATGACGGCCACGCCGCACAACGGCAAGGAAGAGGACTTCCAGCTGTTCATGGCGCTGCTCGATGGCGACCGCTTCGAGGGCCGGTTCCGCGACGGAGTTCACGTCACTGACGTCTCGGACCTGATGCGGCGCATGGTTAAGGAGAACCTGCTCAAGTTCGACGCGACACCGCTGTTTCCCGAGCGCATCGCTCACACGATTCCCTACCTGCTCTCGGATCCCGAGGCCCGGCTCTACACCGCCGTCACCGACTATGTGCGCGGCGAGTTCAATCGCGCTGAAGCCCTGCAGAACGACAAGCGCGCTGGTACCGTGGGATTCGCGCTCACCATCCTGCAGCGCCGCCTCGCATCGTCTCCGGAAGCGATCTACCAGTCGCTCCGTCGGCGCCGCGAGCGTCTCGAGAAGCGCCTGCGCGAAGAGGAACAACTCCAGCGCGGTGCACAGGCGGTGTTCGACGCAGCGGCCAGTCTGCCGGCGATGACCGAGGAGGACATAGAGGACATCGAAGACTCGCCAGATGATGAGCAGGAGGCGGCCGTCGAAGAAGTCGTGGACCAGGCCACGGCCGCACGGACCATTGCCGAACTGCAGGCCGAGATCCTCACGCTCACGGGGCTTGAAGCCCTCGCGCTCAGCGTGCGGCGCAGCGGCGAGGACCGAAAATGGCGCGAGCTGGCCGGACTGCTTTCGGAAGTCTTCTCCGATGCCCGCACAACACAGCCCGCCGAACCCGACCCTTCTGGCCCGGTGCCCGAGAGTGTCGCAGCATCGCCCTCCCAGAAGCTCGTCATCTTCACCGAGCACCGCGACACGCTGAACTACCTCGAACAGCGCATCACCACGCTCCTCGGGCGCAAGGATGCCGTGGTCATGATCCATGGTGGCATGGGTCGAGAGGACCGGATGAAGGCGCAGGAAGCCTTCAGGCATGACCCGACGGTGCAGGTGCTCGTAGCCACCGACGCGGCCGGCGAGGGCATCAATCTGCAGCGCGCACACCTGATGGTCAACTACGACCTGCCGTGGAACCCGAATCGCCTTGAGCAGCGTTTCGGTCGCATCCACCGCATCGGGCAGACGGAGGTGTGCCACCTGTGGAACCTCATCGCCGAAGGCACGCGCGAAGGTGAGGTCTACCGCACGCTGCTCGAGAAGCTGGACGAAGCGCGGAAGGCTCTGGGCGGCCAAGTGTTCGACGTGCTCGGGAAGCTGCAGTTCGAGGGTCGCCCTCTGCGCGAGCTGCTCATCGAGGCGATCCGCTACGGCGAGGAACCGGAGGTCAGGGGCCGGCTGACGAAGGTTGTCGAGAACGCCTTCAACCGGTCGCAGATTCAGGACCTTCTGGAGGAACGCGCGCTCGCGCACGACGCGATGGACGCGAGCCGCGTGCATCGCATTCGTGAGGACATGGAGCGCGCCGACGCTCGGCGCCTGCAGCCGCACTACATCGAGTCGTTCTTCCTCGAAGCGTTCCAACGGCTGGGCGGCACGGCCAAGCAGCGCGAATCACGCCGCTACGAAGTCACGCAGGTGCCGCCGCCGGTCAGGAACCGCGACCGGCTGATCGGCGTCGGTGAGCCGGTGATGCCGCGCTACGAGCGCATCGCATTCGAGAAGGCGTTGGTCGCGCCGCAGGGGCAACCGCCTGCTGCGTACGTGTTCCCTGGGCATCCGCTGCTCGACGCCACGATCGACCTGACGTTGGAGCGCCATCGCGATCTGCTCAGGCGCGGAACAGTCCTCGTGGACGAACGTGATTCGGGCACATCGCCGCGCGTGCTCTTCTACCTTGAGCACTCGATTCAGGACGCCGTATCCACGCGGGCCGGCGATCGCCGCATCGTCTCGAAGCGGATGCTCTACGTCGAGCTCAACGCCGCCGGTGAATCTCGGCACCTGCAATACGCGCCCTATCTCGACCTTCGGCCCTTGGAGTCGTCCGAGCCCGACGTGGCAACGATTCTGGCTAGGCCCGAGGCCGCCTGGATTGCGCGCGAGCTAGAGGCCAAGGCTCAGGCTCACGCCATCGCCACCATCGTCCCCGCTCACATCGCAGACGTACGCGGTCGCACGATCGAGCGCATCGACAAAACGGAAGCGGCGGTCAAGGACCGCCTGACCAAGGAGATCAACTACTGGGACCACCGCGCGGAGGAACTGCGCCTTCAAGAAAGGGCCGGGCGTGCGCCGGCGCGGCTGAACTCCGAGGAGGCACGAAAGCGTGCGGACGCCCTCCAGAGTCGTCTGGAGAAGCGCATCGAGGAACTGCGCTTGGAGCGTCAGTTGTCACCGCTTCCGCCAGTCGTTCTCGGTGGATTACTGGTAGTCCCGGCTGGACTGCTCGCAGCGATGGGTGGACAGCCGACAATGGCCGAGGCGCCAGACACGCAGGCGTCTGCCGCACGCGCCAGAGCGGCGATCATGGAGGTCGAGCGTAACCTCGGATTCGATCCGATTGATCGGGAGACCGACAAGCTCGGGTACGACATCGAGAGTCGCGTGCCCGGAACCGGAAAGCTGCGCTTCATCGAGGTCAAGGGACGCTTGGCCGGCGGCGCCACCATCACGGTCACGCGTAACGAAATCCTTTACTCGCTCAACAAACCGGACGACTTCATCCTCGGCATCGTGGAGTTCCACGATGACGAACGGCACACCGTGCACTACGTCCGACGTCCGTTCCAGCGGGAACCTGACTTTGGCGTGACGAGCGTCAATTACGACTTCGCCGAGTTGCTGGCCAGGGCGGAGACACCGCGATGACCGCGGAGGAGTTTCGCAGCATCCTTGCGGCCCCAGAAGGGACACGTCTTGAGTTCAAGGAGGCTGCGAATCGCTACGACTTCGACGAACTCGTTCGGTACTGCGTGGCAATCGCCAACGAGGGTGGCGGTCGTATTGTGCTCGGCGTCACGGACGCGAGGCCTCGGCGCGTCGTCGGGACAGCCGCGTTTCCGGAACCCGGACAGACGGAGTCATCGATCTTCCAGCGCGTCGGCCATCACGTGTCGATCGAGGAATTCCACTACGATGGGCACCGGGTGCTGATCGTCAGTGTGCCGGCCCGATTCGCCGGAACGGCATGGAACGATCGCGGAGCCTATTGGATGCGGGCTGGCGAGTCGCTGCTCCCGATGACAGACGAGCGGCTCCGAGTCATCCACACTGAGGTCGCTCCAGACTTCTCTGGTGAGATCTGTGCGGACGCTTCACTCCAGGACCTCGCCCCAGGAGCCATCGCGGAGTTCAGACGGCGGTGGAGTCGACGTGAAGGAAACGCGCGGGTCGACTCGTGGTCAGACGACGAAGTGCTCCGCAACGCGGAGCTGACCAGGGACGGCCGTCTCACGTACGCGGCCCTGCTGCTCTTCGGCACGCGCGATGCGCTGACGCGCCACGTCCCTCGCGCGGAGATGATCTTCGAGTACCGCTCGGCCGAAGCTGCCGGGCCGGCCCAGGATCGTGCGGAGTTTCGCGAAGGATTCCTCCTCTACCAGGATCGGCTCTGGGAACGCATCAATCAGCGAAACGACAGACAGAGTTTCCAGGACGGCCTGTTCCGAGTCGAGATCCCGACGTTCGATGAGGTGACGATTCGCGAAGCGGTGCTGAACGCGTTCTGCCACCGCGACTACCGCCGTGAAGGCTCCACCTTCGTTCGGCAGTTTCCGCGCCGACTGGAAGTGACGAGTCCGGGTGGGCTGCCGCCGGGAATCACACCGGAGAACATCATCGACGAACAGAATCCACGCAATCGCCGGCTGGCGGAAGCGCTGGGACGATGCGGGTTGATCGAACGTTCAGGGCAGGGGATGAACCTGATGTTCGAGCGGGCGATTCGTCAGAGCAAGGCGCTGCCGGATCTCTCTGGCACGGCTCCGCACACGGTCCGCCTGACATTGCGCGGTCAGGTCACGAACCCGTCGTTTCTGGCCTTCCTCGAGCGGGTCGGCGAGGAGACGCTGGCGAGCTTCGACACCCGCGATCTCCTGGTCCTCGACCGGCTGCAGCGAGGTGAGGTCGTGCCGAACGAGCTGTCGGAGCGACTTCCGCGCCTCGTCCAGCTTGGGGTTGTGGAATCTGTGGGGCGCGGGCGCGGGACGCAGTATTTGCTTAGCCGCCGGTTCGCGACCGCCATAGGCCAGCGCGCGGCCTACACGCGTCGGCGCGGGCTGGATCGAGCGCAGAACAAGGAGCTGCTGCTGCGCCACGTTCGTGACGGGGGCGATCAGGGCAGCCCGATGTCGGAACTGCAGCAGGTGGTCCCGGCCCTGTCTCGGGACCAGATCAAGGCGCTCATGGAAGAGCTTCGACAGGAGGGGCGCGTCCGGCTGAGTGGGCAACGCCGATGGGCTCGTTGGCACTCGGCATGAGGGTCTATGGGGTCTGAAACGTCGAAATCCCGATATCGAAATCCCCATACGCCCTCAACGCATTAGTTTTCAATAACTTCTATGGGGCGTTATCCTCATAGCGGTCTACTGCCTCATCCATGACGATGTACCGGAAGAAGCTCATCGAGGTTGCCCTCCCCCTGGACGCCATCAACACGGCGTCCGCGAGGGAGAAGTCCATCCGCCACGGGCATCCGAGCACCCTGCACCTATGGTGGGCACGCCGGCCCCTGGCCGCCGCGCGAGCGGTGATCTTTGCCCAGATGGTGGACGACCCGTCCACATACGTCGATGTGCTGCTGGCCGATTCCAAGCTTCGGCGAAAGGCGGAAAGCGTTCTGCGTGCCCGCCTCAAGGTGTGGGAGGAGGCCGTCGCAACCGCTGAGAAAGCGGCTAGCGCCCAAATCTCAGCGCCGGCTCCGGGGCCGGAGCCGACCATCGAAGAAGTGGCTGCGGAGCTCGAACGCGAGCGTCTCTTCGCGATCATCCGGGATCTCGTGCTTTGGGAGAACACGACGAACGAAGAGGTCCTTGAACGAGCACGGGCCGAGATCTGGCAAAGCTGGCGGCGCACGTGCGCGGAGAATGCGGATCACCCGCGCGCCAAGGAGCTGTTCGACCGGCACAATCTGCCTGCATTCCACGATCCGTTCGCCGGCGGCGGAGCGTTGCCGCTCGAAGCGCAGCGTCTGGGGCTCGAGAGCTACGCGAGCGACCTCAATCCCGTGGCGGTGCTGATCAACAAGGCGATGATCGAGATCCCGCCACAGTTCGCGGGGCGACCGCCGGTCAATCCAGAATCTCGCAGAGATCCGTCTCTGATTAGCGAGAAGTGGCGTGGTGCCCAGGGGCTTGCTGCGGACGTCCGCTACTACGGCAAGTGGATGCGCGAGGAGGCCGAGAAGCGCATCGGCCACCTATATCCCAAGGTCGAGGTCACCGCCGAAGTGTTGAAAGAGCAGCCCGAACTGAAGCCGTACGTCGGCCAGAAGCTCACCGTCATCGCTTGGCTTTGGGCACGGACAGTGAAGAGCCCGAACCCCGCGTTCGCGCACGTGGACGTTCCGCTGGTATCGACTTACATGTTGTCGACGCGGGCCGGCAAGGAGGCGTACATTGAGCCGTCTGTAGAGGAGAAGAGCTACCGGTTCAAGGTGAAGGTCGGACGGCCGAAGGACGCAGCGGCGGCAGAAGCCGGAACCAAGGCTCCGGGACGTGGCGCTAACTTCATCTGCCTCCTGTCCGGCGCGCCGATTCCGAGCGACTACATCAAGGCCGAAGGCAAGGCCGGACGTATCGGAACGCGTTTGATGGCTCTCGTCGCCGATAGTGAGCAAGGGCGAGTCTACCTTCCCCCACCGCCGGACCATGAAGCAGCCCCAGACATGGCGATCCCGGCATGGAGTCCCGACGTTGACTTCTTCCAGCAAGCGTTGGGATTTCGTGTCGGCAGCTACGGCATGCGTCAGTGGAGCGATCTCTTCACGAAGCGCCAGCTCGTTGCCTTGACAACGTACGCAGACCTGGTCGCGGAAGCTCGTGCGCAGGTACTGAGTCAGGCTCTTGCCACTGGCGCAGTTGCCGACAGCGCGTCGCTCGAAGGGGGAGGTTCGGGCGCACAGGCCTACGCCGATGCGGTCGCGACATATCTGGCCTTGGCGCTCAGCCGTCTGACGGACATCTGCAATGCTCTTTGCCGGTGGGAAGTCACGAAGACACAGGTGCGAAATTTGTTTGGGCGGCAGGCGATCTCGATGCTATGGGACTTCGCCGAGAACAATGTGTTCGCAGACGCGGCCGGGGACTACCTGGTGAGCCTTATGAACATGGCCAAGGCCATCGACAAGCTGCCGATGACCGGCATCGGAAGAGCCACGCAAGCCGACGCTCAGCGCCAGAGCATCAGTGTTGGCAAGGTTGTATCAACTGACCCACCGTACTACGACAACATCGGGTACGCCGACCTGTCGGACTTCTTCTACGTCTGGCTTCGGCAGGCGCTGCGGCCGGTACTCCCAGACCTGTTTTCCACGGTGACCGTCCCAAAGGCGGACGAACTTGTAGCAACGCCTGCGCGCCACGGCGGGAGCGAGCAGGCCGAGGCATTCTTCCTGGCCGGAATGACCCAGGCCATGCACCGACTTACCGAGCAGACGCACCCAGCGTTTCCTGTAAGCATTTACTATGCATTCAAGCAGTCTGAGAGTGACTCACAGGCGGGCACGGCCAGCACAGGGTGGGAGACATTTCTCGATGCCGTAATCCGAGCTGGATTCGCAACGAGCGGAACATGGCCGATGCGTACCGAGCTCGGCAACAGGATGCGTGGAACGAACTCGAACGCCCTTGCGTCCAGCATCGTGCTTGTCTGTCGCAGACGTCTTGCTGGTGCGCCGACGGCGTCGCGCCGGGAGTTTCTCAACGTTCTCAAGACCGAGCTGCCCGTTGCGCTTCGGCACCTCCAGGCCGGCAACGTCGCACCCGTAGATCTAGCGCAGGCGGCCATCGGGCCAGGAATGGCGGTCTTCACGCGCTTTGTCAATGTCGTGGACGCGGAGGGCCGTGCGCTCACAGTCCGTCAGGCGCTGGCCTTAATCAACCAGACGCTCGACGAAGTACTCGCGGAGCAGGAAGGCGACTTCGACGTTGACAGCCGCTGGGCACTAGCGTGGTTCGATCAGTATGGATTCAGCGATGGGCCGTACGGCGAGGCGGAGGTTCTCGCGACTGCCAAGGCCAACAGCGTGGGCGGGCTCGTGGAGTCCGGCATCTTGCTCTCGCGGGCTGGCAAGGTGCGTCTCCTGCCGCCGAGTGAGCTGCCTTCCGCATGGGACCCTGAAGAGGACAGGCGCATCAACGTGTGGGAAATGCTCCACCACCTGATTCGTGTCTTCGAGCACGCGGGCGAAACGGCTGCTTCGCAACTCCTCGTGAAGTACGGCTCGAAGGGCGATGTGGTGCGGGAACTCGCGTACCGACTCTATACGGCCTGTGAGCGCAGGAAGCGCGCCAAGGAGGCCGGCTCGTACAACGCACTCGTTCAGAGCTGGCCAGAGATCGCACGCTTAGCGAAGGAAGGTCCGGCGTCAGTAGCACCGCGGCAGGACACGGGGCTTTTCGACCAGGAGTAGCATGGCCATTAGCAACCATGAACGCGTCGGAAAGGCGCTCGAACTCGTCAAGGACGGCCTCATTCCATTCGTCGAACGCGAGCTCAAGGCGCAAGATGCGCAGCGCTGGCTCGACATCGCTCGCCAGTCGGTAAGCGACACTCAAGAGCGACTCTTCAAGGATGGCGCCACGCCCCAGTGGGATGCCGCCTCGTTGCTCGCTGTGCTCTGGAACCAGTGGAACGTCATCTTCAAGAAGACGCTTGGTCAGGCAGAACGCACCCTCGTGAGCGAGCTGCGCGACGTGCGGAATCGGTGGGCGCACCAGAACCCCTTTTCGAGTGACGACGCCTACCGAGCGCTGGACTCGGCCGGCCGGCTGCTGGCCGCCGTATCCGCGGCGCCACAGGCTGACGAGCTCGAGAAGATGAAGATGGAACTGCTGCGCGTCCGGTTCGACGAGCAGATGCGCTCCGAGAAGAGGAAGAGCGCGGGCACGGCCATCGAGAGCCAGGGCGCCGCCGGCCTCAAGCCGTGGCGCGAAGTCGCTACGCCCCACAAGGACGTTGCGACGGGTCGCTACCAGCAGGCGGAATTCGCGGCCGATCTGTGGCAGGTCCATATTGGCGAGGGGTCGGACGAGTACAAGAAGCCTGCCGAGTTCTTTCGCCGGACATTCCTCACACAGAGCCTCCAGCAACTGCTTGTTGGCGCTGTCCAGCGGTTGGCCGGCCAGCAGGGCGATCCGGTCGTACAGCTCCAGACAAACTTCGGTGGCGGTAAGACGCACTCGATGCTGGCGCTCTACCATCTCTTCTCCGGCGTCCCTCCAGGCGATCTGCTCGGAGTCGATGCCCTGCTCGCGAGTGCGGGCGTCGACAAGCTGCCGACGGCCAAGAGGGTCGTCCTCGTCGGCAACAAGATTTCGCCTGGCAATCCCGTCACGAAGCCGGACGGCACCGTGGTTAGAACGCTCTGGGGCGAACTGGCATGGCAGCTTGGCGGCAAGAAGGCGTTCGCGACGATCCAGGCCGATGACGAGCGCGCGACGAGCCCCGGCGACAAGCTGCGGGAGCTGTTCAACGAGTACGGGCCCTGTCTGGTGCTGATTGACGAGTGGGTGGCGTACGCGCGCCAGCTCCACGACTCCAGCGACCTGCCGGCTGGCAGCTTCGAGACTCACTTCACGTTCGCACAGGCTCTGACGGAGTCGGCGAAGCTCGCTGACCGCTGCCTCCTGGTGATCAGCCTGCCGGCGTCCGATACAAGCGGGTCGCCGCATGCGCAGGCGAACGACGTCGAGGTCGGCGGCGAGCGAGGCCGTGCCGCGCTTGACCGCCTGCGAAACGCCGTCGGCCGCGTCGAG
>CAYMAG010000012.1:70526-81359 GCA_964388335.1 uncultured Vicinamibacteraceae bacterium | reverse complement strand
ACCGCTCACCGCTAACCAATTGATACTGTTCGACTTCTAACCGGACACTACTGAATTTACGTGTACAATTGAAAGGACTCGCAACAGGACACGAAGATGGCGGAAGACCGCGGCGAGCAGCCGTACCAGATGGAGCCCCTGCGACTGGACGAGGGATCCCGCCACCGGCCGCAATTGGCAGACCTCACCCTCGAACTGGCTGGGGCATCCGCGGGTTTCCGTCGCAGCCTGCCGGATGGCGTGGCCCGTGCCCTGGCCGACCTCGTCAGGGCCATGAACTGCTACTACTCGAACCTCATCGAGGGGCACGATACGCATCCGGTCGATATCGAGCGCGCGCTGAAATCCGACTACAGTACTGACCCCCACAAGCGTGACCTGCAGTTGGAGGCCCGCGCGCATGTCAGCGTCCAGCGATGGATTGATGAGGGCGGACTGGCGGACCGCGCGATGACGACCGCCGCATTGTGCGAGATCCATCGCCGGTTCGGCGAGTTGTTGCCCGATCGGCTCCTCGAGGTGACCAATCCGGACACAGGCGAGCGCCTCTCTCTGCAGCCCGGCGAGCTTCGTCGACGTGATGTGAGGGTGGGCGCGCATGTACCCGTGAGTCCAGGTGCGGTGCCACGGTTCCTCCGTCGGTTCGAGGAGTACTACGCGGCGCTCGGAACGTCCGAGACCGTCCTGGCAGCCGCAGCCGCGCACCACCGGTTGCTCTGGATCCATCCGTTCCTCGACGGCAATGGGCGCGTGGCGCGATTGATGTCGCACGCGGTCCTGAAGGACACCCTCGATACAGGCCCGTTGTGGTCGGTGGCCCGCGGACTCGCACGCGCGGAGCGCGCATACAAGAGGCACGTCGTGCAGTGCGACCAGCCTCGACGCAACGACCTCGACGGGCGCGGCGTGCTGAGCGAAGAAGCGCTGGCCGACTTCACGCGTTTCTTCCTCGAGACCTGCCTGGACCAGGTGCGCTTCATGGCGCAGTTGGTGCAGCCTGCGCGACTGCGCGACCGGATTCGCATCTGGGCTGAGGAGGCCGTGCGCGCCGACCGGTTGCCCGCGCGCGCCGGTGTCGTGCTCGACGCCGTCCTGTTGCGCGGCGAACTGCCGCGGGGTGAGTTGCCTGCGCTGCTCGGCACCGGTGACCGGCAGGCGCGACGCGTGGTCTCAGCCCTCGTCGAGCGTGGCGTGCTCACGTCGGAGAGCAGCCGCGCGCCACTGACGCTCACCTTTCCAGCCGCATTGGCGTCACAGTGGATGCCGGGGCTGTTCCCCGAGCAGCCATCGTAGGTGGCGATGTCGAAGGCGTCTTCACTCTGCTGGTGCGGCCGGTCATCCACACGCCGCTGACCAGCAGCGCAAGTTGCAGACAGCCTGCAGTGACGAGAACGAGGCGAATCCAGCGCATCGACAGGTCTGCAATTATTCGCTCCGCCTTCGCTCGGAGCAGTTACACGGGCGGAGTCGTCACGTCTCTCTTTCCCGCCTCAGTGTCCAGCTATGAGGCGCCTATGCCTCGAAACGGAAGTCAGCGGGCAACCGGACGGCTCGGCTCGCGCCGTTCTCGAAGCGCTCGAAGCCTATGTAGACAGAGTAAGCGCAGCCTCCATCAACGGCGTGGCCCACTCGGGGGTCCGGCTCAGCGCGTCGATATCGTCTGCAGAGGGCCACACGAGTCGGCCATCCTGCATCTCGAGAACGAGCACGGGGTCGGGGATCGATTCGCCTGGCGCGACATCCGCGCTGTTGTCGTAGACCCGCAGGTGAGCGAGCCGCGGCATGAGGAGGATGAGGTTCCGCAGGGCCTGCGGGCAGCGTTCGCGAATCCGCGTCTCGGGGATGTCGTGGCCGCCCATGGCGACGCGGGCGCGTACACGGGCCACATGCAGGTCCGGTGACGCCAGACCGCAGAACCAGACCACCACGTCCTGGCTCCGAGTGGCGGCCGCGAGCTTCGCGGCCACCGTCTGCCCGCCGAGCGTGGTTTCGAACGCATGGCTGTGCCGCGCAGCGATAGCCTCGTCCAGGCGGCGCATGCCCTCGGTCCAGGCATGCGCGTTCGCCGCCGCCTGCGTATACCCGGACCGCGCGATGAACTCGCGGGCAAACGTGTCGGGATTGAACCACGTCAGGCCCTGTCGTTGCAGGAGATAGCCGCCAATGGAACTCTTGCCCGCGCCGTTCACGGAGCGCATGAGCCGCATCGCTCACGGTCGGTCCTCCGCGTGCTCCGCGTCTCCGCGTGCGAACAACCGGGTGTTGCCGACGGGCAGTTCCTGCACCATCGCGACGCGCAACGTGACCGACTTCGAGCCGACGGGCGCACAGATTCTCAATCCGTGGGTGGACCACAGCGACGTCCGGCCTCGGCGCAACCGGTAGAAGAGCCGGTGGACGGTAGACGATAGCTGTTGACGTTGCCGTCGCCGGCGGCGCGCGGCCACGCCGCTACGGCGCCGTGGGATCGGGACGATTCGCGCGGCGGAGTCGGTCGACGTGTTCCTGCTGCCAGCGCTGGACCTGCGCATCGAGCTCTTCGATGCTCCGGTACTTGTAGACGCCAGGCGGAAACCGCCGCCCGTGCTGTCGCAACCCGGCCGTCCAGACGGTCCTGATCGCCTCGTAGAGTGCCGGCCCCCCGGGCGCCCGCCAGTGCGGCTGGCTCATCGCCTCGACGGACCTGAACCTGCGGACCGGCATCACGGCTCCTCGTCGAGATTGAAGCGTTCGCGCACGCCTTCTCGCTCGAGTGCTGCGGCAAGGACGGCCCGGGACGCGTCGAAATCCACGGCACGAGTATAGCGGTGCCTGCGACGCACCCCGGCTGCCGCACGCGGCGCTCTCGACGGTCGCGGCCCCGGGGATCGGTCGCGGCGCGCCGAGTGACTTCCCTTGACAGTCTGGGGAAGTAATGTTCTGATGCTTCCCAGAGATTGTCTAGGGTAGGAACCAGGGCCGCGCGTCGCCTTCGCCAAGGCTACGGCGCCCCGAGAAGCCCGGCCCTTGCGCTGGATACACACCGACACGCCTGGCAACGGTGCACCTATGGCTGTGAGACAAGCGGATCTGCTGCAAGGCACACTCGACCTGCTCGTGTTGAAGACGCTCAGCACGGGGCCGAACCACGGGTACGGCATCGCGATGCGCATTCACCAGCTCTCGGACGATGCGCTGCGGGTCGAAGAGGGATCGCTCTACCCCGCGCTGTACCGGATGGAGGAGCGGGGGTTGATCGAGTCGGAATGGGGACCGACGGAGAACAACCGCAGGGCCAAGTTCTACAGGCTGACACGCAAGGGACGGACCGCCGCGCAGGCCGAACTCGAGGGCTGGCTGCGCCTGTCCGGCGGCATCACGCGCGTGCTGCGCGCGCTCGAGGACGGAGTCTGACATGTCGGTACGCCTTCCCCGTTTTCTCCGGCGCCTGTTTGCCCCCCTGACCCGCGACGCCCGCGACCGCGACATCGCGCAGGAGATGGACTTTCACATCGAATCGTTGACGCAGGAACACGTCCGCGCAGGCATGAACGAAGCGGATGCGGCGCGTGCCGCCCGCAAGCGCTTCGGCCGTCCTCTCCGCCTCAAGGAAGAAGGCCACGACATCCGGAGTGCGCGCCTGGTCGAAGACCTCGCTCGCGACGTCCGCCACGCGGCACGCGGCCTGCGGCGGAGCCCCGGCTTTGCAGTGGCGGTGATCCTCGCACTGGCGATTGGCATCGGCAGCAACACGGCGATCTTCTCGATCGTCGATCAGCTCCTGCTGCGTCCGCTGCCGTACCCAAACGGCGACGAGCTGGTGATGGTCCACGAGATGGGTCGACAAGACGACGGCTCGCTGTCGCGATTCTCGGTGTCGCCCGCCAACTGGCTCGACTGGCAACAGGAGAGCCGCACGTTGCGCCGGTTCGCGGCGTGGGTGGGGACGGCCGGGACGCTGACTGGCGTCGGGCCGCCGACACGCGTGGACGCACAGCGCGTGTCGTCGGAGTTCTTTCCTTTGCTGGGCGTGGCCCCGCTGCTGGGCCGGACCATCTCGGACGAGGACGATCGGCCCGACGCACCACTCGTGGCCGTGTTGAGCCACCGCATGTGGCAGCGGCAGTTCGGAGGAGACGCCGCGATCGTCGGCCGCGTCTTTCAGTTGAACGACGAGCCCTTCGAGGTCGTCGGCGTCATGCCCGCCGATTTCCGGTTCATGAACCACGACGTCGATGTGTGGAGCGCGGCCCGGCTCGATCGCACCCGACCATGGCGCGACACGGATGGACGCTTCATAAGCGTTGTGGCCCGGCTCGAGCACGGCACCGGGATCACGACCGCTCGCGCTGAAATGAAGAGCATCGCGCAACAGCTCGCCGCGACCTACGCGTTCAACACCAACACGACGGTCGAACTCGTGCCGCTGCGCGAGGCGCTGACGAGCCAGGTGGCGACCTCATTGTGGGTGCTGTACGCCGCCGTCGGCGTCCTGCTGTCGATTGCGTGCTTCAACGTGGCCAATCTTCTGCTCGCACGCGCCGCGTCGCGCACACGCGAGATCGGCATCCGCACGACCCTTGGCGCCGGCCGCCTTGCCGTCATCCGTCAGTTGCTCGTGGAGAGTCTCCTGCTGGCAACTGCCGGTGGAGCACTCGGAATCCTGCTCGCGCGCTGGAGCCTCGACGCGCTCTTGGCATTCGCCCCGCCAGCGTTGCTGCGCACACCGGAACTCGTCATCGACCGGCGCATCCTGCTGTATGCCATCGGTGTCTCCCTGCTGACGGGGCTCGTGGTCGGCCTGGCGCCAGCGATCCTGTTCGGGGGTCGTCCCGTCGTCGCGTCGCTGGGCGCGCGGGGTTCTGGTGTCGCGCATTCCCCTCGCGTACGGCAGGCGCTGGTGGCGTGTCAGGTGGCGCTGACGGTCGTGCTGCTCTGCGGCGCCGGCGTGCTCGTGCGAACGCTCGTCGCGCTCGATCGGACGACAAGCGGCGTCGACAAGCACGACCTGTTGACGATGAGGGTCGCGCTGCCGCCGGCACGGTATGACGTGGATCGGCGCGTCGCGTTCTATCGCGATGCAGTGGCCGCCTTGCGCGCGCTGCCCGGCGTGCAGTCGGCGGTCGCAGCCCACAGCCTGCCCGTTGTCGAAGGTCCCCGCGCCGGCACGGCGTTCCACAGGCTCGGCACACCGGAACTCCCGCTGATGGAGCGCCCAAGCGCCACGATCCGTGTCGTAACATCGGGTTACTTCCACACGCTTGGTATCCCGGTGCTCCGGGGACGCGAGTTCGTGGATGCCGACGACGCCAACCCACTGGCGGGCTTCATCGTGAACCAGGCGTTCGTCGACACACATCTTCGGGACGTCGATCCGCTCGAGATCGCGATGTCGGTCTGGATGGAAGACGAGAACCCGCATCTTCCGGTCATTGGCGTGGTCGGCAACGTCAGCGAGGGATCGATCCGTAACGACCCGAAACCAACGATCTTCTACAGCCATCGCCGCCTGGCGGCTCCCGACATGTCGCTGTTCGTGCGCACGACACAAGCGGAGGCGCTGGCTCAGCCCGCCGTTGACGCCATCCACGAACTCGACCCGAACCTCGCGGTCACGCGTGTTCGAACCTTCGAAGAAGCGCTGGCCGATAGCCTGGCGCGCGAGCGGCTCATCGCGCTCGTCTCCGGCAGCTTCGCGGTGAGCGGTCTGCTGCTCGCGTCGCTCGGCCTCTACGGATTGCTCGCGTACCTCGTCACCCAGCGCACACGGGAGATCGGCGTGCGCATCGCGATTGGCGCGCAGCCGGGGCAGGTGACGAGTGCTGTCGTCGGCGGGGGCCTTCGCCTCGCGGCCATCGGCGCCGTGGCAGGGGTTGTCGCCGCGCTGCTGCTGTTGCGCTCGTTCGGGGAGTTGCTCTTCGGCGTGACGCCCTACGATCTGTGGACCTACGCCGGTGTGCTCGCGCTGCTGGCCGTCGTCGCCGCGCTCGCCTCGTATGTGCCCGCGCGCCGTGCCGCCCGCATCGAACCACTCGTCGCCCTGCGGCAGGAGTGAGGGGTCGGGGGTCAGACTCGAGGCTCGAGGCTCGAGGCTTGAGGCTTGAGGCTACAGGCTACAGGCTTCAGGCTTGGGCTTCGGGCTTCGGGCTTCGGGCCTCAGGCTACAGGCTTCGGGCCACGGCGCCAGCCACGGGGCAGGTACCGCCGGCTTCCCGACCCGTCCACCGTAGCCCGAAGGCGGAGGTGGAGCCAGCGTGCAACCTGGCCCATAATCAGCACGGACTCCGCCGATGACTTCTCCGAACGCCGGCAATCGGGGCCGCCCGTTACTTGCCGGGATGCTGCTTCTCGTCGCAGCGACGCCGATCTGGCTGATGCCGGTCGCGCTGCAGGAACGCGACTGGCCGCAGATTGCCGCCGAGACGAAGCCGTGGACGCGGTGGTGGTGGCACGGCAGCGCCGTCGAGCCCACCTCGCTCACCGCGCAGCTCGAAGCGCTGGCCGCCGCGGGCATCGGCGGTGTCGAGGTCACGCCCATCTACGGTGTGCGCGGCGCAGAAGAGCGCTTCATCTCCTACCTGTCTCCACAGTGGATGGCGATGTTCGATCACACACTGAGGGAAGCCGTGCGGCTGGAGATGGGCGTCGACATGGCGACGGGCACGGGCTGGCCGTTTGGCGGCCCGTGGGTCGGCGACGATACGGCGCCGCGATCCCTCGCGCACCGTACGTGGACGCTCACCGGCGGTGAACGTCTGACCGAGCCCGTCACGCTCCGCGAGACCGCGCTCGTGCGCGCCGTCGGCAGCCACGTACACATCGTCAACGAAGGCGCACCTGGAGATCCGCCGCGTGGCGCGGCACAGCCCGCACCGGTCCGCAGGTCCGAGTCGCGGGCGATCGAGATCGACGACCTGGTGGAGCCGGTCGAAGCCAACTCGAACCTGCAGGCACTGGCGCTCGAGCAGGTGAAGTACCCACGCGACCTGCCGCTCGCAGCCCTCGTCGCGTACGCCGACGCGGGCGACATCGTCGACCTGACGGCGCACGTCCGTGACGATCGCCGCCTGGACTGGACCGCCCCGCCTGGCCGCTGGACGCTGTACGCGATCTTCGCGGCCTGGCACGGCAAGCTCGTCGAGCGCGCCGCGCCCGGTGGTGAGGGACACGTCATCGATCACTTTTCGATCGACGCCATCAGGCGATACCTGGTGCCGTTCGATCGCGCCTTCGCAGAGCGGCGCCTCGGCGGACTGCGCGCGTTCTTCAATGACTCGTACGAAGTCGATGACGCGACGGGCCAGGCCACGTGGACGCCGCGGTTCTTCGACGAGTTCGAGCGGCGGCGCGGATACGACCTGCGACGCCACCTGCCGGCACTGCTGCGCCCCGACAGTGATGACGAGAGCGCGCGCGTGCTTGGAGACTATCGCGAGACGCTCTCCGACCTCCTGCTCGACACGTTCACCACCGAGTGGGCATCGTGGGCGCGGCGCCACGGACGACAGGTACGCAACCAGGCGCACGGGTCGCCAGCGAACCTTCTGGATCTGTACGCCGCCAGCGACGTGCCCGAGACCGAGGGCGCGGAGATTCGCCGCTTCAAGTGGGCGACGTCCGCCGCTCATGTCGCCGGCCGGCGCCTCGTCTCCGCCGAAGCCGCGACGTGGCTCGGCGAGCATTTCCGCGTGTCGCTCGCCGACGTGCGGACGGCGCTCGACCGATTCTTCATCGCCGGCGTGAATCACATCGTCTATCACGGCACGGCGTACTCGCCGGTACATGAGCCGTGGCCGGGATGGCAGTTCTACGCGAGTGTCGAGTTCAGCCCGCAGAATGCCTGGTGGGACGACTTCGGCGCGCTCAACGCGTACGTCGCGCGCGTGCAGTCCTTCATGCAGTCGGGACGTCCGGACAACGACGTCCTGCTCTACTATCCGTTCTACGAAGCGCTGACACACCGCGGACCGGCGCTGCTCACGCACTTCGGCGGTGCTGCGCCGCCGGCCCTCGGCACGACGTTCGAGAAGGCGGCCGATGCGCTGCAGGCCGCTGGTTTCACCTACGATTTCGTCTCCGACCGGCAGGTGCAGCGCGCCAGGGCCGAGGGCGGTCATATCACCACCGAAGGGGCCGGGTCGTACGTCACCCTCGTCGTGCCTTCGGCCGACTATCTGCCGCTCGAGACCATGCAGCACATCCTGGAACTCGCACGCGGTGGCGCCACCGTCGTGTCGTTCGAGGGCTGGCCATCCGATGTGACTGGCCTCGCCGATCTCGACGCGAGACGCACGCGCCTCCGCACGGCGATTGACGGCGTTCATTTCGGACCCGCCGGCGCCGACGGCATCCGCGAAGCCACGACAGGACGGGGACGCGTACTGCAGGGAGGCGATCTCGGGCGGCTGCTTACGCGTGCGGGGGTGCGGCGAGAGCCGATGGTCGACCAGGGACTCCAGTTCGCGCGGCGCGTCGACGCGTCGGGCCGGCTCTACTTCGTCAGCAATCCCGGCGAGCACGCGTTCGACGGATGGGTGCCGCTCGACGTCCAAGCCGCGGCCGTGACCGCGTTCGATCCGATGACCGGACGCCACGGGCGTCTGGCCGTTCGCGACAACGGATCCTTACGCGACGTTCGTGTGCAGATACCAGCAGGCGGATCGGTGGTCCTTGCCTCGTCGCCCACACCGGCGCGGACGGTATTCGACGTGTACACGGACGCCGGCGAGCCCGTCCCCGTGGTCGGACCGTGGGCGCTGCGCTTCCTCTCGGGCGGGCCACGGCTGCCGCAAGCCCAGCGCATCGATCGCCTCCTGTCGTGGACGACATTGGGAAACGACGCCGAGGTGTTCTCCGGCACCGCTGCCTACACGACGACCCTTACGGCGCCACCAGCGTCAGCACGACAGTGGGCGCTCGACCTCGGACGCGTCGCCGAAAGTGCGCGTGTGCGTCTGAACGGACAGGAACTGGCGACCCTCATCGCCCCGCCGTACCGCATCGTCGTCGACGCATCACAACTGCGCCCGACGAATACGCTCGAAGTGCTGGTGACCAACCTCTCGGCCAACCGCGTTCGAGATCTCGACCTGCGTGGCGTGCCGTGGAAGACGTTCTACAACGTCAACTTCCCGGCGCGGTTCCCGGAGAATCGTGGACCGGACGGCCTGTTTTCGGCCGCGCACTGGGACCCACTCGAGTCGGGCCTCCTCGGGCCCGTGACGCTCACGCCACTTGCAGCCGATCAATCGCGCTGAGTGGAGCGTGCCACGGGCTGAAGCACATGGCCTTCTTCTATTGAATCGTGAGGACCTCGTAGGCGCCGAGTGCCGGCACCGTCACGGAACTCGACGTACCGTTGACCCTGACGGGCAGGTCGCGGTCGAGTGCCACGGCGTGGACGCGGCGTACCACCCGGGGGAGTTCGATCCGGATGTCGCGCAGTTCGACTGGCGCGAAGTAGGCCGTACCGTGGTGTCCCGTGCCGTTGACCAGGTGCAGCAACGTGCGGTTGCGCGCCGGCTGGTCCATCAGCGTGATCTCGACCAGAGGATGTGCAGTCGTCGTGAGCTGGCGGCCGTTGGGCAGCAGCGCATCGATCGCGTCGGTCATCAGCCCTGCGTGACTTTCGGAGCTGTGGCGGTAGTACAAGCCACCCACATCCCACGGGATGTAGGCGACGTGCCCCTTTCCGTGACTCGCAAACACGAGCCCAGGCACTGTCGTCTCGACCTTGTCGGTCCACACCTTCTCTGGTGGACCGAAGATCGCCGTCGGGATGAGCGTCAGGATCGGTCGATCGAGCGGCTCGAGTTCAATGTACGCGCCGTCGATGAACAGCAGGTTCGTGTCGGGCAACGATGGCAGGCTGCTCCGATCGTGAATGCGCCAGTAGCCCTGTGTCGTGCCCTCGTCCACGACTCTGCCGACGGGCAGGTTCGGCGGCGGCGGCGTGGCACCGGCAATGAGCAGCCGTCCGCCGTCCCGGACGTAACGCTCGAGCGCAGGCGTCGCGCCGCTCGGCGCGATCACGAGGTCGTAGTCGCGAGCCGGGTCGTCCATCCACGCGAGGTTCTGTGACACGGCAAACGGGATGTGTCGTTCCGTGAGCAGGCGAAAGAAGCCGCGGTACGACGCGGTGTTGCCCGTGGCGAGCAGCAGCACACGCGCGGCGTTCTTCTGTCCCACGTACAGGTCTTCGTGCGCGGCGTGCCAATCGAAGACAGGCTTGGCCGCGATGAGACCGTTGCGGTCTTCCTGATCCATCGTGCCAAGCACCACGGCAGCGACAGGCCCCCCATGCGCGATGTTCTGGTAGAGCCGCAGCTGCGTCTCTGCGCGCGGCACGTGGACGTAGCGCCACGGATAGTCGACGAAGCTCATCGCCAGGTTGATCGCGATCTTGTCGGGCTCGGTGCCCATCGCGCGGCTGACGTTATCGCTCGCCGAGTACGGCCACAACGGCAAGGGCCGCGTCACCGACGTGTTCGACTCCGACATGATGCCGTCTGTGTGATCGGTGATGTAGGTCAGGAACGCAGCGTTCGGCCGCTTCCGGTGGATCAGTTCTGCGATGGCGGCGGCGACCTCACGCGAGGAATCGGCCATGAACGCGCGATAGTCGGCGTCGGCCTGCGCCGGCAGGTCGCGGCCGTACCGCTGGCGATATCGCAGCCGGCATGCGCCACACTGGCACGGGCCCATCGGCTCGCCGCTGTAGTCGGTGGACGGGTTGCCGAACATGTTGAAGAACAGCCCATCGACGGGATAGCGGTCGAGCGCCTCTTCGAGGATCTTCATTGCGTGGTCGCGGTAGTAGCCGCCGTTGATACACGCCGAGTACAGGCCGGCGTA
>CAYMAG010000012.1:23403-70426 GCA_964388335.1 uncultured Vicinamibacteraceae bacterium | reverse complement strand
GCGGCGACGAGCGCTTGCGGATCCACCGTGGAGTCGGTCTCCGTCAGGTTGGTCTGCAGGAACCGGATGGGCTCGGTCATCCACCAGCGTGTGTCAGAGGCCGGGGCGCTGCGTGGCTGCTGGCCGACGACGGGCACGAGCCAGACAGTGGCGACGAGTGCCACCGCCGTAACGGCGACGCCACCCCGACCAGCACGATCACGATGGTTCATACGCGGCATCCCGGTCGGCACGACATACCTCCATCATCCACGAGCGCCGGCACTACTCGCAGCAATCTCGGCCGAGGTCAGCAACTGCATTCGCTCGGCTTACGTCCACGGCGGCCCGTAAAATCCTTCGATCACACCAGACAGCACGTGCGCTTTCCGCCCGCGTCCATCGCGGCGTCGATGGACGACGGCGCCAGGACACAGAAGCCCGTAGCATCTGTTTGGAGCTCTCGCGGCGTCAAGACGCCGCGGTCGTGTCCCGCACCACGTCCTCCACGTCTGGCTCAGTCGATGCGTAACGCGACCAGCGGGTCCACGGCCGCCGCGCGCCGCGCGGGCAGTGCCGCCGCCACTACGCCAGTGAGCGCCAGCACGGCAAGCGCCAGGCCGAACACTCGGATGTCGTGCGCGGGGATCTCGAACAGGAATGCCTCGACGGCCGCGCTCGAGAACCATGCGCCAGCGACGCCGATCAGAAGACCCGCGGCGACGAGCGCACCGGCACGACCGAGCACCATGGTGACGATGCTGCGTGGTGCGGCGCCGAGGGCCATGCGAAGCCCGATCTCACGTGTCCGCTGGGCCACGGCATAACTCATCACGCCGTACAGGCCAATCGCCGCGATGAGCAGGCCCACGCCACCGAAGAGGGTCAGCAACACCATGCTCAGGCGGCGCTGTGCGATGAGGCGATTCATGTGCGCTTCGATCGTCGGCGTGTCGTGCATCAGTCGCTGAGTCGGATCCATACGCCAGATGGCGTTCTTCACGGCTGGCAATTTCTCGAGCGGATCGCCGTGCGTGCGGACGACGAGCATCGCGCTGTACGGCTGACTCTGGAAGAGTGGTAGATAACCCTCCTGCCGTGTCGGCTGTTCGGGACCAAGGTGCCGAATGTCGCCCACCACGCCCACCACGACACGCTCTTCGTCGTTGATGACAACGCGCTGGCCGAGCGCCTCGTCGTCCGGCCAGTAGAGGCGCGCTGCCGCCTGGTTGATGACCACGACGAGCTCGGTGCCGTCGCGGTCACGGTCCGTGAGATGGCGCCCTCGCAGCAACGGCACACGTAGTAGCTGCAGGTAGTCTGGAGACACGGTGCGCGCGTCGATCGAGTGATCGTCCCGAAACTCGCGATCGTTCGGGAGGCGGACGCTCGTGCGGCTCCAGCTGCCCGACAGCGGCAGCCCGCCGGAGACGGCGGCTGCTCCCTCGACCCCGGGAAGTTCTCCCACGGACGTGAGAAGCTCCCCCAGGAACTGCTGCTTGCGGAGCCTGACGTCCTCCTCCGACCCGGTTGCCGCCGGTACAACGACGTTCATCGCGAGCACGTTCCGGTAGTCGAAGCCGAGGTCGACAAGGAGCAACTTCACGAAGCTGCCGACGAACAACCCGGCACCGACAAGGAGCACCGTCGCGAGCGCAACCTCCGCAACGACAAATCCCGCCAGCACACGACGTCCCGACGCACCGGCCGTCGCCGCACGGCCGCTCTCCTGCATCGCGAGCGACAGGTTCGGGCGCCACGCGTGAAGCGCGGGCGCGACGCTGAATGTGATGCCCGTCAGCAGCGTGACGCCGACGGCAATCGCGAGCACTCTCATGTCGACCGCGACCGCGGCGATGCGAGGCAGGTCGGACGGCAGCCATGACACGAACAGACGCACGGCGAGGTGTGCCAGCGCCACACCAAGAGCGGCGCCAAGTACCGACAACACGAGTCCTTCGACCAGGAACGCCCGCGTGAGCCGCCAGCCGCTGGCGCCAATCGCCGCTCGAACCGCGATCTCACGTCGTCTCACGGCCGCTCGGGCCAGCAGGAGGTTCGCGACGTTCGCGCATGCAATGAGGAGCACGAGTCCCACGGCGCCGAGCAGCATCACCAGCCAGCTTCTGGCGTCGCCGACGAGATGATCGTGCAGCGGTACGACTCGAACCCGCATGCCTGGTCCCCATTCGGGATGTGCTTCGTCGAGGGCCGCGGCCAGGCGGTTCATCTGGTCGGAGGCCCGCGCGATGGACACACCCGGCTTGAGCCGTCCGATGACGTCGAAGTTGTAGTTGCGATTCCCGCCGCGCGTCCGCTCGTTCTCGTCGAAGACGTATGGCACGTACATCTCGGCGGCGTGTTCGTCGCCGACGGGATACGAGAACCCTGGCGGCATGACGCCGACGATCTCCCACGCCTGGTCGCCGAGCTGCATCGTGCGCCCGAGCACGTCGGACGAGCCCCCGAAGCGACGCTGCCAGAGTCCGTAGCCAATCACGGCGAGTCTCGCGCCGGCCGCCTCGTCTGCTGCGGTGAACGTGCGGCCCAGCAGTGGCGGCGTCCTGAGCGTGGGAAAGAGTTCCCATGTCGTCCGCAGCGCGCGAACCGGCGAGGGAGCGCCGCCGTCTTCCGTCGTCCAGTACGTCCACCTGGCGGTCATGGACAGCGTGTCGAACGACTCCTGCATGGCGCGCCAGTCGAGATACGTCTGTGACGTCGCCCTGCCGTCGCCGAACGTCTTCGGCTTCGTCGTGTCGTACTGGCGGACGGCGACGATGCGGTCGTATTCGTCGAAGGGAAGTCCGCGCAGGAGTATGGTGTCGACCACTGAGAAGACCGCCGTGCCGGCGCCGACCGCGAGACCGAGCACCAGCGCGGCAACCGTCGTGAAGGCAGGCGACTGCCAGAGCCGGCGGACGGCGAATCGCACGTCATCGCGCAGACCCCTCAAAGGTGCCGTCCGCGTGTGCGGAGGCTGCCCGTGCTGGCGTGCCCGTGTCGCGCGCCGGTGTCGTGGCGCGTGCAGCAGTACGCGGCACACTTCACACATCATCCAGAGATGACAGGCGAGCGTACCGCGGGTTCGCGCGACGTGGTCGAGTTCTTCGAGTGTGTCGCCAACCACCCACTCGCGGTCGTGGGCAGGGGTCGCTCGTGCAATGAGAAAGAGAGCGAGGCGCTTCATCGCAGGGCCTTCAGGCGATGCTCGATGCCGGCGGTCATGTTCACGAAGGTCCGGTAGGCGGTCTCGAGTGCCGTTGCACCAGCGGGCAGGAGCTCGAAATGCCTGCGACGGCGGCCGCCGCGCTCGGGCGTCGGCTCGCCGAGCCGCGAGCGGACGAGTCCTTTCTGCTCCAGTCGTTCCAGCGTCGTGTACACGGCGCTGATGGACACGGCACGGCCCGCACGCTGCTGAATCTCGCGGCGTACGGTGGCGCCGTATGCGTCTGGTCCGAGATGCACCAGCGCAAGCAGGACGAGCTGTTCGAACTCGCCAAGAGAAGAAGCCATGCGCCGATATAATCCACAATGTGGGCTATATGTCAAACGCCGAGCGCCTACCTGGATGCATGGTCGCCGTTGTCGGCGAGCCCCGCCGACGAGACGAACTGGTCCTTGTGCTGGCCGGCAGGGTCCAACCCGCGCGTGCGCTCGCGCACCGGCCCGTACCGCTCGTCGCAGACAACTCCGAGATCGGCGCACTCGAGCGGGATGCCGTGGCGCTCGACGTCGACGCAGCGCCGCCCCGGCGCGTTCATCGCGTCGACCTCGTGTGGCCCTCCCCGGCTTCGTTACGGTCTTCGCCGTGACGTAGTAACATTCCTACATGGCGAACAAGCGGAACACCACCATCACCACCGTGTCGAGCCGCGAGTTCAACCAGGACACCGGACGTACGAAGCACGCCGCGCGGAGGGGGCCGGTCATCATCACCGATCGCGGTCGGCCATCCCATGTGCTTCTGACCTTCGAAGACTACCAGCGGCTCACGAGCGGCGGCGCCAGCATCATCGATCTGTTGGGCTCGCCGCCAGGCGTCGAGAGCGCGGAGCTGGACGTTCCCGCCGTGCGAGACCCCGCTCGGCCAGCCGACCTCCGTTGATGTATCTGCTCGACGCCAACGTCATCTCCGAGCTCAGAAAGGCACGGGCGGGAAAGGCCGACAGGAACGTGGCCGAGTGGGCGTCCCGTGTGCCCGTCGCGCAACTGTTCGTGTCGGTGATCGCCATTCAGGAGATCGAGATCGGTGTCCTCTTGTCGGAGCGCCGCGATCCGCCGCAGGGGAAGCTCCTGAGAGTGTGGCTCGAAGCGCACGTGCTACGAGCGTTCGCCGATCGCATCCTGCCTGTGGACATGGACGTCGCACGTCGCAGCGCTGAACTGCACGTGCCCAACCCACGTCCAGTGCGCGACGCACTCATTGCGGCGACGGCGCTGGTGCACGGCATGACCATCGTGACTCGCAACGTGGCCGACTTCGAGCCGACGGGCGCGCGGATTCTCAATCCGTGGGAGGACCGAGGCGGAGCCCGACCCCGGCATTCGGAGTGACAAAGCGAGCGAGTGGTTCTCTCGCTCGCGCTCATGGACGGCGACAACTCAAGCCACGTCGGTCACAGCGAGAGGCCGAGCGTCCGTGCCATGTCGTCATGGACGGCGTCGAACTCCAGCGGTGCCGTCCGCCAGAGGGTCAGCCGCGAAAGCCGCAGGGCGGCAGCAATGACGATGAGCGTCGTCAGGAAGGTGGCCACGACCATGGGATGCGTCAGCACGGCGCGTGACAGCGCCACGCCACCGACAGTGAAGGCGATGTAGCTGTGCAGCACGATGAATGCGGTGTGCGCCAACGTCCGCCGTCCCGGCAGGTATGTGCAGGTGAATGGAATGCGACGCCACTGGAGCAGGAGACATTCCAGAAGCAGCCACCCGCACACCAGCGCCACCGGCACGGACGCCAGCATGCTCGGACCGCCGGCCCACACCTGTACGGGCGCGGCTGCCGCGATCGGCACGAGGATGCCGGCGTGCCACAGCAGCGTCGACACCGAGCGCAACTGCAGCGGCCGGCTGGCGGCGCGTTCGGCCTGGCGGAAGATCCAGTTGGCGCGCCACTGGTGTGGCAGCGACAGCGCAGACTTGAGGGCGGTGCACGACAGCAGGATGAGCACGAACGGGATGGCGAGCACCGCATCCGGCTGTGCGGTGCCGCGCTGCACGACGAGCCCCAGCCCGCAGGCCGCCACGGCCGTGAACACACCCTGATGCAGCGGGCTGCGCCAGAGCGTGGCTGCGGTGAATGCGTAGACGCCGCCGCACGCGGAACGATCCTGTGTGCGCCCCAGACCTCGCCGGAACGTGCGCCAGCGGCGCAATGCGCGTCCTGGTGCGACGACGGCGGCGGGATTGTCGAAGCGACGATACATGTACGTGTAGACACCCACCGCCAGCGCGGCGAAGATCGCCACCCCTGCGATGCCACGCCACGCAAGAGACGCGAGGAACGGATCGGCACCGCCCAGCAGGGCCCGGTCGAGCCCGACGAACCACACCGGCGGCACCCAGGCCAGCCACGCCGAACGCTCCGCGAACGCGTTGCCCGTCGATGACAATCGCACGGCGAGCGGCGCGAGGACGATCAGCACGACGAGGATCGCGCTGCGCAGCGTCGCGCTGCCTGCGGTCCGGATCCGCACGGGCAGGACGGCGAGCGCAAGGCCGTGGATCGCGGTCACCGCCGTGAGCGCCGTGAGTGAGGCGGTACCACCGGCGACAAGGAACACGGGCAACTTCCTGAGGAGCGCCGCCCACAACCCGTCTCCGGCCCACATGAGAAAGACCAGCGGCAGCAGCGCCACGTGGACGGCCAGGACGGCGCCTCCGATGAAGAGCGCAAGTGCGGCCAGCCTGGCTTGAAAGACGACGGCGCGCCTCACCGGCAGGACCATGCAGACGCGATAGTCCGTGTCGTCGGGAAAGAGGGAGTCAGCGTGCAGGTTCGCAATCGCAGCGACGAGCAGCATCGGGATCGACAGGACGAACGCCGTGTCGGCCAGCAGGGCGAGCCCGTAGGCCTCCGATCCGCGCATGCCGCCCAGCGCGCCATACTTGACGCCAAAGATGCGGGTGAACAGCAATCCCACCGCGATGCATCCCGCGACCGCGCCGAGAAAGACGCGATGCAGACCCTCGTGGCCGGCCTCGTCGAGCACGCGCGGACGGCAGAGCCCCGCCAGGAAGTGCCGCGTCAGGATGCGGAAGACCGGCGCGGAGGCGACGTCAGCCCGTGCTGATGGCATCGAAGATCTCGCGCGCGAGGGGTCTGTAGTCGGCCTGGCGCGTCACCCGCACGAAAATCTCCTCCAGCGCGTCCGTGGCTGGTACGGGCAGTTCCGCGATGGTCGCCTCGTGGACGATCCGTCCAGCAGACAGCATCAGGACGCGCGAACAGAGGCGCGCCGCCATGTCGAAGCGGTGCGTGCTGAAGAGGATCATCCGCCCTTCCGCGGCCAGCACCGACAGCAGCGCCTGCAACAGCAGGCCCGCGTTGACGTCGAGGCCGGAGAAGGGCTCGTCGAGCACGAGCAGGCGCGGGTCGTGGATCAGCGCCGCGGCCAGTGACACGCGCTGCCGCATGCCCTTCGAGTACGTAGCCAGCGCACTGTAGCGACTGTCCTGCAGTTGCAGCAGCCGCAACAGGCGGTCGATTCTGTCGTCGAGCGCGGCCGCGGGAAGCGCCCGCAGTCGCCCGACGAGCCGGAGGTACTCGTCCGCGGTCAGGTGCGTGTAGAGGTGCGGCTCCTCGGGCACGTAGCCGACCAGGGTCTTGTACCGCTCCGGATCGTCGGACAGCCGTCGTCCGTCGATTGACAGCGTGCCCGCGGTTGGCTCGAGCAGACCGACCACCATGTTGACGGTCGTGCTCTTGCCTGAGCCGTTGGGGCCGAGGTACCCGACGATTTCTCCTGGATGTACCTGGAAACTGGCGTCCGCCAGCGCACGGACGCCGCCGTACCACCGCGTGAGCCCGCGCGCCTCGAACATGCCGGTGCCGTCAGCGGTCAAGCGACCGCCTCGGTCGCACGAGCCAGAGAGTGAACGTGAGGGTGCAGACGACGACGAGCAGCACGGCGCTGACCGCGACGAGCAGCACGGCGACCTCATCGTCGTCGCGCGTGCGCGCCAGACGCCAGGCGCCGCGGTAGACGTACCAGGCCACCGCGAGTGCCCCGGCGGTTGATGCACCGGTCACCCATGTCGCCACCGGCCAGCCCGTACGTGTCCACTGCACGACGACCGACACGCCGAGGTCGACGAGCGTGCGCGCCCACAACACCACGAGGGCACGCCAGCGGCCGGCGCGCCAGCTCTCGTCACTCGCCATCTCCATGTCGCGCACCAGTTCGCCGCCAAACGCCTTGACGAACGCCGCCGGGTAGAGGCGCAGGACGACACGGTAGATGGCGACGGTCCACGTGAGCGCGCGCGGCATGCGTACCTTCCGTTCCATATCAGGCTCGCGACCGTCGTGGGACGTGACGGGCACGCGCGACGTGGACGAGCGTAGCCATGCGCTCGACTTCTGCGTCGAGGGCCGTTCGGCCGGTTCGATGCAGCCGATAGTACCGGCGCCGCTCGTCGGCGTCGGCCGGTGTCGCGACCTCCTCCACCCACCCCCGATCCATCAGCCGCTGCAGTGACCCGTACAGCGTGCCCGGCCCCAGACGCAGGCGGCCGTTCGTCTGGTCGAGCACGTCCTTCAGGATGCCGTAGCCATGGCGTGGCGCCTCCGACAGCGCGAGCAGGATGTGGAAGACGACGGGCGTGAGCGGGGGCATGACGTCACCACTATATCTGTCACGGATGCATCTGTCCACTGAGGAGTCGCGGCAGCCTTCACGGGTCTCGTGAGCGGGCGACGGTTCACCAGTCGGCGGTACACGTGGTGGTGCGTCTCGTCGTGGCGGTCAGATTGAACTCTCGACCCCAGCCGCCGAGACCGACAGCGACAGCGTCGGTCTGCCAGTGCGCGCGATAGCGCCCGTGCGCGTGGGGAGGCCCGAGTACAGTGGCGAGCCGGTCACGTGCATCCGTGTACGCGGCCGCGTCGGACGTGCGCGCCACGGCGTGCACGGCAACCACCCGATCGTGGTCCAGGGCGATGACCACCCGTGACTCACGAAACGCATAGATCAGGTGCCGGCACCTGTCGTCTTCACCACCAGCACTGATGTGATCTGGCGGACCCCAGCGATCGCGCACCGCGTCCATCGTCCAGCCGATGTGGAACTCGCTGGAGACCAACGTCGCGAGTACGTCCGACGGCGGCATCGGCGGAGGCGCGACGCTCATGCACCACGCCCCGCTGAGCGCGAGCCAGGCCCAGCGTGCCCTCGGACGGCTCGCCAAGGTTCAACGCTCCATCGCGGTTGGCCCGGCGACCATCGACGGGATACATGCCGGCCTCATGGACCACGCAGGCGACAGGAGCGCCTCGCTTGCGGCGTCCAGGCTGAATGAATCCACGTAGTTACCGGCGATGTCAGGCAGCGTGAAGCCCGCCCGCATCAGTCCGCGATCAGAGTGTTGGCGTGTCGCGAGGACGTAGTGACCAATCTCATGGGCCAGTACCCTGCCGAGTCCGAGCCCGACGTGCCGGTCCTGCACGTCGCGCGGCAGTTGATCGAGCCGACGCTTCCCCACTCTCACGGCGTCCAGGACACGTTCACGAGCGATCCGGATACGAATCAGTGGACCGGGGCGCACGGGCGTGTCGAACAAGACAACGCCTTCCAGTGGCGAAGACTGCGACTGCTGAGTGCTTCGAGTGACTTCTATCGCGAGTGTTCCATGAGCCATGCGTTGGCCCGCGGCAGGTCGTGCCCAATCCAGGACCACTCGGTACGGGCTCCAGATCCGCGCGGCTTCCCGCTGCATGACGTCGAGCGTCTCTGGTGAGACGACCGCGCTGGGAAACACGACGGCCCGCAGCGTGCACGGCCTTTCCATCGTGCCGATGGGTGTGCGGTCGACATCTGGCGATGCGTCGTCGTGGCGCGTCTCTCGGCCGTGCGCTCGCGCATGGCAGGAATCACCTGTTGCGACGCACAGCACCAACAGGCCGGCTGCTGCTGCGCCACTCCACTTGTGCTGCGTTCGGTACACGCCACGCCAGGACGCGTGGCGGCCGTATCTGACTGCCGCTCCACGGGTGATCGTCATGGTTCCCTACCCTTCCTCTGACGCGTGTCGCGATGGGTGCCGGTACGCAATGCTCGGATCGGCGTCTGGTGAATCGCGCGAGCCTGCAGTCGTGTTTGCACAGAGCGTGCCGGTGTGTGGATGCGGCGCGGCGGCCACGAAGGGCGGCCCGGTGCTACCTGATCGTTCACGGATGGGACGCCACGTCCCGGACGCGAACGGTACATGCGGCCTCGACGTCCGTCAGCCGCGGCCCGGTGGGCGTTCGCGACGCGAGCGCGACGTCCGAGCGACGTGTGCGGGGTGTGATGGATGAAGAACTGCGTCCTGAGACGTGGAGCCGTTCTCGACGTCGCTCCTGTACAATGCCAAACCTCAGCCATGGCTGCCGGGCCGCAACCGCGCGCCGCCGAACTCGACCAGCTGTTTCCGTTGGTCTACGACCAGCTCCGGACCCTTGCGCGCCGCTACGTCGCGCGAAGCGAGCCGTGCACGCTGCGCCCGACCGAGCTGGTGCACGAGACGTACCTGCGCCTCGCGCATCAGGGCTACGTGGACTGGCGCAACCGCGCACACGTCATCGGACTCGCGGCACGCATGATGCGACGCGTCCTCGTCGATCGCGCGCGGCGGCGTGGCTCGATCAAACGAGGGAACGGCCACCACATCGTCTCACTCGATCTCGTGCCGGAGCCCGCTGTCTTCCCCACCGTCGATCTGCTGTCGCTCGACGCGGCTTTGACGTCACTCACCGCCCTCGACGCCCGACAGGCCCGTGTCGTCGAGCTGCGGATCTTCGGCGGCCAGGGCATCGACGAAACGGCGGCGGTCCTCGGCATCTCGCCGGCCACCGTGAAGCGCGAGTGGAAGCTGGCCAAGGCGTGGCTGCTGCTGGAGGTCGAGCGCGCGGAGACGCGGCGAGGGACGTGATGAACGCGTCCGACTGGCGCACCGTGAAGGCGTTGTTCGATCACGCCGTCGACCTGCCAGCCGCCGAGCGCCAGGCGTACGTCGACGGCGCATGCGATCGGGCGGATCTTTGCGCGCAGGTGCGCGACCTCCTGGCCAGACACGATGTGCCGTCGGGCGTGCTGGCCGACGTCGTGCGCGACGAGGCCGGCGTGCTCCTGGACGAGACCGGCGACAGCGACCCGCTGGTCGGCCAGCGGCTCGGCGCCTACCGCGTCCTGGGCGAGATCAGCCGCGGAGGCATGGGCACGGTGTTCCTCGCGGCGCGCGACGACAATCAGTACGCCAGGCGCGTGGCGATCAAGGTCGTGCGGCGGGGCCTCGACACCGGCGACGTGCTGCGCCGCTTCGCCGCCGAGCGGCAGATTCTCGCCAGGTTCGACCACCCGCGCATCTGCCGGCTGATCGATGCCGGCACCACGCCGGACGGCCGGCCGTACATCGTCCAGGACCACGTCGAGGGCGAGCGCCTGCTGCAGTACTGCGATGCCCGCCAGCTCGAGACCGGCGCACGCCTCGAGTTGTTCGCGATGGTCTGCGACGCGGTGCACTACGCACACCAGCGGCTGGTGGTGCACCGCGACCTCAAGCCGGGCAACGTCCTGGTCACGTCGAGTGGCGAGCCGATTCTGTTGGATTTCGGGATTGCCAAGGTGCTCGACCCCGATCCCGCCGACGCGCCGACCGTGACGTCGACGCAGATGCGCGCGTTGACGCCGGACTACGCGAGCCCCGAGCAGGTGCGCGGCGAGCCGGTCACGACGGCGACCGACGTGTACTCGCTCGGCGTCGTGCTCTACGAGCTGCTGACCGGACAGTCGCCCTACCGCGTCACGACACGTTCGCGCGCCGCCCTCGAGCGCGCCGTGTGCGACGACGAGCCGCTGCCGCCGAGCGCCGCCGTCGGCCACAACGTGCGGCTGCGCCGGCGGCTGGCCGGCGATCTCGATGCCATCGCGCTCAAGGCGATCGCCAAGGACCCGAATCGGCGCTATGCGTCGGCCGAAGCGCTCAGTGAAGACGTCCGGCGCACGCTGTCCGGCGTGCCGATCACCGCCGGCCGGGTGACGTTCCTCCGGCGCACGCGCGCGTTCGTCCGGCGTCATCGCTGGGGCGTGGGCGCGGCGGCCGCCATCGTCGTGGCCCTTGGCGTCGGCCTGGCCGTGGCCGCGCGGCAGGCGCAAGTAGCGTCGATGGAGCGCGCCCGCGCCGAGCAACGGTCCGACGAGCTCCGCACGATCGCCGGTTCGCTCATCTCCGACATTGGTCGCCTGGGCGGCTCCATGGAGATGCGTCAGGTCCTTACACAGCGCGGGCTGGACTACCTGCAGGTCCTGGCGAAAGACGCCAGTGGCGACCCGGCCCTCGCGATCGAGCTCGCGCAGGCCTATCTGGAGATGGGCGGCGTGCTCGGCGAGTACTTCGGCAACAACAGCACCGGCAACTTCGCCGGCGCGCTGGACCTCTACGACAGGGGCATCGAGCAACTGACGGCGCGAGACGTCTGGCCGACGGCGCTGCAGCAGGAGCGCCTGCGCCTGCTGTCGGAGCTGTCGAGGCTCTCGGCCGAGACGCGCAGCATCCTCGGCGACACCGAACGGGCGCTCGCAGACGTCACGGCCTCGCGAGGCTGGCTCGAGGCCTCCGTTCGCGAAGACGCCACGACGCCTGCCTCCAGGCCGGCGCTCAACCCGGCCATGGCCCGCCGGCTGCTTCTGACGGAAGCCGACCTGCTGCTCATGACCGGCGACACACGCGAGACGTTTCGCGTGCTGGAGGTGATGAGAGCGCACATCGCGGAGCACTTCACGCCGCCCGCCAGCTACCTGCCGTGGGGCACGTACTACGCGCGGCTGGGCGCTGCGCGGCACGTATTGGCGGTGTCGGTGGCAGGCCGTCTGGCCGACACGGTGGCCGCACGGCACCTGATGCGCATGGCGCTGGACGACCAGCGCCGTGGCCTCGACTTTCGCAGCAGACAGGTCGAGGCCGACCACGTGACGTTCCCTGCCCTGCCCGCCCAGTGCCTCCTGTTCATGGGCAATCTCGCGTTCGATCTGGATCGGGAGGCGGACGGCCAACGCTGGATCGACGAGGCCATCAGGATGATCGTTACCAGGGACGGGCTGGACGCGGGGGCGTGGGGCTACCACTGGCGTGGGCGCCTGCGGCTGCGACAGGGCCGGCCGCGCGACGCGTTGCGTGCATGGGAGCCGCTCGCGCCGTACTTCGCCAGGATCGCGGCCCAGGATCCCGGCGTGCCGGCCAATCATTGGGCCGCGTTTCTCGAAGACCAGGGCGACGCCTACTGGGCGCTCGAGCAACACCGCACGGCCGAGCAGGCGTTTCGCCAGGCGCTCTCGATTCGCGAGGCGCTCGTGGCCAAGGGACCGACCAACGGCGAGTTCGCCTCGAACCTGGTCTACGGCGTCACGCGATTCGCGACGCACCTGACAGACGCCGGGCGCGCCGACGAGGCCCGTCGCGAGACGACGCGGGTGCTCACGCTCCTGCGCCGGCAAGCCGACGCCCCCGACGCCGTCGCGACCCGCCTCACCGAGTACGCGTGGCTGCTCCTGGTGGCCCAGCCGGCGGACCTGCGCGACGTCCCCACGGCCCTCGACTACGCGCGCCGCGCCATCGACCTGCCGCGCGGCAACCACACCGATGCCTGGGCCGTCCTCGCCGTGGCGCAGTACCTCGCAGGCGAGACGGAGGCCGCCGTGGCCAGCGCGCTGCGCGCCTACACGCTGGTGCCCGAGCTGCGCGCCGGGCGCGACGACGCCACCCTCGCGCGCGACATCCGCAGCAATCTTGCCCGCCACCCGCTGACACCCCTCGCCAGACCGCTCTGGTTCTGACGCACCTTCGGCCTCCGGCCTCGCCCCTTGAGCCTTGGGCCGTGAGCCTTGCCCCTTGAGCCTTGAGCCCGTGAGCCCTTCGAGCCGGTTCTTGCGTGTTTGGTGTGTGTGCAGGCTTGCGCCCTGTTGCGCACGCACACCTCGCACGAGGAGCGCGCGCGGCAGACGCACGACTGCGTGCAGGGGCCGGGATTGCCCGGCCCATCTGCCGTCAACTCGGCGTATGGAGGCCAGGGGCTTCGGCCCTGGCAACGAGGTCAATTCATGACACGTGTCTCACGGAGTGTGGTTCTCCCCCTGCCAATCACACCGACTGCAGCGACCGGCGCACGGCGGCAGGCGCGGCTCTGTGGAGTGGTTGCACGAGCGACAGCCGTGGCCGTGGCAGGCTGGCTGGTAGCGGTCACGGGCGCGTGGGCGCAGCCGCCACAGTACACGCTCGTGAATCTCGGCACACTGGGGGGCAGCACGAGCGGGGCCAACGGGATCAACGCGAGCGGGCAGGTCGTCGGCATCAGCCGTACGTCCGGCGATACCGCGGAGCGCGCGTTCCTGTGGGACGGCACCGCGATGACCGACCTCGGCACCCTGGGAGGCGATTTCAGCATCGCCGTCAGCATCAACGCCAGCGGACACGCCGTTGGCCGGAGCTCGATGCCCGGCGGCGCGCCGCCGTTCCGCGCCTTTCTGTGGAACGGCACGACGATGACCGACCTCGGCACGCTCGGGGGTGGCTTCAGTATCGCTATCGCCATCAACGACAGCGGCCAGATCGTCGGCTCGAGCACACTCGTCCCAGGCAACACGCCACGCCACGCGTTTTTGTGGGCCGACGGCACGATGACGGACCTGGGCACGCTGGGCGGCAGCGCCAGCGAGGCCTTCGCCGTCAACGCGAGCGGGCAGGCCGTGGGCTACAGCGACACGCCTGGCAACGCCGCCCGCCATGCGGTGCGCTGGGACGGCGAGACGATCGTCGACCTCGGCACGCTCGGAGGCGCGCTGAGTGTCGCCACTGGCATCAACGCCAGTGGCCACGTAGTGGGCCGCAGCCGGCTCGAGCCCGGAGACACGCCGTTCCATGCGTTCCTCTGGAACGGCACGACGATGGTGGACCTCGGCACGCTGGGCGGCAGCTTCAGTGAGGGGTGGGCCATCAACGCGGGCGGGCAGGCGGTGGGCCACAGCAGCACGGCAGGCGGGGCGGAACATGCGTTTCTGTGGCACGCCGGCGTCATGTACGACATCAACACGCTGCTCAACGCGTCCAGCAGCGGCTGGACCGTGCGCCGGGCGTTTGCCATCAACGACCACGGCCAGATTGCCGCGGAAGGGTGCCGCCCCGGCGTCGGGTGCCGTGCCCTGCGGCTAGACCCCAACACCACGACGACGGCGATTGGGCCTGGCGACAGCGGCACGCCCGTTGACCTCGCGACCTCCGGTGGCGTCGTCCGCCTCACCTTCGACGACGTGACGAGTGCGGGGACCGCCACCGTGGTTCATGCCGCAACCAATCCACACGCCCTGGGTACGCTGCCGGCAGGACTCGTGCCGCTCACGACCAGGGTATTCGACGTGACCGCGGACGCGACCTTCGGGACGGTCACCGTCTGCCTGCCGTACACGCCGGCGCAGCTTGCGACCGCCGGTGTCGCCGAGCCGAGCCTGCGGCTGCTGCACCTGGTGGATGGCGCCACGGCGTGGACGGACGTGGCGTCCACGGTCGACCCGCTGGCGCGAAGGGTCTGCGCGACGGTGTCGACGCTGTCGCCGTTCGTCGTCGCGGGTTCCGTGGCTCCGACCTTCGACGTGCTGCTCTACACGCTGGTGGATCTCGGCGCGATCGATGGGCTGGGTGCGGCGGGCTCGAGCTGGGCCTACGGCATCAGCGCGAACGGGCACGTGGTGGGAGAGAGCGACACGGCAAGTGGCGGCCGCCGTGCGTTCCTCCACGATGGCGACACGATGATCGACCTCGGCACCCTGGGAGGAAACACCAGCGCGGCCCACGCGGTCAACGCCAGCGGGCAGGTCGTGGGCTCCAGCCAGATCCCCGGCGTGCACCGGCATGCGTTCCTGTGGCAGGCAGGCACCATGACCGACCTGGGCACCCTGGGAGGCACTGGCAGCGGAGCGGCCGCGATCGACGAGAGCGGACAAGTGGTGGGTGGCAGCTTCACTGCCGGCAACGCGTCCAGCGAGGCGTTTCTGTGGCAGGCCGGCAGCACGATGACGGCCCTGGGCGTTCAGGGAGGCATCGGTAGCCGCGCCTATGGGATCAACGCGAGCGGGCAGGTCGTCGGCGACCTCACCACCGATGACGGCCTGCGCGCGTTCCTGTGGACGGCAGGCACGACGACGAACCTGGGCACGCTGGGAGGAATTCACAGCACGGCCCGGGCCATAAACGCAAGCGGCCAGGTGGTGGGCGACAGCAACGTCACCGCCATCGGCAACCGTACCCACGCATTCCTGTGGCACGCCGGCACGCTGGTCGACCTGGGCACGCTGGGAGGCACCCACAGCGTCGCCTACGCGATCAACGCGAGTGGGCGAGTCGTGGGCTACTCCAGCCTGACAGGCGGCACCATCAGCGGCACACACGGGTTCCTGTGGCAATCGGGTGTCATGCACGACCTCAACACGCTGCTGGATGCGTCCAGCGCTGGCTGGACCGTGATAGAAGCACAGGGCATCAACGACAGGGGCCAGATTGCCGCGCGCGCATGCCGTCCCGGTGGCGGGTGCCACGCCGTGCGGCTGGACCCGGCGCCCGCCACCACGACGACGATCGGGCCCCCCGACAGCGGCACGCCCGTGGTCCTGCCGACGTCTGGCGGCAGCGTCACCCTCACGTTCAACGAGGTGACCACAGGAGGGACCGTCACCGCGATGCACGACGCCGCCGACCCTGCGACGCTTGCGCCGCCGCCCTCCGGCTTCCGCCTGCTCCCCAACGCGCACTTCGACGTGACCACCACGGCGGTGTTCGACAGCCTGACCCTGTGCATCGGCTACACCCTGGCGGCGGTCGAAGCCGCCGGCCTCGTGCCGGCCGAGCTGCGGCTGTTCCATCTGCCGCCCGGTGGCGGGGCCTGGGTGGACGTGACGACCTCGGTGGACACGGTCGCCCAGCGCGTCTGTGGCGCGGTGACCACGCTGTCGCCGTTCGCGATCGGCGGCCCCGTGGCGACGACCTACACGCGCTATCTGGCGGAAGGCGCGACGTCGGCGTTCTTCGACACGCGGCTCGCGCTGCTCAACCCGGGCGAGACGGCCACCACGGCGACGATGACGTTCCTGCGAGGGGCCGGGGCGCCCGTGGTGCACGCCGTGCCGGTGCCGGCCCGCACCCGCGTGACGGTGGACCCCAAGACGCTGCCCGGCCTCGACGTGGCCGAGTTCTCGATCGTCGTGGAATCCGGCGCGCCGCTCGTCGTCGACCGCACGATGTCCTGGGAGCGGCCGGGCTACGGGTCGCACGCCGAGACGTCCGTGGGCGCACCGGCCACCACGTGGTACCTGGCCGAAGGCGCGACGCACAGCGGCTTCGAGCTGTTCTACCTGCTGCAGAACCCCTCCACCGCCCCGACGACTGTGCGGGTGCGCTACCTGCTGGCGAGCGGCGCGCCCCTCGCGAAGGACTACGTGCTGCCACCCACCTCGCGCACCAATATCTGGGTGAACCTCGAGGACTTCCCCGGCCGCGGCCGGGCGCTCGCCAGCGCCGAGTTCAGCGCGGTGATCGAGTCGCTCGACGACACCCCGATCATCGTCGAGCGGGCGATGTACCTGTCCAACCAGGGCCGGCTGTTCAACGCGGGCCACGAGAGCATGGGCGTGACCACCCCCGCGACACAGTGGTTCCTGGCCGAAGGCGCGACGGGGCCGTTCTTCGACCTGTTCATCCTGATTGCCAATCCCAAAGACACGGATGCCGAGGTGACGGTCACCTACCTGCTGGGCGACGGCACCACGTATACGCGGCCGCTCACCGCCCGGGCCAATTCGCGGTCGAACATCTGGGTGGACCAGGAAGAGATTCCTGGCGTGCCCGGGCACCCGCTGGCCGATGTGGCGGTGTCGACGACGGTGGCCTCGACCAACGGCGTGCCGATCATCGTGGAGCGGGCAATGTGGTGGCCGGGCGGGCCGGGGCCGTGGCACGAGGCGCACAACTCGGCCGGAGCCACCGAGACCGGGACCCGCTGGGCTCTGGCCGAGGGCGAGGTCGGCGGCGCGGGTGCGACCGAGACCTACATCCTGATTGCCAACACCTCCGCGTTTGCGGGCAACGCCACGGTGACGCTCCTGTTCGAAGACGGCACGTCGGCCAGCCGAGTGTACCCGCTGCTGCCCAACTCGCGGACCAACGTTCCGGTGGCGAGCGACTTCCCCAGTGCGGCGAACCGGCGCTTCGGGGCGATCGTCGCGTCGACGGGTGCCACGCCGGCGCAGATCGTGGTGGAGCGGGCGATGTACAGCAACGCCGGCGGCGTCCAGTGGGCCGCCGGCACCAACGGCCTGGCGACCAGGCTGCCGTAGCGGCGTAGAACGACCGAGGCGCCGTCGGGTCCACCGGCTGGCCTCTGGCATTCAACGCTCAGGGAACGAGGCCCGACGCTTCGATGCGCCTCGGCGCGACGCGTTGAAGGGGTGGCGCGAGGCGTCGGGCGTCCGTCGTTGGTGAGGAGCGCGCATGCAGTGCTCGAATACGACGGCGACCGTGGGAGCGGGGCTGCTCGCGTTCCTGGCCCTGGCCACCACTGGGCATGCCACGCAGTCCGGCCCCGACCCTATCGAGGCCGGGCAGTCGTCGCGCCGGTTCTTCTGTCCTGCCGTCCTTCTGCGGCCAAGCCGTCGAGTTTCACCGGCTGGCGATCATGAGCAGGGACGGTGACTGGGTGCTTCGTGAGAACGACGAGTCGGACGATAGCCGGTAGCCAGCGACCTGTGCCCTGCGCCTTGCGTCCCGCACCGTGATACTGCGGACACGTCCGTTGTATGGCATGTCCGCCTGATGACACCGAGAGCCATCTCCATCATCGCACGTTCGCCGTGACCGCGGCCTGCGGAGACAGCGCGACTCCGGGCGCCTACCAGGCCGCCATGTGCACTCCACTGACGGCGGCCAATGTCGACGACTGCCTGCGCATGAACGAGATCCAGGTGCTCGGCTTGCACAACAGTTACTGCATCGCACCGGAGCCCGCGCGCTCACCGTGCTCGCTGAGCGTGGGAGGAATCTCGATTACACGCATCGGCCACTCGACGAGCAGTTGTCGGATCTCGGCATCCGGCAGTCCGAGTTCGACGTGCTCGCCGATCCGGACGACGGTCGTTTCGCAAGTCGGCGATGCCGCGGGCGCGTCGCCCACCTGCAGCCGGGGGGCCCGCTATCTCATGCGTACACGTGCGGACAGCCCCACGGTCGAGGCGCGCAGCGGTGACACGACGCGGCGCGACCGGGCGTTCGCGTGCGGAGCACAGTACGTCAGCAGCGACTACGCTGAGGTCAGTCCGTTCGGCTCCGGCTACATCGCTCGGCTGCCGCGAGCTGAGCAGCTGACCGCGCTGCAATCCGGCGAACGCCCCGGCCGGGTGCACGCCCGAGTGGCTGGAGGGCGACCACGAGCCCTGTGCTGTGTCGTCCGGCTCCGCTCGGACGAGTCCCGCAGGCAGATCTCTCGCCCGCGGTGATCGGCACGGTAACGTCGCTACACTGCGCCCGCCGCACTCAGAATCGCGTAGGCGACCTGAAGGCCACGCACGTCGCCGTGGCCCGAGATGAATGAGTCCGCTCTCAGGTTGTAGATGGCCCCTTGCGTGAAGCGATAGATGGTGCCGACCTCACCGAGCGACGTGCCGCGACCCTCCGCCTCGACCGTCCGCTGCGCGCCGTTGCGGCCGAGGCCGCCGTACGGGTCGTTCTCGTCGCCGAGCGCCGCCGCCTTCTGCCGGGCGATTCTCGAGGCGAGCGGATAGGCGATCCCCACTGCCGTGTCGTTCTTCGTGTGCGTGATGACGATTGGCCCGGAGACCCGCTTCTCCGAGACCACGCGGCGAAAGAATCCGGGGCTTCCTCGGTCGTCGTAGTCGCCCGACAGGCCGTTGTGCGAATAGGCCGCCTGCAGCAAGGTGATCGTGACGGCGGGCGTATCGGGCTCGAGCGCGTTGGCCGCAGCCGTCACCACGCGGCCTCCGAAGCTGTGGCCGACCAGATGCAGGCGCAACGCCGCGTTCTGCTGCCGGCACCGGTGCAATACGGCAGCAGCCCCTCCCGCGCCGACGTCGCCCGCGCGGGCCTTCATCCGGTAGTAGGTGGCGAAGTTCGCCAGTCGTCGCGCCGCGGCCTTTGCGCCCCTAAAGAGATCGCCGAGGCCGGCGGCGCCTCCGGCCGAACCGACTGCGGTGGCGCCGCCCACCCCTCGCGGCGCAGGCGCCACGACCTCGTCCTCGAGACTGTCGAAGAGCGTCTCTGCCGAGTCCTCGAAGAAGGCGGTGGACCCGTCCTCCTCGTGGGACTCGGCGGGATCGAGCAGTGAGCGGAGGATCGACAGATACTGCGCACGCGCGTCGGGGTCGAGTTCCAGACGGGGCAAGAGCTGCTTGGCCTGCTCGACGATCGCCTGCCGCGCCGGGTCTGTCGTGGACTCGCCGAGCCGGTCCGGATCGTCTGCGAGCGCGTCGAGCACGTGCGACACGGCGTCGGCCTCCTGCGCCGTCGCTGAGGCGGCGCCACCGCCCGGAATGAGATCGGCGTCGGCGAAGCGCTTGCTCGGCCAAAACAACTGACAGGCGGCGAAGGTTCGTCCCTCGAGGGCCGTGATGGAAGCTGGAGCGCCGGGCGTGTCGCGAATGTCGAGGAGCCGCTGGGTATTACCGAGCAGCTCGTCGTACAACGCCCGTGCTTCGGCCACGTCGTTGTTCCAGCCGTGCGCCAGCACGAACACGTCGGTGACGTCCGCAACGCCCGCAGCCAGCGCATCCACCTGCGCCGGATCGTGAACGGCACCGTGCTTGGTGATCTCGACGTCGAAACGGGTCATTTCCATGCAGCACCTCGAACTGGCGAGATTGGCGCCGTCAGACCGACTGTATTGCCCTGATCAGGTCGACGAGCCCGTTGCCCTCGAAATAGCGCTCGCGTCCGAGCGGAGTCGCGGTCGAACAGAAGATTCGCTTCACCTCGAGCGGCCGGCCGATGAACTCGCGCCGAATCGACAAGAAGGCCGCAACCGCACCAGAGACGTGCGGAGCCGCCATGCTCGTGCCGCTGTCCTCGAGGTAGTAGGCCGCCGCCTTCTTCGAGTTCGCCGATCTCTTGGCTTCGTCGAGCCGCTTCCCGGCGCCGCAAGAGGTGATCCGCTCACCCGGCGCGACCAGATCCGGCTTGAGGCGTCCGTCGCCGGTCGGCCCCTTCGAGGAGAAGTACGACACGCCGTAGGTGTACGGAGCGTCGCGGTGCGTAGCCCCAACCGTCAACGCGTGCTCCGCGTTGCCCGGATCGTTGATCGTGTTGGACAGCCCGACCTTCGTCGGGCGCACGCTGGCGCCGACGGTGCCGTATCCGGTGTTGCCAGCGGCCGTGACAACGACGACGCCGGACTGTACCAGGCGATTGACCTCGGCGCAGAGAGGGCTCTGGCCACAGGCGAACATCTCGGCATCGAACTCGTAGCCGACGCTGAGATTCACGCCGTGGACGCGCAGGAGCTTGGGGTTGTCGTTCAGTCGTTCGCGCACGTAGTCGAGGGCGCGGATGACGTCGCTCGACCTGCCGTCCCCGTTTGCATCGAGAACCTTCAGGCTCACGATCCGGCAGCGGGGCGCAACGCCCCGCAGACGGGCCGGGTCGATGCTGCCCGCCACGTCGTACTGACCGCGCATCGGGGTACCGCTCTCGTCGACGCGGTCCACGCGCTCCAGGGCGCAGAGGCCGTCGGGTGGGGCTGTGCCGGCGATGACGCCGGCGACATGCGTGCCATGTCCGAACTCATCGGTGAGCGCCTGTTCGCGATGGCGGTCGATGCAGGCCTGTCGCTCCGATGTCGTCTCTGCGTCGTCAGGATCCTCCAAGGGCGCCACCACCGAGATCCCGTTCACGGTCGTCCTGGACCCGACAAACGATCGATGGAGTTCACGCACCTCGATCGCGTCGAGCGTGAAGTAGCCTGGCGCGTTGAAGTGCGCGTGAGCCCCGTGGATGCCAGAATCGATGACCGCCCAGACGATGCCGTCGCCGCCTGCGTCGTAGGACCTGAGTGCCGCATCCGCCTTGATGGTGGGCATCGAGCGGTAGATGTGCCCCCTCACGGGAAAGTCCGGCCAGAGCTTGTAGATGGCGCGGAAGCGCATCTGGTTGACCGTGGTCTTTCTGTCGGCGGCGGCCTCCTGCGTACGTGTCTCCGCCTGGGCGCCGTCGAGTGCAAGCAGCTGCTGCCAGTCCCAGGCAGTCAGGTCGCACCGTACGTAGGTCTTGGAGATGTTAACCGGTTCCGGCCGGCGCGGATCGGCTCGAAGACGGCCGTGTAACTCTTTGAGCGCGACCCGGGCGCCAGAGAGGCCTTCGATGTGCTGGAGGTTCAACTCGATGATGTAGGGGCCCAAGTCGTCAGGCTTCTCGCCGAGCCCCCAAGCCTTGCGCTTGTCCTCGTCGTACAGCTCGGGCGGTGCGAAGCTCCTCGAGAACCGCTCGCCAATCGGCTTTTCATCGTCCTGCTTTGCTGAGTCCTTGGCTGGAGGTACTGGTGGTGTGGTGGGCGCCCGGGGGGCGGCACGCTTACCGGCCGCGCGCCCGGCCTTGGGTCGCGGCCGGGACTGCTTCTTTGTCGCCATGGTCGGTCAACCTGACGCCCTCGGTCGTGTACGAGGGCACAAGGGGCTCAAACGGCGTACACCAAGGATCCGAACGCAGCGGTAAGCCGCAGACGCTCGCCGCCGTGAACAGCTGGTCGCCCGCGACGACAGATGTGCGCGTCGCGATGGCAGCAGCATGGCCGTATCGGATCGGGCAGTTCTGGATGACGGTACTCTACCTGACTCTACCACAACTCGAAGCTGCATACGTACGCCACGCGCCTCTTCTCCGCGCACGCCAGCCACTATCGGTGAGCGCTCGAGATGGTAGAATCTGGGCTCATTGTTCTATACAGGGGTCTGGGCCCAACAGCGACGTACGTGGCGTCGAGGCCCACCAGCGGCGCGACGACCGAGAATCATCAACTGATTGATGTGGTCATCGGTTGTGCCAGCGCGGACGAACACACATCGCGCACGCCAGGAGCGCATCGACAGTGCCTCGCAGATGGTCGGTTCTCCTCGTCACAGACTTGCACTACGTGGCGCCCAACACCAACTTCGCCGACGACGACAAGGAGCTTGGTCGTTTGCCCGGGCTGCGCCACGATATCTTCGTCGATTTCAACGCCGTCCTGCAGGCGTTCGACCCAGGCAGCTTCGACATCGTCGCCGTCTGCGGTGATGTGACGAGCCACGGAGACCCCTTGGGGTTCGACCGGTTCCGGACCAAAGGCTTGCCGCATCTGCTCAAGTTGGTGCACACACCTGCGGCCGTGTGCGTCGTGCCGGGAAACCATGACGTGAAATGGAACCTCGACCCGCGCACGCGCGGCGCGTTCGAGCGCAAGTTCCGAGACTTCGAGAACCTCATACGGGGCCAGGACGTGACGTCGTGCCTCCTGCCTTCGGGCCAGCTGACGAAGAACGTGAACGATCACCTGTTGTTCAGGCGGCCCCATCGGGGCCCCGTGTACGTCGATCGAGAACGGAAGGTCATCGGCGTCTGCCTGAACTCCGCGATTCGTTGCGGAGAACGCAACGTCCGCATGGCGGACGGAGTTGACGCTCCCCTGAAGAAATTGGTCAAAGGAATCGCCCCCGCCAGTGACGCTGTTAGTACCACGTTGCATGCGGTACGCAAGACGCTGCAGCGACATGTCATTCGCGATGTCGCGCACGTGACGAAGGCGCAGCAGACGATCATCCGCGATGAGCTCGTGACGCTGAAAGAACAGCTCGGGGAGGACTGGCCCGAGTATCTTCGGCTTGCCATTCTGCACCATCACGTCGGACCCTTCCCCGCTCAAGCCGTCGAGCACCGCGGATACGAGCAGCTCGTCGACGCCGGCCACGTGCTCGCGTTCTTCGGCGAGTTCGACTTCGACCTGATCCTGACCGGGCACAAGCACCAAGCCTATGTCGTGCCCTATGTTGTCAAGCAAGCGTCAGGCAACCACGAGATGTTGCTCATCGGAGGTCCCACCGTCGGTGGTGCGTCGGTCAATGAGTCCTTCCGTGGTGCCCGCGTCGTGGACGTGAGCGAGGACGACGGCAGGCGGTCCTTCCGCGTGAGCGACATCCCGTACCAGTGGGGGCAGGGGGACACGCGCAAGCGTCTCCTGGCAGCGCGCCAGAACGGAGAACCCCATTCGGTAGCCCGCTCGGGAACGGGGTTCGAGCACAGGGCGCGCGTTGCCGGGTTCTCGTATCGTGAGGTGGCGTCGATCACCTTGATCGACCTCGATGGCGACGCGAAGCGTGTGGTCGAATGCGAGGACCTCGTGGTGATGCGCAGCGATGTGGAGCACGCCCGCGGTCATCGGGTGACGTTGCCGCCAACGTCAGGCTATCTTGCGAATCTGACGGTAAAGGGGCGACAGTTCGAGGTTTCCGTGGACGCCCCGATTCCGCGCGACGCCCGGCGGAAGGATTGGGCGGCATCGTTGATCTTCGGGCAACGGCCGGCCGGCCCGCAGCCTGTCAGTTACAGGTACGACTGGTACGCGGTGAACGCGTTTGCGCTGAACCAGCACCAGTTCCGCCAACTGCACCGCCGGACCACCGATCAAGTCGAGTTCACACATTTTAGAGTCGATGACCCCGTTCAGGATCTGACGGTGGTCGTCCGCTTCCCGGAAGGATACGCGCCGACCACTGCTCCCCGGCTAAGGGTTGCGCGCCCGACGCCCGACGAGCCTGACAGCCGCCAGTGGGAACTCGACACCGAGAAGGAGCACGCGCTCGAACGGTCGCACGCCCTTCGCTTCTACGAGTCGCTCGACACGGCCGCGCTTCGAGTGCGCTGGCCAACGCCTGGCCTGAGCTACGGTATCGAGTGGGATGTGCCAGAGGCCACGTACGAGCCGGACGAGCAGGACAAGCGGGCGGTTGTCGACGCGTTCTGGGAGAGCGGGCAGAACGGCAGATTCGATGCGGAGGTTCGGTCGAAGCTGCGCGACCTGCTGGTCCGCCTGATGCAGGCCGCAAGGTCCGGCCTCATCGGCGAGTGGAGTGGGCCGGTAGACGCCAGTCTCATGTGGTTCGACGCGCGGGCGGACCAACCACTCTCCGTGCTCGCCGCGGCTCTCCAGACGAAGCCTCGAGGCGCCTCCGATTTCCAGTACGAGGTCTTGGCATATCGCGTGAGTCTGCCCTACGGGGAAGGAATCGCGGGGCGTGCGCTGAAGACCAACCGTCCTCGCGTCTACGTCGCTCCTCGTGTTGCGGATAGGGCCGCCGAGCCAGACTTCTACACGCAGATGCCGGAAGGCCTGCCTCACAAAGTGCTCGTCTCGCTCCCCGTGCACATCCCTGATGGTCGCTTTGCCGGCCGCACGGCGGTCTACGACTCGAAGCACCCGTACGGTGTGCTGAGCTTCGGCAGCATCCGGCCTGACTGTCCCTTGTCCAAGTTCAGAGTGCACGACCACACCTACGCGCTGCTGAGGTTCCGGCACGAAGCCAACGGGTTGATCTTCGAGCACCTCAAGGGTATCGTCGAAGGATTGTAGCGATGGGTCGTGGCGCTACCGCGTACGGCTCTATGATGTAAGCTGGGGTGGCACATGAGCACCGTCAAGTCGATCGGCGAGGGGTACTACGGAATCGTCAGCGAAGGCGTCAGCGTCGACGCCGCAGTCGCCAAGCGCATCAGCGATGCCTTCAGAGAAGCCCGCACGATGTCATTGATCGGGCTGACCATCCGGGACGCGCGCCCAGATGATCCCGTTATCGCCGGGGGAGCGATTGAGGACTTTGGGTTCACCGAACTCCCCTACCAGGCACCTGCCCCAGACGACGAAGTCGATCCCTGACACAACAGCGGGTCGTCATCCACCGAAGAGCACCGGAAGCTCAGCTGATCTGGCCTCCGTCCTCCGAGGGCCGGGCACGTCCGGTTCCTTGTACGCGCCTCGTGAAGGGCCAGGCAAGCCGGGCCCCGTGTACGCCTCGTGAAGGGCCAGGCAAGCCTCAATTCTGTTCACTTGGGCCTCTTCGTCGGTTGAACTGCCCACGAAAGGCGCTGATTTTCGGCCACTCGTCACGCCGCTGAGACGCCTAAGTGAACAGCATTGAGGCAAGCCTGGCCCCTAGTCGTCTCGCAGGACCTGCATCGGCTCGACGCGCGCCGCGCGGACGGACGGGATGAATGCTGCCAGCGCAGCCGCCGCCAGGACCAGCGCCGCCACGCCGGCGAACGTCGCCGGGTCGGTGGGCGACACGCCGTAGAGCAGGCTCGACATTGCGCGCGTCGTTGCGACCGACAGCACCAGTCCGCACGCGCACGCGACAGCCGCCACACGCAGCCCTCGCATCAGGAACTGCCGAACGATGTCACGGCGCATGGCGCCGAGGGCGAGGCGCAGACCGGCCTCGCGCCGGCGCAGGCTGACGACATAGTTGAGCGTGCCGTAGAGGCCGATGCAGGCCAGTGCCAGCGCTGCGCCGGCAAAGGCTACGAGCAGCATCGAGCGCAGCCGATTCTGCGCATAGGCATCGCCGATCCGCTCCTCCAGCGGCGCCACGTCGTACACCGAGCGCAGCGGCTCGAGTTCTTTCATCGTCGCGCGCACCGTCTGGGCGAGCGCCATCGGGTCGCCCTGCGTGCGGACCAGGAAGCGCGGTGTCGGGTTCGGGGCACTGGCGCAACTGTAGACCGTCGGCCCAGGCACGCGATCGAGACCCTGCTCTCGCGCATCGCCGACCACGCCGACGATCTGGGTCGGGCGGTCGCCGATCCCGACAAGGTGGCGCCCGACGGGCGAGCGGTCCGGCAGGTAGCGCGCGACGAACGAACGGTTCACCAAAGCGGCGGGATCCACGCCGACAGGACACGCTTCGCCGTCGAGCAGTGGAATCCGCATCGTCGCGAAGTAGTCGCGTGACACGCCGCGCAGCTCCACGACCATCGACGCGTCGCTGTCGTTGCGGCCTTCAGCGAACGTCGCCGTCTCCTGGTACTGCACGGGCGTGCCAGGGAGGCTCCAGCCGGACGTGGCCGCGTGCTCGACGCCCGGGAGCGCCCGGAGCGCCTCCAGTGCGTCTTCGACGCGTTGAATGAGGCGCGGGTAGTCGACGGTCTCGGCCCAGGTGCCGCTGACGCGGAACGTCAGCACGCCGCGGGGATCGAAGCCTGGGTCGACACGCGAGAGTTCCTGAATGCTGCGCGCCAGCAGCACGGCACCGGTCAGCAGCGTCACCGACAACGCCACCTGCGTGCCGACGAGCACCCACTGCGCCGTGCTGCGCGTGGCGACCTGCGTGCGGCTCGTGTCCCGCACCACACCGGCCGCGTCACCACGTGCGCTGCGAAGGGCCGGCAACAGACCGCAGAGCAGGGTCACGGCGACCACGCTGACGAGCGTGTACGCGAGTACCGACCCGTCGATCGCGATTTCGTCGATCCGCGGGAGGTCGATGGCCGCTCGTCGCAGCGCGGCAATCCCCCCGGCGCCGACGAGCAGGCCCAAGGCGCTGCCGACGATCGCCAGCACCCCTGCTTCTGTCAGCAACTGTGCGGCGACGGTCGCGCGCGAGGCGCCAAGGGACAGGCGCACCGCGATCTCCTGCCGGCGCCTGGTGGCGCGCGCGAGCAGGAGTGCCGCGATGTTGGTGCACGCGATGAGCAGCAGCACCGAGACCGATCCGAACAGCAGCCAGAGGGACCCTCGCACGTCGCCGATCGCCGTGTCCTTGAGCGGCTCGAGGCCGACGCCAATCCGCGCGTCCGTCTCGGGGTGCTGCTCGCCGAGCTGCCGCTGCACGGCCGTCAGATTCGCAAGCGCCTGCGCACGCGTCACGCCGGGCGCAAGACGGCCGATCCCGCCGTACCACGTCGCGTTTCGTACCTGCGCCAGTCTGGCGCTGATGCCCTGGGCGCACCAGACGTCCACCCTCGGATCGGAGAAGTGGAACGTCGGGGGCATGACGCCGACGATGGGGTACGTTGCCGTGCCGATGCGGAGCGTGCGGCCGGCCACGCCCGGGTCGGCGGCGAAGCGCGTGCGCCAGTAGCGGTCGCTGAGGAGCACGACCGCCTGTCCGCCGGGGACGTAGTCCTCGTCGTTGAAGCCGCGCCCCATGGCCGGCGCCATACGCCAGACCTCGAGAAAGCGCGGCGCCACCCACGCGCGGCGGATCTGCTCCGGCAGGTCGCCGGACGTCTCCGCCACGTCCTCCACGTAGTAGCCCGTGATGCCGTCGAACGTCGAGTTCAACCGGTGCCATTCGTCGAGACGTACGGGCGCGATCGGGGTCTCCGTGCCCTCGTCGCGCAGCTGGCTGAGCCGCATCAGGCGGTCGCCCTCGGGGAATGGCAGCGGCTGCAGAAGGACGGCATTGATGGCGGAGAACACGGCCGTGTTCGCGCCGATGCCCACGGCCAGGGTCAGGACGACAGCCAGGGTGAAGCCCGGTGTGCGGACGAGCCCTCGCGCGGCCTGGCGGACGTTGCGGCGCAGCGCGTCGACCCAGCGAGCGGCCTCGATGTCGCGGACGTGCTCGGCCTGCGCGGTGCGCGCGCCGAACCGCACGCGGGCGCGGCGGCGCGCCTCGTCGTCGCTCAGTCCCTCGGCGCGGAGGTCGTCGGCACGTTCAGCGAGGTGGAAGTCGATTTCCCTCGCGATGCGGTCGGACGTCTGCGCGGGCCGAAGTGCGTTCCAGATGCGGCGAAGCCAGGTCATGGGAACTCCACCCTCTACGCGTGCCGCAGCACGCGTCCGACGCCTTCGGTGAGCCTCGCCCAGCTCGCTTCTTCCTGCGCGAGCTGTTTGCGGCCAGCCGCGGTGAGTGAGTAGAAGCGCGCCTCGCGGTTCCTGTCGGTGACGCCCCACTCCGATCGCAGCCAGCCCTGCTGCTCCATGCGATGGAGCGCCGGGTAGAGCGAGCCCTCCTCGACGCGCAGCAGATCGTCGGACACGCGCTGGATGTGGGTGGTGATGGCGTAGCCGTGCAGGCGCCTGGTCGACGCGAGCGTCCGCAGCACGAGCAGCGCCAGGGTGCCTTGGAGGATGTCGTTCTTCTGAGGGGGCATCGTGCACCTAGCTATGTAGGCATATCTAGCTAGGCAAGAATAGCCGCGCGGCGGGTGCGTGTCAACACGGCCCGAGACATTGACGGCCTGGGGCCCGCGTGTGTGCGCGTTCAGCGTTCCTGGATCGCGATGGCGCGGATCTCGAGCGCGCCCGTCTCGCCCTGGATCCCGATGTAGCCGGGCTCGGTCGCGAGCCCGGCGGCGCGCATCAGCACCTCGCCGTTCAGCCGCGCCGTTGCGTGCTCGCCGGCCACGTCGACCTCCAGCGTCTGCCAGGAACTCGTGCCGGTGGACAGGCGATCGGCGTCCGCGGGGTCGAACGTGGTGTCGCCCGGCGGCATGCCATGACGATACAGCCAGCCGACTGGCGGAAACCGGCTCTCACCAATCGGGTTGCGGAGTTGGACCTGATAGCTCTGGTTGGGCCAGCCGCGCCCGAACGTGGACGCACCGGAGGCCCGCACGAAGATGCCGCTGTCGGCATCGTCTGTCAGGAACCGGAACTCCACGCGCAGCTGGAAGTCTGCGAACCGGCGATCCGAACGTAGCCAGCCCCCAGGGGCTTCGACCCGCAGGACGCCGTCGCGCACGGTGAAGTTGCCATGCGTGCTGTGCTCGATGGTCCAGCCGTCGAGGGTGCCGCCGAAGAGCGGAACGAAGCGGTCCTGCCCGGCCAGCCCTGCTCCGATCTGCCCCGTGCCGATGAACAGCAACGCGCCGAGCGTCGCCCCGTGCATGCGATGCATCCTCGCCTCCTCGACGTGCGGCCGCCATGCCGCTCGCGGTCCCGTCATCCAAGTCTACGTGCAGAGCCACGGCTGATGGCCGTCAACGTGAAGGGCGTGTGAAGGTCACGGTCACAGACGACCCGTTCTTCGTGGCGAGGCCGGCGATGCGTCCTGGGCGCCGGAGATCTCGGTCTGATCCGTGTAGCGGAAGGTCCACGTCTCGCCGCCGGCCGACTTCACGGTGAGCGTCATCGCGTCCGTATCGACGTGATGGAGTTCGCCCGTGGCGGTCGAGGTCTGAGGTTGCACTGCCTCATGGCGTTCGGGCTCCGGCTGCGGAACGGGCTCCTGGAGCGCCCACGCGGTGGAACCGGCCGACAGCATCGAGGCCACGGCAACGGCTGCAAGGGTCTGACTGAGCTTCTGCATGATAGTCCTCCGTGTATACATGCGCGTTTGGTGTCGACTGCGTTCTGCCGTCCCCAGCGTGCGTGTGCTGTGGCCGGCGCTGTCGGTCGACAGTGCAAGGCCCGGGCCGACTCTGGGCCAGTCGGCGCAAGCCGTTGCGCGCAAGGCGTTTGAACGTCTCGCCGCACGCGGCGCGCGGTGGCCATGGACGCTACCGATGAGCAAGAGTTACAGGGGGGGTGCGTAGAAAGGACGTTGTATGCGAGCGAACGGCCCAGGACCGCGATCTCACGGGTCTTCGCGAGTCGTCGCGCCGCGTGGTGCTCGTCGGAGGCGGCCTCTCTCGTAGAACCGCTCTTCGGCGGCGGCGATGCTGCCGGTAGTGGTCGAACGACGGCTCACCGCACGAACATCTCACGCGCGTGGACCCGTGGGGCGAGGCGTTCGACCGGGAGTCTCCGTTCATCTCCCACGAGCGACACGCGCCAGCGCACGTTTCAGGCGGGCAGTGGAGCGCGAAGGCCCGGTCGAAGGCGTCGACGAAGCGGCTCGATTCCTCGATCAACAGCGTGGCCGTCAGCTCGCGCGCCACGACACGTTCGGCCTCCTGTAAGACAGCGCGCACGAAGGCCGCGACTGGTACGCCTCGCAGGCCGGCCGCACGCGTGATCCGCTCCTTGTCCAAAGGCGAGAGCCGGAGATCGAGACGTGCCGCGGCGGTCGCCATGGCTGTCCACTGTACGGCATCTTTCCGTACAGGGCGCGCCGTTGTCGTGCCGCCAGGCGTCTCGGTTACTCCGTGTGCACCCGTTGCCTCCGTGACTCCGTTCCCAGTCTGGACACCACGATTCACCGACGCTGCACACACGCTGTCAACGGAGGCGACGGAGGGAACGGGTGCACAACGAAGCAGCGGAGAAGCGGAGTCCTCTGCTGCTCTGCGGCTCCGTGTGAACCCGTTGCCTCCGTGATCTCTGTTCGCGTCCCCCGCAGCCCACTCGTGTTGATGACCATGGGCAGGACCGGCCGCGTGTGTTTGCGTCAGCCACGCAGGCGTGGGTGGCACACGACCGGCGCGGGCGCCGACGCCTTGGCCAGCGCGAACTGCGGATGGCGCTGGTTGATCAGGACGTTCCGCTCGAGTCCTGGCGCAGCCAGCGACGGCACGACGAGGACGAGCGACCGTTGCTCGTCGTACCAGCGATCGCCGAAGCGACGACTGATGGCCCGCGCATCGGCGTCCCATCCCGGGAGGTCGTCGGCGTCCACGATCTCGACGCCTGCACCTGCCGCGACATCGATGCGGACGTACGCCAGCGTCGGCGGGATCCGCAGGCTGTTCAGTTGTGCCGCCTTCTCGAGCAGTGCCGTCGCGTAGTGTTCAGCGGCGTAGATGACGAACCGTCCGCGCGAACTCCAGCGCGCGTGGTCGCTGTTGGCCGCCCCGGTGCCATCGAACAACGGATACCGACGGGCGCCGATGCGATACGCGACCAGCGGTTGTTCAGACCGCGAGGCCATGCTCGACGTCGTGAATCAACCGCTCCACGCGGCGCGCGCCCAACTCGCTGTGCGCGACGTCCAGCGGCGCAGCGCCATCGAGCAGCGGATGCGGACGATTCAGGAACGCCCGCGCGTCCGCCTGGCTGCCCCACAAGTGCTCGGCCAGAGCCACGACGCGCGCGAGCCGCTCGGTGTGTGCGCTCTCATCGGCCGTCAGCCGGGTGCGCCGCTTGAACGTGGCGGGAGACACCACTCGGTGGACGAGCGTCGACGCGGCCGTGCCCGGCGCGACGACGCGCCGCGCGACGAGTTGCAGCGACCGCTTCGGCAGGCCGCCGGTCACGAGGCGCTCGAGATCGTCCCACGAGCGCACGCGCGTCTTCAGCACGAGCGGACCGCCGAGTACATGCGCCACACGTTCCGCCGTCGCCACGTGCCCTCCTGGTCTCTTGTGAGCCAACACCACTCGTCACATGATACCACCAGCGAACGAGGGTGCGGAGGTCTGCTCGTCGGCGGGAGCGCGCCGACCTCATGCTCCTCGAGGCGCTGGACGCCATGGGCGAGGGCCTCGATGAACGTGCGTATCGATTGGGGACAGGCAGGTCCGCCGGGCGGCAGTGGGGCGAGGGCCGACGTGGCAGGACGCCCTTGAATCGCGACCACCGCGTCTGGCCAGGTGCGTTGCCGAGGCGAAGGACGCGGCGGAGCGTCGGGATCAGGAGCCGTCCTGCATGGCGATCCGTGGCTCGACCCGCGCAGCGCGGCGCGCGGGCAGCCACGCTGCGACCAGCGCGGTGAGCGTCAGGAGCGCGGCGGTGGCCGCCAGGATGCGCGGATCCCACGGGCTGATCTCGAAGACGAGCGAGGACAGCCAGCGTCCGAGCCCCAGCGCACCGGCGACGCCGGCCACGAGCCCCACGCCCACCACGCCGGCAGCCTGCCGGAACACCAGCGTGCGGACCTGCGCCGCGGTTGCCCCGAGGGCCATGCGCAAGCCGATTTCCGGCGTGCGCTGGCGAACGGCGTAGGCGAGGACGCCGTAGAGGCCGAGGGCGGCCAACATCAAGGCGACGACGGCGAAGGTGCCCATCAGGACGAGTGCGAATCGCTCGCGACTCGTGCCACGCCCGACGATCTCAGTCATGGCCGCCGGGCGGTGGACGACCAACTCCGGATCGAGCGCGGCGACTGCCTTCCGGACGGCCGGCAGGATCTGGTCGAGGGACACGTCCGCCGCGACCACCTGCATGAGGGCCCAGTTCCGGTTGCCGGCGAACTGGCGATGGGCGTGATAGACCGTGAGCGTCGGCGCGCCATAGACGTCGAGCGCCACGTCGCCCACGACGCCGACGATTTCGAGTTCGCGGCCGCCGGCGGCGATGCGCTGGCCGAGCACGGCGTCATACGGCATGTCCGGAAACGCCTGCCTCGCGAAGTTGGCGCTGACCATCGCGCGGTCAGGTGCAGGGGCGTCGTCGCGGGCATCGAAGGTGCGGCCGGCGAGGAGCGGGATCCCCAGCGCCGCCAGCACGTCGCCGCTGACGACCCGCTGCTGGGTGTTGAAGCCACCGGCCGAGCCTATCGACGTCCCCGCACGGGGGCCGCTGCGGATGTGCGCATTCCACGGGTGATAACTGCCGGTCGCCGGCAGTCGGGAAGTGCCGCCCGCTGCCGTCACACCGGGAAGTGCCTCGAGCGTACGCGCCAGCTCCTCCTGAAAGACGGCGCGCCGCGCCGCGTCGTAGCGAACCGTGGGCAGGTTCACCTCAAAGGTGAGGACACCGTCGACGCGGACGCCGACATCGACCTGTTGCAGGCGATGGAAGCTGGCGAGCAGGACGCCTGCACCGGCGACCAGCGTCAGCGCGAGTGCCACCTGTGCAGCGGCCAGCGTGTTGCGGAGCCGTCCCTGTGCGCGTGCACCCGTCGCCGAACGCGACTGCTGGCGCAGCGCCTGGCTGGGCGGGATGCGGGCGAGGCGCAGCACGGGTGCGACGCCGAAGGCGACCGCCGTCGCCACCGTCGTCGCCAGGGCGAAGGCCAGGACCACCGGGTTGAGGCCGACCTCGTCGAGGCGCGGCAGCGCGTGGCGGCCGAGATCCTGGAGCACACGAATGCCGACACTGGCGAGGGCGAGCCCGAGCACGCCGCCGAATGTCGCGAGCAGCAGGCTCTCGACGAACAATTGGCGGGCGAGTCGACGCCGGCTCGAGCCGAGCGCCGAACGCACGGCGAACTCGTGTACGCGTCCCGTGGCCCGCACGAGCACGAGATTGGCGACGTTCACGCAGGCGATGAGCAGGACGAGCCCCACGGCGCCAAGCACCAGGTGCAGGGGACCACGTGCGGTCGCGACGAGTTCTTCGTGCAGTGGCACCGCAACGATGGCACTCTTGCGCGCATCGGGCCAGCGCTCTCGCATCCGCACGGCCAGGGCCGCCAGTTCCGCTTGTGCCTGCGCCAGGCCGACGCCGTTGCGCAACCGCCCGATGCCGCTCAGCGAGTTGTTCTCTTCGTAGGTGTCGGTCGCGAGGCTGTACGGTACCCATGCATCGATGTCTGCGACAATCGGGTCGACGAAGCCGGCCGGCGCGACGCCTGCCACCTCGTACGGCTCGGCATTCAGTCGAATCGTGGTACCGACAATCGACGGGTTCGCGCGGAACTGCGTCCGCCACACGGCATCGCTCAGGACGACGCGGTCCGTGCCCGTTTCATCGTCTTTGTCGAACCCGCGCCCGAGCTGCGGACGCGATCGAAGTGTGTCGAAGTAGCCGCTCGACACCCGCAGCACATGGAGTCGCTCGGCATGTCCGTCGATCACGAGGTCGAGACCGGTTTCCCTGTAGTTTGCCAGCGCCGCGACGTCCTCGAAGGAGGCGGCGTGTTCCCGGACGAACGTGAAGTGCGTGCCCGCGACGACGTCTCGTGTGTCGGGCTTGTCGGGCTCCTGCTGGTAGAAGCGCACGAGCTGTCCCGGCTCCTCGTACGGCAGCGGCGCGAGCAACACCGCCGAGACGACGCTGAAGACCGCGGTGGTACCGCCGATGCCCAACGCCAGCGTGGCGGCCACCACCGCCGCGAAGCCTGGGCTGCGGCGAAGCTGCCGCAACGCGAACCGCAGATCCTGTGCGGCGCTCTCGAGCCATCCGATGCTGTTCATGTCGTACAGTTCCTGTCGCATCACCGACGCGTTGCCGAATTGACGCCGCGCGGCCGTGTGCGCCTCGCTACGTGACATGCCCTGGCGCACGTACCGCTCCGTCAGCAGGTGGATGTGCGCGTCCATCTCGCGCCTCGCGTCTTCGTCGAGCCGATGCCTGGCCCACGCGAAGCGGAGCTGCGAGATCCAGCCGCCCAGGCGCCTTCCCATGTCAGGGCTGCTCCGCAGTGCGGAGGCGGGCGATGACGCCTGCGATCCGGCCCCGGTTGTCGACCTCACGCGCCAGTTGCCGCCGGCCCGCGGCCGTGATCGTGGAGAACCCGGGAGGCACACCTTTGGTCACGACAATGGAGTCTACACGAGAGACCTTTGCGGTGTCAAAAGGGAGGCATCGTCGCAGTGGACGTGGCCATTCGTGTGCGCGCTCGCCAGGGACGGCTTGCCAGAGGGCGCGGGGCTGTCGAGCTTACGCGTCAGAGCGCGTCAGCGAAGCAGCGAGTGGCCGTCGGCGTCGAGGATGTTGTCGTACACGGCATCGACGGCGACCGGCGCGCTCAGCGCGGGCAGCGCGAAGGTCTCGCCGCCGAGACAGACCTCGGCGTCACGCTGCCAACCGCCATGCGCGGCCATCCGTCGATGGATCCGGACACAGCGCTGGTCCTGTGACACCACGACATAGGCGTGCAGCGTGGACAGCAACTGAAAGTCCTCGCGCTTGTCGCCGGCGTCATCGCCCTCGCTGCTCGGCGACAGGACTTCGATGATGACCAGCGGATTGGTCGTGGCCTGCGCGTCGTGCGGCGGGTGCTCCGGCTTCCCGCAGATGATCGACCCATCGGCGCAGCGGCTGCGACCGCGCGCCGCGATCCAGAACCGCTGGTCCGGCGTGTAGTACCGGCACGTGCCATCGAGCCGGTTCCCGAGCAGCATCGCGAGCCGGCCGGCGATGGCATTGTGCTCGTCGGAACCGCCGACCATCGCGACGATGACCCCATCGACCAACTCGTGCCGGTGCTCGCTGTGCTCGTCGACCGCGAGATAGTCCGCATACGTCGCCGACCGGGGCAACTGCAGCGTCGCTCGCATGGGCCGATCCTAGCACGCACGACAGGGCCTCTGCGCCTGCAGGCGCAGACCCCATCTCCTCGCCGAAGGCATCATCAAGACCGGACTGGCGGACCGGCTCGTACGTGCCGCGGGCCTCCGCACGTCGTCGCGCACGCGTAGGAGCAACTCGACATGGTGCGCGTCCATTGCGCAGCGGCGTCGGGGCCTGCCGATCTGCTGGCCTTCATCGGCGCCCTGGCTCCACTGGCTCAGGCTGATCCTGCGGACTGCGCGCTGCGACGCTCGATCGCACTGCGTGCGAGGGCGTCACACCGGCAGTCCCAGTTCTCTGGCCGCCTGCTCCTGCGCCACATCGACGGTGACGAACCGCGCGGTAGCATCCTGGGCGTGAAACCAGAGGGCGGTTCGAAGATGCGCCAGGTCCAGGGAGCGCGGCGTCGTGATCGGCGGCAGCAGGTTCGACTGGCACAGGTCCAGCGTCAGGTCGCGCAACACGAAGCGGCTCGTATCCTCGTCCAGGCGATCCATGCACGTCTTGTAGCGTTCCGGCGTCAAGGCGCCCTCCCGCGTCAGGCGGACGAGGTTGCGTCTGGCCTCGAGCACGAGCAGAACGCTGGACAGCAGTTCGGCCCCGTCCGTTTCCCGGGACAACCGTTCCGCGCCCTGCTCCGCGAGCAGGATGCAAAGATACGCCGAGGTATCGAGGTAGAGGCGCCGCACCGGCGGTGCCGGTTCCGTGTCGCCGCTCACCGCGTACCCCGATCCTCCAGCAGGACGGCGAGATAGCGGCCCTTTGTGCCGCGGCCGAGCGCCGGCTCGAGGCGTCCGCGTCCGGCGTTCGTCCCGCGGTGCACGTGCGCCGGTCGGACGGGGCTCAGTTGTGCCACCGGCTCGTTGTGGCGGGTGATGAGCAGCGTGGTGCCGGACTCTGTCTCCGCGATCGCCGAAGAGAGCGTGGCTTTCAGGTCCTGAATGGAGATCCGTTTCATGGCCATAATCATCTCAGATTCGGACCAGGCTCGAGATCGCCCGTGTCGCTGTTGCCGCCAGCCCAGGCTCGATGACTGCCCGCCAACCTGTCCGTCGGACTTCGCAGGCCGAAACAGGTCGGCCTTCGCTCGGGGCTGGGAGTCTGCGCGATAGAGGCGTCGCGGGAGGGGCAGGGGCGCCGGACGTGGACTGGGGCAAACCGCAGGCATTGGGCGGCGGTCGCTGCGACGTGTCAGCCGTCAGGACACCAGCGGTCCGCGCGTCGGATCGGCGATGTGCTCGGCGAGTCGAAGCGTCCGGAGCACGGTCTGCCACGCGCGCAGGCACTGGTCGCGATCGGATGCCCAGAAGTCGAAGGTGAGGAGCGCCTGGACCGGGACCTCCCGGGCGAGGCAGATGAGCGAGCACGCGGCGCGGCCGCTCACGTCGGTGAAGCGCACTTCACGCCACGCCAGCTCGAGCATCCCGTCGGCGCGCGTGACGATGGCGCCTCGCTCGGCATCCGGGTGCTCATCGTCACGGCTGGTGGCCTCGAGCAGGCCGTCGAGCGGCAGCCCCCTCCAGTCGGCCGGCGGCAGCCGCACATACGACACGGTGAGCCGGCTGTTGTCGTCGGGAGGCTCGGCGTCGTACAGGCTGACGCTCCCCTCCCCGGGCCCGAACACCCACGTGCTCGGGTAGTCGAAGCGCACCGCGCCCCGATCGGCCACGAAGATGCTGCAGCCGGGTGTCGCGAGCCAGCCGTGGCGCGCCGAGAGGTGGCGAGTTTCCCCTGTGCTCATGCCTCGTCTTCTACGTCTTCGCGAGGCCGGACGAGAGCCGGCAGCGGTCCGCCGCCCATTCTCTGCCCTTGGCGGCGCCGTCCGCAAGCGCTCCATCAGGCCATCAGTGAAGGCCGCCCGTCGCGGCAGTACGCGTCGCGCACATGCCCAGGCGCGTGGGCAACCGCGGTATGTGGTAGACACACGACTACCATGGTGGTAGTGTGTCTTCTACCTATGGCGAAGCCGACCCTTGCCGCGAACCGCATCGAGCTGCTCCAGGGCACGCTCGACATGATGATCCTCCGCGCGCTCAGTTGGGGGCCGCAGCACGGCCACGGCATCGGGCTGTGGATCCGCACGACCTCCGAGGACGCCCTGCAGGTCGAGCACGGCTCGCTCTACCCGGCGCTGCACCGGCTGGAGCGGCAGGGCTGGATCGCGGCCGAGTGGAAGCTCACCGAGAACAAGCAGCGCGCGAAGTACTACCGCCTGACCCCGGCAGGGAAGAAGCAACTGGCGGCCGAGCAGTCGCGCTGGGATCAGATCGTCGCCGTCGTCGGGCGCGTGATGCGTCCGGCGTAGTCATCCTCGAGCCTTGTGAGGCTCGAGTCCTTGAGTCCCGAAGCCTGAAGCCTGAAGCCTGTAGAGAGGACATCGGTCATGTGGCAGCTCAAACGGCGTGCGCGGGCCGAACAGGACCTGGACGACGAGATCCAGTTCCATCTCGACGAGGAGACGAAGCTGCGCACCGAAGCGGGAGAAGCGTCGGACGCTGCGCGAGCGTCCGCACACCGCGCCTTCGGCAACGTCACACTCGTGCGCGAGGTGACACGCGACATGTGGGGGTGGCGCATGCTCGAGGCGCTCCTGCAGGATCTGCGACTCGGCTTCCGCCTGCTGACCCGCAACCGCGTCTTCGCCGCCTTCAGCATCGTCTCCCTGGCACTCGGCATCGGCGGCACGAGCGCGGTCTTCTCGCTCTACGACGCGATCGTCTTGCGCACCCTGCCTGTCCACGCACCTCACCGGCTGGTCACCTTCGCGCTTCACCAGCAGAGTGACGGGCGCCAGAACTCGTTCATGCCCTATCCGCAGTTCGAGCGCATGCACCACGACAACCAGTCACTCGACGGCATGTTCGCTCGGAACACGTTCCCGGCGTTCAGCGTGGGTGTGCGTGGGGTGGAGGAGATGGCATCAGGGCTGGGCGTCACGGGCGACTACCACCGCACGCTCGGCGTGCGCCCCGCGATTGGCCGCCTGCTGACGCCGGCCGACGATCGCGCCGGCCACGCCGGTGTCGCCGTCATCAGCCATGCGTACTGGCAGCGGCGCTTCGGCGCGAGCCCGGCAGTCCTGGGCGAGACGATGACCGTGAACCAGGCGCCCTTCACCGTGGTCGGCGTCGAACCTGCCGGTTTCTTCGGCGTCACCGTGGGCTCGGCACCCGACGTGACCATTCCGCTGCGAGCCAGCGGTCTCGTGAGCGGCACCGAGCCGCCGTGGGACTACGCGTTCGGGACGTGGAGCGAGATCATGGGCCGCCTTCGAGACGGCGTGTCCGTCGAACGGGCCGCAGTGGAGCTGGATGCCATCTTCCGGCAGGTCAGCCTCGATGCGGCGGGCGCCGCCGCACCAGAGTCCGATGACGCACGGTTCGCGCGCGAGATCCATGTGCGCCTGGCGCCGGGCGCCACGGGCGGCGTCAGCGGCCTGCGCAACGGCTACGAGCAGGGCTTGCGATTGCTGCTGATGCTGCTCGGCGGGGTGCTGTGTCTGGCGAGCCTGAACGTCGCGGCACTCGTGCTCTCGCGTTCCGAAGCGCGCCGTGACGAGATTGCCACCAGGCTCGCGCTCGGTGCGGGCCGGGGCCGTATCGTCCGCCAGCTCCTCACCGAGTCTGTCGTGATCGCGGCCTGCGGCGGAGCGCTCGGCCTGTGGCTGGCGTGGCGCGGCAGCGAGGCGTTGTTGCGCCTCGTCATGCCGAACGCCATTGCGCTGCCCGTCGACCTGTCGCCGGACGTGCGTATCGTCGCGTTCACGGCCCTCGTGTCTCTCGCCAGTTGCCTGGTGTTCGGTCTGCTGCCGGCCGCGCGCACGACGGTCTCGTCGCGCTCGACATCGAGAGGTGATGTGGGTGGGCGGCGCCGCCGCCTGCTGGACCGAGGCCTGGTCATGGCGCAGACGGCAGTTGCGCTGGTGCTGGTCGTGTGCGCAGGCGTGTTCCTGCACAGCCTGCGGAACCTGTGGACGCAGGAGACCGGGTACGAACGCCGCAACGTGCTGATGTTCTCGATCCACCCAGGGCTCGTTGGGGTCCGTGGTCCCGAGGCCATAGAGATGCACCGGCGCGTGCTCGACGAGTTGCGCGCGATTCCTGCGGCGCGGTCGGTGACCGTGTCGACCGTGCGCCCGGTCAGCGACAACATGTACCTCGTCGGCAGCGTGACCGAGATCGGCGATCGAGCGCTGTCGGACGACGCTCGAATCCGGGTCGCCTTCAACCATCTCGGTCCCGGCTACTTCGAGACGATGGGGATCCCGTTGGTGGCAGGGCGCGACTTCGATGCGCGCGACACGCCGGACGCGCCCAAGGTCGCGATCGTGAGCGAACAGCTCGCGGGCCACTTCAGCGGCCATCCGGTCGGCCAGTCGTTCAGGTTCGGCCCGAACGTCCTCGAAGTGGTGGGTGTCGCAGCCGACACGCGGTACGCCAACGTCAAGGACGCACCGCGCGCTGTCGTGTACCTGCCGTTCTTCCAGCAGACACCGCCGGTGCCGCCCACGTACGAGATCAAGTATGTCGGGGCTGCGCCGGAGATGCTGCGCGCGGCGAGCGACGTCGTGGCGCGCATCGATGCCCGGCTGGTGCTATTCCGCGCGAAGACGCTCGAGGTGCAGACGCAGGAGTCGTTCGCGCGCGAGCGGCTGCTCGCGTGGCTGACGACGTACTTCGGCATATTCGCGTGGCTGCTGGCGGGCGTTGGACTCTACGGTCTGCTCGCCTGCACCGTCACGCAACGGACGCGTGAGTTCGGCTTGCGGATGGCGTTGGGCGCCCAATCGGCGGGGATCCGCTGGGCGGTCATGCGCGAGAGCGCGGGCACTGTGCTCGCCGGGCTTGCGGTTGGTCTCGCGGGCGCGTTCATGGTGGTGCGGCTGATCCGCGCGCAATTGTACGGCGTGGAGCCGACCGATCCCGTGGCCGTTGTCGGTGCTGTCGCCGCACTGCTCGTGCTGGCACTCGGCGCGTCGTTCCTCCCCGCACGCCGCGCCTCGCGGATCGACCCGATGACCGCGCTCCGGCAGGAGTGACGGGAGGCCCGCGATCGGCATGAGGGATACTGGACGCATGGCGCAGCCACGGATGTTGTACGAGGCGGGCCGGCCGTACACCGTCCCGGACTCACTCGAGGAGCTGAGTGGGCCGACGACAGGTGTGGTCGAACTGCCGTGGCACCTGGACTGGTCGGAGCAGCACCGCTACGACCTGTCCGACGTGCGTCAGCTCACGTTGATGTACGAGCGGGTGATCCGCGAGTCGATGCGGCTCGAGGATCTGCGCGCCTATCTCCACGGACCGACCCTGCGCCATGTATGGCGACGGTTGTGGCTGCCCCGGAAGGTTCGGCTCCTGTGGGAGTCGCGATTCCCCAACCTTGCAGGGATGGACGCCTGAGCCGGGATGGACCAGTTTCACGAGCGTCTCGCGCGGATCGCTCTGGAGGCGGCAGCCCGATACGGCTTCTGCCTGGCAGGTGGATACGCGGTACAGGCGCATGGCTTCGTCGACCGCATCTCCAACGACGTCGACCTGTTCACCACGATGACCGCAGCTGCGGACTTCCCGGCGGCACAGGCGGAGGTGGTCGCCGCGCTACGCGCCGCCGGACTCGACGTTGTCGTGCAACGTGAAGGACCGACGTTCGCCCGGATCGGCGTCGCCGATCCGGCAGATGGGCGAGCCAGCACGCTGGAGCTGGGGGTGGACTGGCGGGCGTTCCCACCCGTTCAACTCGCGATCGGCCCTGTATTACATCCCGCCGACGCTGTCGCCAACAAGTTGTGCGCCCTGTTCGGCAGAGCGGAGGTACGGGACTATGTCGACGTGCACGGCGTTCTCGAGGACGGGCGATACTCGCGTGACGAATTGCTCCGGATGGCTGCCGAACACGATCCAGGTTTCGAGCCGGGGAGATTCGCCGAGGCACTGCGCGCGGTTGGGCGGCTTCCGACGACGGCGTTCGAGCCGTACGCGCTGACATCCGATCAGGTCGAGGCGCTGTGCGCACGACTGCTCGACTGGGCCGATGAGATCGAACCAGGCGGACGATAGGAGGACGGGCGACGTCGCCCAGCTGTGTCGTTCCTCCCCGCCCGCTGCGCGTCGCGGATCGACCCGATGACGGCACTCCGGCAGGAGTGAGCCATCGTCAGACCCGGAGTAGTGTCGCGTCTGGAGACCCGGCCTCCAACATGCGCGGCACGAGGCCGGACCTCAGGGCCGGCAAGGGGGCACTATGTGGAGCTGGTTCAAACGGGATTGGCTCGGACGACGCGCACGGGACGAGCAGGATCTGGAGGACGAGATCCGGTTCCATCTCGCCGAAGAGACGCGGCGGCGCGTCGAGGCCGGCCAGCCATCGGACGCGGCGCGATCGTCCGCACACCGCACCTTCGGCAACGTCACGCTCGTGCGCGAGGTGACGCGCGACATGTGGGGACGGCGCGCGCTTGACGCCATTGCGAAGGACCTGCGGCACGGCCTCCGACTGTTGGCGCGCAATCGTCTCTTCGCCATCTTCAGCATCATGTCGCTGGCGCTCGGCATCGGCGGCACGAGCGCGGTCTTCTCGCTCTACGACGCGATCGTCCTGCGTGAGCTGCCGGTACATGCGCCAGACCGTCTGGTCACCTTCTCCGTCCAGCGGGGCGGCAGGGGGCCGATCTCGTTCATGCCCTACCCGCAGTTCTCGGAGATGCGGCAGAGCAGCCAGTCGATCGACGGCATCTTCGCCCGGACCTGGATCCCGACGATCAATGTTGGCGTGCGCGGCGCGGCGGAGATCGCGTCAGGTCTGGCGGTGACTGGTGACTACCACCGAATACTCGGCCTGCGCCCTGCCGTCGGCCGTCTGCTCACGTCTGCCGATGACAGGACGGGCGGCGTGACGGTCGCGGTGATCAGCCATGCGTACTGGCAGCGGCGCTTCGGCGGAAGCCCTGCGATCCTGGGCGAGACGATCGTACTGAACCAGATACCGTTCGAGGTGGTCGGCGTCGAACCCGCCGGCTTCTCTGGCGTCGCCGTCGGACTGGCGCCCGACGTGACCATTCCGCTGCAGACCAGTGGGCCACTGAGCGGGCGCGAACCACGCTGGCACGATGCATTCGCGCCGTGGGTCGAGGTCATGGGGCGTCTCCGTGCCGGCGCGTCGATGGAACAGGCTGCCCAGGAACTGGATGCCGTCTTCCGGCAAGTGAGCCGCGACGCTGCGGGCTCAGCGGGCCCGGAATCCAGTGAGGCGCGGTTCGCAGACGAGACACATGTGCTGCTCGCGTCTGGCGCCACGGGCGGCGCGAGCAGCCTGCGCACGCGCTACGAGCACGGCCTGCGGTTGCTGCTGACGCTGCTTGGCGGTGCGCTGGGCCTGGCGAGCCTGAACGTCGCCGCGCTGTTGCTCTCCCGCGCGGAAACGCGCCGCGACGAGATCGCGACACGGCTTGCGCTTGGCGCGGGCCGTGCACGCATCGTCCGCCAGCTTCTCACCGAGTCGGCCGTGATCGCCGCGTGCGGAGGCGCACTGGGCCTGCTCGTCGCCTGGCGCGGCAGCGAGGTGCTCCTGCGCCTCGCCATGCCGAATGCGGTCGCGCTCCCCATCGACCTCTCGCCCGATGCGCGCATGGTGGCATTCACCTGCGCGATGTCCATGGCGAGCTGTCTCATGTTCGGCCTGTTGCCGACCGCACGCACGACGACTTCCGTACGCACGTCGTCGCGGGGCGAGTTGAGCGGGCGCCGGCGCCGCTTCCTGGACCGCACGCTGGTCGTATCGCAGACGGCGGTCGCGCTCGTTCTGGTCGTGTGCGCGGGATTGTTCCTGCGGAGTCTGCAGCAACTGTGGACGCAGGAGACTGGATACGATCGTCACAACGTCCTGATGTTCTCGATCGACGCCGGGCTCATCGGGCAGCGTGGTCCCGAAGCACGGCAGACGTACCAGCGTGTGCTCGACGAACTGCGCGCGGTTCCGGCCGCGCGCGCAGTGAGCGTGTCGATCGTGCGACCGGTCAGCGACCTCTACACGCTCGTCCACCGCGTGACACGGGCCGGCAATGACGCGTGGCCTGGCGACGACGCCATTCGGGTGGCCGTCGATCAGCTCGGCCCGGGCTACTTCGAGACGATGGGCATCGCGCTGATGGCTGGGCGGGACTTCGACGTGCGTGACACGCCGGATGCGCCGAAGGTCGCGATCGTGAGCGAGCAGCTCGCACGTCACTTCAGCGGCAATCCCCTCGGCCAGCGGCTCACGCTCGGCGATGACGACGTCCGCGAAGTGATCGGCGTGGCTGGAGACGTGCGCTACGCCACCGTGAAGGATGTGCCGCGTGAAGTGGTGTACGTGCCATTCTTCCAGGAGACTCCTGGGTTCTCGCCGACCTACGAGATCAAGTATGCGGGGACATCTGCCGACGTGCTGCGTGGGGCCGGCGAGGCCGTGGCGCGTGTCGATGTCGGGCTGGCGCTCTTCCGCGCGAAGACGCTCGAGGTGCAGACCCAGGAGTCGTTCGCGCGCGAGCGGCTGCTCGCGTGGCTGACGACCTACTTCGGCATATTCGCGTGGCTGCTGGCGGGCGTTGGACTCTATGGTCTGCTCGCCTGCACCGTCACGCAACGGACGCGTGAGTTCGGCTTGCGGATGGCGTTGGGCGCCCAATCGGCGGGGATCCGCTGGGCGGTCATGCGCGAGAGCGCGGGCACTGTGCTCGCCGGGCTTGCGGTTGGTCTCGCGGGCGCGTTCATGGTGGTGCGGCTGATCCGCGCGCAATTGTACGGCGTGGAGCCGACCGATCCCGTGGCCGTTGTCGGTGCTGTCGCCGCACTGCTCGTGCTGGCACTCGGCGCGTCGTTCTTCCCCGCCCGCCGCGCGTCGCGGATCGACCCGATGACCGCGCTCCGGCAGGAGTGAAGCCGCCTGCCTTCGGTGCGGTGCCGTTCAAGCGCCGGATAGCGAGGAGAAGTCCTCCGGAAGTGTCTTCTCCACAGCAAGGAGAACGCGACGAGTTGCGTCGATGGCGTCTGCAGCCTGACTCGCATCGACGCGGATCTCGGTGCCGTAGTCGCTGACGCTGCGCAGGTCGAGACAGAAGCTGAAATCGCGCCCCAGGTCTTCAGACCACTTGCCTGACTTCACGAGGTCGCGGTGAACCGCAGCCGTGAGCGCCGCGTGCTTCACAAACGTGCGCCCTTCGAGGGCGAAGAGCGCTGTCACCGCGTGGAACGCGGCATAGTACGCGCGGGACGCTGCGCCATCGAAACCGTGATGAGCGAGCAGGACCTGCGCGTCGCGAAGTGCATCGCGGGCCCGCTCCCACTCGGTTCGCGCCGCCTCCACCGTCACGCGACGAGGCCCTCTGCTCTTGCACGGCGATACAGCGGATACTCCGCTGCTTCGTATACTGCCGCGTCCACCGGCTTTGCGCTGATCGGCCGTTCCAGGGTGAGGACGAGGTCGTAGAGAGCGGCGATGTTGGTTCGGAGATCTGCGCCGTAGTCGATCGGGCCCTCGAGGAGCACGAGGACGTCTACGTCGCTGTCTGTTCGCGCCTCGCGACGAGCTTCCGAGCCGTACAGCACGACGCCACGGAGACGCGGTCCGTGGGCCTTCTTCAGGCGGTGTTTGATCGCGTCCAGGAGTTCCCGGCCGTGCATGCCACGTCCCTTGCGTTCGTGGGCAGGGGGCGAAATCTGAGACGCGGTCCTCGACGGCTCCTGTCGAGGTCGCAAGCTGTATCGTTGCGCCCTGCCAGCATCGAGTATAGCGCCACGAGCAGAGCAGGACGCTCAGACAGCAGCGAGACCGTTCTTCGGACGACGTCGCGCAGCCGTGTCGTTGCTCCCCACGCGCCGAGCACCACGGATCGATCCGATGACAGCGCTCCGCGACCGTTGACACCTCGTCGACGACGATGCCATCGTCGTCGTCCACCGTGGATCGAGAGGAGGTGAACGATGGCGGAGATCACGATCAATGAAGGGCTGGCCTGGCTCAAGACGCTGAAGAAGCGGCACGAGGAGCTGATCACCCTGCGCGACGACAACGCCCGCCGCGAACGGCGCTTTCTGGGCGCGTCCGCCGACAAGGAGTTGGTGAAGGAACCCGTCTACGACGTCAAGGCCCTCGACCGGCTCGTGACGAGCGTCGCGCGAGAGATACGGCTGCTCGATCAGGCGCTCAAGGCGACCAATGCGAAGACGGTCGTCGAGGGCTACGTGCAGGACGACGCGGTCCTGGGTGAGCTGGTATAGCGCGGCGTTGCCCGGAACCGGCGCGCGTGAGCGCTGCTGATTGGTCGCGTTGTGGGGAGGGTCTGGAGGGCGTGCGGTCACGTTCCCGCGGTCATCGGCCTGCGAGGAACCCGCGTAGACGGACATCTACATCCACTTGAAATGGATCCCTCGTTGGTGGTTCGTCGTGGGGTCGTAGGTGGTGCGGACGCGCGCAAGCGCCGACGCGATGTGGTGGTGTCGTTCGTTGTGTTCACCCGATCGCAGACTCCCTGACTCTCCCCTCCAGACCGGCCGTGCGGGCCCACCTTCCGGCCGCTGCGTACATCGTTGTCGATTGCGCGTTGGTCGGCCGCCCACGCCTCCGGCTGTGTGCACGGCTTCGTGTCCATCGTGCGACGGCCGCGGCCGTCCCCCAGGCGTTTGCAGTCCTGGCGGGCGTGACGCAGCTTGACAAAGAAGCACCGACGATGGCAACTCTGTAGACATGTCTAAGAAAGACACGTCCAGGCAGCGATCCGATCTGCCCCACGGCACCCTCGACCTCTTCATCCTCCGCACGCTCGACACGATGGGGCCGCTCCATGGCTACGGTATTGCGCGACGCATCGAGCAGGCGGCCGGAGGCACGATGCGTCTCAGCCAGGGCGCCATCTATCCGGCGCTCATCCGTCTGGAACAGCACGGCTGGATCAAGACGGCGTGGGGCGTCTCCGAAACCAACCGAAAGGTGAAGATCTACGAGCTGACCAGGGCCGGCACCAGACAGCTGCGTGCGGAGATCGCAAGTTGGGAGCACTCGACCGCACTCGTGGCGCGCTTCCTGGGAGCGAAGTCGTGAGGGCCGCGCTGCAGCGCCTGCTCGCGCTCGTCCGCCGCTCGCGCCTCGACCGGGAACTGGAGGACGAGATGCAGGCGCACCTCGAACTCGCCGAACGGGATGCACGCGCGGCAGGTCTGCCCGCCGAGGAGGCCAGGACGGCTGCACGGCTGTCGTTCGGCGGCCTCGACGAGATCAGGGAAGCGCATCGCGACGCACGAAGCGCCCGCGCGCTCGAGACGCTGTGGCGTGACGTGCGCTACGGCGCCAGGGCGATCCGGCGGACGCCGGCGGCGTGCGCGACCATCGTGCTGATCCTCGCGGTCGCCATCGGCGCCAACACCACGATCTTCAGCGCCATGCAGGCGATCCTGCTGCAGCCGCTCCAGTACGGCGACGCCGACGAGCTTGTCGTCGTCATGCACCACGGCCAGGCGCCGATCTCGTTCACCAACTTCGACGACTGGCGGCGCCAGAACCGCTCGTTCGCCTCGATGGGGGCCGCCGAATACTGGCGCGTGAACGTCGGGCTCGCCGACGGCGCCGAACGACTGCTTGGCCTGCGGGTGACGCCCGACTTGCTGCCGCTGTTGCAGGTGCCGCCGCTGTGGGGCCGCCTGCCCGACGACGACGCATCGGCACGCGACGACGAACGACAGGTCGTGATTTCGCATGGCTTGTGGCAGCGACGCTTCGCAGGCGATCCGGCGGCAGTCGGGC
>CAYMAG010000012.1:6112-23303 GCA_964388335.1 uncultured Vicinamibacteraceae bacterium | reverse complement strand
GCCTCGACGGCGACCTGTACACGGTGGTCGGCGTCATGCCGCCCGACTTCGCCTTCGTGCCGTTCTGGGCGGTGGGCGCGGAGCTGTGGGCGCCGCTGCCGCGCGCGAGTCGGACGACCAATCGCGTACACAACAGCCTGCGGGTGTTCGCGCGTCTGTCGCCGGGCGTGACTGTGGCTCAGGCGCAGGCCGACGTCGACGCGGTGACGTCGCGCCTCGAGGCGGAGTTTCCGGGAACCAACCGGAACGTCCGCGTCGTGCCACTGAAGGAACGGGTCGTCGGCGACACGCGGCTCGCCATCGTCGTGTTCATGGCCGGCGTCGGATTCGTGCTGCTCATCGCGTGCGCGAACGTCGCGCACATGCTGCTCGCGCGCGCCGCCACGCGGCGCCGCGAAGTGGCGGTGCGGCTGGCGCTGGGCGCCACGCGCCTGCGGATCGTCAGGCAGTGCCTCGTCGAGAGCCTCCTGCTGGCGGGTGCGAGCGCCGCGGCCGGCGTCGGACTCGCGGCGCTTGGCATTCGCGCCCTCGTCGCGCTGGCGCCCGCGGATCTGCCGCGCATCGCCGACATCCGAATCGACACCACCGTCCTGCTCTTCACGACCGTGATCGCACTCGCGGCGGGGCTCGTGTTCGGCCTCGCGCCCGCGCTGCAGTCGGCGCGCTCGGCGCCTGGCGAGAGCCTCGCCTCTGGAAGGGGCGCCAGCGCCGATCGACGGCACACGGCCTTGCGCGACGCGTTGATGGCCTCCGAGATCGCGCTGTCGCTCGTGCTGCTCGCCGGCGCCGGCCTGATGGTGCGCAGCATGGCATCGCTGCAGGCCCTCGACCCCGGCTTCGACTCGCGCCGGCTGCTCTCGCTGTCTGTCTCGCTGCTGGGGACGCCACAGGCCGAGCCGCCCCACCGCGCCGCGTTCTTCACCGGGCTCGTCGACGAACTGTCCGCGCTGCCGGGCGTCGCGTCGGCCTCGGCCATCAATCACCTGCCGTTGCGCGGCGACATGTGGACGAGGGGCGTCGCGATCGAAGGCCGGCCGCCCGCGCGGCCAGGCGAAGGGCCGGCGGCGGTGTACCGGGTCGTCCTGCCCGGCTACTTCCGAACGATGGGCATGACGCTGCGACGCGGCCGCGACTTCACCCGGCAGGACGTGGACGCCGCACCCGGCGTGGTCATCGTCAGCGAGAACGTTGCGCGCCGGCACTGGCCCGGAGAGGACGCGCTCGGCCAGCGGATCGTCGTCGGGCAATCCGCCACGGACCCCGACGCGCGCTGGCTGACGATTGTGGGTGTTGCTCCCGACGCGATGCGCTACTCGTGGGAAGACAGCGTCGGTGAGGAAGCGTATCTGCCGTACCTGCAGGCGAGGGACTATCTGGAGCGCATGGAGGCGCCCTACAGCTACATGACGATCGTCATGCGCGGACGTGGCGATGCGCTGGGCGCGCTCGTGGCGCCGGCGCGTGCGGCGGTCCTGTCCCGCGACCGAGGCGCGGCGGTATCCGACGTGATGACGATGGACGAGGCGGTGGCGCGCGCGCTGGCGCGTCCGCGGTTCCGGTCGACGCTGCTTGCGCTGTGCGCCGGCGTCGCGCTGATGCTCGCGGCGGCCGGCATCTATGGAGTCATGAGCTACGCGGTCGCGCGACGGACGCGGGAGATCGGGCTGCGCCTGGCGCTCGGTGCACCGCCCGAACAGGTGCGCCGGATGGTCCTGGCCCAGTCGCTGCGTCGCGTCGCGCTGGGCGTCGTCGTCGGCCTCGCCGGTGCCATCGGCCTGACGCGGCTCATGGCGAACCTGCTCTACGGCGTGGGTCCGGGCGATCCGGTGACGTTCGCGGCAGCCGTCGTCGTGCTCGCGGCGGTGGCGTTGTGCGCCAGCGCCATTCCCGCATGGCGCGCGTCGCGCATCGACCCGATCGGGGCGCTGCGCGAAGAGTAGGACGCCGCGTCCGTGAGGTGCGCGGTCAACATGTGTCGCCGCGGACGGGACGGCATCACGATGTCTGGGTGCGTGTCCGCGCGCCCAGTTGCTTGGCTTCGTTTCGCGACGGCGTCCGCCGCTTGCCGTGATACGCAACTCGAGCCGTTGCCGCTCTTGTCGGCGACGTGAGCGAGATCTCGTCGCCGACGATCCTGCCTGTGTACCGAAGTTGCCACGTCGGGGCGCGTACACTGTCAAGACCGAGAACGCGTGACCGGCTGGCCAGTTCCTGCCGGTGTGGCGTTCGTTCAGGGAAGGACCCCCGTCGGTGCCGACCAACGACCGCGAAGAGCATGTGGAGTAGAATCGGCGTCGTCCGTAGCAGCTTGGGCCATGGCGTCTTCGGGCCCGGAACTCTATGGCGAACCCAAACGCCGATGGTGGGCGACATAGTCGTCCGCGGCGCAGGGACAGCAGCATGGCGAACTGGTGCAACCTCCGTCTCGTCGCAATCGGCCGTCCCGTTGACGTCGCGCCATTCCGGCGCGCGGCGGGTGCCCGCCGCGGACGTATCGACACACGTAAGAGTCAGGTCTTCACGATCGACATGGAGTGTGGGGAGGGACGAGACCTCGAAGCCGACGGCGTGAGTCGGTTCCACGGTACGCTCCAGAGGGCTGTCTATCTGTTCCAAGGATGCAACGACGACCACGCCGATCACTTCCGCGAGATATCCCGCCGGTTCCCGCGGCTTGCACTGGTGCTCGTCTTCAGCGACAGGAACGCCGACGCCCACGGCAGCTACCTATTTCGAGCCGGACGACGGCGGATGTGGGACGTACCAGAGCGACTGAAGAGCCAATTGCTGGCGGCCGAGTACGAGGCCTACGGCGTGGTCACCGACGCGGGCACGATCGACTACGACGCGCCGGAAGCCGACGATGCGGAGTGGGACGCATGCTGGAGGATGATGGACGTCGCGGAGCGGCATTGGGACCGACAGGTGCTCGAATGGCTCACGGCGCAGGACGGCGTTAAGTCGCCGGCGGGACGGAAGACGACGTAGCCTAGCGCCGCGTCGATGAGGGAAGCCCCAGACGAATGCGGCGAAGGCTGCGTCCTGCGAGCGCGAGGACCTTCGCTGCCGTGGCCGGATCGGCCTGTGTGTCGTCGGGATCCACGTCGACGCGGACACCGCCGAGCAGCAGATCGAACTGGAGCAGCCGGTTGCGCATGATTTCGACGAGCCTCTCGTCTCGCGTGCCCCGAAGCGCCGGGTAGAGAATCATGATGGGCTGCTTCGTTCGGGCTGACCAGTTGTCCACGCGTCGAAGACGACCGTTGCGCTGCACCGTCCGGACTGGACTCGGATCGAGCTCGTGGTGAATGAGGTGGCGGCAGAACCGGTGGAGATCGACACCTTCGCTCAGGCGGTCGGTTGTCACGAGGACATCCGGGCCGAAGGGGCTGTTGAAGACGGCGAGCGTCGCGTCAGGCTGCTGTGGGTAGAACACGCCCCGGTGCTTGCGCAGCATGGAGGGCTCCGGCTCACACACCGCGGCAACACGAGCCATTGTCGTTCCCGGCAATAGCGTCGCGTCGTCGCCAAGCAGGACGGCGCTGGTCGAGCGAGACTCCGGATCGACGAGCTGCTTGTAGAGCTGTGTCGCGTGTTTGGCGACCGAATCGCAGGAGGGATGTCCACGCGCACGCGTCGTCTCCAAGAGCCGTTTCAGTTGTCTATTCGACAGCGTCGAACGCAGCTTGGCACCGATCCAAGTTTCGATTTGGAGCCGAACGCCATCCGACATCAGCCAGGCGAGATAGTGACCGAGTCGAGCCCGGGCACGCGTGCGTCCGTCGGCGCATTCGACTTCGCTTCGGATGCCGGAGAAGATCGAGTCCCAGGCCGACCGCCAGGTTTCTCTTCCTGGGCTATGCTCAGCTCCGCGTCTCCAGCGCAGCTCCTCCGCCAAGGCAGCCGTCAATTCCGCGGCTGGAAGATGATGGTCGCAGAAGATGAGTACCTTCTCGCCCTCGTCCACGCGGGCACGCGTGGACTTGACCGTGTCGGCGATCTTCGGATGCCTGCCGTTGTCTCGGAGGAGCTTTCGCGCGCGCCGACCGTGGCGCCCGAGGGCCTCCGCGTCGCCATCGGTACGCCCTTTCGTCTTCTCGAGGAGATTCCGGAGGTCGGCGTCGAGTTTGCGAACGGCGACATGGTACCGGGGGTCGTTCCGTCTCCTCGTGCTCCACGCGTTGCACCGCTGGCCTAGGGCGAGCGCGCGGTCGGTACGAAGCATGGCCTCGAGTACCTCTTCGGGGACTTCTGAGGCATCGGCCGCGGTCTTTCTATCGACCTCGCCGAACTGACCGAACTGACGTTGCTCGGCCCGCGGAAGGTCGCGGATGCCGTGGCGGATGACGAACGGCTTCATCGCCTCCACGGCTGCCGTGGCCGCGCGGACGAGCTGCCGCGCGAGGTCCTCCGGCGTGCCCGAGCTGCGCCCACGCCAGAGATCGTCGAGCAGGCGGGCATACGTCCGCATCGGCTTCTTGGCGGCCTTGCCGCCGATCCGCTCCAGCAGCCTCGCGAGGTCATTGGGGTCGATACTGAAGGGTGTGGCGGTCAGGACGATCACGCGGCCTATGGCCTTGTCATGGCTCCGTACCTGCTTTGCCAGCGTGCTGTGCTCGGCGCGCGCGCGGTGGGCCTCGTCGATGATGAGGAGGTCACATGCCAACGACGCTGCGCGCGGGGAACCCGTCCGGCGCTGTCCTGCCTTCTGGTGCGTCGAGACTTCGATGGTGCCGCCATAGAGACGCTTCACCTTGGACCGATTCCGGATTCGTCTGAGCGCTTGATCGAGATCCAAGCGCTTGGCAACGCGTGCGACGGCACCGACGTGAACCTCGAGCTCCTGGCGCCACCGTCTGGCCATCATCTCGTTGGGCGCGAGGATGCGCACGCGCTTGCCGCTTCCCGCGAAGACGAGCGCGCAGAGCACCGCGATCGTCGTCTTGCCGAGACCGACGTCATCGGCGAGGAGCACGCCCTTTTGCCCCTTCTTCATCCGGTCGAGGATCGCGCGCGCCGTCGCCAACTGGCGGCCTGTCGTGGTGGGTACGAGCGTCTTCCATCCCTCCTTGCGGATCTTTTCGTACGCCTTGATGTACGCGGCCGCGTTCTCGCGGCGTAGGAACCTCCAACGATGTGCGTTGATCTCAATGCTCACGCTCGTGCCTCTGGATGCGGCATCTCAACTCATCGGCGGCGACTCGGGCGGCAACACGGATCCCTCGGTCGGCTCCAGACTCGGCGATTGCAGTCCATAGCTCTCGGATGCGTCGTCCGTCGTTCAAGATGAACGGTCGGGCACGGTCGCCGGCGTCCTGTAGCTCCTTCCACCAGTTGTCGACAAGCTGGAAGCGCCGACGTGCATCGACGTATGCGGGTACGGCGTAGTCGGCGCCATTCGCGACCGTGGCAGTTCGCCGATTCTCGTTGGGGCTTGTTCCACGAGTTTCTGGAGCGGGCGCGTACCCGTATCTCTCCTCGAGGAGACGGTCGCGTTCTTCGCGGAGCTGCTCCTCATCGAACTCGCCACACAGGATCTGACCGTTGTCGGTGGGACGAACGTCACGGACAGCGATCCGGCGAATGCAGCCGACCGTGGTACGAACGCAGATCAGCACCGGCACGCCGTCGCGTGGAGGCCATCGCGCCGTGCAGCCCGTCGGGGTACCGCTCGCCCACGTGACCGGCATGCGCTTGGCCGACGTCCTGGCCACCGTGACGTCGATCTGCGACGCAAGCGTCGCGCCCGGTGTCGTCCTGCACTCGACGGTCAGTTCCTTGCCGTCCCATTCGGCTGCCAACCACGCGATGGACGCCTCGATGGGCCGGTCATAGTCCACGTGACACGTTGCGTGGTCGAAGGCCCCACCCCGTAACCGATCGCCGAATCCCTCTTGAACTCGCAGCAGGACGCCAAGCTCGAAGTTGTCGATGACGAGGCCGCCGTCACGCGGGTCGCCCCAGGCCGCCCGACTCAGGTTCGCCGAGGTGATGAGCAGCCGTCGCCACGCGCCCGCGCGCAACTCGTACAGCTTGGCATGGGCCCAGCGCTGGTCGACTTTCTGATGTTCGTCGCAGAGAGGACTCTTCCAGTCGTCAGCGTGGTCGTCGGGGTGAGGCACTTGCAGCCAGCAGATTCCGCTCTGGGTGAGGGCCTTTTCGGTTTCGCAGTCGAGCTGCCACCGCGCTGCCCACGGATGTCCTCTGCGAACCCACGCCACGGAGATGCGGTCGGGCTCCACGCCCGCGTGCTTCGCCCATTCCTTCATTGCGTCGCGAAGGGCGGTCCCTGGCACGGACTCGGAAGTCCAGCGCCCGATCGTCGGTGCCATCGCGATGATCTTCCGAGGTGCGCGGCCAGACCAGCTCGCGCGAAGTCCCGAGGCTCCCCAAGCGGAGCGCCGCCGACGGAGGGTCGCCGCCGAGTGTGCGCCTGGGACGCTTGCAATGAACTCGACATCGTCCGGACACTCACACCGGCCGAGAAGGTCCAGCCAGTGCTGGACTGTCTTTGGCGCACTGCCTCCCGACGCATTTCCGAGCTCCTCGAGAAACGCCGGAAAAACGCCCCACTCAGCCGTCCGAGTGTTGGAGCTCCTGGTCCGGACCGGAAGTACGCACCTCCATCCGGACTGGATCTGACCGCGCAGCCCGTCGCGGGTGAGGTTGGCTGACGAGACAACCAGTTCGAGCGTCTCAGGCCCGCCCCTTCCCTCTGGCGCTCGATGGAACATCCACAGCTTCGCGTGCTGCACGGCGGCGGCCTTTGCGCCGACCTCGAAGCGGAGGATGTAGTTCCAGATCCACGCCTCCGCCGAGGTCCCGACCTCCCCGGCGGATGAGACGATAGCGATCTGGCCCTTGAGTCTGCGCAGTTCGTCTTCGAGTTCGGCGAAATAGCGCAGTCGATTGTGCCCCTCATCAGCGTAGGAGTTCTCCAACCCCAGCCAGACTGGCAGATACTCCTCGATGAGGAGGCCCGGATCAGGCGGATCGAAGGTCGTCAGGAACGCACGGAGCAGCCGTCCACTCCTCGCGTCCTGCTCACCCAGTCCGGACAGAGCCTTCCAGGACGAAGCGGCGGCCTTGTGCATCAGCGTTCGTCTTCCTCGCTCTCGGCGCCGATCTCCTGCGAGTCGCGGAGTGCCACGGGGATGGTGTCGGTGATGCCGGCTTGCACGGCCAGCCGTGTCAATGCTCCTAGGCGGAACTGGTACTCGCTGGCATCGCCCCCGCGCGTGGGCGCGAGCGGCTTGATTCGCTGGCCGTCGAGCGCGAGCCACTTGAGCCCTCTACCGAACCGGTTGTGGTGTCGTTCCAGCGCGTGGAATTGCTGCCTCCTGTCGCTGCGGGCCTTCAGCACGCCATCCGCGAGCTCGCCTGCCTCGCGCATTTCACGGCCCTTCGTCGATCTCTCGCGGTCCCAACGTCTCGCTGCCTCAGCCAGGCGACGGAACGCCTCCTTCACCTTGGGGTCGTCGAGAACGTCCGACGCCGGTGCGAAGCCCGCGCTGCCTCCTCGGCGAACCGCCTCCCAGCACGCGTTCATGGCCGCCACACCGGCGTCGGCGAGTTCGCAGAACGGGGACGCCAGGACAAGGTCGTCGACCGGCGCGCTACGGCGGAGCACCCGAGCGATATCGGCCAACAAGGCAGAGCGCGTGGTTGCTGAGGACGTCGCGGCCGCCTCGGCGACGGCACGCCGACGTGCCCCGGCGCAGTGAGGGCGGGCCGCTTCCTCCGTCGGTGGGAAGAGCACGTCCTCGAGAAGCTGCCGTTCCGGATTGTCAAAGCGCTGAGGCGCGGCGAGCACGGTTGGCAGCAGTTCCGCGCGCTCGTGATCCCACTCGAATTCGCGCTCCCAATAGCGCTCCGGCGTCGGCCGCCTCCCCTTGCGACGGAGATGGCTTCGGCTGCACCGGGTCTTTCCGTGTACAACCGCCGCGAGTTTGCGTCCGAGCGAGCCAAGGCGCCACCCGTCCCCTCCGTCGGTGAGCCCAGGCAGCGAGCGAAGGGCAACGCGATAGGCGCCATAGACTCCGGTGAAGCGATACCGTTCGTAGGAGCTTGGAGCAAGCCCGAACCGCTCGGGCTTGCTGGCGCAGTCGATCCAGTTGCGGACGCCGCGGACACCCGGGAGCTGACGTCCCCTACCGCGATCATTGGTCCTCTTCACGGTACGCGCGACCCACAAGAGTTCGAGAGGGCGCAACCACGAGTAGATTTCTTTCGCCGCGCCCGGTGTGACGACATGCCCATCATCACTGACTGTGCCATACGCCCTCGAGGCTCCGTGCGACTGCTCGAGTGCCCAACACATGATCGAGAGCCAGCGACCATCCATCGTCCGGTTCGACAGGCCGGGGGCGAGCACTTCTGCCATCCGCTCGGCGTCGGCACGCATGCCCAGCGGATCTCCACGGCGAGCAGAGATGTCTTCGACGGGAGCGGTAAAGAACCACTCGGCGATCATCGGTTCAGCCGTGGCCATCGTCGTCGTTCATCCAAGATCCGAGGCGCTCGAGGGACGGTCGAGAACAAGTCCGAAAGGGTCATCGAGGTTGCACGAACTCGCGCAGCTTCTCGCGACTTCCGTTCCAGGTCAAGCCCGGTACGGCAACGGTGGATGATGCCCACGTCCGCATCCCGAAACCTGCTCTACGGCGTGCGTCCGGGCGATCCGGTGACGTTCGCGGCAGCCGTCGTCGTGCTCGCGGCGGTGGCGTTGTGCGCCAGCGCCATTCCCGCATGGCGCGCGTCGCGCATCGACCCGATCGGGGCGCTGCGCGAAGAGTAGGACGCCACGTCACGTCATTGGCTGCGCCAGCATTGGCACGTCGGGAGCGTTCCCGCGCTTTCGAGCCGCGTCAGCCAGTGCTGGCGTTCGACCATACGCAGTCAGTATGGCGTATGGTTCAACCAAGGGAAATCATGGTTGCAGATGGCCGGTGGCATCCCGCCGGAGGCAGCTCACTTCTCCTTCGAGAAGTACGCGAAGGCGAACAGCACCAGACCCATCAGGACGAGCATCAGGCCGATAGGCCAGGCCTCGACCGTATCGAGGCTGGCGAAAAAGATCGTGAGACCGAGGCCGACGGTGACGACCACCAATCCTCCCTGCATCCCCTCCAGCCGCCGCGACCGCCGACGCTCGAGGCGCCGCGCCTCATCCCTGGCGTCCTCTTCGCGCAGCAGGGCGACGACGAGATCCGCGCTCTCACGCGGCTGCTCGGCGATCTTCGCGAGCAGCGCGTAGCGTTCGCGGGTGCGGCGGTCGTGGCTTTGCGTGGTCCTCCACTGCACGACACTTTGCAGGGTGAGGACGACTACGGCGATGATGACGACGGCGAGGAAGAAGTCGCTCACGAAGCACCTCCTGATGTTCTGGTGCATGGGACACCGGCGCCGACGGACCGGTTGCGTTTTGTGAAGGGAGCGCCGGAGCGCGAAGGAAACGCAACCTGCCGGAAGGCCAGCGCGTCTCAGATCGTCTGTGGAGCGGCCGGGGACGCGGGCATGAGTCGCGGAGAGACCGACGACCTCGACGTCGCCGACGTGCGGCGGGTCTTGCAGGGAGACACGTCAGCCTTCGCCGGCATCGTCGCCCGGTGGCAGCACCGGCTGATCAACCTGGCCTGGCGCTACGGCCATGACCGCTCCCTGGCCGAGGACATGGCGCAGGAGGCGTTTCTGAAGGCGTTCCGGGCACTGCACACGTTCCGCGGCGACTCGAAATTCTCGACGTGGCTCACCGCCGTGGCGGTGAACGGATATCGGACATGGATCCGCGATCGCGAGCCGCCCGCGATGAGCCTCGACCACGTGCTGGCCACTTTGCGCGTGGCACAGACGAGCGACACGCTTGACGATAGCCGCCGCGATGAGATCGTCCGGCGGATGGTGAGCACGCTCCCGGCGCGGTATCGTGATCCGATGGTGCTGTACTACCTGAACGAGATGGACGTTGCCGAGACGGCCCGGACGCTCGGCCTTCCCGTAGGTACGGTCAAGGCGCGCCTGCATCGGGGACGTGTCTTTCTCGAGCGCCGGCTCTCGTCCGTGTGGCCCGATGCCGCACGAGACATCTTCCGGTAGGTGCGTGATGGACGAGTTCGATCGCATTCTGTCCGCTGAGCGCCAGATTGAGCCATCCGCGGCATTCGCGGCAGATGTGATGCACGCCGTGGCGAGTCAAGGGCAGGCGCCGCCGCCGATTCCGTTTCCATGGGCGCGCGTGCTGTCAGGCATTGCGGCGTGCGGCGTGCTGGCCTGGGCCGGCATGGGCGCGGGCATCGCGTCCGACGCGACAACATGGCAGCCGGTCGTCGAGGCCGTGGCGCCAGCCGCTCCCGCGCTCGGATACGCTGCGGTGACGCTCTGCCTCGTGCTCGGAGGACTGCGTCTTCACGTGGCGCTTGCCGCTGCGGACTAGTGTCTAAAATGCACGCGTGTCTGTGATCGTCCGTCAGGCCGTCGGCGGCGACGCGGCGAGATGTGCGGCCGTTCTCAATGCCGTCATCGCCGAGGGCCGCTACACGCTGTTCGATACGCCGTTCTCCGAGGCGCAGCAACGCGCGTTCATCGCATCGCGTGGTCCGCGCAGTGCCCTGTACGTCGCCGAAGTCGACACCGACATCGTCGGCATGCAGTCGGTCGATCTCCATTCCACGTGGGCCTCGTCGCTGGCACACGTCGCCACGCTTGGCACCTGGCTGTTGCCCGATGCACGCGGGCAGGGCGTTGGGCGAGCGCTGGCCGAGGAATCGATCCCGTTCGCCCGCACGCAGGGCTTCTCGAAGGTCGTCGTCCAGGTGCTGGCCTGCAATCACCGTGCACTGCGCTTCTACAGGGGCCTGGGGTTCAGCGACATCGGCATCGCACGCCGGCACGTGCGTCTGGGCGAGGTCCTGCACGACGAAGTGTTTCTCGAGATGTTCCTCGAGCCGTCCGATCGTGCTCCCACGTGAGCGTACTCGTGCGCGGCGACCGGAACGCCGGTGCTCGGCCCCCCACTGTGGCCGGACAAGTCCGGCCACTACTACGCCGATGCGCCGATGCGCCCCACTGTGGCCGGACAAATCCGGCCACTCCGCCGATGCGCCGATGCGCCACTACCGACCGCATGACACGTCGGTCGCGCAGGACGGGGCCCGGGACATGGCGCTGCAACCCGATCAGGCGACGCTCGGTACGCGACCGCGGCGGATGCCGTCGATCGCGGCGGCGAGCATATCGATCTCGCCGCACGTGTTGTAGAACGCCAGCGACGGACGGACCGTGCTCTCGTGGCCGAAGCGACGCAGGATGGGCTGCGCGCAGTGATGCCCGGCCCGCACGGCAATCCCCTGCTGCGCCAGCGCGGCACCCACGTCTTCGGTGCGATGGCCGTCGAGGACGAACGACAGCACGCTGGCTTTCTCGCGCGCCGTGCCGACGAGTGTCAGACCGGGGATGCGGCTCAACACCTCGGTGCCGTACGCCAGCAACTCGTGCTCGCGCCGCGCGATGTTCTCCATGCCGAGCCGCGTGACGTAGTCGAGGGCCGCCCCGAGCCCGACCGCGTCGGCGATATTGCCCGTCCCCGCTTCGAAGCGCAGCGGAGGCGGATGGTAGAGCGTGCGCTCGAAGGTGACATCCGCGATCATGTTGCCGCCGCCCTGGTAGGGTGGCGACTGCTCGAGCACCGCCGTCTTGCCGTACACCACGCCGATGCCGGTGGGACCGAAGATCTTGTGGCCGCTGAAGACGAAGAAGTCGCAGTCGATGGCCTGGACGTCGACCGGCATGTGCGACACCGACTGTGCGCCATCCACCACGACGGCCGCGCCGTGGCGATGCGCGATCGCCGTCATCTCATGGACGGGTGCCACCGTGCCCAGGGCATTCGACACGTGCGTGAATGCCGCCAGCCGCGTCCGCGGCGTGAACAGCCGCTCGTACGCGCTGAGGATGATCTGGCCGGTGTCGTCGACGGGAGCGATGCGGAGCGTGGCGCCGGTCTCGGCACAAAGCATCTGCCAGGGGACGATGTTGGCGTGGTGCTCGAGGTGGGTCAGCACGATCTCGTCGCCGGCGTGGATGTGCTGCGCGCCCCAGCTCTGCGCGATGAGGTTGATGCCCTCCGTGGTGCCGCGGACGAAGATGATCTCCCTGGTCGACGAGGCGTTCAGGAAGGCGCGCACGGTCTCGCGTGCGGCTTCGTAGGCATCCGTTGCGCGGGCGGCCAGCGTATGAGCGCCTCGGTGTACGTTCGAGTTCTCGTGCCGGTAGAAATACAGCAGCCGGTCGATCACTGCCTGCGGCTTCTGCGTCGTGGCCGCGTTGTCCAGCCAGACGAGCGGGCGCCCGTTGACCTGCTCTTGAAGGATCGGGAAGTCTCGGCGGACGGCCTGCTCATCGAAGACCGACGACGAGGTGTTGGCCAGTGGGATACCGCCGCCGGACAAGGCGCGCGAGTCGACCGGGGCCAGCGTCGGTGCGACGCCCCCGGCTGCGCCAGGCACGCCGAGCGGCCGGGCAGACTCGAGGAAGCCCGCGGCAGGCGTCGCCGGCCACGAGGTGGCGTGCAGCGGCACACCGGGGAGTTGGGGCGCGCCGATGTCGTCGCGGGAGAGGCCGAAGGGCTGCGTCGGTACGGCCACGCCGACGGGTGGCGCCGGCGCTTGACGCGTGACCGCGGGAACGGCCGCCTCGAGCGAGCGCAGGTCTGCCAGAAACCCGAGGCTCGGCAGTCCAAGCAGTCCCTGCGCATCTGCAGGCACGCCGGGTTGATGGGTGGACCATGGCTGCGGGGCGCCCGGTCCCTGCGGGAACGCCACCTCAGGGGACACCGCGGTGACCGATGGCGCGATCTGGCCGGCCCGCGAGCGGGACTCTTGTGCGATCGCGGCCTCTGGCGCAACGCCCGGCGCCGCAGTGCCGGATGGGATCGGGCTCGGCGCCGCTGCGGCGATGGGATCACCACCATGCCGGCCGAGGACGCCGAAGAACTCGCCCGCGAGCCGTGCGAGCGTCGCAGCGTCGGGCAGGCCCGCAACCGCGGCCGTATTGGCGGCCGTGTTGGCGGCCGTGAGGTCGTTGGGCTCGATCGCCGCGCTGCCCGCGTGCGACCCTCTTGCCACGTCGGATGTATGCCGGCTGCTCATGACGTCTCTCACTTGTACTCGTGGTACGTCCCCACGTCGACGCCGCCCAGTGACGCGATCGCGTCGTCGACCAGCACGGCTGCCGAGCAGTAGAGCGAGACGAGGTACGACGCGATGGATCGATGGTCGATGCCCATGTAGCGGACCGACAGCCCTGGCGTCTGTTCACCAGGCAGGCCAGGCTGGTAGAGGCCGATGACGCCCTGCTTCTTCTCGCCGACGCGCAGGAGGAGGATGCTGGTCGTGCCCCCGGGACCGGACGGCTCGGTCTGGCCGTCCACCAGGAGCTTGTTCGTCGGGACGAGTGGAACGCCCCGCCACGTGAGCAGAGGGGCGCCGAACACGGTGGTGGTCGGCGGCGGCACGCCGCGCCGCGTGCACTCGCGACCGAAGGCGGCGATGGCGCGAGGATGCGCGAGGAAGAACGACGGTTCCTTCCACACCTTGGTCAGCAGCTCATCGAGGTCGTCGGGGGTGGGCGGCCCCTTCCGTGTCTGGATGCGCTGCGCCTCGGGGACGTTGTTCAGCAGGCCGTAGCTGCCGTTGTTGATGAGTTCCCGCTCCTGCTGTTCCTTGACGGCTTCGATCGTCAACCGGAGCTGCTCGCCGACCTGGTCGAACGGATTGCTGTAGACGTCGGAGACCTTCGTGGAGACCTGCAGCACGCTCGTGATCGAACTCAGTGTGTACTCCCGGGGCGCCTTCTCGTAGTCCACGAAGGACGGCGGCAGTGCGGCCTCGCGCTTGGGCTCGCACACGACCTCGACGGATGCCTCGTCCACGACGCGATTCACCCGCAGCGTGCCGGCCTCCAGCGGCTTCCAGTCCAGGAGGCGGACCAGCCAGCGCGGGGTGATGGCCTGGTACTGCGGGGGGGTCTTGGTGACGTTGGCGAGTTGGAACGCGGCGGCTTCGCCAAGCGTGTGCTGCACGGTGCCTTTCTGTGTCACGACTCTTCTCCTCTGGAGGATGTGGCTGTTGCCAGCGGGCCGGTCTCGCCGGCATCGAACGTGTCGTCAATCGTTTCCGCATCGAAGCCCGAGCGGTCATCGCGCAGCTCCCACGAGTGGAGCTGGCCAGCGCTCGCGGCCATTGCGGACACGATCACGTAGGTACTGGCAGGATGGAAGTACCGCTGCGGATAGCGGCCGGCCAGCCGCTTGGCTTCCGCTTGTGCGCCATCGGTGCCGGTGAGCGGATCGGTGTCGACGATGTCGCAGCCGTGGATGCGCAGGATCCGCTTGCGCTCGGGGCTCGCGTTGCTCGGCAGGCACACCGCCACCTTCAAGCGCATGGCCGCGCCGATCATGGCGTACGCGATCCCGGTGTTGCCACTGGTGGCATCGAGAATGGTCTTGTCCGGGGTGAGTGCACCGGACTGAAGGCCGTCGAGGACCATGGCCAGCGCCGCGCGGTCCTTCACCGAGCCGCTGGGGTTCATGTGCTCGGCCTTGGCGTACACCTCCACGCCCTCCGGCACACCGTCACCGGCGCTCGCCACCCGCCGCAGGCGAAGGAGCGGCGTTCCCCCGATGCATCCGAGGATGTTGTCGGGCGTCGCATGTGTGCTCGTAGAGAGACTCGACAGCGGACCACCTTCGACAGTCGAGACCAGGCACATGGTGCGTGCGAAGGTAGCCGCGCGAGGCGGCCCTGTCAACGCGGAGCGCCGAGAAAGCGTGTCATGGACGACGGCCGCCGGCGTGCGGGGACCGTGCCGCACGGCCCTCGCCCCTGAAATCGACCATCGACGGCCAGTTGACCCAGCAGGACGATGGGGATGTGCGCCGGCCGGTTGCGCTGAGCGGACTTCGGCAGATACTCCACCGCGCAAGTAGACGGAGAGTTTCGTCTCAGGTCGGCGTCGCGGCCGGCTGCGTATAATCGGATCCAGGTTGGAGTGGTACGTGTGACGACGATTCTCCAGGAAGCGGCCGCGGGCCGCGCGACGATCGTGCCGTGGACGGCCGACCAGTACCACCGTGCCATCGCGCTCGGATTCGTCGCGGAGGATGCTTCCGTCGAGTTGCTGGACGGCTTCATCGTGCACAAGGATCGTGCGCGGGCTGGAGACGACCCGATGACCATCGGTGATCGCCATCGCGTGGCCGTGGTGCGGCTGTCGCAGGCCGGCCCGCTCTTCGATGCACACACCTGCTTCCTGCAGACACAGCAGCCCATCGCCCTGCCGCCCCTCTCAGAGCCGGAGCCTGACGGCGCCGTGGTGCGCGGCCATATCGACGACTACCTGGATGGTCCGCCCGGTGCGCCGGATCTGTGCTGCGTCATCGAGGTGGCCGACAGCTCTCTCGCGATGGATCTGGGGCCGAAGCTGCGGGCATATGCCGCGGCGGCCATCCCCCAATACGTCGTTGCGGACCTCGTCAACGATCGCGTGCTGGTGCACGAGGAGCCGGCTGGAGACGCCTACGCGCGCGTGACGTCGCTTGCGCGTAGCGACACGCTCCAGGTGTCTGCCGGGCGCGGCTACGTGTCGGTGACCGTCGATCGGCTTCTGCCCTGAACCACGAATCCGTGGCGCTGAAGATCATGCCGGCCGCGAACCTCCGTGGGAGGGCACCGGGGCCACGCCTCGAGCTTCTTCCAGGCGGCGGGAATGATCTCGCGATTCTGCTGGACACCCACGTTGCGCCGCGCGGTCTGCTGGTGGACTGATTTCTCGCATGTCGTAAAATGGTCCGGACCGTTTTACGACACTCGCGAGAATGGTCCATGACTGACAGAGTTCGCTTCTACGACACGCTCCTGCACGAGCACCTTGCCAGCCACCGGCAGATGGCGTTTGTCAGCGGACCGCGGCAGGTCGGCAAGACGACCACCTGCCAGGCGGCGGGTACGAGCTACCTGAACTGGGACAACGCCGACGATCGGCGTGTCGTCCTGCGGGGGCCGGCCGCAGTGGCGGAAGCCGTCGGCGTCGAGCAACTGCGTGCCACTCCGCCGGTGCTCGTCCTCGACGAACTGCACAAGCACGCCAGATGGAAGACCTTCCTCAAGGGATTCTTCGACGTCCACGGCAGTCGCGTGCGGGTGGTCGTCACCGGCAGCTCCCGTCTCGACCTGTTCCGCCGCGGCGGCGACAGCCTCACGGGCAGGTACTTCCTGTATCGGATGCACCCGTTCAGCGTTGGAGAGTGTCTGCGAGTCGACGTCGCTACCGACCTCGTGCAGCCTCCAGCACTCCTCGAGGACGACGAGTGGCAGGCGCTCTGGCAGCACGGCGGCTTCCCGGAGCCGTTTCTCCGGCGCGACATTCGCTTCACGCGTCGCTGGCGCTCACTGCGCCACGACCAGTTGACCAGGGAGGACATCCGCAACGTGACGCAGATCCAGGATCTGTCGGCGTTGGAGACCCTCGCCCAGATCCTTGCCGAACGCTCGTCGCAACAGCTCATCTACTCGAACCTGGCCAACGAGCTGGGCGTGGCGGTCGACACCGTGCGCCGCTGGTTGGACGTGTTCGAGCGTATGTACTACGGCATCCGGATTCGTCCGTGGTTCACGAACGTCACCAAGGCGCTGCGCAAGGAGCCGAAGTGGTTCCTGCGCGACTGGTCCGGCGTCGACGATCCCGGCGCACGTGCCGAGACGTTCGTCGCCTGCCACCTGCTCAAGGCTGTGGACGCCTGGACCGACGTTGGCCTCGGCCGCTTCGAGCTGCGGTATCTCCGCGACAAGCTCAAACGTGAGGTCGACTTTCTCGTCGTCCGGGACCGCAAGCCGTGGTGTCTGGTCGAAGTGAAGACCACTGACACATCGCTGTCGCCGTCGCTGCTCCACTTCCAGCAGGCGACGCGCGCCAGGCATGCGTTTCAGGTGGTGATGGAGCTGCCTTATGTACACGCCGACTGCTTCGAGCGCGTCGACCCGGCGGTCGTCCCTGCCAGGACGTTCCTGAGCCAGTTGGTGTGAACCGAATGCGTCATCGTTCGGACAACCGGGAACAGAGGTCACGGAGGTAACGGGGTCACACAGAGAAGCTGAGTAACAGAGGACCTCCGCTTCTCCGCTCCTTCGTTGTGCAC
>CAYMAG010000012.1:0-6012 GCA_964388335.1 uncultured Vicinamibacteraceae bacterium | reverse complement strand
CACAGAGAAGCTGAGTAACAGAGGACCTCCGCTTCTCCGCTCCTTCGTTGTGCACTCGTTGCCTCCGTACGCCTCCGCGACAGGAGCCCGTGGCCATCACGCTGACCTCGATGCAGGTGAGCCTGCAGAGCTATCTGCGCCTGCTCGTCTTCAGGGACGGGGACACACTACGGCCATGCAGCGAACAGGGCGTTCTGGCGTTCACCGCCACCGGCAGCCGCATCATCTTCGTGTGCGGCCGAACGTTCGAGCGAAGCTGGCGCCGGAACCTCCCTGAACTCCGCGCCACCGTCATCCACGAGGTGCTCCACTCGCTGGGCCTGGGCGAACACCCGCCGTCGCCTCGATACATCACGTACCGCGTCCAACAGCTCTGTTGGTGACGGCTGGTCGTCCCGTCTGCGCGTTGAGCAAGTGAGCGATACGCCGGACGACAGCCGCCCAGCCGGCGTCTCGCTGGTGCCGCCACCAGAGTCAGCTTGTTCCCTCTACAGAAGGACATGATGCTACACGTATTTCCCTATGGATAAGGAAACTATCAAGTACGTGCTGGCGGAAGCGGAAGCGCGGCCGCTCTCAGCCGTCGTGCCGCGTGCCGTCACGCTCCCGCTCGACTCCCGCAAGTCGGCATCGCACGCCGGCACGTGCGTCTGGGCGAGGACCTGCACGACGAAGTGTTTCTCGAGATGTTCCTCGGCCAGTAAACACGCCCAGCACGAGCGTCGCCGAGCGCGTCCGGCCTTGCTCGCACATGAGGCGCACTCGTACGCGGCGTCCGGAACGCCGGGTGCTCACTCACGTCGCAAGGCGACAGCGGGGTCCACGCGGATGGCTGTCTGTGCGGGCCCGTAGCTGGCGAGCACGGTGATCGCGAACAGCGTCGCGCACGTCGTTGCCAACGTCAGCAGGTCGAACGGCTGCACACCGAACAGGAGCGTCGCCATCCACTGCGAGGTGCCCGCGGCGCCGACGAGGCCGACGAGCATCCCGACGGTGGTCAAGGCCAACGCCTGGCCGATGACCATACGCGACACACGCGCCCGACTGGCGCCGAGCGCCATGCGGATGCCAATCTCCTGCGTCCGCTGCCCGACGGTGTACGACAGCACACCGTAGATACCCAGCATCGCGAGCATCAGCGCCAGCGTGGAGAACGACCCGACGAGCAGGGCCCGAAGCCGTGGCGCGACGACCGACTCGGCCGCCACCTGCTCCATCGTACGGACATCGGTGACGACGGCGCTGGCGTTCACCGCGGCAACGTCTCGACGGATCGTCTGCGCCAGCGCCATCGGGTCGCCCACCGTTCGTACGAGGACCCGCGGGCCGTACAGTGGAAACTGCCTGTACGAGTAGAACACTTCGGGTTGTACATCCGCAGCGAAGCCACCGGACCTGACGTCGGCGACGATGCCGACGATCTCCCGCCACTCCTCTTCGCTGTCGTCAGGCCCGATCGGCGCGCGGAACCTGCCGAAGCGTTCGCGACTGCCGATGGCGAATCGCTTGCCGATTGGGTCCTCGCCCCGCCAGTATCGACGCGCCGCGGTTTCGTTCACGAGCGCCACGAGCTGTCCCTCGGCGGTATCCGCTTCCGTGAGCGCGCGTCCCCTCAGGAGGGTGATGCCCAACGTCTCGAAGTAGCCGGGCGTCACGGCGGTCTGCACGACCTGCGGCGACTCTGCCGCGGTGAGCGGTGCTCGATCCTCCCTCGTGATGGCTTGCGTGGCCGCGCCTTCTTCGAGCGGCGCGCCCGTGGTGGCGCCTACGCGTCGCACACCAGGCAGCGCGGCGATACGGGGCATCAGCGCCTCGAGGAACAGCGCGGCGTTCCCGCGCTCGCGAAAGGGACCGGTTGTCACGTCCATCGACACGCTGAGGAGCTGCTGTGTCTGGAACCCGACGTCCACCGCCTGGAGCTTTCCGAGCGTTCTCACCAGCAGACCGGCCGCCGCGACCAGCACGACGGCCAGCGCCACCTCGCTCACCACCAGCGCGTGACGCAGGTGTTTGGTGGCCGGGCTCTCCGGCTGGCTTCGCGTCCGCCAGTCCAGACTTCTCCATCCTACGAGCGGCGCCAGCCCGCAGAGCACGCCGCAGGCCGCCGTCAGCAGCGCGGTGAACGCCAGGACGGCCAGGTCGATGCGCGAGTCGCCGGCGATCGGGACATGCGTTGCCATCAGACGCGCGAGCATAGGTCGGGCCCACACGGCCAGGATCAGTCCGGCAGCGGTACCCAGCCCGCAGAGCACCAGACCTTCCACGATCGACTGACACGCCATCCGCGTGCGCGTCGCGCCAAGTGCCATCCGTGTGAGCAGTTCCTTTCGCCGCCCGATGCCGCGAGACAGCACGAGATTGGCCACGTTCGCGCAGCCGACGAGCAGCACGCATCCGACCGCGCCGAACAACATACCGAGGGACCGCCGGTGCTCACCAACGAGCGTCTCTCGTAGCGGCACGACGTCGACGCGGGCCACGCGCGACGCATGCGGGTACTGTTCGGAGAGTCTTTGGGCAATCACCGTCAGCTCGCGGGCGGCGCGATCTGGTGTCACGCCGGGCGCAGGCGGGCGACGACGTCATGGAACGCCGGCCCGCGCTCGGCCGTGCCCACCGCCGGCAGCGGACCGCCGCCCCAGTCGCCAAGCGACAGCCAGATGCGCGCGCCCCTCGGGAAGTCGAATTCCGGCGGCATGACGCCGACGATCGTGAACGCGCCGCCCCCGAACGTGTCGATGTCGATCGCGCGGCCGAGAACGCCGACATCCTCATGGAAGCGCTCCCTCCAGTACGCGGCGCTCAGGACGACGTGCCGTTCTCCGCTGCGCCGGTCGTCCTCCGGTTGCAGCTCGTGTCCGATCATCGGCGACACGCCGAGCGTGCGAAAGACCCCGGAAGACGCGTAGGCGCCTGGCACTCTCTCCATCGCATCGGTGCCGACGACGTTGAATGTCGTGACCTGTCCCGCCCAGTTGGGCAGCGCACCCATCGCGTCGAAGACCGTGTTCTCCGCCTCCCAGTCCACGAAGCTGGCCCCGGTGACCCGCCGTTTGGCGATGTCTCGCTCAGGATCGCTCTCCCAGACGGTCACCAGCCTGTCGGCGGCCGGGAACGGCAGGGGCCGGATGAAGACCGCCCGCATGATGCTGAACATCGTGGTGTTGGCGCCGATGCCGAGCGCCATGGTCCCGATGACCAGCGCGGCGAACGCCGGATTTCTCCAGACGCCGCGGAGAGCAAGGATCAAGTCGCGGTAGAGGGCTTCGAGAGCGCGTCGGAGTGCGGACGTCATGGCGATCAGACGCGGTGGCGGTCCAGAGTGTTAGCGCGGACCCGTGGCGTCTGCACTTTACGCATCACCTCGGGGTGTTCGCATGGCCCCATCGGCGTCGCTGTTGTCCGTGCTCACCGTTCGTGCGGCTCACCTCCGGCCATCGAATCGTCACTCCCATCTCTCGAGCGGCATCGACGGCACGTCCAGCACGCTCGGGTCTCGGCCTGGCGCCCACCAGACGTAGCGTCAGTTCCCTGAAGCCTTCGAGTAGCTCGAGCATGTCCTCTCCTGTGTTGCGCATCTGGTGCGGCGCATTCGGCGGCGTACGGATGGCGGTTCCAGGCCCGGCCGTGAAGATCTCCTTACCGAACGTCCATGCGGCGGTGTGGCCGCGCCGCACGTCAGCGACCGGCATCGGGCCACCACATGCCACGCGGCACGCAGGCGAGAATGCCGATGGCGAGCACGGTCACCACTACGGCGGCCGCGACGATGACGTCGTGGCCCTGGTTGGCCGCACCGTGCAGCTGCGTCCACATCATCACGACCAGCGCCAGGACGACGATCGCCGCTGTGGCGCACTGGAACGCGGCCACGACCGACGCGACACGTTGGCGGCGCCTGCGCGCGTCCCGGAGCCTGGCGCGCCACAACACCGCGTGCGGCGACGGCAGACGCGCGACACGGCTCAGCGCCTCGCCGTCGGCCAGCAGTGCCTGTTTGACGCGCAGCATGTCCTGGCAGGCGTGACATCCGCCGACATGGGTCGCCCAGTCTGCGGACGCCAACTCCGCCGGCGATGCACGGAGGATACGGGTGTCGCGGTCACAGTCGTTCATGTCTGGTCCTTGTCGCGCCGCAGCCTGACAGGGCGAGGGCGGACATGCTGTGCCATTCCGCTCGACGCGAACCTCGTGCAGGCCGTAGCCGCGCAGGCGCTCGACGAGCCAGGCTTCCGCCGCACGAATGGCGGGCGAGCCGACGACACGTGGGCCGATCGCATCGGTCAGCCGGAACAGCGTATCGCGCACCTCGGAGCGCTCGCGTGCTTCCTGTTGGATGCGCGTCAGCGTGGTGTCCGCCGGTGTGGTACCCGCGAGTGTGGTGGCTGCGCACGCGCACGCCAGCACTATCGCGATTCCGCCTGACGCCACGCGACGCGTGCTCAGGGCCCGGCTGCCTTGTGTGTCGTTGGTCCGACGCCATCTTCGGTTCACGCTTCTCCTCCGTCCTTCGACGCGATGGGCGCGGTGCGTACCGCGGCCCGTCGATACCTGTAAGTCGTGGGACGGCGGAGTTGTGAGTCTGGCGTGGCAGGTCGGCGCGTCTGGCTCGACGGCGACCGCGACGGTCGAGATGCCGCAGACACGCCTCAGTCGGCGGCTCTGGTCGTGCGCATCCGCTGCTCCAGCTCCTCGAGCGTGCGCGGCCAGTCTTCCCGCAGCAGCCTGGACAGCGCTCGATCCGCCAGCAACCGCCCGCCCGTCTGGCACGACGGACAGTAGTTGGCGTCGTTGGACGCATAGACGATGCGCTGGACCGGCGTGCCGCAGACGGGGCACGGCTGGCCGTAGCGTCCGTGGACGGCCATGCCATCGTGGAACGCGGTCACCTTCTCGGGGAACGCGTCGCCCGCCTCGTCCTGCAGCCGCTGCGTCCACTTCACCAGCGTGCCCCGCGTGGCGTCGTACAGGCGACGGACGTCCTCGTCGGCGAGCGTGGCCGTCTGCTTGAAGGGCGAGAGGCGCGCCGCGTGCAGGATCTCGTCGGAGTACGCGTTGCCGATGCCGCTGAAGACGCGCGGATCCGTAAGCGCTCGCTTCAGCGCGTGGTTCTGGCGCCGCAGCGCCGCGGCGAAGGCGTCGACCGGCGCCTCCAGCACGTCGAGACCGCCCGGATCGTGGCCCGCCAGCGCCTCGCGGCCCGAGACGACGTGCAGCGACGCCCGGCGCTTCGTGCCGGCCTCGGTCAGGAGCAGCGTGCCGTGCGCGAAGTCGATCGCCAGCAGCCCGACCTTGCCAGGGATACGCGTGCCCGGGGGCTTCCAGCGGAAGCGGCCGGCGATCATGAGGTGGACGACGAGGAAGAGGTCCGCCTCCACCTCGAAGACGATGCGTTTGCCGATCCGGTGCAGGTCGACGATCGTGCGTCCCTCCACGGCCGCGAGCGGCGGCGCGATCGATCGCAGCAGGAACGGCGACGCCAGGCGCACGGCGTCCACGCGCCGACCGACGACGCGCGGGCGCAGCGCGTGCAGGTAAAGGAGGATGTCGGGCAGTTCGGGCACGAGTGGCTCGGAACACCGTCTGGGCAGACCCGAACGTCCCTGCTGGAACGACGCGGGACGCGCGCCTGCCCGGCGCACAGCACGGATGATCCGCCCGTCCCACGAGCCTGTCAAACATTCGCGGTGCGGCGCCCCTCCCCTCCTGGAACGCCATCACTGTCTCTGGGAAGCCGTCGCGAGGGGCTGACTCGTCCGCTCTCGCACTGCGACGGCGCCCGCTCCACATGCGCGTGCGCGTCGTGTACGCTTGCACGCGTGACGCCAGCCATCCCGCCACGGCCGTCTCCCGGCGCTCCACCGAAGTTTCCCCTGGCGACGATCGCGGCGTACGGGCCTGACAACACGCGCGCGTCGAAGCTGGTCGTGTCGGTCATCCGACGACCTGGCCGCGCACCGAGCGACTCGCGCGTCTGGTACGCCCTCGCCGGCGACGTACGCAACGACGAGA